>NZ_JASGEK010000063.1:0-80000 GCF_047606445.1 Aeromicrobium sp. | reverse complement strand
GACAGAGTTACGGCGGTCATGGCGAAGGGGAAATACCCGGTCACATTCCGAACCCGGAAGTCAAGCCCTTCAGCGCCGATGGTACTGCATCCGAGAGGGTGTGGGAGAGTAGGACGCCGCCGAACATCATCGAGAGCGCGAGCCCGCCCCCTACGGGGCGGGCTCGCTGCCGTTTCCCATCCTTTTCGTGACACTTAGCTCTGTCCGATTGCGGGCATAGCTGCCGCACAGAGCGAAGCGTCATCGTGAAGGCATGACGAACACACACGAGAACACACAGATCGAAAGCCAGACTTCAGCGGAGGCGGTGCCCCCACCGCCCGCGAAGGCCCGGCGTAGCGTCGGAGTGCCCACTGCGTCGACCCTCGCCGCTGTCGCGCTCATCGTGGGCCTCGGCGGCGGGATCGGGCTCGGTTTCGCGCTCGACTCGGAGGATTCCGGTGGCTTCGACGGACCGCAGAGCGGTCAGATGGGGCCTGGTCAGGGGCCGCAAGGTGGTTTCGGCGACCAGGGCGGGCAGGGCAACGGCGGCCCTGGCGGCGGCGGGCAGGCTCCTGGATCGACGGACGAGGACTCAGGTTCGACGGATGAGGATTCCGGGAGCGGCGACTCTGCTGACTCGTCGGTCTTCTCCTCCTGAGAAACGAGCGGTCGGGGTCGGTTTCACGGTAGAAAGTACTCGTGGAACCGACTCGCGCCGACCGCCTGGCCGCCTATGTGCGCCGCATGTCAATTGTCTGGTGGCTACGGGCGGTCCTGATCGGCGGTCTCATCCTCACCAGCGCCGTGGGCGGCGTCGCGGTGTATTTCCTGGCCACCGTGGTGATCCCGCTGCCAGTGGAGCCGGGGCAGAGTCTGGCGATGCGGAACCTCGCGCTGGCGCTGACACTCGTGCCGATCCTCGTGGCGGTCGGCACCGTATGGGGGCTGGCGATGACGGCGGGGCTGGCTGACTGGGTGCGTCAAGACCGCCCGCCGACCGACGAGGAGAAGATCGACCTCTTGGCGGTCCCCCGTCGGCTTTTCTGGATGCACGCGGTGCTGTGGAGCCTCGGGACGGCGGTGTTCGCCGCGTTCAACGCCACCGTCTCGCCGGTGCTGGCACTCACCGTCACACAGATCATCGGCCTCGCGGGCGCCACGACGTCGTCAATTGTCTATTTATTGACAGAACGAGTGGTGCGTCCACTCGCCCGACGTGCCCTCGCGACGGGCGTGCCGACGCGATCACGGGTGCGGACGGTGGCTGGACGGACCATGTTCGCCTGGGTCCTGGGCACGGGCGTGCTCTTGTGGGGCTCGGCGGCGGTCGGCCTCGCCACCCTGATCCGATCCGACGATGTGACGGTGCGGCAAGTGTCGATCACGATGCTGGTGCTGGGTTCCATCGGTTTCGTGGTGGGAGGCTTCACCACCTACGCCGCCGCCCGAGCGACGTCCGACCCGGTGCGCGGCCTGCGCCTCGCTTTGACCCGCGTCGGAGGCGGGGACCTCGACGTGCGGATTCCGATTGACGACGGCACCGAGGTCGGCATGTTGCAGGCCGGCTTCAACGAGATGGTGACGGGCTTGCGTGAACGTGAACGTCTGCGCGACCTGTTCGGCCGTCACGTCGGCGACGACGTGGCGAGGGCGGCCTTGGCCGAGGGAGTCAGCCTGGGCGGGGAGGCGCGTCACGTCTCGGTGCTGTTCGTCGACGTCATCGGGTCGACCACGCTGGCGGTCGAGCGGGACCCCGAGGAGGTGGTCTCGCTGCTGAACCGCTTCTTCCAGGTCGTGATCGACGAGGTGCAGGCGCAGGGCGGGTCGATCAACAAGTTCGAGGGCGACGCGGCGTTGGCGATATGGAACGCCCCGTTGCCGATCGACGGATTCGAGGCGCGCGCGCTGACGGCGGCCAGGAGGATGGCGCGTCGGCTGGCCGGCGAGGTGCCTGGACTGGAGGCCGGAGTCGGTGTCTCCTCGGGGCGTGCGGTGGCCGGCAATGTCGGGGCGGCGCAGCGCTACGAGTACACCGTGATCGGCGATCCGGTGAACGAGGCCGCGCGCCTGACCGACCACGCCAAGACGGTGCCGGGACGGGTGGTCGTGAACGCGGCGATGCTGGATCGAGCCGGCCCCGAGGCCGACCACTGGGTGGAGATCGAGCCTTTTCTCGCGCGCGGGCGTCAAGCGCCGACCCGTGTCGCGCGGGTGACGGGTGATGATTGACGCGACTGGGACCACCCACGGAAACGAGGGTGTTGCCGACTATCCGTTCAGACTGGGCTTTGGCGCATGGTGAAGCGGACGAGTTGTCTACCAAGCGCGCTCATGATCGCCGTGCTGTCGCTATCGGGATGCCTGGCGGGGGGATGACACTCGGCCCTCGCCGCCAGAGGAACGGGTGACCGACCCCGACGAAGTCTCGTGTCGAGAGTGGAAAGACGGCAACGACCGTCTCCGCGACGATATCGCTGAGGAGATGTCCTTTTCGGAGGAGGCTCGTTTCGGTGACGATGTGATCGTTTTCGAGACGGAGGAAGGCGTCCTGCTGGCCACTATGGACGGCGAGGAGCTGGACGAGACTCCTGACGTTCTCGACTTCACCCGTGAGGAAGCCGATTAGGACGACATGGCGCGAGAGGCGTATGGGCAGTTCCGCGATGACGACGGTGCGGAAACGTGCTCGGATTTTGCCGCCGCGTCTGAGCTTGTTGTTTAACCGTTGGTCTGCGGGGTGTGTGGGGTTTGCGGCGTGTCCTGCGGGGTGAAGGGCCGCCGAGTCCGATGCTGATTGTTACGAAGCAATGAAGCACGGAAACGGCGGCCCTTCGCCATGATTCTCACCGATACTGTCGTTCAGCGCGTGAAGCGACACGATCCGCTGGACATCCTTGATGATTTCCGCACTCGCGTCTATGGGTGTATGACAAGACGTCCGGACGCCTTGTTCGAGCTCGCCGACGCGATCGCCTGCACGCCGAGCCGGGTCACCGATGTCGCTCGGCTGTCGTTGGAGCCCGAGCAGGAACGCGGACATGGGGGCGTCTACGACGCGTTGAACGCCGGACACGTCGACTACGACCGGTTCGGTCGGGTTCTGGCGGCGACGCCGGTCCCGACGGTCACCGGACCTGACGGCAGGGCGAGGATCGTGTTGGCGGTGGACGTGTCGAACTGGCTGCGCCCCGACGCGGCCACGAGCCCGGACCGGTCGTTCTGCCACACCTACGCCCGGGGACGTGGACGGGCGGACATGATCCCGGGGTGGCCGTACTCGTTCGTCGTCGCTGTGGAGCCGGGTCCGACATCCTGGACGGCGGTCCTGAGTTTCCGTCGTCTCCGCCCCGGCGACGACGCCACTGGTGTCACCGCCGGACAGTTACGGACTGTGGTGGAGAACCTGAGGGCCGCGGGCCACCACCAGGCAGGCGACCCCGACATCCTCGTCGTCGCCGACGCCGGCTACGACCTGCCCCGCCTGGCGTGGCTGCTGGCAGGTCTGCCCGTCGAGGTCCTCGGACGAGTCCGTTCGAACCGGGTGTACCACCGGCCGGCCGACACCCCTGCCGGACCCGCCCGGCGTGGCCGTCCGCCACGACACGGGACACGCCTGTCGCTACGAGACGCCAGCACGCACGACGACCCGGCCATGGCCACCACGAACGACACCGACCGATACGGGCACGCCGCCGCCCGCGCCTGGACACGGACCCATCCCCGGCTCGAACGACGGGGACCATGGGCCGGACACGAGGGCCCCACGCCGGTCATCGAGGGCACACTGATCAGCCTGCGGGTCGAGCGTCTGCCCGGCGACCGGACACCCAGACCGCTCTGGTTGTGGGTCTCGACACCAGAACCGGCCGACCCGGCCGCAGTCGATCACTGGTGGTCGATGTTCTGCCGCCGTTTCGACATCGAGCACACATTCCGGTTCCTCAAACAACAACTCGGCTGGACACGCGCACGCCTGCGTGAACCCGCCGCAGCCGACCGATGGACCGCCCTGATCGTGACCGCGCACACCCAGCTACGACTCGCCCGCACCATGGCGAGGGACTGCCGACTGCCCTGGCAGCGACCCCTACCCGCCGAGAAACTCACACCCACACGAGTACGCGCAGGATTCCGCCGGATCCACCAGACACTCACACACCCCGCGAAACCGCCGAAAACATCCACACCAGGCCCCGGACGCCCACACGGACACCCCAACCGACACAAAGCACCCATCCAACCCATCGGAAAAGCAGCCTGAAAGGTTAAACAACAAGCTGAGGAGCAGCGAGTTTTCTGGCTTGAGAAGGCGGCCTTGATGCTCGCCGACGGGGTCACTCGCGAGGACGTCGACGATGTGTGCGAGGCGTTCGGCGACGATCCTCTGAACGACATCGTGCGTTACTCAGTAGGTTATAAAACGACGTTGGAGGAGCAGGCGTCCCGATTCCAGGGGGCTGTGTCGATTCAGTCCGACAACGGCTACACCCTCGATGTCGCCTATGACCTCCGGCAGGATGAGCCGTGGGAGGACGGGACGCATGAGGAGCCCGGTTTCAGCGCGGTGTTCACTGATATCACCGGCAGTGTGACGGTGAAGAACACGACGGCCGGACGCGAATTCTCCTGGCCGTTGGCCAACGTCTATCCGGGCAATGTTTATGCGGGGGCCGCGTCAGTGAGAGGGCACTATCCGGTTACGGATCTTCCCTTTAAGCGAGAGCAAGGACTCTGTAGGCGAGCCTATGGTCTCGCAAGAGAGCAGAACCTTCACTGAGAGCTATCCCGGTTTGATATCGGTCGAGAGCGTCTACTACTCCAACATGGAGCGATACACCCAGTGGATGATGGACGAGGGCGGGTTCATGAGTATCCCGACCGTTTTCATGAAAGTCCCTGAGAGCGAAGTCGCGAGTCTGCTCGCTGAAGTCGCCGCGCCGACGGCTTACTCCCTGAACTTCCACGACATGGAGAAGGGCATCGGCGGGACCTGGAAGCGTGAGTGCGTCGTCATCGCGGCGACCGATCCGGCGCTCGAATGTTGACTCGGGTGGTGCGGTTGGTCGATCATCCGTAGGCGGCCTTCGTGGCGGCGAGGGAGGCGCGCAGGATCTCCTCCAGCACGTCGAGGTCGACGTCGGAGAGTTTCTTCACGTAGAGGCAGGCCTTGGAGGCCCGGTGCGGGCCGAGGCGGGCGAGGGCTTCGACATGGTTCGCGCAGTCGTCGAGGTAGATGGCGAACGTGCCCGAGCGCGGCGAGAAGCCTAGCGCCGGGGCGTCGCCCTCCCGGCCGCTGTCGTAGACGTAGTGGTAGCTGTCGAAGCCGACGATGCTGGGTCCCCACATGACCGGCTCGTGGCCGGTGAGCCGTCGCATGAGGTCGGTCAGCGTCTCGCTCTCGGCGGCTTGCCGAGCCGGTTTGCCCGTCAGGAACTCCTCGACGGGGACGTCGGTCGGTCGTGTCTTCGCCTCGCTCGCCATGTCCCGAGTCTAGGACTATCGCGACGCGAAAGGGAGGGGCGAGAGGCAGGCGGTCACGCCGTCGATGCTGATCAGCGTCAGTGCCCGTGTCACTGATTGGACTGAGATTCCAGTGATTCTGAACGAGTTTTCCACAGTGTGTCGTCAGGGTGCTTGACCGATTCGGATATTCGGGTCACAGTATGCGGCAAGTTTTCTGTTTCTTTCGGGGGAAGGATCAGGGGTGGATCCGTCAACGGTTCTCACAACACGGGTGCGTGATCTCGTCCGGCAGCGCCGCATCGACCCGCGGGCCGACCCGGAGGCGGTGCGTCGTGCCGCCGAGGATGTCGTCGAGGAGCACGAGCGGGCCAGCCTCACCGGCGCGGTGCGCGGGCTCGACCGAGTCGACGAGGAAGTCGCCCGGCTGGTGGCCGACGTGGCCGGTCTCGGCCCGTTGCAGCCGCTGCTCGACGACGAAACCGTCGAGGAGATCTGGATCAACGCGCCCGACCGGGTGTTCGTCGCGCGTCACGGCCGCCACGAGCTGACGAGCGTCATCTTGACCGCCGAGACGGTCCGCGAGCTGGTCGAGCGCATGCTCTCGACCACCGGCCGCCGTCTCGACGTCAGCCAGCCGTTCGTCGACGCGAACCTGCCGGGCGGACACCGGCTGCACGTCGTGCTCGACGGCATCGCCAAGGGCTTCACCGCGGTCAACATCCGCAAGTTCGTCGCCCGGGCGCACGATCTCGACGACCTCGTCGCGCTGGGAACGCTCGACGAGCCGGCGGCGGAGTTCCTACGGGCCAGCGTCGTGGCCGGGCTCAACATCGTCGTCTCCGGGGCGACGCAGGCGGGCAAGACGACGCTGCTGAACTGCCTCGCCGGAGCCATTCCGGGACGTGAGCGGGTGGTGTCGGTCGAGGAGGTCTACGAGTTGCAGCTCACCCATCCGGACTGGGTGCAGTTGCAGTGCCGCCCCGCCGGGCTGGAGGGCAACGGCGAGATCGACCTGCGGACGCTGGTCAAGGAGTCGCTGCGCATGCGGCCGAGTCGCATCCTCGTCGGCGAGGTGCGGGCCGCCGAGTGCCTCGACCTGCTGCTGGCGCTCAACGCGGGCCTGCCGGGCATGGCCTCGATCCATGCCAACTCCGCACGTCAGGCGCTCGTCAAACTCGGCACGCTGCCGCTGCTCGCCGGGGAGAACATCGGTTCGGCCTTCGTCGTGCCGACGGTGGCCAGCACCGTCGACCTCGTGGTGCACACAGCGCTCGACCGCGACGGCCGACGCGCCGTGCGGGAGATCGTCGCGGTGACCGGCCGGGTCGAGTCCGGGCACGTCGAGAGCGAGTCGGTCTTCGTCCGTCAGTCCGGGCAGCTGTGCCGGGGTGTGGGGCGTCCCGTCCGGCAGGACGCGTTCGAACGGGCCGGGATCGACCTGGACGCGGTTCTCGGAGGTGGCCCGTGGGAGCGCTGATCGGGCTGGCCTTCGGGCTCGGGCTCACGCTGATCGCCTCATGGGCGCTCACGCCGGAGCGGCCGCGCCTGGAGGGGCGGGCTGTGCGGTCGGTCGACACGGCGTGGCTGCGCCGCGCGGGGATCGTCCTGGCGTGTGTGACGGTTGCTTTCGTCGCCGTCGCCGGATTGACCGGCTCGGCCACCATCGGGGTCGGGCTGGCGGTGCTGGCCGCCCTCGCGCCGGGCAGTCTGCGCCGCGCCCGTGAGGAACGACGGAACCGGGAGCGCCGGGAGGTCTGGCCCGACGCGGTCGACCACCTCGCGGCGAGCGTGCGCGCGGGTCTGTCGCTGCCGGAGGCGGTGGTCGCGTTGAGCCAGCGTGGACCGGAGAGCCTGCGTCCGGCGTTCGTCCAGTTCGGCCGGGACTACCGCATGAGCGGCCGCTTCGACGACGCGCTCGACCGATTGAAGGAACGGCTCGCCGACCCGGTCGGCGACCGGGTGATCGAGGCGTTGCGACTGGCCCGGCAGGTCGGTGGCCACGACCTCGGGCGGGTGCTGCGTTCGCTGTCGGGCTTCCTGCGTGACGATCTGCGCACGCGGGGCGAACTGGAGTCGCGTCAGGCCTGGACGGTCAACGGCGGGCGGTTGGCGGTCGCCGCGCCCTGGCTGGTGCTGTTGAGCATGGCCGGACGGCCCGAGGTGGTCGCCCGGTACGCGACCCCGACCGGTGTGGTCATCGTGGTCGGCGGGGCGCTCGTGTGCGTCATCGCCTACCGGATCATGATGCGGATCGGACGGCTCCCGGCGGAGCGGAGGATCTTCGCATGAGCCCGGAGATGTGGGGCGCGGTGGCGGCCGGCGGCGCAGTCGGCGGCGTCGCGCTGGCCGTCGACGGGTGGCGGCGCTCGCGTCGACCCGTGCTGATGGACCGAGTGGCCCCCTACGTCGGCGACGTGGCCCGTGGACCGGTGGCCGACCCCGGCGCGCGCGGCCTCGCCGACCGGCTGCGGTCGGTCGGCGGCGCGCTCGCCGAGGCCATCGGCAGCGCCGACAGCGTCCGTCGGCGGCTCGACCGGCTCGGCTCGGACCTCGCCGTCGAGGCGTTCCGCGTCCGTCAACTGCGGTCGGCCGCCGTCGGGTTCGGAGTCGCCGTCGCGTTCAGCCTCGCGATGCTGGCCCGTCGTCCGGCGTCGCCGCTCGCGCTGATGGTGCTGTGCGCCATCGCCGCGCTGGGCGCCGCCTGGTGGTGCGACCAGGACCTGACGCGCCGGGTCGAACGACGCGAGCAGGCGATGGCACAAGAGTTCCCGACGGTCGCCGACCTGCTGGCGCTGGCCGTCGCCGCCGGTGAGAGTCCGGCCTCGGCCGTGCGCCGCGTCGCGGGCGTCGCGCACGGCGACCTGGCCGACGAGCTCCGCCGGGTCATGGGCGACGTGCACGCCGGCGACACCATCGCCACCGCCTTCGACGCGCTGGCCGCGCGGACCGGGGTCGCCAGCGTCGCGCGTTTCGCCGAGGCGCTCGCCGGGGCCGTCGAGCGCGGCACGCCGCTGGTCGACGTGTTGCACGCCCAGGCCGCCGACGTGCGCGAGTCGGCGCGGCGCTCGCTCATCGAGTCCGGCGCGCGGCGCGAGGTCCTGATGATGGTCCCCGTCGTCTTCGCCATCCTCCCCGTCACCGTGATCTTCGCCTTCTACCCCGGCGTCATCGGGTTGCAACTGACCACTGGCTCATGAAAGGACACGCCATGCCCACTCTGTTGATCTGGATCGAACGACGGCTCCGTCCCGCGCGCGACGAGGACGGCGACGTGCCCGGCTGGGTGATGATCACCGTCATGTCGGCGGGGATCGTCGCCGCGCTGACGGCGATCGCCGGGCCGGAGCTCAGCCGCATCCTCAGCCAGGCGCTGGCGTCGGTCGGTGGCTGAGCGTCGTCGACCGACACGACGGCGGGCTGAGTCAGGGTCCGCCGTGGTCGACTTCGTGCTCGTCACGGTCGTGCTCGTCCCGCTGGTGCTGGGCGTCATGCAGGTGGCGCTCGTGATGCATGTGCGCAATGTGTCGACGGCGGCCGCGTCGGAAGGGGCGCGGGCGGCCGCTGCGCTCGACGCCCCGGCCGGGATCGCCGAGCGGCGGACCCGGGAGCAGATCGAGGCCGGGGTCGGTGACCGGTTCACGCGCAGCGTGTCGGTCGTTGCGGCCACGGTCGCGGGCACGCCCGGCGTCGAGGTGCGCGTCGTCAGCGAGGTGCCGGCGCTCGGCCTGTTCGGCCCGGGCATGACCGTCGAGGTCAGCGGCCACGCGGTGCGCGAGGTCGAGCCGTGACTGCGCGCAGGGAGGAGGGCGCGGCGGCAGTGGAGTTCGTCTGGCTGACGATCCTGCTGCTGATCCCTCTGGTCTACGCGCTGCTGGCGGTCTTCGAGACGCAGCGCGCCGCGTTCGCGGTGTCGTCGGCGAGCCAGGCCGCCGGGCAGGCGTTCATCCGAGCGCCCGACGTCGCCGCCGCGCGGGATCGGGCGCAGCGGGCGGCGTCGGTGGCGCTCGACGACCACGGGGTGACGGGCGCGCGCGTCGAGGTCGTCTGTCGGCCGACGCCCGCGGACTGCCTCCAGCCGGGATCGAGCGTCCAGGTGCTCGTGTCCGTCGACCAGGAGCTGCCGCTGCTGCCGAGCGTCCTCGGCGACGATCTGGGGGTCGTGCCGGTCAGCGCCGACTACGCCCAGGACTACGGACGGTATCGGGAGGGACGATGAGGCGCCGTGGCGACGAACGAGGACAGACCACACTGCTGACGGTCGGCTTCCTGGGCGTGCTCGGCGTGCTCGCGGTGGTGGTCGTGAACGCCTCGGGCGCCTTCATCGAACGGCAGCGGCTCAACGGTCTGGCCGACGGCGCCGCCATCGCCGCGGCGGACGCGCTCGACCTCGACCACTTCTACGCTCAGTCCGACGTGGCGCTCGACGCCGACGCCGCCCGACACCGGGTGGCCGAGCACGTCGCGACGTCGTCCGGCGTGCGGGTGGCCGAGGTCAGGGTGTCGGGCGACTACGTGACGGTGCGGCTGGAACGCGAGGTCGACCTGGCGCTGGCGCTGCCCGGCCTGCCCCGACGGACGCTGGTCGTCTCGGAGGCGACCGGGCGGCTCCACCGTCCGTCGCCGTGACAGCCGTCCTCAGGCCGAGCCCCAGGTCAGAGCCGGTAGTCTCAGGGGGTGGCCGCCGTAGATTTCCTTGAGCTGATCCGTGACCTCGACCAGACGATGACGTCGATCGAGAAGGTCCTCGACCTGCCCACGATGCGGCAGGAGATCGACGGGCTGCAGGATCAGGTCGGCGCCCCCGATCTGTGGGACGACCAGGAGAACGCCCAGCGGGTCACCGGTCGTCTGTCGACGCTGCAAGGCGAGCTCGAACGCGTCGAGGGCCTGCGTCAGCGCATCGACGACGTCCAAGTCCTCGTCGAACTGGCCCAGGAAGAGGACGACGACGACTCCTTGGCCGAGGCCGAGGGCGAGATCGAGCGGCTGCGCTCGTCCGTCGAGAAGCTGGAGGTCCGCACGCTGCTGTCGGGCGAGTTCGACGAGCGCGAGGCCATCGTGACCATCCGCTCCGGCGCGGGCGGCGACGACGCCACGGACTTCGCCGAGATGCTGCGCCGCATGTACTTCCGGTGGGCCGAACGGCACGACTACCCCGTGGAGGCCTACGAGACGTCGTGGGCCGAGGGCGCGGGCATCAAGTCCGCCACCTTCGCGGTCAAGGCCCCCTACGCCTACGGGACGCTCTCGGTCGAGGCCGGAACCCACCGTCTCGTGCGCATCTCGCCCTTCGACAACCAGGGCCGCCGGCAGACCTCCTTCGCGGCGGTCGAGGTCGTGCCGGTGTTGGAGCAGACCGACGAGATCGACGTGCCCGAGGAGGAGATCCGCGTCGACGTGTTCCGTTCCGGCGGTCCCGGCGGTCAGAGCGTCAACACCACCGACTCGGCGGTGCGCCTGACCCACCTTCCGACGGGAACCGTCGTGTCGTGCCAGAACGAGAAGAGCCAGTTGCAGAACAAGGCCAGCGCCATGGTCGTGTTGAAGGCGAAGCTGCTGGCCTTGAAGAAGGCCGAGGAGCGCGCCCAGCTCGACGAGCTGCGCGGCGACGCGCAGGCGACCTGGGGCGACCAGATGCGCAACTACGTGCTCAACCCGTATCAGCTGGTCAAGGATCTGCGCACCGAGCACGAGACCGGCAACACCCAAGCCGTGCTCGACGGCGAGATCGACGACTTCATCGAGGCGGGCATCCGCTGGCGTCGGGGTCAGGCCGCGTGAGCGGCGCGGCGAGGCCTCCTGCCGGACCGCCGCCGAAGCAGCGCGGCAACCCCTCGCTCGGCGACATCCTCCGCAGCGTCGGGGTGTTGTCGCTGATCGTGCTGGGCCTGTGGGCCTTCGGTCTGTTGCTGACCCACACGCCCGACGACCCGGTGCGCGACGTCGACTACGCGACGACGGCCGACAGCGCCCGCGACGCGGCGACCTACCCGCTGCTCGCGCCGGGTGAGCTGCCGGAAGGCTGGCGGGTCAACGCCGCCCGCTTCGAGCCGGGGGAAGGCCAGGCGTGGCATCTCGGCGTGCTGACCGACGACGACCGGTACATCGGCTTGGAGCAGGAGAAGCGGTCGGCGGCGGAGATGGTGGCCGAGCACGCCGCGGGGGCGAAGGAGGCCGGGGCGGTCGAGGCCGACGGCGTCGCCTGGCAGCGGTACGACGGTCCGGACGAGCGCATCACGCTGGTGAGCGAGGCGGCGGAGGCCACGACGCTGGTGACCACCGGCATCGGTTCACTCGACGATCTCACGGAGTTCCTCGGGACGCTCGCGGCCGAGTGACGGCTCAGCCGTCGTCCTCGTCGCCCGTCGAGATGGCGGCGTCGAGGCGCGTCCGCGCGCCGTCGAGCCAGCGTTGGCAGACACGCGCCAACTCCTCGCCGCGCTCCCAGAGCGCCAGTGACTCCTCCAGCGAGGCGCCGCCGGTCTCCAGACGCTGCACGGTGGCGATCAGCTCGTCGCGCGCGGCCTCATAGCTCAGGTCGTCGTTGGTCGGCTCACTCATGGTCGTCCTCGGTGGGGAGCAGGTGGACTGAGGCGCGAGTCGCGACGACGTGGCCGTCGGCGAAGCGCACCTGGAAGGTCGCGGGCACGTCGCCCGCCGAGGCGAGCACGCGGCCGTCAGGGGTCTGCGCGACCGCGTAGCCGCGTTGGAGGGTGGCGAGCGGGGAGAGCGCGCGGACGCGGGCCAGATGGTGGCCGACCTCGTCGTGGGCGCGGTCGAGTCGCCGGCGCAGCGCCCGTCGGCAGCGGTCGATCTCGACGGCGACCAGGTCGGCTTGCGCGTCGACGAGGGTGGCGGGTCGGGCGAGCGCCGGACGGCTGCGCAGCGCGGCCAGGCCCGCGCTCTCGGCGTCGATCAGCCGGGCCACGGCCGATCGCGCGCGCTCGCGGGCCGAACTCGCCGCGTCGAGCTCGGCCTCGGCGTCGGGCACGATCCGCTTGGCGGCGTCGGTGGGGGTGGAGGCGCGCAGATCCGCGACGAGGTCGAGCAGCGGGACGTCCGGCTCGTGGCCGATCGCCGAGACCACGGGCGTCTGGCAGGCGAACACCGACCGGACCAGCGCCTCGTCGCTGAACGGCAGGAGGTCCTCCACCGACCCGCCGCCGCGCGCGATGACGATGACGTCGACGGACGGGTCGGCGTCGAGTTCGGCGACCGCCTCGATCACGCCGCGAGCGCAGTCGGCCCCCTGCATGAGCGAGTGACGCACGACGAAGGGCGCGGCGGGCCAGCGCAGCTGAGTGTTCCGCACGACGTCGCGCTCGGCGGCCGAGTCGCGCCCGGTGATCAGCCCGATACCGGACGGCAGGAGCGGCAGCGGCTTCTTCCATCGGGACTCGAAGAGCCCCTCGGCGGCGAGCAACTGCTTGCGTCGTTCGAGCTGGGCCAGCAGCTCGCCCTCGCCCGCCGGACGGATCTCGCGGATCTCCAACGACAGGCTGCCGTTCGGCCCGTAGAACGAGGGTTTGGCGTGGACGACGACGCGCGCGCCCGGCGCGATGGGGGCGGGGGAGGCGTCGAGCACGCTGACATGGCACTTGCCGCTGATCGACAGCTTCGCCTCCAAGTCGCGCAAGGTGAGGAAACAGATGCCCGGCCGGCGGTTGAGCTGCGCCACCTCGGACTCGACCCAGACCGCTCCGAGCCGGCCGATATAGGACTCCAACGCCTGCGACACCGCGCGCAGCGGGGCCGGTGACTCCGCGCTGGCGTCCTTCAAGCTCATGGCGATCACTCTAGAGCGGGCCGCCGACATCGCGCGGCGGGTAGGATGGGCCGCGTGACGTCGACGGTCGAACTCGGTATGCCCCCTGTCGGAGGCCAAGTGCTTCTCGCCGACCCCCGCGGTTATTGCGCGGGCGTGGACCGGGCGGTGATCACGGTCGAGAAGGCGCTCGACCTCTACGGCGCCCCGGTGTACGTGCGCAAGCAGATCGTGCACAACAAGCATGTGGTGCAGAACCTCGCGGCGCGGGGGGCGATCTTCGTCGAGGAGTTGGACGAGGTGCCCGAGGGCGCCACGGTCGTGTTCAGCGCCCACGGCGTCTCGCCGATGGTCCACGACCAGGCCGCCGAGCGCAGCCTCAAGACCATCGACGCGACCTGCCCGCTGGTCACCAAGGTCCACCACGAGGCCAAGCGTTTCGCCAAGGACGGCTACCGCATCTTATTGATCGGTCACGCCGGCCACGAGGAGGTCGAGGGCACCGCGGGCGAGGCTCCCGAGCACATCACCCTGGTCGAGCACCCTGACGACGTCGACGGCTTGGAGTTCCCCGAGGGCACGCGCCTGTCGTGGCTGTCGCAGACCACGTTGAGCGTCGACGAGACGATGGAGACGGTGCGCCGACTGCGCGAGAAGTTCCCGCAGTTGGAGGATCCGCCGTCGGACGACATCTGCTACGCCACGCAGAACCGTCAGGTCGCGGTCAAGGAGATCGCGCAGGACGCCGATCTGGTGATCGTGGTCGGCTCGGCCAACAGCTCCAACTCGGTGCGGCTGGTCGAGGTGGCGCTGGAGGCGGGCGCCAAGGCGTCGTACCGCATCGACGACATCAGCGAGATCGACGACGCGTGGCTCGAGGGCGTCTCGACGGTGGGCGTCACGTCCGGCGCGTCGGTGCCCGACGACCTGGTGCAGGACGTGCTCGGTTATCTGGCCGAGCGCGGCATCGGCGACGCGCGCGCGGTGCGCACCGCCGACGAGAGCCTGATCTTCGCCCTGCCGCCGGAGCTGCGCCGCGACATGAAGAAGCAGGCCGCAGCGCAGTCCTGAGCGGTCTCAGCGACGCCAGAGGTGGCGCAGGCCGATCGTCGCGATGGTGAGGGTCTCGGCGATCGCGAGGGTGACGCCGCGGTCGAGCGTGCCGGCCAGGATGCGCCCGGCGTGATGGCTGCTGTGGGGCATCGCGTCGGAGAGCAGCGCGTCGGAGTTGAGGAAGGACACGAACACCATCGCTCCGACGAGCAGCGCGGGCGGCACGAAGATGGTCGCCCAGAGGTGTTCGGGGATGACCGCGAGCGGCACGGTGACCGCCGACATGAGCAAGCCCGCCGTGGTCATGAAGCCGAGGCGGCCGTCGGCGAGGTCGAGCAGAGCGGCAGCGGCGGTGAGGGCAGTCGCCAGCAGCGCGGCGCCACGAAGAGTGAGGTCGCGCTGCGCGAGGGTCGCCGGGGCGGCCAGACCAGCCATGCCTCCGACGGTAGGCGTCCGCGCCGACAAAATCGAGGATTCGCGCCCGATGGAGGGCGACGTGTCGATCACAGTCCGGGGCGTTCGGGATAGGCTCAGGCCCCGTGGCTCTCAGCATCGGCATCGTCGGACTCCCCAATGCGGGCAAGTCCACGCTCTTCAACGCCCTGACCCAGAACGACGTGCTCGCGGCGAACTACCCGTTCGCGACGATCGAGCCGAATGTGGGCGTGGTCGGCGTCCCGGACGAGCGGCTCGGCAAGCTCGCCGAGATCTTCGGCTCGGAGCGGATCCTGCCCGCGACTGTGCAGTTCGTGGACATCGCCGGCATCGTGCGCGGCGCGTCCGAGGGCGAGGGCATGGGCAACAAGTTCCTGTCGCACATCCGTGAGTCGGACGCGATCTGCCAGGTCACCCGCGTGTTCCGCGACGAGGACGTGACGCACGTCGACGGCGACGTGAACCCGGCCAACGACATCGAGACGATCACCATCGAGCTGGTGCTGGCCGACCTGCAGACCGTCGACAACGCCATCCCGCGCCTGGAGAAGGAGGCGCGCCGCGACAAGGCGCTCGCCCCGGCGTTGGAGGAGGCGAAGAAGGCCAAGGAGGCGTTGGAGGCCGGCACAGGCGTGCTGAACGCGGGCCTCGACCTGGAGCTGCTGCGCGACCTGCACCTGATGACGGCGAAGCGGTTCCTCTATGTGTTCAACTGCGACGCCGACGAACTGGCCGACGAGGCGTTGAAGGCGAAGATGCGCGACCTGGTCGCGCCCGCCGAGGCGGTGTTCCTCGACGCCAAGAGCGAGGCCGAGCTGGTCGAGCTGGGCGACGACGAGGAGGCCCAGCAGATGCGCGCCGAGATGCTGGAGGACCTGGGCATCACCGAGCCCGGCCTCGACCAGCTGGCCCGCGTCGGCTTCGACACCCTCGGCCTGCAGACCTACCTGACGGCCGGCCCGAAGGAGGCCCGCGCCTGGACCATCCGCAAGGGCGCCACCGCCCCCGAGGCCGCCGGCGTCATCCACACCGACTTCCAAAAGGGCTTCATCAAGGCCGAGGTCGTGTCGTTCGACGACCTGGTCGAGGCGGGGTCGATGGCCGACGCGAAGTCGGCGGGGAAGGTGCGTATGGAGGGCAAGGACTACGTCATGGTCGACGGTGACGTGGTCGAGTTCAGGACAGGGCTAACGTCAAAGCGGTAACCCGGGGCGCGTGAGAACGCAGTCCACGGTGCCCGCCAAGGCCGCGATCTGCCTTCGTGTCAGCCAAGGCCGTGGGACGGACGGTCTGGCCATCGACCGGCAGCGGAAGGAGTGCGAGCACCCCCGCCAGACCGCCACCGCGGGCCGACGCGTGGTCTGCATCCACCCGCGCACTGGCGCTGGGCCACTGCCTGGACCCGTCTCTGGGAAATCACGACCGGGCCGCCACGCACCGCGACACACTGACCACCAGGCCTCGACAGGAGCGTGACCGGAGAATCCGAGTGGAAAGCCAGAGCGCCGACTGGCAACCCAACACGGCCGAACGGCACTCCGGGGTGTGATACGGCCCACTCGTTACGTGGACTCGTTGGCGCTGTTCTGGGTCCGCGATGTCGGCGCCGCGCTGACCGCTTGACCTTCAGGTTGGTCGAAGGCCCACGATGGCCGGGTGAGCGATGACGAGCTGATCCCCATCGGAGCCTTCGCGCGACGTGTCGGACTGACCACGAGTGCGCTGCGCTTCTACGACGACGCCGGAGCGCTGCGACCAGCGGAGGTCGAGGCCGACGCCGTGACGCTCGCCGCCCGACCACACGGACGATGGTCCCGGCGGCTCCGCCCGATGGTCGCCGGGCCAGTCGGTAGGGCGGCATGTCGGTGGTGTGCAGATACTGCTGGGCGGGTCCGCGGCGCGCGTCCTCGAGGATCGCCTCGAAGGACGTCCCAGAGCGGTGAGACGCCGCTGCGGAGTGCGCGGATGCACCAACAGTCGGTCGCCGACGGCTTCGATGTCGAAATGGCCGGTCGGCAGGAGTCGGGTGACGACCCCGGCGATCTCCGACGGTAGGTCGGTCCGGGCGGCCGGGCCGAGCCCGGATGGGTGCTCGGTGACGAGTGCCCGCGTCTGTGGGTCGTTGCCGAGGCCGGTCAGGTCGAGCACGGAGGCCGGGAAGGCCGCGCCCCGAATCTTCGCTCCGACTGGCATCGGACAGCTGAACAGTCGGCGTCGACCGCGCGTAGGAACGCGGCCGCGTCTCCGCCGAGCGCGCTGACCGACTCGGTGAAGCCGGTCAGCGCCCTCGCGCGGATGAGCGGGGTCATGGCCTCATCTGGCCGCGGGGAAGGGCTCGCGCAGCGGGTTCTCGTCGACGGGCGGGCGCACGTCGTCCGGGCCGGCCTTGAACGGGCCGGGCTTCGGCGTGGGGCCGCCGCCCGGGAAGGCCAGGCGCAGGATCGTCCGCTGCACCATGCCGAACTGCTTGAGGAACGGGCCCGTGTTGTAGGGCAGCTCGTACTTCGCGCAGATCTCCTTGACGCGCGGCGCGATCTCCTTGTACCGCGAGCTCGGCATGTCGGGGAACAGGTGGTGCTCGACCTGGAAGCTCAGGTTGCCGCTCATCAGGTGGAACAGGTCGCCGCCCTCGATGTCGGCCGAGCCGATCAGCTGGCGCACGTACCAGGCGCCCAGCGACTCGTCGGCCGCCTCCTCCTCGGTGAAGGTGTAGGCCTGGTCGGGGAAGTGGCCGCAGAAGATGATCGCGTAGGCCCAGACGTTGCGCGCGACGTTGGCCGTGACGTTGGCCAGCAGCGTGCGCTTCCAGGCGCGTCCGCTCAGCAACGGGAAGGCGACGTAGTCCTTGACGATCTGGCGGCGCGCCTTGCGGCCGATCTCCTTCAGCTCGGCCTTGAGTTGCGCGGCCGGCTTCTCGCCCTTCTTCACCGCCTCCATGTCGAGGTCGTGGAAGGCCACGCCCCACTCGAACAGGCCCGCGAGGATCAGGTTGTAGAGCGGCTGCGCGAGGTAGGCGGGCTTCCACGGCTGACGCTCGTCGACGCGCATGATCTCGTAGCCCACGTCGTGGTCCTTGCCGATCACGTTCGTGTAGGTGTGGTGCATGTAGTTGTGCGAGTGCTTCCACGAGCTCGACGGCGACGCGCTGTCCCACTCCCAGGTGGAGGAGTGGATGTGCGGGTCGTTCATCCAGTCCCACTGGCCGTGCAGGATGTTGTGGCCGAGCTCCATGTTCTCGATGATCTTCGCGATCGACAGGCCGATCGTGCCGCCGACGAGGGCGGGCGTCGACTTCGAGCCGAGCAGCGCCACCCGCGACAGGGCGGCGAGGCGGCGGTGGAAGCGGACCAGGCCGCGGATGTACTCGGCGTCACGCTCGCCGAGGTCGGCGTAGACCTCGTCGTGGATCGCCTGGAACTCCTTGCCGATCTCCTCCAGCTGCTCGGGGGTGAGCTTGTGCAGCGGGTGGTCCGGGTCGTGGCCGACGCTCGGTCGTTCGGCGGTGACGGTCATGAGGCGCTCCTCGCTCTGGTTCCTTTGATGACGACGTGGCCCTCGTCGAGTTCGACGTGGCCCTCGGGGGCGTTGACGCAGGTGCGGACGAGGTCGCCGGGGTCGCCGCCGACCTCGCCGGTGCGCAGGTCGCGGACTTTGCCGCTGACGAGCGTGCACTTGCAGGTGTGGCACACGCCCATGCGGCAGCCGTGCGGCAGCTCATGGCCGGTGGCCTCGCCGGCCTCCAAGATCGAGGTGCGGCCGTCGCTGACCGCCTCGAAGTCGGTGACGCGGAAGCGGATGGTGCCGCCGGAGCCGGGCTCGACGGTGGCGTCGCCGCCGATGACCGGCTGGAAGCGCTCCAGGTGCAGCAGCGAGCGGTCGCCCTTCTCGTCCCAGTGGGCGATGAAGTCGTTCATCATCTCCTTCGGCCCGGACAGGTAGGTGGTGCGCTCGGCCCAGTCGGGGACCAGCTCGGCCAGCGAGTCGGCGTTCAGCCTCTCGTTGTCGCAGCGGAAGTGCGGCAGGAGCGTGTAGCCGTCCTCGCGCTCGGCGGCGGCTTCGAGCTCCGCGCCGAAGATGAAGTCGTCGGCGCTGTGGCAGCAGTGGACGTGGACGACGTCGTTCAGCGCGCCGCGCCGCGACAGGTCGCGCAGCACGCCCCAGATCGGGGTGACGCCGCTGCCGGCGGTGAGCAGCAGCATCTTGTCGGGGACTTGCTCGGGGGCGACGAAGGTGCCCTCGGCCTCGCCGATGAAGACTTTGTCGCCGGTGCGCAGGTACTCGTTGACCCACGGCGACACGCGCCCGCCCTCGACGTGCTTGACGGTGACCGACAGAAGCTCGTCGCGGTGGTTCGGGTCGGAGGTGATCGTGTAGGCGCGCCAGTGGCGGATGCCGTTGATCTCCACGCCGAGGCGCAGGTACTGGCCGGCGCGGTGGCCGGGCCAGGGGTTGGAGGTCTTGATGACGAGCGTGGTGGTGTCGGGCGTCTCTTTGCGCCGCGCCACGATCTCGCCGGTCAGCTCGCGGGTTGACCACTGACTGCTGAGCAGTTCGAAGTAGTCGTCGGGGACCAGCGGGGTGGTCAGCGCGCGGCCGACTCTGCTGACGACGCGCCGGATGGGATGAACGTCGGGGCGTGCGCCGATCTCCACCATGATATTTCGCCTTTCGCGACAACGGGACGGGGTTTTCTCCCCTCTGCGTCGCCGAGCGTTCTCGCGCACGGTGACAAGCTCCGCACATCATGTGACAAAATGTGTGATGTAGGACACACTAAGTTCCGCGATGCGGACAGTCGAGCGGCGGTCGGTCAGCCGGCGAGCGCCTCGCGCACGGCGTCTGTGTCGCCGGTGACCTCGACGAGGCCGAGGGCGAGGGCGTCGTCGAGGGAGAGGGCTCCGGCGGCGAGCCCGAGCAGCGGGTAGGCCTCGGCCCGCAGGGTGGCGTCGGCGGGGCGTCCGTCGGGCGGGCCGACGACGGCGACGTCGGGTCCGGCCTGGAGGCGAAAGGGGGTGTCGCCGAGGTCGAGCGCGATCGTGACGGCCCGCACGGGCAGTGGGCGGGTGGCGAGGAGCGCGGGCAGCGCGAGCGTGAGCCACTCGGGGCGGAAGGCGTCGCCCTCGGGGCCGCGGACCATGAGCGGGGTCGACCAGCGGATGAGGCTCTCGACGGGCTCGCGCAATTCGGCGCCCCAGGGGGTGAGCGCGTACTCCACCGCGCCGCCCTCGTCGGCCACCCGCCGTTCCACGACGCCGACCGACTCCAGGTCGCGCAGCCGGTCGGCGAGCAGGTTGGTGGCGACGCCGGGGAGCGCTTGGCGGAGGTCGCGGTAGCGGGCCGGCGCGATGAGGAGTTGGCGGACGACGAGCAGGGTCCACCGGTCGCCGACGACCTCCAGGGCGCGGGCGAGTCCGCAGTACTGTCCGTAGCTCTTCATGACACCTACTTGAGTTTTTCAAGTGAACGTGAGAATCTCAAGCGAGCGTACCGAGGCGAGGAGAAGCCCGATGACCGACACGCTGGCCGGGGTCCGGCCCGACTGGGTCGACGACGACCTGTTCCCCTTCGAGAGCCGTTTCATGGAGATCGACGGGAACGTCGTCCACCACGTCGACGAAGGGCCGCGGAACGGTCCGACGCTGCTGTTCCTGCACGGCAACCCGACGTGGTCGTTCCTCTTCCGCGAGGTGGTCGGCGCGCTGCGCGAGGACGTCCGCTGCGTCGCGCTCGACTATCCGGGCTTCGGGTTGTCGACGGCCGCGCCCGGCTACCGCCACTACCCCGAGGACCACGCCGCCGTCGTCACCGGCGTCGTCGACGCGCTGGGCCTGACCGGCGTCACGCTCGTCGGACAGGACTGGGGCGGGCCGATCGGTCTGACCGCGGCGCTGCGGCGGCCGGAGGCGTTCGAACGGCTCGTGTTCGCCAACACCTGGGCCTGGTCGACCAACGGCGACCCATGGTTCGAACTCGCCTCCCGCGTCGGCGGCGCGGCTCCGATGCGCCTCCTCGCCCGCCGGAGCGACCTCGTCGTCAACTCCTTCCTCGCCATGGGCCACCGGCGGCGCACGCCCACGACGGCCGAGATGACGCACTACCGCCGCGCGCAGGCCACGCCCGCCCGACGTCAGGCCGCCGCGCTGCTGCCCGGCCGGATCACCGGCGGCCGCGCCTTCTTCGCCGAGCTGGAGGCGGGCCTGCCCGACCTCGCAGGCCTGCCGACGCTGATCGTGTGGGGCGGCGCCGACAAGGTCTTCCGCCCGAAGGAGCGCGAGCGCCTCGAGGCGGCCTTCCCCGACCACGAGACGGTCGTCGTCCCCGACGCCGGCCTCTACGTCCCCTCCGACGCCCCCGAGGAGTTCGCTCAAGCGGTGCGCGCCTGGCTCTGACGCTTGCCCCGGGGACGCAGGATGATGGATCGCGGTCGCCAGGGCAGCCCAAACACATCATCCTCGGCCCCCTAGGGGACCGAGGATGATGTGTTGAGGTAGTCAGAGCTACCCGAAAGCATCATTCTGCGTCCCCGTCAGCGGCGCAGAATGGGCGGGTCAGCGGCCTTGGAGGGCCTCGGCGAAGGCGAGGATGCGGCGGGCGTCGCGGATGTGCAACTCCTCGATCATCTTGCCGTTGTAGGTCGCCACGCCCTGCGCGTTCGCGGCGGCCTCCTCGAAGGCGGCGATCATGCCGTTCGCGCGTTCGATGTCGGCCTCCGACGGGCTGAACGCGACGTTGGCCGGCTCCACCTGGCTCGGGTGGATGAGCGTCTTGCCGTCGAAGCCCATCTCGCGGCCCTGACGCGCCTCGGCGTCGAAGCCCTCCGGGTCCTTCACGTTGTTGTAGACGCCGTCGATGACGACCTTGCCCGCCGCGCGAACCGCCAGCAGCGTCCACGACAGCGACGTCAGCACGACCGGGTTGCGGCCCGGCGTGTGCAGGCCGTACGTCTCGTTGACGATGTCGTTGGTGCCCATGACGATCACCGTCAGGCGCTCGTGCGCGGCGGCGATCTCCTCGGCGTGCAGCAGCGCTCGCGGCGTCTCGATCATCGCCCACAGCTGGGTCGAGTCCGGGGCGCCGGCGGCCTCCATCGCGGCCACCAGGGCGAGCACCTGCTCGGCCGACTCGACCTTGGGCACGAGGATCGCGTCGGGACCGGCCTCGCTGGCCGCCAACACGTCGTCGTCGTGCCACTGGGTGCCGATCGAGTTGACCCGGATGACCAGTTCGCGGTGGCCGTACTCCCCGGACTTCACGGCGGCCACCACGTTGGCGCGGCCGGCCTCTTTGGCGTCGGGGGAGACCGAGTCCTCCAGGTCGAGGATCAGCGCGTCGGCGTCGATCGTCTTGGCCTTCTCCAGCGCGCGCTCGTTCGCGCCCGGCATGTAGAGGACGCTGCGGCGGGGACGGCCCGCGGCGGTAGCCGCAGAATGGGGCACAGTAGTCATGTCGGGGCTCCTCAGAGGGCGTAGAGCTCGGCGAGCTCGGGGTCACGGGCGGCGAGCTCGCGGGCGAGGTCGAGCATCACGAGGCACTGCTTGCAAGAGGCGTCGTCCTCCATCTTGCCGTTGATCATCACCGCGCCCGAGCCGTCGCCCATCGCCTCGACGACGACCTTGGCGTGCTCGACGTCCTCCTTCGACGGGGAGAACACCTTCTTGGCGATGTCGATCTGCACCGGGTGCAGGCTCCACGCGCCGACGCAGCCGAGCAGGAAGGCGTTGCGGAACTGGTCCTCGCAGGCCACGACGTCCTTGATGTCGCCGAACGGCCCGTAGAACGGCAGGATGTCGTTCGCGGCGCAGGCGTCGACCATGCGCGAGATCGTGTAGTGCCAGAGGTCCTGCTGGTAGGTCGAGCGGCCCTCGGTCAGATCCTCGCCGGTCGGGTCGGTGCGCACCAGGTAGCCGGGGTGGCCGCCGCCGACGCGGGTGGTCTTCATGCGGCGGCTCGCGGCCAGGTCGGCCGGGCCGAGGCTGATGCCCTGCATGCGCGGGCTGGCCGAGGCGATCTCCTCGACGTTCGCCACGCCGAGCGCGGTCTCCAGGATCGCGTGCACCAGCAGCGGCTTGGCGACGTTCCCCTTCGCCTCCAGCTGGGCGAGGATGCGGTCGATGTAGTGGATGTCCTGCGCGCCCTCGACCTTCGGCACCATGATGACGTCGAGCTTGTCGCCGATCTCGGTCACCAGCGCGATGAGGTCGTCGAGCACCCACGGCGAGTCGAGCGAGTTGATCCGCACCCAGAACTGCGTGTCGCCGCCAGCACCGAAGAGATTGGCGTTGTTCTTGCCGATCTCGATGAGGCCGTTGCGGGCGGCCTCCTTGTTCTCGGTCTTGACCGCGTCCTCGAGGTTGCCCAGGATGATGTCGACCTTCGCCGCGATGGACGGGACCTTCTCGGCCATCTTCGGGTTGCTCGGGTCGAAGAAGTGGATCATCCGGCTCGGCCGGAACGGCACCTCGGTGACCGGCGCGGGGGCGCCGACGGCGAGCGGGCGGGTGAAAGCACGGGGATTACGCACGATGTCCCTTTCGAATGGACGGGTCTGACGACGATCTGGACCGCTGCCAGTATGCCCAGGCGCGCCGACAGGCGAGGAGACAGGCGCCGTCAGTCGAGGTCGTCGGCGCGCAGCACGCGGGGGCGGGCCTCCACCAGCTCGACCTCGGGCCGCTCGGCGACGAGGCGCTCGGCGGCCTCCAGCACCTCGGTCGCGTGCGCCTGCGTGGAGGCGACCACGCCCACCCCGACCTCGGCGCGGCGGTAGAGGTCCAGGTGCCCGGTCTCGGCCGCCGACACGCTGAGCTTGCGCGCCAGCTCGGCGACGATCGGCCGGACCACCGACCGCTTCTGCTTGAGCGAGTGGACGTCGCCGAGGCGCAGGTCCATCGAGAGCCAGCCGATCCACATGGCGCTCATTGTCGCAGAGTCACCGCGTGATGAGCTGTCCGTCGTCGGCGAGCACGCGGTCGACCTCGGCGGTGTGGCTCCCGACGACGACGGCGAACTGACCGTCGCGGAAGGGGAGGATGTCGGGGGAGGCCTGCCGCCAGTCGGCGACCAGGCCCGCGCGCTCGGCGTCTCTCCGGGCGGCGTCGAGTCCCGTGTCGCGCGCGCAGCAGACCGCCACCGCCCAGGCGCGGCGGGCGAGGTGGGTGGCGAGGGGCGCGACGTCGTCGGCGACCTCGGCCAGCAGGAGGACGCGACGCCCGTGTCCGTCGCCGAGGCGCTCGGCCAGGTCGTCGGGGGCGGTCGTCATGGCGTGATGCTATCGAGACTCATTTTTATCTCGTCGTCCAGGTGCGGGACTTGCTAATACATCAATACATGCTAATGTATTGATGTATTTCTTCCCGTCCCGAGGAGTCTCCGATGACCGTCACCCATGACGTCCACACCGACCACACGCACGTCCACGGCCCTGACTGCGGCCACGTCGCCGTCGAGCACGAGGGTCACGTCGACTATCTGCACGACGGCCACGCGCATCACCAGCACGAGGGCCACTACGACGAGCACGAGATCGACGCGCACGTCACCGCCGAGCCGCACGACCACCAGCACGGCCCTGACTGCGGCCACGGGGCCGTCGAGCACGGCGACCACGTCGACTACCTGCACGGCGAGCACCGCCACGCCGCCCACGGCGACCACTACGACGAGCACTGAGGCTCCGGTCGGCGGGGTCGCAGGCCACAATGGACCCGTGAGCCCGACTGACGACGCGCCCGGCGAGGCGAGCGAGCGCGACACCGTCGACCGTCAGTACGGACCGGTCGCCGAGGTGTTCGCGGCGCTCGCCTCGCCGTTGCGCGCCGCGATCGTGCACCGGCTGACCGTGCGCGACCACACCGTCGCCGAGCTCGTCGAGCTCACCGGGGCGGCCCAGCCGCTCATCTCCCAACACCTGGGAAAACTACGCGCCGCGGGCCTCGTCGAGGGCCAGCGCGACGGGCGGCAGGTCTTCTACCGCATCGCCGACGACCACGTCGCGCACATCTTCCTCGACGCCTACCAGCACAGCGCCGAGGGCCACTGAGCCCGCGGGCTCACTCCCACTCGATGGTGCCCGGCGGCTTGCTCGTCACGTCGAGCACGACGCGGTTGACCTCGCGCACCTCGTTGGTGATGCGCGTCGAGATCCGCTCCAACAGCTCATAGGGCAGGCGGCTCCAGTCGGCCGTCATCGCGTCCTCGCTGGAGACCGGCCGCAGCACGATCGGATGGCCGTAGGTGCGGCCGTCGCCCTGCACGCCGACCGAGCGGACGTCGGCCAGCAGCACCACCGGGAACTGCCAGACGTCGCCGTCGAGGCCCGCCGCCGTGGTCTCCTCGCGCACGATGGCGTCGGCCTCGCGCAGGATCGCCAGCCGCTCGGCGTCGACCGCGCCGACGATGCGGATCGCCAGGCCGGGGCCGGGGAACGGGTGGCGGCCGACGATGGCCTCGGGGATGCCGAGTTGGCGGCCGACCTCGCGCACCTCGTCCTTGAACAGCGTGCGCAGCGGCTCGATCAGGCTGAACTCGAGGTCGTCGGGCAGGCCGCCGACGTTGTGGTGGCTCTTGATGGTCGCCGCGCCCTCGCCGCCGCCGGACTCCACGACGTCGGGGTAGAGGGTGCCCTGCACGAGGAAGCGCACCGGCGCGCCGGGCGTCTCGACGATCTCGCGCTCGGCGGCCTCGAAGGTGCGGATGAACTCGCGGCCGATGATCTTGCGCTTGCTCTCGGGGTCGCCGACGCCCGCCAGATGGCCGAGGAACTGCTCGCTCGCGTCGACCACCTTCAAATCGACGCCCGTGGCGGCCACGTACTCCTCGCGGACCTGCTCGGCCTCGCCTTTGCGCAGCAGGCCGTGGTCGACGAAGACGGCGGTCAGCTGGTCGCCGATCGCGCGCTGCACGAGCGCGGTGGAGACCGCCGAGTCGACGCCGCCGGACAGCGCCGAGATGACCCGGGCGTCGCCGACCTGCTCACGGATGAGCGCGACCTGCTCCAGGGCGATGTTCGCGCTGGTCCAGGTGGGGCGGCAGCCGGCGATGTTCAGCAGGAAGCGCTCCAACACGCGCTGGCCGTGCTCGCTGTGCAGCACCTCGGGGTGCCACTGGACGCCGGCGAAACGTCGCTCGACGTCCTCGAAGGCGGCCACGGGAGCGCCCGCCGTGGTGGCCAGCACCGACGCGCCCTCGGGGGCGGCGGTGACGGCGTCGCCGTGGCTCATCCAGACGCGGTGCTCGGACGGGACGCCGTCGAAGAGCGTGCCGGGCGCCGACACCGTGACGTCGGTGCGGCCGTACTCGGACAGCCCGGTCTGCTCCACCGTGCCGCCGAGCGCCGCCGACATCGCCTGGAAGCCGTAACAGATGCCGAAGACCGGGACCGAGCCGTCGAGCACGCCCGCGTCGAGCTGCGGCGCGCCGGGCTCGTAGACCGACGACGGCCCGCCGGACAGGATGATCGCGGCGGGCTTCTTGGCGAGCAGGTCGGCCGCGCTCATCGTGCTCGGCACGATCTCGGAGTAGACCTTCGCCTCGCGCACCCGACGGGCGATCAACTGGGCGTACTGCGCGCCGAAGTCGACCACCAGGACGGTGTCGTGCGGGGCCTGGCTCTGCTGTGCGTCGCTCACCCGGGCGATCCTATACGGCGCGCTCGGCGTGGCTCAGTCGAAGATCTCCATGAGCCAGTGCTCCTTTTTCTTCTTCTTGCGGTAGCGCGGGTCGTAGCGGTCGCCTTGGTCGTAGCGGCGCTCCTCGCGGTAGACGGGCGCGGCCTGCGGGGCGGGGGTCGGCGCGGGCGACGGCTTCGCCTCGCCGACGGCGCGGTCGATGATCTTGTCGAGCTCGCCGCGGTCGAGCCAGACGCCGCGGCAGGTCGGGCAGTAGTCGATCTCGACGCCCGCCCGCTCGCTCATGACCAAGGTGGCCTCGTCGATGGGGCACTTCATAGGGGGCTCCTTCGTGTGGTGGTGGGGACTATTGAACGACGCCGCGTCAACCGGTGGGGCGTACGGTGGGGTGATGGCGGTCGCATGGCAGGACCCTGGGGTGATCCGCCGGATGTTGGACGGTTCCGAGACGTGGGCGGTGGTCGGCCTGTCCGGCGACCCGTCGCGCACGTCCTATGAGATCGCCTCGCTGTTGCAGAGCCGGGGCAAGCGGATCGTCCCGGTCCACCCCGACGCGCCGACGGTGCTGGGCGAGCAGGGCTACGCCCGCCTGGCCGACGTCCCGTTCGACCTCGACGTGGTCGACGTGTTCCGCCGCTCCGAGGCGGCCGGGCAGTTCGTCGACGAGGCGATCGAGGTCGGCGCGGGCGGCGTCTGGCTGCAACTCGGCGTGATCGACCACGACGCCTTCGCCCGCGCCCAGGCGGTCGGCCTCCCCATGGTCATGGACACCTGCCCCGCGATCCAGTGGCGCCTCCGCTAGATCCCGCTCTTCCCAGATGTGCGCCCAGGTAAAACCAAAACATCACGCGAAACGGTTGAACTCGGCGCACATCCGGCGGGACGGCGACCCGGGAGCTAGTCGAGCTCGGTGAGGCGGCCGTCGGCGATGCGGAGGCGGCGCGGGGTGCGGCGGGCGAGGGCCGAGTCGTGGGTGACCACGACCACCGTCAGACCCTGGGTCCGCCACAGGCCCTCGACCACCGTCCAGATCTCGTCGCGGGTGTGCTCGTCGAGGTTGCCGGTCGGCTCGTCGGCCAGCAGCACCGACGGACGCTTGACGAGCGCCCGGGCGATGGCCACCCGCTGCTGCTGGCCGCCGGACAGCTCCGACGGGCGGTGGTCGGCGCGGTCGGCCAGGCCCACCTGGTCCAGCGCCTCCAGCGCCAGCTCGCGCCGCTGCGCCGCCGTGACCTTCTCCGCCTTCGTCGGCAGGATCGCCGCCTCGACGTTCTCGGTCGCGCTGAGCGTCGCGATCAGGTTGTAGTGCTGGAACACGAAGCCGATCTCCCGCGCGCGGATCTCGGTCAGCTCGGCGTGGCCGAGCTGGGCGAGGTCGTGGTCGAAGGCCTTGATCGTCCCGTCGGTCGGCTGGTCGAGCGCGCCGAGCATCTGCAGCAGCGTCGACTTGCCGCCGCCGGTCGGCCCCTGGATCGAGACGAGCTCGCCGTCGTCGATCTCCACGTCGATCCCGGCGAGCGCCTGGATCGTGCCGCGGTCGCGGGTCTCGTAGGTCTTGGTCAGTCCGGTGATGGAGTACATGGTCAGTCCTTTCAGGCGATGGAGCGCAGGGCGACGGCGGGGCTCAGGCGGGCGGCGCGCCAGCCGCCGACGGCTCCGGCGAGCAGGCCTCCGGCGATGGCGACGCCGAGGGCGATGGCGACGATCTGGAAGCTGACCGGCGCGTGCAAGACGACGTCGACCGCGGACGAGGCGGCCTGCGCCGCGTCGGAGGAGCCGCCGGGTCCGCCGCCGGGCCCGCCTCCCGGTCCGCCCCCGCCGGGTCCGCCTTGAGCGGCCTGCGCGGCGGTCAAGGTGATGTTCGCGAGGTTCAGCGCCCCGATGGCGAGCAGTCCGGCCAGCGCGCCGAGCACGCCGCCGACGAGGGCCTGGGCCAGCGACTCCCCGGCGATCTGCCCGACGACCTTGCGCCGGGACCAGCCGATGGCGCGCAGCGTGCCCAGCTCGCGGGTGCGGCGGGTGACGCCGGAGACGGTGAACAGGACCGCGACCGCGAAGGCCGCCGCGAGCACCGCCAACGACAGCCAACGTCCCAGCGACGAGGCCAGGTCGGCCGCGCTCGACAGCGAGCCGGACACCGACGACGCCAGATCCTCCTGCGTCTCCACCGACAGGTCCGGCAGCGCCTCGGAGATGGCCGCGGCCACGTCCTCGACCGCGTCGGCGGACTCGGCCTGCACGTAGATCGTCGAGACCTGGCCTTCGAGCCCCGACAGCGACTGCGCGAGTGCCAACGGCACGTAGACGTTCGACTCGGTGGCGACGTCCTCGCCGCTGGTGGAGGACGCGAGGCCGATGACGGTCACCTCGGCGCCGCCGACGGACAGCGTGTCTCCGACGGCGAGGCCGACCTCGGCGGCGTAGACCGCGTCGAGCACTGCGACCGGGTCGGACTCGCCCGCCGACGACAGTCCCTCGCCGTCGGTGATCTCCAGCGTGGTGAGCGGGCCGAGCGCGTCGACGGAGGCGTCCACGCCGGTCACGCTGAACCGGTCGACCGAGAACGAGCTGGGGCCGCCGCTACCGCCGCCGCTGCCACCCTCCGGCGGTCCGCCGCCGCCCCCCGTGCCGCTGTCGTCGGTGCCGGACATCTGCGGGATCTCGCCGCTGAAGCTGTTGTTCTCGAGGCTGAGCGTGCCGACGGCGGCGCTGACCCCGTCGAGTCCGGTGATCGTGGCGACCGCGTCGGCGGCGTAGGCGGTCTGGCCCCTCGCCGTGCCGAGCTGCTCCTGCGACAGCGTGGTGGAGCCCTCCTCGGTGCTCTCGCCCTCGCCCTCGGCGAAGTCGAACTGGCCGCCGTCGGGCGGTCCGCCCGATCCTGGCTCGGGGGCCTGGGTGACGGTGACGTCGGTGCCGACGCCGTAGACCGACGACAGCACGTCGGCTTGGGCCTGGCGCACGCCGCCGGCGAAGGCGTTGACGACGATGACGAGCATGATCGCGACGGCGAGGCCGACCGCGACGATCGCGGTCTGCTTGCGCCGCCCGCTCAGCTCTCGTCTCAGATACGTGGTGAACATGGGGTCCCTCTCGCTTCGACTGGTGGGGTCGAGAGCGACGTTAGGGAGCCCGGATCGGCGCGGGCTGGGACATGCCTGTGGGCGTCCTGTCAGACGGGATCGCGCCGCCTGCTGGCCTGCGCCCGCGGTGAGTCGTGGGCCGATATCGGCCGGGGGCTCGGCAGCAGACGCCAGGCTGCGCAGATGGGGTACGGCCGCACCTGTTGGCTTTTGTACAAACTTTAGTGACATTTTTTGTCATGGCTCACCGAGTGGTCGTCGCCCGTCGCGTCGTCAAGGCGTCGCGGAAGATCGACGCGCTGCAGCGGGTGAGGATCCGTGAGCGTATGGACGGCCTCGCGACCGAGCCCCGGCCTGTCGGGTCGGAGAAGCCGACCAGCCACCCCGGTTACCGGGTCCGCGTCGGTGACTACCGCGTGGCTTCCGGATCGACGACAAGGTGTCCGTCGTCAGCGTGACGTACGTCGGCACCCGCCAGTCCGTCTACAAGGAGCTCTGATCGCGATGGATCGCAAGCGAGGCCCGTGCCGTGCTCGGCGACCTCGTGGACGAGGCCGCCGAGCACGAGGTGTTCCTCCTGCGTCCTGGCCGCCCCGTCGGCGTCCTCGTCTCGGTCGAGGCCTATGAGGCGGTGCAGGAGCGTATCGACGACTTGGAGGACCGTCTCAGCCTCCATGAGCCGGACGACGAGTACGTCTCGCTCGACGAGGCGTTCGACGGTCCCGTCGAGGCTGCGGCGTAAGCCGGCCGCCGCCGTCGACATAACCGGCAGCATCACCCGGGCACCCGGCTCCAGCTCGTCGATCCGCTTGGACTCGATCACTCATGACAGATTCCTCTCGGCGAGCACGCGCGTCACCTCGTCGCGGTGGAACGTGTGGGGGTCGGTGCGCCCCGGGATCTTGTGGAACGGGGCGATGCGGCCGTACTTGGCCATGCGGAGCACTGCGGGCACGCTGACGCCCAGCAGCTCCGCCGCCTCAGCAGTCGTCAACAGCTCGTGAACTCGTCGTATGCGTCGATCATGTTCTGAACCAAGCACATGAGGAAGCAACCGACTCGGCGTGTCGCGATGTTTTTGTGCGGAACCGACGCAAATGTGATTAAACTTCCTCACATGACGATCACTGATACGGGCGTGGTGCCGGCCCTTGACGCGGCGCTTCGGCTGGAACTGGCGCGGCGACATGCCGGCATGACGCAGCCGGAACTCTCTGAGCGACTGGGCATCAGTGCCGGGACGATCCGGCGCTATGAGAACGGTCACGGAACGCCGAAGCGGCCCATGCTGATGGCGTGGGCCGCTGTGACGGGGGTCAGCCTGGAGTGGCTGGAGACGGGCCAGGCCCCCGACCGTGATGGTCGGGGGCCTGGCGGTTCGTACACCCCCACGGACTCGAACCGTGAACCCGCTGATTAAGAGTCAGCTGCTCTGCCAATTGAGCTAGGGGTGCGACGGAGAAGAACGCTACCACGGTCGCCCGCGTCCGGTGTCAGGGGGTCGGACCGCCTCGGTCGGCGCGGAGGCGGCCGGTGGCGGTGAGCATGGCGCCGCCGAAGGCCAGGGCGAGCAGTCCCGCGATCAGCGTGTCGAGGCCGGGGCCGCCGGCGCCGGGAAGTCCGTCCTCGGCGTCGCCGAGGACGCCGCCGCCGGAGCCGAGTTCGTTCGTGGCGACGGTCTGCGCGCCGTCGGGATCGGTCGGCGCGTCGCCGGTCGCGTCGCTCGTCACGCCGGTCGTCTGGACGCCGTCGAAGGTCACCGTCACGGTGGCGGCGGCGTCGCCGTTCAGGGCGCAGTACTGGTACGTGTCGTCGCGGCGCAGGTGCGGCTGGCCGAAGCCGGCCAGCACGTCGTCGGCGCCCGTGCCCGCGGCGATGGTGGCGAACTCGTCGACCTGACGGCGCAGCTCCGGCTGGCGGCAGGCGTCGTTCGTGATGCCGTTGGCGCGCTCCCACATCAGCAGGTACGCCTCGGGGCCGCGCAGCAGGTCGGTGTTGATGTCGCGTCCGGCGACCATCTGCAGGTCCTGGATCCAGTCCGGGTACAGGCCGTAGTGGGCCACGCCGTCTGTGTTGACGTCGTAGGTGCGCTGGCCGGAGACCTGCTGGTCGATCTGGACGCCGCCCGGCCCGGTGAAGGGGTAGACGACCGGGTCGTCGGTCGGGTTGCGCGGGCCGCCCTGCGGGCCGAGCCCGTTGGTGTCGGCCCCGTAGCCGACGCCGTAGTAGAAGCGGCCGTCGACGCTGGCCTGGTGGCCCTGCCACTCGCTCGCGAAGCCCTCGCTGTGCCCCGCGTACGGGTTCACCATGCCGCCGAGGGCGTAGATGCGCGGATAGGCGGTCGGGTCGGACCAGGAGTGGCTGGAGATGACGCCGGAGTAGCCGAGGCGTTCGAGCTCGTCGAGCGCCTCGGAGCGGCTGAAGGCGTTCATGTGGTCGACGTCGTAGATGATGTTCCGCGCGACCATCTGGTCCAGCATGAAGCGCCCGAGGTCGGTCAGGTGCTTCTGGTTGCAGTGCGGCCCCGGCCCGTAGGCGGGGAGCGCCACCGGCAGCGGGCTGGCGGAGGAGACCGCTCCGAGCAGCGATCCCAGCCCGGCGGACAGCTGCTCCTCCGGGATCGAGTCCGGGTTGAGCTGCGTGTGGTCGGCGGTCTGGCCCTCCTGGCAGGTCTCCATGTCGAAGAAGGTGCCGTTCTGGAGGAAGTTGCCCAGATTGGTGGCGATGCCGTTGAAGCCCTCGTCGCCCTTGGCCCCGGCGAAGGCGTTGTCGAACTTGTGCGTCGGCACCATCTGACGCACGCCGAGCGCGTGCAGCTCGTCGAGGCCCTCGACGATGGCCTCCTCGGTGCACTGAGGAGCGGCGCTGTCGAGGATCATGCTGCAGCCGAACAGATTGCTGGTCTCGGTGCCGAGCACCACCGCGAGCTTGCCCTGGTTGATGACCGCGCGCGCCTCCGAGGGCGTGCCGACGATGCGGTACCAGCCCTGGCCGGGGCCGCCCCACTGGGCGTCGACGTAGTCCTGGAACTCGCGGGCCTGCGCGGCCTGGGTGCGGATCGAGTCCATGTCGGTGCAGGTCTTGTTCGGCCCCGGGTAGATCGAGCAGAGGACCGTGTTCTCGACGAGCAGGTTGACCCACAGCCGCTGTCCGCCGCGCCACGCGCGCTCGACCCACTTGTAGTAGGTGCCCTCGTGGATGAGGTCGGCGTGGGCGGGCCATCCGGCGAAGGTCGGCCAGCCGCCCGGCTCGGAGCTGACGCCGCCGTTGAGGACCGCCTCGGGCAGGGCCGTCTCGGCGTCGGGACAGTCGGCGAGCGCGTACTTCACGCCGTAGGGGTGCCAGGGACGGCCGCAGTGGATGCCGCCGCCGAGGAAGCCGAAGGCCATGTGGTGGATGTGGTCGTCGAGGTAGCCGCGCACCTCCTGGATCGGCGTGGTGCCGCCGAACACCGGACCCTCGACGTTCACCTCGACCTCGTCCCAGTGGGCGCAGCCCTCGGCCAGGCGCAGCGCGAACGCCCCGGAGCCGTCGCCGCCGACGGCGAGCCCCTCGGTGAAGACGAAGCCGTCGCCGGACTGCTCGACGGTCCACTCGGCGTCCACGCTCGGCTCGTCGTCCGCCGTGATCCCGCCCGCGCGCGAGACGAACTTCTCCTCGGAGTCGAACAGCAGATAGCGGCCGAGTTCGGTGGCCTGGAAGTGGAAGGGCTCGGCGTCCGCCTCGTCGTCGGCGGCCGTGTAGGCGGTCCCGTCCTTGGCGACCCAGGCGCCGTCGGGCGCCCGGAGCGTGTAGCAGCCTCCGGCCATCGCGTAGCGGTCGTCGGGGATCTCGTCGTAGGTCCGCTCCGACGGCAGGGAGACGAGCGTCGGGTCGGACTCCTGGCGCTGCTGGTCGGGTCCGAGCGGGCCCACGGGCTCCAGAGCCGTCGCGGCGGCGGGGATCGCGACCAGGGCGACGGCGACGGTGAGGGCGAGTGCGCGGCGAACTGTGGCGGGAGTCACAGGCATGGGGGCATAGTAGTACGAACGTGCGACTTCTCCCATGGGCGTGCGAGCGGTGGCGACACCGCCTCAACCGTTGGCGACGGCCAGGGCGCGCTCGGCGAGGGGGAGGGCCGCCTCGCGGTCGGCGGGGACGAGGCCGAGGCGGGTGCGGCGGTCGAGCAGGTCGCTCGCGTCGGCGGCGCCCTCGTGGGTGACGCCGAAGATCAACTCGGCCAGCGTCACGCCGCGCGGTCCGGGCGTGAGCAGCTCGTCGTCGCTCAGGCCGCTGGCCTCGCGGGCCGTGTCGAGCACCAGCGACGCCTCCGTGCCGAAGCGGCGCACGAGCCGTTCGGGCTCGGACAGCGACGCGAGCGCCTCGCGGGAGGCCGCGCCGAGCAGCGGCAGCGAGCGGGTCTGAGACGACTCGGCGGTCACGCCCGTCGCGTCGACGGCGTCCTCGGCCATGCGCCGGTAGGTGGTGAGCTTGCCGCCGACCACCGTGACCACGCCGCTTTCGGAGGTCAGCACCGCGTGAGTGCGCGACAGGTCGGAGGTCGCGCCGCCCGCGTCGAGCAGCGGCCGCAGGCCGGCGTACGCGCCGACGACGTCCTCGCGCCGGATGTGGCGCTCCAACGCCAGGTTGACGACGTCCATCAGGAAGCCGATGTCGGACTCCGGCGCCTCCGGCACGTCGGGGATCTCGCCCTCGATCTCCTCGTCGGTCAGGCCTGCGTAGACCGTGCCGTCGGGCTGCGGCAGCGCGAAGACGAAACGGCTGGTCGTGCCGGGGATCGGCACGGTCAGCGCCGCCGACAGTCCGGGCAGCGTCTCGGCGCGCAGCACGAGATGGGTGCCGCGCGACGGCTTGAGCGTCACGTTCTCGACCAGCGACCCCGCCCACACGCCGGTCGCGTTGACCACCGCCCGCGCGCGCACGTCGTGGGTCTGACCGGTCAGCTCGTCGCGGAGCCGCGCCTGCGTGCCGGAGGCCGACACCGCCCGCGCGTGGGTGCGCACGGCGGCTCCGTGCGAGGCGGCGGTGCGGGCCAGACAGGTGACGAGCCGCGCGTCGTCCTCCAGCTGCCCGTCCCAGCTCAGCAGTCCGCCGCGCAGCCCGGAGCGGCGCAGCGACGGCGCCATGCGCAGCGTCTCGACCACCGACACCCGACGCGGATGGGGGAGGGTCCGCACGCTCGTGCCAGCGGCGATCCGCAGCGCGTCGCCGGCCCGGAAGCCCGCCGAGGCGAGCGTGGCCTGGGTGAACGACACCCCGCCGGTCAGCGGCAGCAGCATCGGCATCGGCCGGGTCAGGTGCGGGGCGGTCGTCTCCATCAGCACGCCGCGCTCGACGGCGCTCTCGTGCGCCACGCCCACCTGGCCGTGCGCGAGATAGCGCAGTCCGCCGTGGACCAGCTTGCTCGACCACCGCGAGGTGCCGAAGGCGACGTCGTGGGCGTCGACGGCGAGCACCGACAGGCCGCGCGCGGCCGCGTCGAGTGCCACACCCGCCCCGGTGACGCCGAGACCGACCACCAGGACGTCGACCTCGGTCGGCGCGTCCGCCAGGCCGGGGACGATGCGGGCGACACTCGCGGGCGCATGACTGTTGGAATCCTGTGACACGTGACACACTCTAGACCGTGACCCACCGTGAGATGCATCCCCAGCGTTGGGGAGACCCCGCCCATGCCACCCCGCTCCCGGACTCGTCCAAGGAATTGGTCGACCTGATCTTCGGGGCGAACGACACGCCCGGAGCCGCCTCGGTCGAGGTGCCCGCCTCCCAGCTGGCGCCGGAGCTGCTGGACTCGCTGGCCGCGCTGTTCGCCTCGCCCGACCAGGTCCTCGCCGACGACGAGACGCGCCGTCTGCGCACGCGCGGCAAGTCGACGCCCGACCTGCTCAAGGCGCGCGTCGGCGACCTGTCCGACGCGCCCGACGTCGTCGTCCGGCCGACCACCCACGAGGAGGTCGCCGCCGTCGTCGCCTGGGCCGCCGAGCACCGCGTCGCGGTCGTGCCCTTCGGCGGCGGCACGGCGGTCACCGGCGGGCTCGTCGCCGCCCGTGACGGCTTCGCCGGCGTCGTCAGCCTCGACCTCGCCGACATGGACCGGCTGCTCTCGGTCGACCCCGTCGCGATGACCGCCACCTTTCAGCCCGGAGTGCGCGGCCCCGCAGCCGAGGAGCTGCTCGCCGCCCACGGCCTGCGCCTGGGCCACCACCCGCAGTCCTTCGAGTTCGCCACGATCGGCGGCTTCGCGGCCACCCGCAGCAGCGGCCAGAACAGCGCCGGCTTCGGCCGCTTCGACCAGATGGTCGTCGCCTTGAAGGTGGCCACGCCCATCGGCGACCTCGAGGTCGGCTCCTCGCCGCTGAACGCCGCCGGCCCCGACATCCGCCAGATCGTCCTCGGCTCCGAGGGCACGCTCGGCGTCATCACCGAGGTCACCGTGCGGGTGCGCGCCGTCGCGACCGAGACGCGCTACGAGGCGTGGCAGTTCGAGTCCTTCGCGGCGGGCCAGGCGGCCATGCGCCACCTCGCCCAGCGCCAGCTGCTGCCCACCATCATCCGGCTCTCCGACGAGGCCGAGACGGCCATCAACCTGGCCAGCCAGACCGACGTCGGCGGCGAGGCGCTGACCGGCTGCCTGATGATCGTCGGCCACGAGGGCGACCGGATCGCGCCGCAGGTCGCGCGGGTCGCCGAGGAGCTGACCGCCCTCGGCGGCACGGCGCTCGGCGAGGACCGCGGACAGTCCTGGGTCGAGGGCCGCTTCCACGCGCCCTACCTGCGTGACTCGCTGCTCGACGTCGGCGTGCTGGTCGAGACGTTGGAGACCGCGACCTTCTGGTCGAACACCGAGCGGCTGCACGGCGCGGTCAAGACGGCGTTGGAGTCGAGCCTCGGCGAGGGCACGGTCGTGCTCTGCCACGTCTCGCACGTCTACGAGACCGGCTGCTCGCTCTACTTCACCGTCGCCGCGAAGCAGGGCGACGACCCGCTGTCGCGCTGGCTGGCGGCGAAGGCGGCCGCCTGCGACGCGATGATGGACTGCGGCGCCACGATCACCCACCACCACGCGGTCGGCACCGACCACAAGGCGTGGCTGGCCCGCGAGATCGGCCCGGTCGGGGTGGCCATGCTCAAGGGCCTGAAGGCGAGCGTCGACCCTGCGGGCGTCCTCAACCCCGGAGTTCTGATTCCGTGAGGTCCTTCTCGTTCCTGATCAACCCGATCTCCGGTGGCGGCGGCGCCCCGGAGGCGGTCATCCCGGTCACCAAGTTGCTGCGCGAGGCCGGCGCCCAGGTCGAGGTCACCTATACGACGGGGCCGGAGGGCACGGTCGACCTCGTGTCCGCCGCCGCCGACCGGGGCGACGTGGTCGTCGCGGTCGGCGGCGACGGCATGGTCTCCTCCATCGCCGGGGAGGTCGCGCGGCACGAGGGCGTCCTGGGGCTGCTGCCGGCCGGTCGCGGCAACGACTTCGCCCGCATGCTGGGGCTGTCGAAGGACGCGGGCGAGGTGGCCGCGGTCCTGCTCGACGGCGAGGAGCGACCGGTCGACCTGATCGAGGCGACGCTGCCCGGCCTGGCGCCGCAGCGGGTCGCCGGGTCGGTCTACTCGGGGGTCGACTCGCGCGCCTCGGAGATCGTCGACCGGGTGCGCTGGATGCCCTCGAAGCTGCAGTACCCCTACGCCAGCGTGCACGCGCTCGCCACCTACGTGCCGACCGAGCTGACCGTCGAGGTCGACGGGGTGGCCAGCTCCTATGTGGCCGCGACGGTCGTCGTGGCGAACTCCGGCTACTACGGCAAGGGCATGAGGATCGCGCCGAACGCGGTGGTCGACGACGGCCTGCTCGACGTGATCGTGGTCGAGGCGGCGCAGCGGCGCGGCATGATCAAGGCGATGCCGAAGGTCTACGACGGGTCGCACGTCGAGCTCGACCAGGTCACCGAGCTGCGCGGGAAAGCAGTCCGGCTCAGCGGCACGCCGTCGCTGCCGATGGGCGGCGACGGGGAGCCGCTCGGCATGCTGCCGACCTCGGCCGACGATCCGGCGGTCGTGTCGGTGCTCCCGGGGGCGCTCAACGTCCTGTTCTGAGCGCCCGGCGACCTCAGCCAAGGCTCACCTTTCTTGATTGATTCAAGAAAAGGGCTACAGTGGTGGTCATGACGACGATGTCCGGCGCGGAGCGCATGCTGCGCGACGTCGGGCTGCGCGTCACCCGTCCGCGGCTGGCCGTCATGGCCGCCGTCGAGGGCCATCCGCACGCCGACACCGACACGGTCATCACCGCCGCGCGCGAGGAGCTGCCCGAGGTGTCCCACCAGGCGGTCTACGACTCCCTGGCCGCGCTGACCGAGGCCGGACTCGTCCGCCGCATCCAGCCCAGCGGCCTCGTCGCGCGCTACGAGTCGCGCGTCGGCGACAACCACCACCACCTGGTCTGCCGTGCCTGCGGCTCGATCGCCGACGTCGACTGCGCCGTCGGCCTCGCGCCCTGCCTGACCCCGTCGCACGACCACGGCTACGTCGTCGACGAGGCCGAGGTCGTCTACTGGGGCCTGTGCCCCGGCTGCGCTTCCGCGACCACCCCCTGATTTCCCCGCACCACACCCACCTGAGAGGACCGGACATGGCTGAGAACGACACCGAGTTGGCCGACGTCAACGAGTCGAGCAAGAGCGGCGGCTGCCCCGTCGCCCACGGCGCCGCGGCGCACCCGACCGAGAGCCGCAGCGGCAACCAGAGCTGGTGGCCGCAGCGGCTCAACTTGAAGATCCTCGCGAAGAACCCCGACGTCGCCAACCCGCTCGACGACGACTTCGACTACAAGGCCGCCTTCGAGGCGCTCGACCTCGCCGCCGTCAAGGCCGACATCGACGCGGTGCTGACCGACTCGCAGGACTGGTGGCCGGCCGACTTCGGCAACTACGGCCCGTTCATGATCCGCATGGCCTGGCACAGCGCGGGCACCTACCGCGTGCAGGACGGCCGCGGCGGCGGCGGCACGGGCCAGCAGCGCTTCGCCCCGCTCAACAGCTGGCCCGACAACGGCAACCTCGACAAGGCCCGCCGCCTGCTGTGGCCGGTCAAGAAGAAGTACGGTCAGTCGATCTCGTGGGCCGACCTGATGATCCTGGCCGGCAATGTCGCGCTGGAGAACATGGGCTTCGAGACCTTCGGCTTCGCCGGCGGCCGCGAGGACGTCTGGGAGCCCGACGAGGACGTCTACTGGGGTCCGGAGACCGAGTGGCTCGGCGGCGAGGAGGGCGGCAAGCAGCGCTACTCCGGCGAACGTGACCTGGAGAACCCGCTCGCGGCGGTGCAGATGGGTCTCATCTACGTCAACCCCGAGGGCCCCGAGGGTGTCCCCGACCCGCTCGCCTCGGCGCGCGACATCCGCGACACCTTCGGCCGTATGGGCATGAACGACGAGGAGACCGTCGCGCTGATCGCCGGCGGTCACACCTTCGGCAAGACCCACGGCGCCGGCCCGGCCGAGTTGGTCGGTGCCGAGCCGGAGGGTGCGTCGATCGAAGAGCAGGGCTTCGGCTGGAAGTCGAGCCACGGCACCGGCAAGGGCGCCGACGCCATCACCTCGGGCCTGGAGGTCACCTGGACCTACCACCCGACCCGCTGGGACAACGAGTTCTTCCACATCCTGTACGCCTACGAGTGGGAGCTGACCGAGTCGCCGGCCGGGGCGAAGCAGTGGCGTCCGAAGGACGGTGCGGGCAGCGACATGGTGCCCGCCGCGCACGGCGCCGGCAGCCAGGAACCGCGCATGCTGACGTCCGACCTCGCCTTGCGCTTCGACCCGGTCTACGCCGAGATCTCCCAGCGTTTCAAGGACGACCAGCAGGCGTTCTCCGACGCTTTCGCGCGGGCCTGGTTCAAGCTGACGCACCGCGACATGGGGCCGGTGGCGCGCTACCTGGGTCCGGAGGTGCCGGCCGAGGCGCTGCCGTGGCAGGACCCGCTGCCGGCGGCTGAGGGCGACCCGATCGGCGAGGCCGACGTCGCCGCGCTCAAGGAGGCCATCGCCGCGACCGGCCTGAGCGTCGCCGACCTCGTGAGCACCGCGTGGGCCTCGGCCTCGTCGTTCCGCAACAGCGACATGCGCGGCGGCGCCAACGGCGCTCGGGTGCGCCTGGAACCCCAGATCGGTTGGGAGGCCAACAACCCCGGTGAGTTGCGTCGCGTGCTGGAGGTCCTGGAGGGCGTCCAGGCCGACTTCAACGGGAAGGGCGGCGCGCAGGTGTCGCTGGCCGACGTCGTCGTGCTCGCCGGCGGCGTGGGCGTCGAGCAGGCGGCGAAGGCGGCCGGACACGACATCACCGTGCCGTTCACGCCCGGCCGGGTCGACGCGGTGCAGGAGCAGACCGATGTCGACTCCTTCGCGTGGCTGGAGCCGAAGGCCGACGGATTCCGCAACTACTACGGCAAGGGCAACCGTCTCCCGGCCGAGTACCTGCTGGTCGACAAGGCCAACCTGCTGGGCCTGAGCGCGCCGGAGATGACCGTGCTGGTCGGCGGTCTGCGGGTTCTCGGCGCCACCTACGACCGCTCCTCGCTGGGCGTCCTGACCGACGCTCCGGGCACGCTGACGAACGACTTCTTCGTCAACCTGCTCGACATGGGCGTCGAGTGGAAGCCGACGGGCGCCGACAGCACGACCTTCGAGGCGCGCGACGCCTCGGGCGAGGTCCGCTGGACCGGCAGCCGCGCCGACCTCGTCTTCGGCTCGAACTCCGAGCTGCGGGCGCTGGCCGAGGTCTACGCCAGCGACGACGCGAAGGAGAAGTTCGTCGCGGACTTCGTCGGCGCCTGGACGAAGGTCATGGAGGCCGACCGCTTCGACCTGGTCTGAGTCCGGTCGTCTGACCGACGAGTGAGGGGCGCTCCGTTCGTGGAGCGCCCCTCTTGTCGTGTCTGGCTCAGCCCAGCGCCGGGTAGTCGACGTACCCCTCGGCGCCGCCGCCGTAGAAGGTCGCCGGGTCCGGCTCGTTGAACGGGCCGCCGGAGCGCAGGCGCGCGGGCAGGTCGGGGTTGGCGATGAACGCCCGGCCGAAGGCGACCGCGTCGATCAGGCCCGCGCCGAGCAGCCGTTCGGCCTTCTCGGCCGTGTACGCGCCCGCGCCGATGATCGGGCCGGGGAAGGCTGCGCGCAACCGGGCGCGGAAGTCGTCGTCGAGGGCGGGGCCGCCGGCCCAGTCCGGTTCCGACAGGTGCAGATAGGCCAGGTCGCGCCGCGCCAGTTCTCCGGCGAGGTGGAGTCCGGCCTCGCCGCCCCCCAGGTCCTCCAGCCCGTTGAACTTTCCGACGGGGGAGACGCGGATGCCGACGCGGTCGGCGGACCACGCGTCCGTCACCGCGTCGACGACCTCCAGGGTCAGCCGCTCGCGGTTCTCGACCGAGCCGCCGTACGCGTCGTCGCGGTGGTTGCTGACGGGGCTGAGGAACTGGTGCAGCAGATAGCCGTGGGCGGCGTGGATCTCGACGAGGTCGAAGCCCGCCTCGCGCGCGTTGACGGTCGCTCGGCGGTAGTCCTCGACCGTCTGCGCGATGCCGCGGGCGGTGAGCGCCTGCGGCGTCGGGCAGTTGACGCGCTGGGGCCGGCCGTCCTCGCCGCGCACGGTCGTGCGGTTGCGGTAGGGCAGGGCGGACGCCGACACGGGCGGCTCGCCGTCGTGGAAGGACTCGTGCGACACCCGTCCGACGTGCCACAGCTGCGCCGCGATCCGTCCGCCCGCCGCGTGCACCGCATCGGTCACCTCCCGCCACGCCGCGACTTGCTCGAGGGTATGGATGCCGGGGGTGTCCATGTAGCCCTTGCCCCACGTCGAGACCTGCGTTCCCTCCGACACGATCAGTCCCGCGGAGGCGCGCTGGACGTAGTACTCGCGCGACAGCTCGCTCGCCGTGTCGCCCGGCGGCGTGGCGCGCATGCGGGTCAGGGGCGCCATCACGACGCGATGCGGCAGCGCCACCGCGCCGAGGGTCACAGGTTCGAAGAGAGTGCTCACGTGAGGCTCAACCGCGAAGTGAGGCAGCTATTCCAGAGTCTCCTACGCTGTGATGGGCAGGCTTTAACTAGCCTAGTTTCGTACACAAAATTATGCTATTTTTGTGTACGAAACAGGTTGGGGGGTGTTTCTGTTGGATGTGCAGGTACACGAGTCGGCGCTCAAACATGGCTTGGACGCCGACGAAGTGGTCCGTATGTGGACGGAAGGCACTGAGGAGACGGTGATCGACGATGATGAGCCGCCGCGATATATGCGTCTTGCGTTCGACAGCGCGGCCCGACCCTGGGAGTTGGCGGCGTTGAGTTTCGGGAACGGCTCGCGCTACCTCGTGATCCATGCGATGCCCGCCCGTCGGGCAGTGGTGGCCAAGATGCAGAGGAGGTCGAGATGAGTGACAAGATCGCGAAGCCGGTGAACGGTTCCTATGGTGTGATCGACGGTGTGGAGATCACCGAGGAGGTGATCGCCCGCCTCGCCAAGAACGCAGAGGACGGATTCCCTGGCGCGGCGTTCCGTTCGCCAGGGCGTCCGTCGCGTTCTGGTGAGCAGACGAAAGCGGTGACGGTACGTCTGAGCGAGTCCGAGCTCGCTGCGGTGATGGCCCGCGCTGAGAGGGAGCAGCGCACTCGCTCGGAGGCGATCCGCGCCGCGCTCGCGGAGTGGGCGCACGCGACCGCTTGACGGAATCACGGCTGGACTGCCTGCCGCAACCCTTCCTCGGTGAGTTCCAGCCAGACGTCGATGTCGAGTCTTTCCAGGAAGTCGTCGTCATGGCTGACCACGATGAGGCCGGAGCGGTTGGAGGACAGGGCTGAGACGAGCGCGTCGACGGAGTCGAGGTCGAGGTGGTTGGTCGGCTCGTCGAGCACCAGCAGGTGATGGGCGGGCTCGGCCAGCAGCAGCCGCGCCAGCGCGACCCGGAACCGTTCGCCGCCGGACAGGTCGCCGACGCGGCGCCCCACCTCCTCCCCGCGCAGCAGGAAGCGCGCTAATTGGGCGCGCACCTGGCCGACAGGGGCGTCCGGGCAGGCCGAACGCACGGCCTCCAACGCGCTGACGGCGTCGTCGAGGTCGCCGAGCCGCTGGTCGAGATAACCGATCCGGTCGGTGTGGGCGAGCGCCCGCGCCGACCCGGGACGCAGGCCGCGGCCCATCAGCTCGCGCAACAGCCGGGTCTTGCCGATCCCGTTCGCGCCGGTCAGGGCGATGCGCTCGTCGCCGCGCGACTCCACGACGAGATCGCCATCGGAGAACTCGGCCAGTCGTCGGCGCGGCGACAGCCCGGGATCGGGCAGGTCGACGCGGATCGTCCGGTCGTCGCGGATCGCCTCGGCGGCCGACCGGGCGGCCTGACGGGCGTCGTCCAGCCGGTCCTCGGCGACGCCGCGCACTCGGGCGGCGCTGTTCTCGGCCTGGAACTTGCGGGTGTTCGCGAGGATCTTCGGCACCCGCTTCTCCCGACCGGCCTTCGCCCCCTGCTTCTGCCGGTGCGCGAGCCGGGTCTCCAGCTCGACGCGCTGGCGCTTCTCGGCGCGCAGCCGTTGCTCGGCAGTCCGCAACGTTCGCTCGGCGGCCTCCTGCTCGACCGCCAGGTGCTCGCGCCACGCGTGGTAGCCGCCGCCGAAGACGGTCAGGCCGCCCGCGTGCAGTTCCGCGGTCGCGTCCATCAGGTCGAGCAGGGCGACGTCGTGGCTGACGACGATCAACGTGCCCGGCCAGGTGGCGATCTGCTCGTGGACGCGCCGCCGCGTGTCGCGGTCGAGGTTGTTGGTCGGCTCGTCGAGGACGGTCACCGAGGCCCGTCGCGCGCGCAGGCCGGTGAGCGCGGCGAGCACGACCTCGCCGCCGCTCATCTGGGCGACCGGCCGGTCGAGGTCGAGCCCGTCCAGCCCGACGGCGGCGAGCTCGGCCGCGCAGCGCTCATGGACGTCCCAGTCGTCGCCGACGGCGTCGAAGCAAGCCGGGTCGGTGCTCCCGTCTTCGATGGCGGCCAGGGCCTCCACGACGTCGCGCACGCCGAGCAGGTCGGCGAGGGTCGCCCCGGGGAGACGATGGACGGCCTGATCAAGATAGGCGATGTCGCCGTCGACGCTCACCGACCCGTCGGTCGGGGCGAGCTCGCCGACGATCAGGCGCGACAGCGTCGATTTGCCGACGCCGTTCGCGCCGACGAGCCCGGTGCGGCCGTGGCTGAACACGCCGCTGACGTGATCGAGCGCGCCCGTGCCGTCGGGCCAGGAGAGACAGAGGCCGTCGAGGACGACGGCGGGGTGGATCGAGGCAGGCATGAGGCTCCCGGTGAATCAGGCGCGCTGACCGCTGTGAGCCCCTTCCCGGGGTCGCCGAATCAGCGCACGGATTGTGCGAGAAGTCGAGGCGAGTTCTTCACCGGGAGATCCTTCGTGAGGCGATGGGCCATGCTCAGGCTACGGCATGGGCGGTCGACGCGGAAAGCGTCGCGTCTCGATTTTGCGGAGGTAGTCCTTGCGCAGACGCTGTGTGGTGCGGAAGAAGTAGAGGTCGGAACGTGACAAGGCGTTGTCGGCCGATTTGGCTCTCAACAGTTCCAGAGCGCAGAAGAAGTCAGCGGTTTGGAACAAGCGGTACTGCGCGGGTTGGACGTTCTTGAATTGCGGGCGGAAGAAGAAGGAGTTGAGCACCGTGTTCAGCACCTCGGTGATCTGGTGTTGACCGTTGTCGTAGTAGACGACCACGCGGTCGAAGGATAAGAAGTAGGTGGCGTTCTCTCGCAAGAACTCGGCGAGCGCTCGGGACAGCGCCGCGATGAGCGTCTGGGGTTCGGGGTGCTCCCTCCTGCGCAGGCAGAACGACGTGTAGCTGATGGGGGCTTTGACGGAGAAGGCGTAGATCCGAGTGAATACGGCTTTGCGCAACTCGACAGGGAGTCCCCGATATTCCTCCTCGTTGCGGATCAGCGCCCCGGTGTGAACCGTATGACTGCGCTCGAACCCGACGTCGCTCAGCGACTGGTCGAGGCGGTCTATCTGAGCCGTGATGCTCACGTCTTGCTGGTGGAAGACGAGCGAGAGGACGTAGTAGCCCGACGAGCTTCGAGCCGAAGTCGCCCGACTTGTCGACGAAGATGCTCAACTCCCACATACTTCGTACCGTGAGAACTGAAGTGCCGGGGGAATTCCCCCGGCATCAGGTGGGCCAAGACCTTGCGGCCAACCCAGTGCCGACCACGCTACACGCATCGGCGGCGACGTTCAACGGGAAGGCTGACGATTCTCACGGTTCTCTCCTCGTGCCGGCGGGTCCCTTCCCAGACCAGCAGATCGTCGAGTCGATGTCCAGGAAATGTGTCAGCTGGCCTCCGCGTGACCTGTCCCGCGCTGGATCGTTCAACACAAACGTGGATCTGACTCGTCGTGCGGTGATTCGTGGGGGTTTGCTGGGGGCAGCGGTGGTGGTCGGGAGCCAGGTGCTCGGGCCGAAGTCGGCGCAGGCGGTGTCCCCGGCGCGGGTCAACGCCCGGCTGGCCGCGCGGAGCACGAGCCTGTCGACCTTCACCGTCACCGAGCCGGACGCAGGCGGCTACCGCAAGGTCACCGTCGCCCCGCCGGACCCGCATATCGTCCGCACCGACCTCGGCGCGCAGGCGGGCGAGGGGCGAGTCACCACGCGCACGCACAAGGCCACGTTCGTCCATCTGACCGACGTGCACGTCATCGACCATCAGTCGCCCGCGCGGCTGGAGTACTTCGACCGGTTCGACGATCCGGGCACGACGGACATCCCGAGCATCGGCGTCTTCACCTCGGCCTACCGCCCGCAGGAGATGCTCACCGCGCAGGTGGCCGACGCCATGGTGCGGGCGATCAACGCCCTCGACGGCGGCCCGATCCTGGGTCAGCCGCTGCAGTTCGCGATCCAGACCGGCGACAACTCCGACAACGCCCAGCGCAACGAGATCCGCTGGAACATCGACATCCTCGACGGCGAGTCGGTCACCCCCGACAGCGGCGCGACCGACCGGTACGAGGGCGTCATGGATCAGGACGCGATCTACTACGACGAGCACTACTGGCACCCCGACGGCACGCCTTCCGGAACGCTCAAAGGCGACGACCACTACCGGACGGACCACGGGTTCCCGACGGTGCCGGGCCTGCTCGACGCCGCGCGCGCGACCTTCCAGGCCGAGGGCCTGACGATGCCCTGGTACAGCGTCTACGGCAACCACGACGCGCTCATGTCGGGCCTGTTCCCGCCGACCACGCTGCCGATGGGCGCGCTGGCCACCGGGAACGTCAAGATCGTCTCGCTGCCGGCGGGCGTCGCCCCGGCCGATGTGGCGGACGCCCTGACCAGCGGCGATCCGCAGGGCCTGGCCGATCTGCTCGGCGGCGACCTGCTCAGCCTGCCGGGCGTGCGGCTGGTCACGGCCGACCCGGAGCGCAGGATGCTCGACCGTCAGGGGCTGGTCGAGGAGCATTTCACCACCACCGGCGAGCCCGTCGGCCACGGGTTCACCGACGAGAACCGGACGCAGGGCACGGCCTACTACTTCTTCGACGTCGGCGACGTCCGCATGGTCGTGATGGACTCGGTCAATGTGAACGGCTACGCCGACGGCTCACTCGACGCCGACCAGTTCGCCTGGCTTCAGCAGACGGTCGAGTCCACGACGGACAAGGCGATCATGCTGTTCAGCCATCACACGTCCGACTCGATGGGCAATCTGTTGGTGGCGACCGGCGGCGACGTCAGCCAGCGAGTCTCCGGCGACGATCTGGTGGCTTACTTGAAGAGCCAGCCGCGCGTGATCGCCTGGGTGAACGGCCACACCCACAAGAACCGGGTGTTCGCCCACGAGGGCACGGGCGACTCGGGCGGTTTCTGGGAGGTCAACACCGCCGCGCACGTCGACTTCCCGCAGCAGTCGCGGGTGATCGAGGTCGCCGACAACCTCGACGGCACGTGGTCGATCTTCGCCACCCTGCTCGACCACGCCGCGCCCGCCGCTTTCGACGGCGACCTCGACAACCCGTTGTCGCTCGCGGCGTTGGCGCGGGAGCTCTCGGCCAACGACCCGCACACCGACCGTGACGTCCACCGGGGCGCCGACGGCGAGCGCAACGTCGAGTTGTTGATCGCCGCGCCTCCGGGCGTCCCGACGGTCGAGATCGAGGTGCCGGGCGATGTCCCGACGTCCACGTCCACGCCGACGGCGACCGGCGGCCTCGGCTCCGGCGGCGGCACGGTCGGCGGCGACGGCTCGCTGCCCGACACCGGCGCCCCGGCGCTGTTGCTCGGCACAGCGGCCGCGGGTCTGGCCGCGGCGAGCGTCGGAGAGACGGTCCGCAAGCACGCGAAGTGGACGGCAAACGAGGAAGAATCACTGAAACCGTAGGATTTTTCTGTCCCGAAATCGAAGTGTAGAACGTCCCGAAATCGAAGTGTAGAACGCTCGGGGCGGTAGAGTGGACGCATGACGGAGACTGTCGCGGAGCCGATGAGGTACCAACGCCGCATCATTGACGACGACCTGGACGCGTTGATGCCGGGCCTGGCGGCGATCAGTATCGAGGGGCCGAAAGCGGTGGGCAAGACGGCTACGGCTCTGACCCGTGCCGCCACGGTCTACGCGCTCGATGACGTTCGACAGCGCCAGATCATCGAAGCGAGCCCCGATCGCCTGACGCGGGGACAGCCGCCGATCCTCGTTGACGAATGGCAGAAATGGACGCCGAGTTGGGACATGATCCGGCGGGCCGTCGATGAGAACCCCGCGCCGGGACGCTTCCTGCTCACCGGTTCCGCCGCGCCGAGCGGGGCCGACACGCACTCGGGCGCCGGGCGGATCGTTCCTATCCGTATGCGTCCGTTGTCGTTGGCCGAGCGCGGCTTTTCCGCCTCAGTGAGTCTCGCCGAGTTGTTGACGGGCTCACGTCCGAGTATTTCTGGCGCCACGTCGGTCACGCTCGACGACTATGTCGCCGAGATTCTCGGCGGTGGGTTTCCTGGGATGCGAGGACGGACGGACCGTCAGATCCGTGCGGCGCTCGACGGCTACCTGGAGAGGGTCATTGATCGGGACTTCCCCGAGCAAGGGGTGACACTCCGGCGACCCGACACGCTGCGGGCGTGGATGCGGGCGTACGCTGCGGCCACGTCCACCACGGCCTCCTTTGAGACCATCCGTGACGCCGCCACGCCGGGTGTCGGGAACAAGCCGTCGGCCAGCACGACTTTGCCGTGGCGCGATCTTCTGACCAGGCTGTGGATTCTGGACCCTGTGCGGGCGTGGGTTCCTTCGCATAACAAGCTGAGAGAGCTGTCCTCGTCGGACAAACATCACCTCGCCGACCCCGTGCTGGCGGCGCGACTCCTGCAGATGACGCCGCGAAAGTTGCTGGGGGGTGACGAGCCCGAGCCTGCCGTCCCCCGCGACGACACGTTCCTGGGGGCGCTGTTCGAGAGTCTCATCGCGTTGAATCTGCGTGTCTACGCGCAGGCTGCCGAGGCTGAGGTGCGTCATCTGCGCACTCAACGGGGTGGACATGAGGTCGACTTCGTCGTCATCGGCCCGGATGGCGGCATGGTGGCGGTGGAGGTCAAACTCTCCGCGACTGTCGCGGACGATGACGTCAAACATCTCGCCTGGTTGAGAAACCGGGTCGGGAGCCAGCTTCTCGACGCGGTGGTGGTCACGACCGGGACCGAGGCGTACCGGCGCGACGACGGCGTCGCTGTGGTGCCTGCCGCGTTGTTGGGGCCGTAGATGAAGCGCCGGTCGGGCTGAGGCGGGGCACGCATACAGTGAACGCTGTGACTGAGGACAGTGCGAAGATCGACGCGGAGCAGGCCGTTCCCAGATCGAAGGTCAAGTCTGTCGTCGTGCTGCTCGTCACGGCGGTGGTGGGGGTGCAGCTGTACGGGGTGACGATCACCTCGCTGCCGGCCGACGCGGCCCCGAAGCTCTTGCGCGATCTCGCCTACGCGGTCACCCCGTCGTATTTCGAGGAGGAGTGGAAGCTCTTCGCGCCGAACCCCATCTCCGTCGACCGCTCGCTCATGGTGCAGGCGGCGTGGAAGGACGGCGAGACGGTGGTCGAGGGGGAGTGGATCGATCTGACGGCCATCGACAATTCTGTGGTGCGCCACCACGTCGGCGCGCCGCGGGCGGCCTATCTGACGGGCCGGATCGCTGGGACGATCGACGCGGGGTGGCGCAATGTCACGCGTGAGATTCGGGCCGAGGTCGCGCAGGAGACCACTCCTGAGTCCCCGCTGAGCACCGACGCGTTGCGGACGCGGCTGGAGGACGACGAGGTGGCGGCGGACCGGATCGCTCTGGTGGTGGATTTCGACGTGGCGGCCATGACCTATACGACCGACGCGCTACGGGCGTTGAACCCCGGCCGTGAGTTGGTGGCGGTGCGGTACGGGGTGCAGGCGACGACGGTCCCGCGCTGGAACCTTCGTGACGAGATGACCCCGACGAGCATTCCGCCGACGGCGGGTCCCTGGCGTGTCCCGGCGGAGGACGACCGGCAGCGCCGGGAGAGCGTCGCCTCCTACCTGGAGCGTCACCGGTGAGCGCGCGGATGGCCGTCGGCGAGTCGGTGGACTGGCTGGTCGACCGTGTGACGGAGAAGCGCTGGTCGACCTTCGGGCTTGCGGCCACGCGCGTCACCCTGGCCGCGACGATCCTCCTGCAGACGCTCTCGGGCTTGCCGGAGCTGCAGTACACCTGGGGCGTCGGACAGCGGTGGGCTGAGACCACGCACACGCGCCAGGGGGTGGTCGGGTGGGCGCCCTGGCTGCCGCAGTATCCGGCGTGGGCGGCGGTGGCGGTGGTGGCCGCGATGATCGTCGCGGCGGTCGCGATGATGCTCGGCTGGCGCACCCGCGTCACGGTGGTGCTGATGGTGGCGCTCTGGGGGGTGACGATGGACGCCTCGCCGATCTTGCGGTCCGGCGGCGAGGACGTGGTGCGGCTCATCCTCTTCTACCTGATGTTCGCCGACAGCGGCCGTGCCTGGTCCCTCGACGCCCGCAGGCGTCGGAAGGCCGAGGCGCCGGAGCGCCGAGGCGAGTGGCTGTCCATCCTGTTCAACAACCTCGCCGTGGTCCTCATCGCGCATCAGATCGTGATGATCTACGTCGGCGGAGCGTTGTGGAAGTTCGCCAGCGATGTGTGGCTCGACGGCACGGCGGTCTACTACCCGTTGCAGGTGAGCCAGTACTCGCCGTGGGTCCACGAGCTGGGCTGGCTGTACAGCTGGCCGGTGTTCGTGATGGGGGCGACCTGGACGGCGATGCTCGTCCAGATCGCCTTCCCGCTCATGCTGCTGACCCGTCGGACCCGGATCGTCGGCTTCGTGCTGGTCACGGCGACCCATATCGGCATCGGCGTGCTGATGGGCCTCATGTACTTCTCACTGGCGATGATCGCCGCCGACGCGGTCCTCATCAGCGACACGTCGTGGCGTACGTCACGTGAGACGGTGAGGAAGTGGTGGAAAAGGCTGGAATCTCAGGGAACTGACGGCGGATCACCCGACAATCACCCGCCGTCTAACCCGTGAGATGTCGGAGTGACCCTGAGATTGTGGTTAAGATGTTCCAGGGCATCGCCGCACAACGGTGTTGTCTGGGTAGTCCACGCAGGGGCGGGAGAGTCATCCTGTCCCGCCCGCAATGCATGAATGAGGAGTCTTCTCGGATGAAGAACATCGGCAAGAAGGTGATCGGCGTCGGCGTCGCGACGCTGTTGGTCACTGGCGTCGCCAGCATGAACGCTGGTGCCGCCACCGTGACTGACTACAGGTCCTACACGGAGGCGCAGTACATCAGCGGTTCCGGATCGCTGCTCGGCGACAACCTGACCGACCCGCTGGTCGACACGCTGGCGGAGGGCGAGGCCGACAACGGCGGCGCCGACGCCACGACCGGCGCCTGGGCTCTGGTCGACACCGAGAACGGCACCGAGGAGACCTCGGGCCCCTACTGGGCCTCGGGCGCGCTGAACGAGCTCGCCGCTCTGACCGGTCCGCTCGGCGACGCCCTCGGCTCCACGGGCGTCGGCGTCATCGGCAGCTACGCTTACGCGAACCAGAACTACTCGCACGGCGCCTCGGGCCTCGTGACGAACGAGGGCGCGGTCAACGTCGACAGCGCGAGCGCCGACGAGCCGGCCAATGCGACCCTGTCGCTGACCGGTTCGGGCATGCCGCTGGAGCCGCTCAACGCCCTCGCGAACGTCACGGTCGACCTCGGTGCCGCTGCTTCTTCGGCCGAGTTGACCGGTTACGACAAGACCAAGCCCGACAGCGCCGACGAGGCCGTGCTCGATTACGGCATCACCGGTGGCGGGCTGGACATCGAGCTCAACGCCCTGCAGACGCTCGGTAGCGCCATCAACGACCAGATCAGCATCCTCGACACGCTGACCACCATCGACGGCGGCGCGCTGGGCAGCATCAGCGTGTCCGGTATCGACGACATCACCAGCGCCCTGACGAACAGCACCGGCGGAGCGGTCGACATCAACATCATCGGCGACGACGCGGGCCTGATCTCCGTCGACGTCCCGGCGCTGTTGAACGAGATGGGTCTCGACATCAACTCGCTGCCGCGCAACACCGACCTGCTGCACGTGATCCTGGCCGGCTGCGACGACGTCCCGGAGCTCGTCGAGGCTGGCTGCAACGGCACGCCGGGCCTGTTGGGCCAGGTGGACACCTTCCTCGCGAACCTGACCGACAACCTCACCACCGCGATTGGTGCGGTCGGCCTCACGCTGACCCCGCCGCTCGGTGAGCCGGTGGAGATCGATCTCGGCAACCAGCTGTACTCCGCTCTGCTGTCGCCGCTGCAGGATGCGCTCGACACGATCCTGGCGCAGTTGGACGAGCCGCTGGCTGCGGTGGGCGACAACCTCGCCACCGTCACCGACGCCATCGCGGACGTGCTCAGCCTGAACGTCAACGTGCAGCACTACGGCACGGCCGACGACGCCGACGAGGGCAACTACGTGACGACCACGACGGCTGATCGCACGGGCACCGAGGGTGTGTTCTCGATCACCGCACTGCGCGTGGTGCTCCTGGCTGCGGCCGGTGACTCCCCGTTGTTGAGCCTGAACCTGGCCAACTCGCTGGCCGGTTACAACTGGCTCTACGCGTACGACGACAACACGAACGCCGACGCCGATGCGGACACCGACGCTGATGCGGACGCCGACGCTGATGCCGACGCCGACGCGGACGTCAACCTGAACGCCAACGGCGGTCTGGCTGACCAGGCGGTCGACACCCTGCCCAGCACGGGTGCCTCGAACCTCTGGCCGTTCTGGCTCCTCGGTCTGCTGCTGGTCGCCCTCGGCACCGCGGCCATGATCAACGAGAAGCGCCGCGAGGCAGGACTGCTCACGGTGAGCTGACCACCTGATCGCTGACGGATGCCGGTGGCCCCGAGGGGGTCACCGGCATCCGCCATTTCCCCCATCCAAATGATCTGGGGGGTGAAGTCCCCGAGTCCCACCACTCCGTCTTTGCCCGGGCGACGGTCGTCCCGTGCCACGTGCAGGCAACACGTCTTGCACACCGCGCACCCGCCAGCTCGTCTGCCCATGTCGCTTCTGACTCGCATAGGGCACCACTGGCCTGTCGGCCTCGCCTCCTGTTGAATACCGACTATGGAATCCTCCGCACTGCCTCCGTGTCCCGACTGCGCGAGCGAGTACGCCTACGAGCAGGGCGCGTTGCTCGTCTGCCCGATGTGCGGGCTGGAGTGGTCGCCTCAGGAGGCGGCCGAGGCGGAGGCGGCGGCTCTCGTGCGGGACTCGGTGGGCAATGTGCTGAACGACGGCGACACGGTGACCCTGGTCAAGACGGTCAAGGTGTCCGGCGGGGGCGGCGGCTCGATCAAGGTCGGCACGAAGGTCACCGGCATCCGGCTCACCCAGGACTCCGGCGACGGCCACGACATCGACGCGAAGGTCCCCGGCTTCGGCAAGATGAAGCTCAAGTCGAGCGTGGTCAAGCGAGCCTGAGACATCACGCTGTGAGACGGGGAGCGCACATGATGGGTCAGAGGGAACGCGGTGAAACGCTCGAAGCCGCCGGTCAGCGCCTCGGCGAACTCCTCGGGGCTGTCGACCCAGGCGACGTCCTCGGGCTCGACGAAGTCGGGCAGGTCGTCGGGGCGGTGGGTGCCGGCCGGGATGACGGCGACCGGCGGGCCTTGCGGGTTGAGCGCCAAGAACCTCCCGGCCCCGCAGAGGTCGTAGACGAAGGCGCCTCGGCGTCGCTCAGCGAGGCGTGCCAGATGCCGCCGCCGACCGGGCACTCCTGGTCGAGGGCGTCGAGGTGGAATCGGACCAGCGGCCGTCGAACGCGAGATCGCCGTCGGGACCGGTGAGGTGGTGGACGCCGTCGTCGCTCGGCGCGAGGCGCAGCCGTCGCCCGTCGAGGAAACGCGCGAGCCCGTCGCAGTCGGCGTCGAGTTGATCGTCACCGTGGCAACGCATGAAGATCAGCGAGAAACCCATATGCGGAACCTACCGAGGCGGCTCAGGGGGGTCGACGGGCCGAGCGGGGGTTTGACCGCGCTCGTCGCCGCGTGCACGGCGGATGTGCTTCTTGCGGACCTTCTTGAGCGCGATCTGCACGGTGTGCTCGGTGACGGGCCGCGTTTTCCCCGTGGGACAGGCCGACTCCTGAGCCGGACGAGGGTGATAGCCGCCCGCCCGCGCGACGGCTTAGAGTGGGCGCATGACCGCCGTCGCCCCGAGCCTGCGTGTCCGCGTCGCCGCAGCGGAGCTGACGCGATGACCACGCTCGCCCACGTGCGCACCGCTGTGCGGCGGCTCGCGGAGGTCGAGCAGGGCACGCACGTCGGCAGGGAGTCGTGGTCGGTGGCCGGTCAGGGCTTCCTCACCGTCACGAAGGAGCGCGACGCCGTCCGGCTGCGCCTGCCCGCCGACGACGCCGAGCGGGTGCTCGTCGACATCCCCGGCGCGACGCGCGTCACGCGCGCCGAGACGACCCTAGGCGTCGAGATTCCGCTCGCGGCGATGAACGGCATGCAGGCCAATGCGGTCATCGGTCGGTCCTGGGCCTTCCGTGCGCCGAAGCGGCTCACGAAGGCTCCGGCGTCAGCCGCCGACGGCGACCTGCCGCGCGCCATCGGCCGTCCCGCCACCTCGGCGCTCCACGCGGCCGGGATCACCACGCTCGACGAGGTCGCCGCACGGCCTCAAGCCGAGATCGCCGCGCTGCACGGCGTCGGCCCGAAGGCGGTCCGGCTGCTCGGCGAGGCGCTCGCCGAACGGGGTATCGACTGGGACTGAGGCTCAGGCGTCGGTCGGACGGTGGAAGGTGACGCTGCGCAGCGTGCCGTCAGCGTCGAACTCGGCGTTCGTCTCCGGCGGCGAGTCGTCGGTCGAGGGCAGCACCGCGCCGACCTTCTTCTGACGCTCCAACTCCTCACGCGCGTCGCCGCGGGTCGGGCTGAACACGTTCTCGACCATGCCCATGCCGTTGCCGCCCGTGCCGAGGCCGTCACGGCCGCCCGGTTGGTCGAGCGAGCGCTGGAACATCCACGTCGCTCCGAAGCCGACCACCAGGATCGTGCCGATGACGAGGACAGGTTCCAACCAAGACATGCCCCGAGCCTACGCCTTCGGGACGACTTTCTGTGAATCGTCTGAAAGCGGACCCTCGACTGCGGGCGGCGCGAGCCAGACCGCGAAGGCCGTGGTGACGGGCACCGCGAGCACCAGTCCGATGGCGCCGACGAGGGTGCGGACGACCTCGTTGGCGATCTGCTCGGCGGTCAGCACCTCCAAGAGCCCCTGCTGGTAGGCGGTGATCAGCAGCATGACGGTCATCGCCGATCCGGCGTACGCGAACACGAGGGTGTAGACGCTGGAGGCGATGTGGTCGCGGCCGATGCGCATGGCCGAGCGGAACAGCTCCCATCGGCCGACGATCGGTTGCAGCGCCCGCATCTCCCACACGGCGCTCGCCTGGGTGACGGTGACGTCGTTGAGCACGCCGAGTCCGGCGATCACCATGCTGGCGGCCACGATTCCCTGGAATCTCAGGTCGGGGACGGTGCCGATGAGGTAGAGGTCGTCCTCGGAGGAGACGCCGGTCAGCTGGGCCCAGTGCGTGCCGACCACCCCGAGCAGCGCGGTGAAGGCGATGCCGAAGAGCGTGCCGAAGAGGGCCGAGGTGGTGCGGATCGAGACGCCGTGGGCGAGATAGAGCACCGCGATCATGATGCCGGTGGACCCGACGATCGCGACGAGCAGCGGCGACTCGCCCGCGAGGATCGCCGGCAGCACGAATTTCATCAGTGCGAACACGGTGACCCCGATGCCGACGATGGCCAGCGCGCCGCGCAGCCGCCCGACGACCGCCACGAGGACCGCGAAGGCCAGCGCCAGCGCCAACAGCGGGAAGCCGCGCTGGAAATCGCGGAACTCGAAAGACGGCTCGTCGGCGTCGGTCGGCTGGAAACGCATCAGACGGATGTCGTCGCCCTCCTCGAGCTCGACGGCGCGGTGGCGGGTCGGGTCGAGCTCGAAACTCGCCTTCTCGCCGCCCTCGTCGACCGTCGCGGTGACGGTACGGCAGTCGCCGGCCGCCGTGGGCTGGTCGTCGATCCCGAAACCGCCGTCGGCGCCGCAGTCCCAGGGCGTGACCGAGGTGACCGTGGCGTCGACCGTGGTGACGCCCTCGCCGGAGTAGGGGCCGGTCGCGTGCGGCACGTCGTCGCTCGACGGCCACAGCACGACCATCGCGACGGCGGTGACGACCGCGATGGCGGCCACCACGCCGAACAGCACGCGGGCGAGCTCGGGACGCGGCGGTCCGCTTTCGGGGGTTCCATGACCATGGCTGTGTGACACGATGACAGCGTGCCACGTGAGACGCGACAGCCCGACGAGACCACGCCGGAACACCTGCCGGGAGGCTCCGGCGGGGTGTGGAAGGTGGGGCGCACCGTGCGCCGTCCGACCGGCCCGTGGACCCCGGCCGTCCACGAGTTGCTCGGCTGGCTCGCGGACGAGGGGCTCGGCGGCGTGCCGCACGTCGGCGGGATCGACGAGGACGGCCGCGAGATCGTCTCCTACATCGAGGGGCGCGGCGTCCCGGCCGACGAGATCGTGCTGGACACGGTGCTCGTCGACGCGGTCGCGTGGCTTCGCGAGTACCACGACCTCGCCGAGTCGTACCGTCCCGACGGCCCGCGCGTCTGGCGGCAGACCGGCGACGATCCGGTGGCCCTGGAGCCGGGGCAGATCGTCTGCCACAACGACCCCGGCGTCTACAACTGGATCATCCAGAGCGGCCGGTTCGTCGCGATGATCGACTGGGACCTCGCCGGTCCGGGCGAGCCGATCGACGACCTCGCGTTCCTGTGCTGGACCGCGATCCCGCTCTCGCGAGACATCGGCTCAGTCGAGGCCGCCCGGCGCCTCGACCTCGTGGCCGACACGTACGCCGAGTGGGGTCCTATGACGTTGCTCGACGCGGTCGAGCGCCGCATGACGACCGCGACCGAGCGCATCGCGGCCGGGATCGAGCGCGGCGACCCCGGCATGCTGCACCTCGCCACGCGCGGCGAGCCGCAGCGCACCCGCGCCCGCCTCGCCGACTTCCGCGCCCGCCGCCGGTCGGTCGAGGCGAGCCTGTCCTGAGACGTCGAGGGAGCGTCCTTCCGACTGGGTGCCCTCATCAATGGGGACGGGATTTGTGGGACGGGGGTGCTCTTTTCTTGGTCGACTGTGGAGCCGTCGGTGTCGACCTCGGACGCCTCAGGAAGCCTCGTCGAGGTGGGCGTAGCGGTAGAGGAACACCGCCATCTGCTCGCGCAGGACCAGCTCGTCGGGGCGGAACTCGTAGGTGCCGTCGGGGATCTCGTAGCCCTGGGTGATGTCGTGGTCGGCCATCCAGGCGATATGGGGGGCCTGCGGATGATCTGCGGGGAGGTCGTCGAAGGCGGAGGCCTCCGGGGCGGCGAGTTCGTCCTCGACACCGGCCAGACGTGTCAAAATCACCGCCAGCTCTGCACGCGAGATCGAGCCCTCCGGGTCGAAACGCCGCTCGTCGCCCGCCTCGACCGACGTCACCAAACCTTGGCCCGCCGTCCAGACGACCGCCTCATAGTGCGCGTGCTCGTCAGAGAGGTCGGCGAACGGCGACCGCTTCGGCAGGTCCGCGACCTCCGGCGAGCCCGACAGACGGTGCAAGAACACCGCCAACTCCTCACGCGTCACCGGCTCCTTCGGCGCGAAACGCCGCGTGCCGTCCTCATTGTCGCGACCCATCGAGATGCCGTTCAGCGTCACCCACGTCATCTCATGGCCGAACGGATGGTCGTTCGGCACGTCGTACAACGACCGCAACTGTTCGACCGTCTCCTTCGCCGGACCGTCGTGCAACACCTCGCCATTGCCGAGCAGGATGCCGCGGTCGCACAGATCGGCGACCATGTCGAGGTCATGGCTGACCACCACCAGCGTCGTTCCCTGCTCCTGCAACTCACGGATCCGCGCCAGGCACTTCCTCTGGAACGGCTCGTCGCCCACCGACAGAATCTCGTCGACCAGCAAGATGTCGACCTCGGTGTGGATCGCCACCGAGAACGCCAGCCGCAAGAACATGCCCGACGAGTAGTGCTTCACCTCGGTGTCGATGAACTTCTTGATCTCGCTGAACTCGACGATCTCGTCGAAGCGGGCGTCGGTCTCCTCCTTGGTCATGCCGAGGATCGCCGCGTTCAAGTACACGTTCTCGCGGCCCGACAGATCCGGATGGAAGCCCGCTCCCACCTCGATCAGTCCTGCGATGCGGCCCCGGGTGCGGACCGTGCCGCCGTCGGGACGCAGCACGCCGGAGATCATCTTGAGCATCGTCGACTTGCCCGAGCCGTTGAAGCCGAGCAACGCCACCGACTCGCCCTGCTCGATCGTGAAGTCGACACCGCGCAAGGCGTCGAAACTCGACGAGAGCTTCTTGCGGCGCGTCAGCGCGACGACCGTCTCCTTCAACGAGTGCGTGTGCCGCAGATGAAAGGTCTTGCGCACGTCCGAGACGGCGATCGCGGTCGTCGGCGTGACCGTCGGGGCCTTAGAGGTCTTGGGCAAAGCGTCCCTCCAGACGACGGAAGACGTACTGTCCGGCGGCGAGCACGGCCAGCGAGGTCGCCAGGCCGATCCCGGCGAACAGCCAGGTGTCCGGGGAGATCCCGGCTGACTCGGTGGTGGGATACCAGAAGCCTTGGTGCATGAGGTTGACCGCGGCGGTGATGGGGTTCAACTGGTAGACGGTGAACAACCAGTCCGGCATGACGTCGCGGACCATGCCCCACTGGTAGAGCACCGGCGAGGTCCACGGCGCGACCATGACAATCAAGTCGACGAAGTTCTGCGAGTCGCGGACGGAGACGTTCGCCGCGCCGAACAGCATGCCGAGGCCCAACGCGAAGACCATCACGATCAGCGTGGCGAGAAGGACGCCGGCGATCTGCGACACCGTCGGCGTCCACCCGACGGTCAGACAGGCGATCAACAGAATCGCCATCTGCGGCAGGAAGTTGACGAGAGCGACATAGATGGTGGCGACGGGGAACAGCTCGCGCGGCAAGTAGATCTTCTTGATCAACGCCCCGTTGTCGACGAGCGAACGGGTCGAGTTGGCGAACCCTTCGCAGAAGAACGTCACCAGGATGAGCCCGGAGAACAGGTAGATCGGGAAATGCTCGATCGACCGGTTCAGCTGGAGGAACACGCCGAGGGCCAGGAAGTAGACCAGGAACTGCGTCGCGGGCTTGACGAACGACCAGGCCCAGCCGAGCACCGACCCGCGATAACGGACCTGCACGTCTTTGCGGGTCAGCAGCTGCAGGAGATAGCGGCGGCGGGCGACGTCGGCCAAGCCGGATCCGCGTCCGGGATCGACCATCTCCGGAACCGGATCACCGGTGCGAGCCGACACGTTCCCTCCTCAGGGGTCAGACGTCGAGGACGTCCTGATAGTCGCAGTGAGTCTAGCCCGGCGGGCTCCGGTAACGTGGGGGGATGCGCGCGGCGTCGCGCGCGGGGCGCGGGCACGCGCGCCCTCGTCGTCTCCTAAGCAAGGATTTCTCGTGGTGAACGCTGATCTGTTGGTCGTCGGTTCGGGTTTCTTCGGTCTCACTATCGCCGAGCGGGCCGCTGAGCACGGTCTGAAGGTGCTCGTCATCGACCGTCGCTCGCACCTGGGCGGCAACGCCTACAGCGAGTTCGAGCCGGAGACCGGAATCGAGGTGCACCGCTACGGCGCCCACCTGTTCCACACCTCCAACGAGCGGGTGTGGGAGTACGTCAACCGCTTCACCACCTTCACCAACTACGTGCACCGCGTCTACACCGTGCACAAGGGCGAGGTCTTCCCGCTGCCGATCAACCTCGGCACCGTCAACCAGTTCTTCCGCTCGGCGCACTCGCCCGACGAGGCCAAGGCGCTGCTGGCCGAGCAGGCCGGCGAGTTCGAGTCGGCCAAGGCCACGAACCTGGAGGAGAAGGGCATCAGCCTGATCGGCCGCCCGCTCTACGAGGCGTTCATCCGCGACTACACCGCCAAGCAGTGGCAGACCTCGCCGACCGAGCTGCCGCCGGAGATCATCAGCCGACTCCCGGTCCGCTACACCTACGACAACCGGTACTTCAACGACACCCACGAGGGCCTGCCCACCGACGGCTACACCGCGTGGCTGGAGCGCATGGCCGACCACCCGAACATCGAGGTCCGGCTGGACACCGACTTCTTCGACGACTCCCACGAGGCCAGCAAGGACAAGGTGCTCGGCCAGATCCCCGTCGTCTACACCGGCCCGGTCGACCGCTACTTCGACTACGCCGAGGGGCGCCTGTCGTGGCGCACCCTCGACTTCGAGGAGGAGGTGCTGCCGGTCGGCGACTACCAGGGCACCTCGGTCATGAACTACGCCGACGCCGACGCGCCCTACACGCGCATCCACGAGTTCAAGCACTTCCACCCCGAGCGCACCTCGCCGAGCGACAAGACCGTCATCATGCGCGAGTTCTCGCGCTTCGCCGAGGGCGACGACGAGCCGTACTACCCGGTCAACACCCCCGAGGACCGCGAGATGCTGCTGGCCTACCGCCAGCGCGCCGAGGGCGAGCCGAAGGTGCTGTTCGGCGGGCGTCTGGGCACCTACCAGTACCTCGACATGCACATGGCGATCGGCTCGGCGCTGTCGATGTTCGACAACCAGCTGCCCGAGCTGATCCCGGCTCTGAAAGAAGCCGAATGAGCCGGTACACCGCCGAGCTGGCCGCCGAGATCGAGGCGCGCTGGCAGGACCGCTGGGAGTCCGAGGGCACCTTCCACGCGGCGAACCCGACGGGCGACCTCGCCGGGGACGCCTCGGGCGAGAAGTACTTCCTGATGGACATGTTCCCGTACCCCTCGGGCGCGGGCCTGCACGTCGGGCACCCGCTGGGCTACATCGCCACCGACGTGGTCGGCCGCCACCAGCGCATGCTCGGCAAGAACGTGCTGCACGCGCTCGGCTACGACGCCTACGGCCTGCCCGCCGAGCTGCACGCCATCAGCACCGGCGAGCACCCGCGCGACAACACGCTGGCGAACATCGCCAACATGCGCCGTCAGCTGCGCCGCCTCGGCCTGGGCCACGACGACCGTCGCTCCTTCGCGACGATCGACCCGGGCTACGTCAAGTGGACGCAGTGGATCTTCCTGCAGTTGTTCAACTCCTGGTACGACACCGAGCAGAACAAGGCCCGGCCCATCGCCGAGCTGGTCGAGCAGCTGGGCACCGACGACCCGGCGGTGATCGACGAGCACCGCCTGGCCTATGTCAGCGACTCGCCGGTCAACTGGTGCCCGGGCCTGGGCACGGTGCTGGCCAATGAGGAGGTCACCGCCGAGGGACGCTCCGAGCGCGGCAACTTCCCCGTCTTCACGCGCAACCTGCGGCAGTGGAACATGCGCATCACCGCGTACGCCGACCGGTTGATCGACGACCTGGAGCGGGTCGACTGGCCCGAGCCGGTCAAGCTCATGCAGCGCAACTGGATCGGCCGCTCGCACGGCGCCGAGGTCGACTTCGCGACGGACGCGGGTCCGATCCGGGTGTTCACCACGCGCCCCGACACGCTGTTCGGCGCGACCTTCATGGTGCTGTCGCCGGAGCATCCGCTGGTCGACGCGCTCACCACGGCCGAGCAGGCCGGCGCCGTCGCCGCGTATCGCGCCGAGGCCGCCGCGAAGACCGACGCCGACCGTCAGGAGAGCCGCGACAAGTCGGGCGTGCCGCTGGGCGCCACCGCGACCAACCCGGTCAACGGCGAGCAGATCCCCGTGTTCATCGCCGACTACGTGCTCATGGGCTACGGCACCGGCGCGATCATGGCGGTGCCGTCGGGCGACCAGCGCGACTTCGAGTTCGCCACCGCGCACGGCCTGCCGATCGTGCCGACGCTGGCCGAGCAGGAGGGCCTCGACCACGCCTACGCGGGCGAGGGCACGATCGTCAACTCGGCCAACGACGAGGTGTCGCTCGACGGTCTGTCGGTGGCCGACGCGAAGGCGCGGATCATCGCGTGGCTGGAGTCGAAGGGTCTCGGCACGGCGAAGACCACCTACCGGCTGCGCGACTGGCTGTTCAGCCGTCAGCGGTACTGGGGCGAGCCGTTCCCCATCGTCTACGACGAGCACGACCAGCCGATCGCGCTGCCGAAGTCGATGCTGCCGGTCGAGCTGCCCGAGGTGCCCGACTACAGCCCGCGCACCTTCGAGCCCGACGACGTCACCAGCGAGCCGGAGCCGCCGCTGGGCCGCGTCGCCGAGTGGGTGGACGTCACCCTCGACCTGGGCGACGGGCCGAAGCAGTACCGCCGCGAGACCAACACGATGCCCAACTGGGCCGGGTCGAGCTGGTACGAGTTGCGCTACACCGACCCGGACAACGACGAGCTCGTCTGCGATCCGGAGAACGAGCGCTACTGGCTCGGCCCCCGTGAGGCAGGTGGCGTCGGCGGCGTCGACCTGTACGTCGGCGGCGTCGAGCACGCGGTGCTGCACCTGCTGTACGCGCGGTTCTGGCACAAGGTCCTGTTCGACCTGGGGCACATCTCCAGCGAGGAGCCCTTCCAGCGCCTGTTCAACCAGGGCTACATCCAGGCCTACGCCTACACCGACGAGCGCGGCGCGTACGTCCCGGCCGACGAGGTGGTCGAGAACGACGACGAGACGTTCACCTGGAACGGCGAGCCGGCGTTCCGCGAGTACGGGAAGATGGGCAAGAGCCTCAAGAACGTCGTCACGCCCGACGAGATGTACGACGCGTACGGCGCCGACACCTTCCGGGTCTACGAGATGAGCATGGGTCCGCTCGACATGTCGCGTCCGTGGGAGACGCGCGCGGTCGTCGGGTCGCAGCGGTTCCTGCAGCGGGTCTGGCGTCTGGTCGTCGACGAGGAGAGCGGCGAACTGGTCGTCACCGACGAGGACTTGGACGACGCCACGCTGCGGGCGCTGCACAAGACCATCGACGGGGTGTCGGCCGATATGGAGCACCTGCGCTTCAACACCGCCATCGCCAAGCTGATCGAGCTGACCAACCACCTCACCAAGGCGGGCGTGCGCGCCCGGGCAGCGGTCGAGCCGCTGACGCTCATGCTCGCGCCGTTCGCGCCGCACCTGGCCGAGGAGATCTGGTCCCGGCTGGGTCATGAGGAGTCGCTGGCGCGGGCCCCGTACCCGGTCGCCGACGAGGCGTATCTGGTCGAGGACACGGTCACCTGCGTGGTGCAGGTGCAGGGCAAGGTCCGGGCGAAGATCGAGGCCCCCGCCTCGGCCACCGACGACCAGCTCACCGAGCTCGCCCTCGCCGAGGCCAACGTCCAGAAGACCATCGACGGCCGCGAGATCCGCAAGATCATCGTCCGCGCCCCCAAGCTGGTCAACATCGTGGTGTGAGTCACGGAGCGACCCACTAGAATCCAGCTATGGCGAAGCGGCGCACGAGGTTCCCCGGCGGGGTGGCGGTCGTCACCGACTCCACGGCGTCGCTGTCGCCTCAGGACGCCGAGGACGAGGGCGTCGAGGTCGTGCCGCTGTCGGTGATCGTCGGCGCGGACACCCTGGTCGAGGGCGTCGACGCCGACGCCGACCTCATCGCGTCGGCGCTGCGCGACTTCGTCCCGGTCAGCACCTCGCGGCCGAACCCCGAGGAGTTCGCGCAGGTCTACCGGCGGCTCGTCGACGAGGGCGCGAAGGCCATCGTGTCGGTACACCTGTCGAGCCGGATGTCGGGCACGGTCGACGCTGCGATCCTGGCCGGCCGCGACGTGTCGGTCCCGGTGACGGTGGTCGACTCCCGCCAAGTGGGCGTCGCCACCGGTTTCGCCACCGGCATCGCCGCCCGTGCGCGCGGCTCGAAGGTCAAGGCCGGCAAGGTCGCGACGCTCGCCCGCGAGGCCGGCGAGGCCTCGACCACCCTCATCTACGTCGACACGCTGGAGTATCTGCGCCGCGGCGGCCGGGTGGGCGCGGCGGCCGCGCTCATCGGCTCGGCCCTGGCGGTCAAACCGCTGCTGACCATCCGCGACGGACTCGTGGTCCCGTTGGAGAAGGTGCGCACCGCAGGCAAGGCCATCGCCCGCATGGAGACGCTGGCGGCCGAGGCCGCCGAGCAGCACGCGTCCTACGACATCGGCGTGCAGCACCTGGCCAACGAGCCCGTCGCGACCCAGCTGGCCGAGCGTCTGGCCAAGCGGCTGGAGCGCGAGACGGTCCCCGTCGACGAGGTCGGCGCGGTCATCGGCGCCCACGTCGGCCCCGGCACCGTCGCCGTGACCGTCACCCCCCGCCCGGTGTGAGTCAGGCGGCGGCGTCGAGGGCCTCCGCGTAACCGTCCTGACGCAGGCTCCTCACGAGAGCGGGACTGGGGGTGTTCGCGGCGAGCCAATCGCGGATCGCCGTGACCTGCGTGACGTGCGAGACGTCCCAGACGTCTAGATAATCGAGCAGCATGAAGGACGTGTGAGGGACGAAGGGCTGATCGACCTCGGCTAGGCGAAGGTCGTTCCATAAACGATCACCGAACGTGTTCATGAGTCAGTCGCCTCCACATGCAGGACGGGAAGTCCACCGTCAGGGTACTCCACTCTTGTGAGATGAAGGACGAGCCGAGGGCGGAGTAGTACTTCGAATTGATCGCGGAGCGACGTCTCGCCCGCTCCTGCGATCCATGCCGCGCGAGAGCCAGGCGCGACGGTGACACGCATGAGGGCCGGGCCGCCGAGCAGCGGCGGTGCGGTGAACTCCGTGGTGGCGACCTGACGTGAGAGCGACGCGGCGAAGAATCGATCCACGCGCCGTCTGGCTCCCGCGAGATTCCCGAGTTCGCTGGCTGGCAGACCGAAGGCGCTGGTGCTCGATCGGACTCCGCGCCAGAGCACGGTGGGTCGACGGATGGCGCCTTTGCGAATAGCCGATAGGAGGTCGCGGGCGACTTTCGCGTCAGCGGGTGAGGCGTCGGCTGAACCGCTGATGACGGCCTGGATCCGCTGGTAACGCCGGTCGACACCTTGCCAGGCGGCGATGGCGGCGCGTTCGGAGGGCGTGAGGGAGCTTCTCCACTCACGGAAGTCAGCGTCGAACTGTTCGGCTGATCTCATGGGTGGCAGCTTTCCACGAGGAGCCGACACGCGGATCGACTTATCCACAGGGGGCTTGTCAGGTGTCGTCACACTGTCCACAGGTCGTGATTTGGCAGGTGACGGGGCGGCGGACAGCGGCTTAGCGTCGCGCTATGGACACAGAAGAGACGCGCGCGGCGATCGCCCGTCGCCGCCTGGCGCAACTGGTGGCGTCGTTCGAGGACGAGCATGTGCCGGACGTCGATCCGGTGGTGGAGGAGCCCGGCGAGCCCGAGGACACGGTGGTGGCGGGTCGGCGGGGCAGCCTGTGGGAGACGGCGCGGAGCCGGCTCACGCCGACCCACCTGCGGGTCGTGGCGGCGGCGGGCGCTGCCGTCGCGGTGCTGGTGGCCTGGCAGGTGCTCTCCGGGCGACCCGAGGCCGAGCCGGCGGGCTTCGCGTCGCAGACGGGCGAGTCCTCGGACGAGGCGGTGGAGGAGGGCGGGGAGATCGTCGTCGACGTGGCCGGCAAGGTGCAGCGGCCCGGCGTCGTCACGCTCCCGGCCGGGTCGCGGGTGCACGAGGCCATCGACGCGGCGGGCGGGCTGGCCGGCGAGGTCGACACGACCAGCCTCAACCTCGCCCGGCGGCTGGTCGACGGCGAGCAGATCCTCGTGGGCGTCGCACCGGTCGCGCCCGCGGGCGGCGGAGGCGGCGGCGCGGCGACCGGGGCGGGAGCGGTCAACCTCAACCAGGCCGACCTGGCAGCGCTCGACGAACTGCCGGGCGTGGGACCGGTCACCGCGCAGGCCATCATCGACTGGCGCGCCGACAACGGCCCGTTCCGCAGCGTCGACGATTTGCTGGAGGTCTCCGGCATCGGCGAGGCGACGCTCGCCAAGCTGCGCGACCTCGTCACGGTCTGAGCCCGCCGATGTCGGCCAGCGTCGCCACGACCGCCGTCACGGAGGAGACGACCGCCGCCCGTCACGACCTCCGGCTGGTCCCCGGCGCGCTGCTGGCGTGGGGCGGCGCGGCGTGGTGGGTGACGCAGCCGTCGTGGGTCGCGGTGGGCGCGGCGGTCGGGGGACTGCTCGTCGCGGCCGTCGCACGAGCGCGCCCGTGGACGGCGGTCTCGGCGTGCCTGATCGCGCTCGTCGCAGCCTCCTGCGCCTGGCGGATCGCCGAGGTCGAAGGATCGCCGGTGCGGGCGTGGGCCGAGGAGGAGGTGGTGGCCGACGTCGTCGCGACGGTCACGCTCGACGCGCGGTCGTACGAGTCGCTCGGCGGGGAGGGGATCGTGCTCGGCGTCTCCCTCGACCGCGTCGTGTCGCGCCTCGGCGTGGTGCGCGACGGCGGCGACGCGACGGTGTTCGTGGACGGCTCGGGGATCTCCGAGCACGACCTGGTCGTCGGGCGACAGGTCGCGTTGAGAGCACAGCTCACGCCGTCCGACGCGACGAACGAGGTGGCGGCGGCGCGCGCCCACGCGGTGGAGCCGTTGCCCGGGACGCCCTGGTGGTGGGCGGGCGGCGAGCGGGTCCGCGAGGGCGTGCGCGGCGCGGTCGCCGGACAGCCCGCCGCCCCGCGAGGCCTGGTGCCCGCCCTGGTCGACGGCGACGTCTCGGCGCTGCCGGAGGAGCTGGAGGAGGACTTCCGGCGCAGCGGTCTGACGCATTTGACCGCGGTGTCCGGGGCGAATTTGGTGATCATCGTGGCGGCTGTGCTCGGCGCCGTTCGGGCGATGGGGGTCGGACGACGGTGGTGGGCGGTGCTCGGCCTGCTGTCGGTGGTCGGCTTCGTGGTCGTGGCGCGCCCGGAGCCGAGCGTGCTGCGCGCTGCGGCGATGGGCGTGGTCGGGTTGGTCGGGCTCGGCGTCGGACGGGCGGCGGGCGTCCGGTCGCTCGCGGTCGCGGTGGTGGCGCTGCTCGTCGTCGACCCGTGGCTGTCGAGGTCGCCCGGATTCGTGTTGTCGGTGTGCGCCACGGCGGGCATCGTCCTGTGGGCGCGGCCCTTCGCCGAACGGTTGAGCTGGTGCCCGCGGTGGCTCGCGGTCTCCCTCGCCGTGCCGTTGGCGGCGCAACTCGCCTGCACGCCCGCGCTCGTGGCGTTGAGCGGCGAGGTGTCGCTGGTGGCGGTGTTCGCGAATCTGCTGGTGGCCCCCGCGGTCGCGCCGACGACGGTGGCGGGGCTGGCCGGCGGCCTTGCCTATCTGGTCTGGCCGTGGGCGGGCATGGTGTTCGGGACGGTCGCCGGGTGGTGCGCCCGCTGGATCATCCTCATTGGTGAGATCGCTGGTGACTTCGACGGCGCGTCGGTGCGCTGGGGCGGCCCCTGGTGGCTGAGCGTGATCGCCCTGCCGGTCGTGGTGGCGGCGCTGTGGTGGCTGTTGCGACGGCCTGGTCTCGCCGTCGGCGTCGCCATCGGCCTGATGATCGTGATCTGGCGCCCGCCCGACCCCGGCTGGCCGCCCGAGGGCTGGACGCTGGTCGCCTGCGACGTCGGGCAGGGCGACGGACTGGTGGTCGACGCGGGCGAGGGGCGGGCGGTGGTCGTCGACACCGGCATGGACCCCGAGCCCGTCGACCGTTGCCTGCGACGACTCGGCGTGGACCAGGTGACGGCGCTGGTGCTGACGCACGCCGACGCCGACCACGTCGCCGGTTGGCGGGGCGTGGCGCGCGGGCGGCAGGTGGAGCGGGTGGTGGTGGGTCCGTCGGGCGGACCGGACGACCTCTCCGGCCTGCCGGTCGAGCAGGCGGCGGCCGGCGACGTGATCGAGGCGGGCGAGGCGACCCTCGAAGTGCTGTGGCCGAGGGACCGCGAGGCCGAACCCGGCGACGACCGCAACGACGTCAGCCTGGTGCTGCGCCTGCGGGCCGGCGGCGTGACCACGCTGCTGACGGGCGATATCGGACCGGAGGCGCAGCGCGCGCTCCTGCGCTCGGGGGTCGACGTGCGGGCCGACGTGCTCAAAGTCCCGCACCACGGCAGCAAGCATCAGGACGAGGAGTTCATCGCCGCCGTCGGCGCCCAGGCCGCGCTGCTCAGCGCCGGACGCGACAACGACTACGGCCACCCCGCCCCGTCCGTCCTCACCCTGCTCGGCGACCTCGGCACGGCCTGGTGGCGCACCGACGAGCAGGGAGACCTCGCTGTGGTGGTCGAGGACGGCCGTTTCGGCGTGGTGGCGCGCGGAGTGGACTAGGGTCCGTCTCATGGGTCAACGGCTTTTCCTCGTCGATGTCGAAGCGAGCGCTCGGACACCGTTCCGGGGCGTGATGACGGAGTTCGGCGTCGTCGATTTCGAGACACGCGCCTGGTTCCACGGGCGTCTGTGGGACTTTCACCCGCATCCGGACGTTCCGGCGCTTCCCGTGCCCACGCGGGAGAACCCCGGCTGGTCCGCGACGACCGCCCTCGATCCGAGGCGGGAGGACCCCGAACGGGTCGAGGCCGCCGACGCGGCGCAGGTCTTCGTCGAACTGATCGCCTCCGACGCGCGCCCGGTGCTCGTCAGCGACAACCCCGGATATGACGTGATGTGGATGGCCGACGGTTTCGACCGGCACGGCCTGCCCGATCCCTTCGGCCACAGCTCGCGCCGCATCGGCGACCTGGCGGCGGGACTCGCGGGCGACTGGCGGCGGACGAGCGACTGGAAGCGGCTCCGGGTCACCCCGCACGACCACACACCCGTCAACGACGCGCTCGGCAACGCCGAGGCTCTGGCGGCGTTGCTGGCCGAGCACGGCCAGCTCGACTCCTGACATACGACGGAGGAAGACAAGTGGACTGCTCGGTGATCCAGGCCGACGCCGTGGGACTGGCCGGCGACTGGCACGGGTCGGCCCGTCATGCCGTCGCCGCGATCGGCCGGTTCGCGCGGCTCGGCGCCGAGGGCGGCCCGGAGGTGCGCTGGATTTTCCATCTCGGCGATTTCGGCTTGTGGCCGAATGCGATGGGCGTGCGCTATCTGAACCGGGTCGCCGAGGCGCTGGCGCGCGCCGACTTGTTCATGGCGGTCACCCCGGGCAACCATGAGGACTGGAACGAGTTGGAGAAGGCCTTCGCGCAGGGCGGATACCGTGAGCCGGTCGAAGGGCGGCCACGGCTGGTCTTCCTGCCGCCCGGGTATCGCTTCGACCTGGTGACGAGCTCCGGAGTGACACGTCGGGTCTTGTCCGTCGGCGGCGCGCCGAGCGTCGATTCTGGTCAGCGCGTCGAGGGTAAGACATGGTGGCGCGGGGAGGCGGTCACCGACGCGGACGTCGACCGCGCGGTGAACGGCGGTCGCGCGGACGTGCTGCTGGCCCATGACGCGCCGGACGATTCGACGAGCGCGGTCCGCCAGATCGTCGAGGGGCCGTCGCCGTGGCCGGCGGAGGCGTTGGAGCGCGCCCGGCGTGGCCGAGAGCAGCTCAATCGAGTCTGCGCGGCGGTGCGCCCGTCGGTGTACGCGCACGGCCACTATCACGTCCACGACGTGGAACAGCGAGGTGAGACGTTGTTCGCCTCGCTGGACTGCCAGGGTCGTCCGGGCAATCTGATGCTGCTCGACGTCGAGGAGTTGTCGGTCGCGTCGCTCTGACGGTCCGGAGGCGTGCAGGGCTCCGTGCGTTCGTGGTCCTGCCGAGGCCGAGGACGGCCTTAGACGTTCTCCGGTGCCGGGAGGCGGCCGTGCTCCAGGGCGGCCCAGAAGTCGCCGCGCACATAGTCGTCGCCGCGCGCGGCCGGCGCGTGGTCCCACGCGTGCGGTTGTCCGGTGGACAGCGCCCGCTGGACCGCCTGACGCCGACGCTGGCTGCGCCGGACGTCGGCCCGCAGCGCGTCGAGGTCGTAACGCTCGGCCAGCACGGCCCGCAGCCCGTCGGCCACCTCCCGGTACGCCGGGTCGTCGGCGAGGTCGGCCAGCTCGTCGGGGTCGGCGGCCACGTCGAAGAGCTGGTCGGGGTCGCCGGGGCAGCGCACGAACTTGTACGGCCCGCGCACCACCGTCAGATGCGGCGCGGTGACGCCCTCGGCCAGATACTCGATCACCACGTCCTCGGGCTCGGTGTTCTCGCCGACGAGCATCTCGGTGAGACTGCGTCCCGACGTCTCGGGCGCGTCGGCCCCGGCGAGGTCGGCCAGCGTCGGCAGCAGGTCGATCAGCGACACGGGAGCGTCGACCCGACGGGCGGCGAAACGCTCGGGCGCGTGCACGATGAGCGGCACCCGCGACGACTGTTCGAAGGGCGACATCTTGTACCAGAGGCCACGCTCGCCGAGCAGGTCGCCGTGGTCGGAGGTGACGATGACGACGGTGTCCTCGCGCAGCCCGAGCGCGTCGAGCCGGTCGAGGATCCTCCCGACGTTCTCGTCGACGTAGCTGACCGACGCGTAGTACGCCCGCCGGGCCCGTCGCGTCTCCTCGACGTCGGGGACTTTCTGGTCGAAGCCCGACATCTGCTGTAACCGCTGGCTGTGCGGGTCGAGGTCGTCGAAGTCGACCGGGGCCACGCGCGGGTCGTCGATCTCGACGTCGTCGTAGAGCGCCCAGTGCTCGGCGGGCGGCTCGTACGGGTCGTGCGGATGGATGAAGGAGGCCACGACGAGGAAGGGGTCGTCGCCGGGGTCGCGGGCGAGGTCGTTGAGGTGGCGCAGCGTGCGGAAGACCACCTCGTCGTCGAAGTCGCGCTGCACGGTCGCCACGCTCGCGCCGGCGGAGAACACGCTGCTCGCCTCGTGGTACCACGGCAGGCGCTCGGCGGGCGGCAGCTCCCAGTCCGGCACCATGTCGAGTCCGGCCGGGTAGACGTCGGTGGTGAGCCGCTGCTCGAAGCCGTGCAGCTGGTCGGGGCCGATGAAGTGCATGCGGCCGATGAGCGCGGTGCGGTAGCCGGCGCCGCGCAGCACGTGCGCGAAGGTCGGGACGGAGCTGGCGAAGTCGGCGCCGTTGTCGTAGGCGCCGATCTCGGAGGGCAGCAGCCCGGTCATCATCGAGGCCCGCGACGGCGCGCACAGCGGCGAGTTGCAGTAGGCGCGGTCGAAGACGACGCCCTCGTCGGCGATCCGGTCGAGACGGGGCGAGATCACCACGCTGTTGCCGTAGGCGCCGAGGGCCTGGGCGGCGAGCTGGTCGGCCTGGATCAGGACGATGTTCGGACGGCGGGTCATGGGGTGTGCTCCCTGTGCTGGCGGCGGAGGTCGAGGATCTCGTAGGCCGTGGCGCGACATCGGTCGGCCAGCGGCTCGAAGCGTTCGGTCGTGACCCGGTACGAGGGGCCGGAGACGCAGACCGCGCCGAGACATCGCCCGGACTTCTCGACCACCGGCACGGCCACCCCGTACAGGTTCTCCTCCAGCTCGCCACGCGCGAAGGCCCGCTCGCGGGTCCGCACGCGGTCCAGCTCGGCGCGCAGCGACGTCGGGAGCGAGGGCGGCTGCTCGTCGCCGAAGGCCAGCAGCGCCTTGCCGTCGGCGGTGAGCGCGAGCGGCGTCCGCGCCCCCACCCACGACCGCACGCCGACGCGATGGGTGCCGCCGGACTGGGCGACGGTGACCGCGTAGTCCCCGTCGCGGACGGCCAGGGTCGCGGTCTCGCCGGTGGCCTCCGACAGCCTTTCCAACGGCCCCCGGGCGATCTCGGCGAGATCCGCCTCGCCCGCCGCCGCACGGCCGAGGCGGCGCAGCTCCGGGCCGAGCCGGATCGGCCCGGAGCCGCCGCCGTCGAGCAGGCCCTCGGCCACGAGGGTCGCGACGAGGCGCGAGGCGGTGCTCTTGTGCACCTCGAGCGCCGCGGCGATGTCGGTGATCGTCATCTGCTGGTGGTCGGCGACGGCGCGCAGGACGCGGGCGGCGCGCTCGACGCTCTGGATGCCGCCGGAACGGGTCGGCTGGGAGGGGCTCACCCGACGTTGATAACAGTCGCCGAACTGCTCCGACGGTTTTGTCTGCGATATGAGACACCGGAAGATTTCGAGATTTTCAGTTGAACAATCAGCGGCAGTTGCACTATTCACAACGATCGTGAGGTTCATCATGAGAACTCGCCCCACCCCTTGGCGCGTCCGAACGGCCGCCGCCCTGACCACGTTGGCGCTCACCGGATTGGCCGCCTGCGGCTCGTCCGGCTCCGGTGACGGCGAGGAGATCGTCGTCGGCGTCTTCTCCTGGACGGCCGCCGGCGTGCAGGCCGAGATCCTGTCCCAGGTCGCCGAGGAGCACCCCGAGCTGGGTGTCTCGGAGATCGTCCAGCAGAACGTCGATCCGGCGGTCGGCTGGGCGGGCATCGACAAGGGCGACGTCGACGTGCTCGTCGAGGTCAACCTGCCCAACCAGCAGCAGTTCGCCGACGAGGCGGCCGAGACCACCGAGCTGGTCAGCGAGACCTACGGCGGCGCGGTCCAGGGCTGGTTCGTCCCGGCGTATCTCGTCGAGGAGGGCGGCGCGGCCGAGGGCCTGACGAGCGTCGACCAGCTCGCCGAGGAGAAGTACGCCGACGCCGTCGGCGGGGTGCTGTACGACGCCGACCCGGGCTGGGTGACCACCGAGCAGAACGCCGCCCGCATCGAGGGCTTCGGTCTGGAAATCGAGCACAACCCGTCGAGCGAGGCCGCCGAGCTGGCCGAGCTGAAGCGCGCCTACGACGACGAGGAGCCGATCCTCGTCTACCTCTACCGCCCGCACTGGGTGTTCGACGAGTACGACCTCGTGCAGCTGGAGGAGCCGAACCCGTACGTCGAGGGCGCCTTCACCGACGGCGGCCCGACCGACGTCGCGATCCCGACGCTCGCCGCCAACATCGCCGCCCGCAAGGACCTCCAGGACCGCGCGCCGGAGTTCGTCGAGTTCTTGAAGAACGTGGAGATTCCGCTGGAGGACGTCGAGGCGCTGCTGGCCGCCGCGAACGCCGACTCCTCGCTGACCCCGGAGGACTTGGCGACGCAGTGGCTCGACGAGAACGCCGACCTGGTCGAGTCATGGCTGCCGTGACCCGTGCGGGGGAGCCGCTGCTCGTCGCCCGCGGCCTGTCGAAGTCCTTCGGGCGGGGCGCGCGCAGGAAGGTCGCGGTGCAGGGCGTCGACCTCGACATCCACCGCGGCGACATCTACGTGCTGATCGGCCTGTCCGGCTCGGGCAAGTCGACGGTGCTGCGCATGCTGAACCGGCTGATCGACCCGACGACGGGCACGGTCGAGCTGGACGGCCAGGACTTGTCGGACTTGACGCCGAAGCAGTTGCGCGAGGTCCGCAACCGGCGGATCAGCATGGTCTTCCAGCACTTCGCGCTGTTCCCGCACCGGACGGTCCGGGAGAACGCCGCGTACGGGCTGCGGCTGCGCGGCGTCGACAAGGCGCGGGCGTGGGACAAAGCCGACGAGGCGCTGTCGATCGTCGGGCTCGCCGACTGGGGCGACGCCAAGCCGAGCGAGCTGTCCGGCGGCATGAAGCAGCGGGTGGGCTTGGCCCGCGCGCTGACCACCGACGCCGACGTGATCTTGATGGACGAGCCGTTCTCCGCGCTCGACCCGTTGATCCGCACCGAGATGCAAGACCTCCTGGTCAAGCTCGCCCACGAGCTCGGCCGGACCGTCGTCGTGGTGACGCACGACCTCAACGAGGCGACCCAGTTGGGCACCCACATCACGCTGCTCGCGCAGGGTCGGGTCGCGCAGACCGGCACGGCGGTCGACATCCTGACGAGTCCGGCCGACGACTATGTGCGGCGCTTCGTCGGCGAGGTCGACCGGGCGCGGGCGTTGAAGGCCTCCGATGTGCTGGTGCCGACCGCCCAGTGGGACCAGGCGGTCCCGGAGGTGACGGTCGACCCCGGTCACACGCTGGCGCAGGTCGCGGCGAGGCTCGGTCGGTCGCACGGGGCGGCGGTGACCGAGAACGGGTCGCTGCTCGGCTACGTGTCGACCGAGTCGGTGCTGTCGGCGGTCGCGCACGTCGAGGGGAGGGTGGCATGAGCCGGGTGGGCGCGGCGGTCCTGCCCGACCTCGACCTGGGCACGCCCGCCGCCGACGCGATCGACTGGCTGCTGGTCCACTTCGGCGACGCCTTCGACGCGGTCGGCGAGGCGTTCGAGGTCTTCATCGACGGCCTGACCGACCTCCTGCTGCTGCCGCCGTCCTGGGTGGCGGTGCTGATCTTCGCGGCGCTGCCGGTGTTGTTGCAGCGGTGGGGCGTGGCCGCCTTCGCGCTGGTCGCCCTGTCGGTGGTCGACGCGATGGGGCTGTGGGAGCAGACGGTCGAGTCGCTGGCCGTGGTGCTGGTGGCGACGGTCGTCGCGACGCTCGTCGGGGTGCCGCTCGGCATCTGGGCGGCGCGGCGGCGGGCGGTGTCGGTGGTCGTGCGACCGCTGCTCGACCTGGCGCAGACCACGCCGGCGTTCGTCTACCTCATCCCGGCGGTGTTCTTCTTCGGCGTCGGCGTGGTGCCGGGGGTCGTCGCGACGCTGGTGTTCGCCATCGCCCCGGCGGTGCGGCTCACCGAGCTGGGCATCAAACAGGTCGACACGGAGGTGGTGGAGGCCGCGCACGCCTTCGGCGCCCGGCCGGGCCAGCTGTTGCGCGAGGTGCAGCTGCCGCTGGCGCTGCCGACCATCGCGGCGGGCGTCAACCAGGTGATCATGCTGTCGCTGTCGATGGTGGTCGTCGCGGGGCTGGCCGGGGCCGGGGGGCTCGGCGCGATCGTCACGCGGGCGGTCACCCAGCTCGACGTCGCCTCGGGTATCCAAGGCGGTCTCGCGGTGGTGATCCTCGCGATCTATCTCGACCGGGTGACGGCGGCGCTCGTGGAGCCCCGGCCGATCTGGCGGCGTCTCGTCGGCCGTTCGTCGGGGAAGGCGCCTGCCGCCGACGAGGAGCCGGGGTTGCGGTTGGTCGCCGCGTGACGCAGGAGAAGGAGTGCTGCTGCGGACCGGCCGCCGACGGCCGGTCCGCGGCGGCGCCGGTCGTCGAGGTCGCGTGCGGCGGCGCGCGAGGGGAGCCGTCGGGGTGGGTCCGGCTCGACGGCGGGACGTTCCTGATGGGCGCCGACGACGCGCTCGCCTATCCCGGCGACGGCGAGGGGCCGGTGCGCGAGGTGACGGTGGAGCCCTTCGAGATCGGCGCGACCACCGTGACGGTGGCCGAGTTCGCCCAGTTCGTGGAGGCGACCGGGCATGTGAGCGACGCCGAGCGGTTCGGCGACTCGCTCGTCTTCGTCGGGTCGCTGCCCGACGACGCGCCACCCACGCGGGCCATCGCCTCGACCCAGTGGTGGCGAGTGGTCCCCGGCGCCTCCTGGCGGGCTCCCGAGGGGCCGGGGTCGACGGTCGAGGACCGGGCCGACCATCCGGTGACGCATGTGTCGCAGCGCGACGCGCTGGCCTATGCGCGGTGGGTCGGCGGTCGGTTGCCGACCGAGCGGGAGTGGGAGTTCGCGGCGCGCGGCGGACTCGTCCAGCAGCCGTACCCGTGGGGCGGCGAGCGCGAGCCGGACGGCGAGCGCCGGATGAACACCTTCGAGGGACGTTTCCCCTCGGCCCCGTCGCGTCCGGTCGGCACGACGCCGGCCCGCTCCTTCGCCCCGAACGGCTACGGTCTGTTCAACATGACCGGCAACGTGTGGGAGTGGACGTCGAGCCCGTTCAGCGCCCGCGACCCGCAGCCGGTGCTGCGCGGCGGATCTTTCCTGTGCCACGACTCCTACTGCCGCCGCTACCGCGTCTCCGCCCGCATCGCCAACACCCCTGACTCGTCCCTGTCTCACACCGGTTTCCGCCTAGCGCGCTCGGTGTGAATTTCGCCTGGTTGGGGCTTCCCGCCGTGCACAGGCGGTGACGACCCGGCGGTGGAGGTCGCCGGGTCGGCCGACCGAGGCCGTCGGACGTCAGCGGAATCCGTCGCTCGGAAGGTCTGCCTCGCTCGGACGAGCGTAGTACCACGTCGTGTCGACTGTCTCGTTCCCGCACTCGTCGCACTGGCGGATCTCGCCGGTGCCGTCCTCGGTCAGTCGTCCTGGAGGGAAGTCGGTGGTCCGCTGGCAGGTGTCGCAGTAGAGGTTGATGGTCCTGATGATGCGGGTTCCGGGCTGATGGGCCATGGGGAGGCCTTTCTGTGTGGTGGATGGTGACGAGGTGAGGGTGGGGCCCGGTCAGTGAGGAGCCCCACCCTCACGGTTGTCGTTACTTCTTCTTGCGAGGCACTGGGTGGATCGTGACACGTGTGCCGCATCGGCTCACGACGGCGTAGCAGGGCATGGCGCGCAAGCGGAGCGCGGCCGCGAGGAGAGCCGGCTCCTCGTCACGGCTGATCGGCATGTCCTGGTCGTCGGGGTTGGCCGGCAGGACGAGGAGGGTCTCGTGACCGCTGGTCCGCATCCAGGCGGTCGCGGTGATCTCGGCGGTGAAGGTCTCCGTCGTGGCCTGCTCGGTGTCGGCGAGAGTGATCGAGGTCGTGACGCTCGGCAGCGAGACCGTGGGGTCGGCGCCGAGGATGGTCGAGAGGTAGCGCTCGCCGAAGTAGACGGGCAGCGTGGCGCGGACCTGGTCGAGGGCGCGCTGGGTCTGGACGGGGTTCGTGGCCTGCTCGGCGGCGAGGTGGATGGAGTACATGGCGGGCTTCCTTCCGTAGTGCGGTGAAGAAACCATAGCATATGAGAAGTGACTCATCATTTAAGTGGGGTGAGGGATTGCTTTTGGTGGGTGGGGTTTATGATGATCCGCATGGCCGACATCTCTGAGTTCGAGGAGCGCTTCGCGCCCCAGCCGTTCCCTGAGCCCGCGCCCCCTGCGGTGGTGGCCGATGCGCTGGGATTGTCCTGGCGGGCGACGGAGAATCTCTTGGCTGCCGATGTGGCGGCGGCGTTGGGCGACGGGGACGCGACGACCTTCGTCAACCGTCGTGACTCGCTCGTCGTCTCGCAGGAGGGGCTCGACCGGTTGAGGGTCGCCCCGTCGATTCCGGCCGATCACGAGCCGCTGGTCTGTGCTCGTGTGCGCTCGGTGCGCGCGGTGGACGACTCCGACCGCTCGTACATGGGATGGCACGCGCGACTCACGCCCGAGGAGGTCGAGCTCGCCGTCACGCGCTGGTGGCCGGTGCCCAAAGACGATCCGGTGGGGCGGGTTTTCGTCGCCTCGGTGAGCGGTTTCATCGTCCATTGCGGGCGCATCGAGGATGTCCACGAGGACCGTGGACAGGTCGCCTATGCGCTCGACACCTCCGACGCGCGGATCACGCGGGACTTCTGGGGCCGCCGGATCGCCTCGCCGCGCGGTGGCGCCATCCGCTACTTCGCCGCCGGCGAGGGCGCGCTGGGCGCCGACGACCGACACGGAGGAGAAGAGTCATGATGCCGAAGACCTTGGTCCTGGTGCGCCACGGCGAGTCGGAGGGCAACGCCGCGGCCAAGGCCGCCTATCACGAGGGCGACGAGTCGCACTACACCGAGGAGTTCGCCTCGTCGCACGATCGCAACTGGTCGCTGACCGAGCTGGGGCGTGAGCAGGCGCGGGCGACGGGCGTGTGGCTGGCCGAGCATTTCGATGGTTTCGACCGCTACTACGTCTCGCCGTACCGGCGCACCTTGCAGACGGCGGTCGCGTTGGACCTGCCCGACGCCCGCTGGCGGCTCAACCGCTCGCTCCGTGAGCGCGAGTTCGGTCCGCTGTCGGCGTTGAGTCCGGCCAAGCGCGAGGAGGCCGTGCGTCAGCGTGGCGGACACTACGACGGCCTCTATGGAGCGCTGCCCAACGCCGAGTCGCTGGCCGACGTGATGGAGCATCGGGTGCGCAACTTCCTCGACACGTTGCACCGCGAGTGCGCCGGACAGCAGGTGCTCGCGGTGTCGCACGGCTACTTCATGTTCGGGACCAAGTGCGTGCTGGAGCGACTGGCGGACCAGGAGATCGTCTCGCTCGTGGAGCAGCGACGGTTCCCGTCGAACGCGGAGGCATGGGTCTACTCGATCAGCGACGGCGGACGCTTCCTCGACACGTTCCAGAGCGCTCGGCCGCAGCAGGTCGAGGACGGCTGGGAGGTCGAGGTCGGCGAGGTGACGTCGTTCGAGCTGACGACCTACAGCAACGCCGACCTCGCGCGCCTGGCGGAGCTGTGAGCGAGCCTCGGGCGGTGCTGGACGCCGACGTCCTCGCGCTGGCCGGAGACTGGCATGGCGCGACGACGAAGGCGGTCGTCGCCATCGAGCGCCTGGCCAGGTTGAGCGAGGAACGCTCGTGGGGGCTTCGCTGGATCTGCCACCTGGGCGACTTCGGTCTGTGGCCGGGGAACGTCGGGGCGCGCTATCTGAACGTGATCGACGAGGCGTTGGAGCGACACGGCCTCGGCCTGCTGGTCACGCCCGGCAACCACGAGTGGTGGGCGTTCTTGCGGGAGGCCTTCGCCGCCTCGGACTACGCCGAGCCCGTCATGGTGCGTCCGCGGATCGCCTTCCTGCCGCCGGGCTACCGGTTCGACGTGACGACGTCGTCGGGGGCGACGCGGAGCGTGTTGTCGGTCGGCGGCGCGCCGAGCATCGACCTCGACCTACGGGTGGAAGGCGCCGACTGGTGGCCGGGCGAGGCCATCACCGACGAGGATGTCGACCGCGCCGTCACGGGCGGGTCCGTCGACGTGCTGCTGGCCCACGACGCGCCCGACGACTCCACGGCGGCGGTCCGGCACATCATCGCCCGCCCGTCCGGCTGGTCGAGGAAGGGCCTGACCTACGCCGCCGCAGGCCGGGCCCAGCTGAACCGGGTCTGCGCCGAGGTCAGACCGAAGTTCTACGCCCACGGCCACTACCACGTCCACGACGTCGAACAGCGAGGCCAGACGCTTTACGTCTCCCTCGACTGTGAAGGCCGTCCCGGCAACCTCATGCTGCTCGACGTCGAGGCGCTGACGGTCGCGCCCGTGCCGCGTCATGAGGGAAAGTGAGTCGATATGACCCCCCTCGACTCCTTGCCGCAGTAGTTCTCAGGCGGCGTTCCAGTCGGGACTGGCTGGAAGGTGGAGGGTGACGCCGCCCTGTGTGATCGTCATGCGTCGGCCCTCGAAGGCGGCGAGCGTGCGATCTTCCGGTGGTGTCAACTGGAAGGCGACGGCCCCGCCGGGGGTCGTCTCGTGGTCGGTGATTGTGGCGACGTGCGCGACATAGCCGACGACCGCCGCCACCAGGGTCTTGCCGTGCCACTGGTCGGGGTCCTTGATCCGCCACCAACGGCCGACGGCGGCTTCGTGGTCCTCCCAGCTGGCTCCAGGGAGCCAACCCATGTGGCTGCGTTCGGCGTCGTTCGGGTCGCGGCGGGCGGGGCGGACGCGCACGACGAGCGCTTCGGGGTGTTCGGTGAGCCATGGCGTGTTCGCGAGCTTCTCGAGGGTCGCCGACGGTGTCAGCACGGACTCGATGTCACGCCGGTCGTGGCGATGGAAGCAGGGGCCTCCGACGCCGGACACGACGAGCAGGGCCGCGCTCATCTTGGACATGCCGAGCCGGTCCGCCACCTCGCGAATCGAGTAAAGGGTGTCGGGAGGGCGCATCAGCTCAGAGAACTCCACCGCACCTTTCTAGCCGATGGGCTCTCAATGCTGGTGGAACCATTCGCGAAAGTCGTGTCCGTCGAGGCGCATGGCCTTCACCGCCTCACGCGCGGTGGTCGACACGGGGAGGATGCTGCCGGGCTTACGGATGTGTTCGAGATGGATAGTGCCGATCTCGCTGCGCCATGGCGGATCGATGTTCAAAAAGCCATGGACGAAACCGTTGGGTGACGTGGCTCCCACGAGAAATCGGGCTTCGGTGAAGGGGAGGGCGGGTTCGCCGTGGATCACCTGGCCGTCTTCGGTGACGCCGCAGTCGGGGTAGGGCGCGTAGTCGCCCAGGATGAGCGCTCGTACGGGAGCGTCGTCCTCATACGGGTCTTGTTCCTTGGCGTCGGGAACGCCGAAGCCCCGCATGAGGCGCAGGGCGTAGACAGTGCTCGCGTCGACCATTGCTCTCCTTCTCCGTGGCGATCTATCTCTCTGGGGAGACTAGCAGATAGTGCTCAATGGGTCTATCTTTACAAAGTGCAAGATGAGGTCCGTAGAGTGATCGACGACGTTGAACACCGAGAATGAAGGAGCAGAAATGGCACAAGAGACGTACTTGTACCTGTACGACAACCTGGAGTTGAACAAGGTCTACATCGGGATCGGGGACTCGATGGACCGCGTCTGGCAGTCGCACAATCCGGAGGCCGAGGCGCTGCGGGACGTGCCGGGAACCACGATCCTGCAGACGGTCACGCCGTTCTCGAAGCGGGCAGACGCGCGCAAGGCGGAGGCCATCGCCATCCATATCGCGGCCCGCATGGGCAAGACGGTCATCGTGGAGGACGACGAGGGGCGCGCGTCCTCGGAGATCAGCGAGGAAGGGGCGGTCTTCACGGTCAACCGAGCGGGTGTCGAGAGCACGAAGGAGCTGGGCCCGGCGGTGTTCTTGCGTGAAGGCGAGGTCGACTACAGCGACCTGCGGGGCACGGCCATCGTCACGATCAAGTCGGAGTCGATGGACGACCGACCCGCTCCCTACGGTGGAGTGTCGGCCGCGAGTTTCTCGGAGCGCGCTCGTCAGTGGTGGAGCGTCGGCACCGCCAAGCAGCCCCGGATCACGCGATTGATCGCGGTTCTCTCCGGATCGGACGTCATCTTGGGCGATTGGGACGTCGATCCAGCGGGGAGTTACGGCCCCGATGGTGACGTTTTCCCGCTGTGTGACCCGGAGCAAGACGATCCCCGTGGTGTCAAAGGAATGCGGCTTGTTCCACGTTCCGCTCGTCGGGGCGGCAAGATGGTCTACTCCTCGGACCTGCGCGGTTGAGCGTCGGGGGGGGTGGACACCCCCCCGGGGGGGGGGGCCCCCCCCGGGAGACCGCGGCCCAGGAGCCCCCCGACGGGG
>NZ_JASGEK010000062.1:0-124598 GCF_047606445.1 Aeromicrobium sp. | reverse complement strand
GGCCGCCTTCGTCTCGGCGGCGGGGGTCGGCGCGGCGGGCGCGGGGGCGGCGGGCTTCTTCGCCCCGCCCTTCTTCGCCGTGCCTCGCGCGCGCAGCGCGTCGCCGTGCTCCTCCTTGAGGCGGCGCACGACGGGCGCCTCGACGCTCGACGACGCCGACTTCACATATTCACCCATGTCCTTCAACGTGGACAGGATAACTTTGCTCTCCACACCGAGCTCACGGGCGAGCTCGTGGACTCTGACAGCCACTGTTCTCCTTCATGGGGCCCGACCCCATGAAGTAGGGATCAGACCAGTTTGACGTGCAGGCTCATCGGAACGTACTCATCGAGTTCTCATGAGCTGGTTGCTCCGCTTCCGGTCGTGGGGCGTGCGCCCCTCTGGTCAGGTGGTGGTCTCCGGCCCCGGCGAGAGCTCGTCGATCAGGCCGAGGTCGAGCGGACCCTCCACACGGAGTGCCCGGCCGAACGCCTTGCGACGCCGCGCCAGGTCCAGGCACGCCGGGTCGGGATGCACATAGGCACCTCGCCCCGGCATCGAGCGCCGTGGATCGGGGGTGATCACCGTGAGGGGATCGGCCGGCACCGCGACGACTCGGACCAAGGTGGCCTGGGGCGCGCGCGCTCGGCAACCGACACACGTGCGCCAGACCGTCGTCGATTCTACCCCCGCGTCGATGACGTCTCCTCCCCCGGCTCGGTGTCGGAGCGGATGTCGATGCGCCAGCCGGTCAGTTTCGCGGCCAGACGGGCGTTCTGGCCCTCCTTGCCGATGGCCAGCGAGAGCTGGAAGTCCGGGACGATCACGCGGGCGGAGCGGGCCGCGGCGTCGACGACCGTGACCTTGGACACGCGGGCCGGGGACAGCGCGTAGCCGATGAACTCGGCGGGTTCGTCGCTGTAGTCGACGATGTCGATCTTCTCGCCGTGCAGCTCGTGCATGACGTTGCGCACCCGCGCGCCCATCGGGCCGATGCAGGCGCCCTTGGCGTTGACGCCCGGCTTCGTGGCGCGGACGGCGATCTTCGTGCGGTGGCCGGCCTCGCGGGCGATGGCGGCGATCTCCACCGAGCCGTCGGCGATCTCCGGCGCCTCCAGCGCGAACAGCAGCCGGACGAGGTTCGGGTGGGTGCGGCTGACCTTGACCCGGGGGCCGCGCGGGCCGCGCTCGACCTCGTAGACGTAGGCCTTGATGCGCTCGCCGTGGGCGTACTTCTCATCGGCGACCCGCTCGGCGGCCGGCAGCAAGGCTTCAAGCTTGCCGAGGTCGATGAGCACGTCGCCGGGCACGCGGCCCTGTTGGATGACGCCGGAGACGATGTCGCCGACCTTGCCCGAGAACTCGCCGAAGGTGTTGTCGTCGGTGGCCTCGCGGATGCGCTGCACGATGACCTGCCGGGCGATGGCGGCGGCGGTGCGGCCGAAGTCGTCGGGCGTGTGGTCGAACTCCTCGCTGAGCCGGATCGGCGCGGGCTCGCCGTCCTCGCCCTCGGGGGCGGGCCGGGCCTCCTGCGGCAGCCGCTCGCGCGCCATCACGGCCACATGGCCACTCGTGCGGTCGAGGCTGACCCGCGCGTTCGGCAGGGCGCCCGGCGTCTTGTGGTAGGCCGAGAGCAGGGCCTGCTCGATGGCCTCCACGACGACGTCGAAGGAGATGTCCTTCTCGCGTTCCAACGCCCGGAGGGCGGTCATGTCGATGTCCACGTCAGCGGTCCTTTCGATTCAACTCGACCCGCACGAAGGCGGTGGCGATGTCGGCGAGCGGCAGGGCGTGTTCCTCGCCGTCGACCTCAAGGGTCACGATGTCGTCGTCGGCGGCGGCGATCCGCCCGGTGGTCTTGCGCTCGTCGACGCCGGCGACGGCGACGAGACGTCCGATATTGCGCCGCCAGTGGCGCGGGAGGGTCAGCGGGCGGTCGACGCCGCGAGAGGTGACCTCCAAGGTGTACGGCCCCTGGCCGAGCGCCTTCTGCGCGGCGGGGTCGACGTCGAGCGCCTGGGATATCTCCCGCGACAGGGAGCCGAGGTCGTCGGAGCCGACACCGCCGTCGGCGTCGACGACGATGCGGAGCAGTCGCCGCTTGCCTCCGCCGAGGGTCAGGTCGTCGAGGTCGAGACCGTGGCCCTCCTCGACGATCTCACGCACCACAGCGTCGATCCGGTCCTCCATCCGACGTCCTCCTGATTCAGTTGTCGACAGCGAGCCCAGCGGGCTGCACCCACCTTACCGGTCGGGAGTCGGCTAGTCTGCCTGCGTGACGAGCCGACGGACCTTCGTGATCGGCGGCGTGGCCGCAGTCGCACTCGCGTCGTTCGGAGGCGTGGCCGCCGCGGGCAAGCTCGACGACCTCGCGCGCGGCGTCGGCCTCGACCCCGTGCCGCAGCCGCAGGCCTCCGACACGGCGCTGCTGCGGGCCGCCACCGACGACCAGGCACGGCTGGTGGCACTGGCCACCGGCGTGTCGGCGACGATGGCCGCACTGCTCGCCGAGCAGTGGGAGGCGCTCGGCGGCACGACGCCCAGTACCGAGCCCCCGGCGGCCAGCCCCATGATCCTGCGCGCCGAGCTGGCCTCCGCCGCCACGACCCGGAGCGAGCAGGCCGTCGAGGCGCTCTCCCCCGACCTGGCCCGCACGCTGGGCAGCATGGCCGCCTCCCTGCGGCTCCTCGCGTCAGGAGCGGTGGCATGACCGACGACGAGCAGGAGCCGGGCGGCCTCGCCCGCGTGCTGGAGTTGGAGCACGAGGCCGTCTGGACCTACGGGCTGATCGGCGGGGCCTTCGCCGCGCTGAACGACGCCGCCTACGAGTCGTTCCGCGACCACCGCGCCGAGCGCGACCGGCTGCTGGCCGAGCTCGACGACCCGCCGCAGCCGCGTGCCGGGTACGAGCCGGCCACGCTCGCCGACGAGCAGGCCGCGCGGCTGCGCGCCCAGGACGTCGAGGCCCGGCTGGCCGCCGCCTGGGCGACGCTGCTCGGGGAGACGACCGGCGAGGAGCGCGCCGCCGCCATCGACCGGCTCGCCGAGTTGGAGGCCGCCCGAGTGGCCTGGGGCGGCGCGCCGGCGGCCTTCCCCGGCCTCGACTGACGTCATCCCTGAGGCTGACGACTCTCGTGACGAGGGCCTCTAGGCTCGCGTCATGACCTCCGCCCCGCCGCGTCGCCCCTGGCGTCTCGGACCGCGCGCGACCAGGCTGTTCGACCTGACGCTCGCGGGATCGCTCACCCTCGGCTCGCTGGTGATGATCGAGCTCGGCGTGTGGGAGCTGGTCTTCTCCCTGACCCAGACCGCGCCGCTGTTCTGGCGACGCTCCCGTCCGGTCGCGGCCTTCGCCGTGGTGGCGGCGAGCAGCGCGGCGCAGATCCTCGTCGTGGACATCCCGATCTGGGGGCAGGCGGCCTTCCCGGTCGCGCTCTACTCGGTGGCCCGTTTCGCCACGGCGCCCGCCGGGAGGGCGGCGCTCGGGGTCGGGCTGATGGCGACGCTCGTGTCGTCGTGGGTCTGGACCCACACGTTCAACGAGGACGTGCCCGACGCGTACCGCACCGAGGTCGCCTGGTCCGACATCACCCCCCTGGTGCTGACCACTGGGGCGATCACGGTGAGCGCGTGGGCCCTCGGCGCGCAGCGACGGATCAGGGAGGCCTACGAGCGGACGCTGGTGGAGCACGCGCTGATGACCGCAGCGCAGGAGCGCGCCCGGGTCGCCCGGGAGATGCACGACGTCGTCGCGCACGGCCTGTCGGTGATGGTCGTGCAGGCCGACGGCGCGCGCTACGCCGCCGAGCGCGACCCCGACGTCGCCGTGGGCGCCTTGGAGACCATCGCCACGACCGGGCGGGAGGCGCTGGGCGAGATGCGCCGGCTGTTGGGCCTGCTGCGCGGGACGGAGGAGGCCGGGACCGCTCCGCAGCCCGGTCTGACCGACCTTCCCGCCCTTCTCGCCGCGCAGCCCCAGCCAGTCACGACCGACCTGCCCGAGCCGCTGCCGGAGGTGGTGCCCGGCGTCGGCCTGACGCTCTACCGCGTCGTCCAGGAGTCGCTGACGAACGTCCGCAAGCACGCCGGACCACGGGCCGAGGCGAGCGTCGCGCTGACCGTCGAGCCCGGGGCCGTCGTCGTGGAGGTCGCCGACGACGGCCACGGCACGGCCAGTTCCGCCCCACCCGGACTCGGCCTGGTCGGCATGCGCGAACGGGTCGAGGCCCGTGACGGGACGCTGGAGGCCGGACCGCGCCCCGGCGGCGGCTGGCGGGTCCGTGCGAGGCTTCCGCTATGAGCGTCGCGCCTCCGATCCGCGTGGTGATCGTCGACGACCAGCACATGGTGCGGGCGGGCTTTCGCATGCTCGTCGACAGCCAGTCCGACATGGAGGTCGTCGGCGAGGCCGGCGACGGCGTGGAGGCGGTGGACCTGCTGGCGTCGGTCGCGGCGGACGTCGTGCTGATGGACGTGCGCATGCCCCGCATGGACGGCGTGGAGGCGACCCGACGGATCGCTCCGGGCGACGGTCGTCCGAAGGTCGTCGTGCTGACCACTTTCGACCTCGACGAGTACGCCTTCGCCGCGCTCCAGGCGGGCGCGTCGGCCTTCCTGCTCAAGGACGCCACGCCGCCCGACCTGCTCGGAGCGATCCGCGCGGCGCACGCCGGGGACGCGGTGGTCGCCCCGTCGACCACCCGGCGTCTGCTGGAGCGCTTCGTCCGGGCGCCCGCGGCCCCGACCTCAACCTCACCGGAGGCGCTACGCCGTCTCGGAGAGGTCACCGACCGCGAGCGGGAGGTGCTGACCCTCATCGCCCGCGGCCTGACGAACACCGAGATCGCGCGAACGCTCGTCGTCTCCGAGGCCACGGTCAAGACCCACGTGAGCCGCCTGCTCGCCAAAACCGGCTCACGCGACCGCGTCCAACTCGTCTTGCTGGCCTTCGAGACGGGCCTGGGTCAGACCGGAGGATGACGCCCGAGATCACTTCTCAGGCGGATGGAATCGAGGCGGCCGGTCCGTAGCGTCGCGGCCATGACGAATCAGCCACCAAGCGGTGAAACCAACGCAACCCCAAACACTTTAGCTACATACAGAACACAGCAACCTGCTTGCTCAACAACCTTGACCGTGAGTTCTAGCAACGCTAGAATGAAAGCATGGGAAAATTCACGTGAATATCATTATGCTCTTCAAACCAAATCAGAAATATTGCTCTTAGCCATCAGCAAACCGATCCAAGAAATTTGCCACATGAAGCACAGCGCTACGACGCTCGTTACCGCCGCCGCAACATCAGCAGGCATCTCACTCTTAATCACCTTTCTAATTTTCAATTACGACCTTCTCGAGTATAAAGGATTAACGGAATACAAGGAGGAGAATTCTTGCGTAGAGTCCAGTTTTGTCGATGAAAATTCCCCCAAATGGGAGCGAGACGCGCTTTCTGAAGAAAATCCTTACTGGGAGGATGATGCCAAGATCATGTACAAGGGATTATCCTTCGAAGGGCCAAGCGACACAGCGGACTCTGGGCCTTATCAATTGAACGGCGTTCCGACAGGAAAAATTATATATACCACGAGAACTCCTGGACAACTTCACGTCCTTTGGTTTGACACGCCGAATTTTTTCCAAGAAGATCATTTCAAGTATTTGATGTACGAGCATGATCCAGAAATCGAAGAACTTACCGGGGAAGACCTCAACCTTTCAATGAGTAGCCCCGCCTCAGTTCCGATCACACCACGGCATCACCACTCGGCACTTTGGAGATTCGGAGATGGCCCCGAGAGGGAAAGCCTCATCTTTAGAGGGTCCTCTTATCAGGGGCCGTACAAATCCAGTAGTTCCGGAGAGAACTATCTGGAGTGCATTCCAGACGGCGTTGAGTTCTATGTCTCAAGCACATCCAATACACAAGTCGATATCATATTCCTGGAAGAAGCCGACTACACCGAGACGGCAAAACACATATCCTATCGTCACGACGGCTCGATGCGTCACCTAGAGCCCACCGGCAGGATTCAACATATCATTATCGCAAACAAAAATAAGGCGGAGTGGCGCAGTCCACGAAATCGCGATGAAGAAATTACTTACAACAAGCTGGTATTCGAAGGCGTTATCTACACAGAATCCGACGGGCCAAATCACTTTGTAGGAATCCCTGCTGACCGTGCGGCCTACGTCGCACACACTCCTTCTCAGATTCATGTCATCTACTTTGAAGGACCAGACTATTCCGACGCAGAATCAGCAGAATACATCGTCTTTGATCACGACGGGAACTACGAGAATCGTGAGCCAGTCAGTCAAGCACGGGAAATATCGATCGAGCCCCTTGCAGAACATATCAAGTCTAGCAATTGAGGGGTCCCGAGGACCCAATTTTGTCACATCAGCCTGTAAATGGTGATCATGGTGCCTGTAAGGACCGTGAACGCTTTGGGCGACTCGGACTTGTATTTCGGCGCAACAGCTGAGTTTCTTAAACCCAAGGTTGTGCCGGGAGTTCGTCCATTCCACGACTCAGCCAGCTCCATCTCGTAGGCATTCTTTCTTGCTGCTAGTGACTCTGGGGGCAGCCGACGGTACCTCAGGGCCATCGGCCCATGAGAGATCATTTAGTGTCGTATTCCCCACAATCGGCCAGAAACCTCCAGGACACCCCACCCTCCGTCGAGTTCCCTGGCCGACGCAACTCTCGTAGGCCGCCCAAGCACTAACACCGTGACAAGAATTTGTCGACCACGGTCCGGTTACAAACGTGCAGCCGGTGGAAACTGAGCGGATGGGCGAACATCAAATACCGCCTCATCTACCGTGACTCGTACCCATTCTACCCGACTGGCACGCCGCACCTACTGATGTAACCAATTCGATTCGCTGCTTTCACGACAGATCTACCTCAACGCACTCTTCGAAATTCCCGATAGAACATGCAGCCAAAACCATAAGGATCAACCATGCCAGTCGATAAGAATATACGAATCCAAAATTGGCTGCGATGTCTCAACGAGAACAGGCTGGCCACCCTTAGCTGACACTCTGAAAAGCCGCTGCTCGCTTTCGTTATTAGGCTGTTCAGTCGTAAAAGCAACCTGCTTCGAATCCGGGCTCAGCACCGGCCTCCTCACACCCAGGTCGGTTTCTGGCACAATTGACGGACAGCTTGCCGTTCGCCCAGTAGGCGCTATGAACTTCGACGTGTCCTCATTGATTGAATAAATTTCGCAAAGAGGTAATTCACCATCACCGCCGCCCACGCAGACACCGTTCCTAACACTATTCGCACCCCAACAGCCCATCTCACCATCAAACGACTCGGCAAAGAATGGGTAATAACCGTTCTCCAACGGCTCACCCCCCGGGACAATCGTGTAGGCCGGATTGACAGGCGGACCCACAGAAACGGTTTCACCGAACCTTGGATCGTGTCGGTACGGCTGGAGAGCTTCTACCCACAAAGAATCATTTGAAGTTTCACGGCCAAACCAGAAATTACCGCTAGGGTCGAAAGCTGGCAAGCTATCAGAATACGTTGACGAGAATGACTCCTCTGGTCCCGTAGTCACCGAAACATTGGTAAAATTCCCTTGCGAGTCAATCCAGCCGACAGGAGTTTTATTCAGGCTGCCTTCTTCCGGATATCCCGAAGCGGCCATCAAAGAATAATCAGGCGAGAACAAAGAACGATAAGAAACAGATGACTCTGCATTCTTGATCGCATACATGACTAGGGGAGCCGCCGTCTCTGTGATGGCGAAAGACGGGCCCGGCGTCACCGTCCCTTCCTCAGGGTCTACGATATATAAATTAGCGGAGGAAGTCGACAGGTCGAGAAAAATCAGACCCGGAGTAACTGGATTATTCGGGAGAGCTTCCGTATTATCACCATTTTGCCTTATGTATAAATCAATTCTCCCCATAGATCCAGAATAAAATATAGCCGTTGCCAGACCAGCGGAAAGGTCCCCCGAGATCGCGTTCTCTTCTTGCGCCGCCCAACCATCACGGACCCGCTCTACATCAGCAGATATCTCACCCGGTGCCACCTCAGCCAGCTCCTGCCACATCAAACTGAGATCACCAATCGCAGACGCCGTCCCCAGAAGTCCGACCAAGCCCCCCTGAGATCTTGATGCCTCTACCGCTTCTAGATAACGATCCTTATACTCATCATGAGTATCACAGAATATCTCCACAGGAGACTTATCTACCGTGTCAGCAGCGCCACCACCGGTAGGGGAGTTTTTATTTTCAGAAGATAATTCAGAGCCTCCGCACGCCGAAACAAACACGGGAAGGAGCAGGAATGTCAAAATTCTAACGAAATTCAAATTCATCACAACCCCTGACCTAGAACATCGAAAGAAGTCAGCACAACTGTCTGCCTATCAAATAAAAGGCGATGAGCGTCATGCCAGAGGATGACTCATCATTTAGGACCCTAGCATGACGCAACGTCGGAAAGAACCCTCTAGCGTCGCCGCCATGACGAATCAGCTCCCCTCCCCCACGCTGGCCGCCTCGGCGCGCGGCCTGGTCAAGACCTACGGCTCCGGCGACACCGCCGTGAACGCCCTCGACGGCGTCGACCTCGACCTGCCCGCCGGGCGGCTCACCGCGATCATGGGCCCGTCGGGGTCGGGCAAGTCCACGCTCATGCACTGCCTGGCCGGACTCGACCGGCCGTCCGGCGGCGAGGTCACGGTCGACGGCGTGCGTCTCGACACGCTCTCCGACGACGACCTGACACGGTTCCGCCGTGACCGTCTCGGCTTCGTGTTCCAGGCGTTCAACCTGCTGCCGATGCTGACCGCCGAGCAGAACATCTGGCTGCCGTTCGAGTTGGCCGGACGCAAGCCCGACCCGGCGTCGCGGGCTCGTTTCGACGAGGTGGTGGGCGTGTTGGGCCTCGCTTCCCGTCTCGCCCATCGGCCTGGCGAGCTGTCCGGCGGGCAGCAGCAGCGCGTCGCCATCGCGCGGGCGCTGCTCGGCGACACGCAGGTGATCTTCGCCGACGAGCCGACCGGCAACCTCGACAGCGCCGCGTCGGCCGAGATCCTGTCCTTCCTGCGCCGAGGCGTGCGCGAGCTGGGCCGCACGGTCGTCATGGTCACCCACGAGGCCGAGTCGGCCGCCTACGCCGACGACATCGTGACGCTCGTGGACGGCCGCCGTCAGGAGTCGGCCCGATGAGGACCGTCCTGCTGGCCTCGCTGCACCGTTACGCCCGCCGCTATGTCGCCGCCGTGCTGGCGGTGACCATCACCGTCGGCTTCGTCGTGGTCACCAACGCGCTCACCTCGGCCGCCAAGAACGGCATCTCGGCCGGCATCGAGGGCGCGCTGTCGATCGGCGACCTGGCCGTGGGCGACGACTACGGGCTCAGCGAGGAGTCCGTGACCGCCGCGCTCGACATCGCCGCCGAGCACGGCGACGAGGCCTCCGTCGTGGCGATGTCGTGGCATCAGGTGACCGTGGGCGACCACCGGCTCGGCGAGGAGACGCCCGTCGGCACGGTCGCGGACTCCCCCGCCCTGCTGCGCCAGGAGATCGCCTCCGGACGCGCTCCCACCGCTCCCAACGAAGCGCTGGTCAGTGAGAACACCGCCGCCAAGGAGGGCGTGTCCGTCGGCGACACGCTGCTGATCGGCTCGGGTGACGTGGAGGTGGAGGTCGTCGGGTTGACACCGTCGCTCGGCTTCGCGGGGGCGTCGGTCTACGTGCCGTGGTCGACCTTCCAGACGTTGGGCGACCCGTTCGCCTACTACGCCACGGTCCTCTACGACGTGGGCGGCGCGGAGGTCGAGACGCGCGCCGAGCAGCTGCGGGCCGCGACCGACGTCGAGGTGCGCTCGATCGACGACTTCACCGCCGCGCAGGTGGTCGCGGCCAACCAGGGCGTCGACATCCTCGGCTCCCTGTTGCTGTTGTTCGCGGTGATCGCGGCCTTCGTCTCGGTGCTCGTCATCGGCAACACCTTCACGATCCTGTTCGCCCAACGGTCCCGCGACCTCGCGCTGCTGCGCTGCGTCGGCGCGACCCGCCGTCAGGTGCTGCGGGCGGTCCGCCGGGAGTCGTCAGCGCTGGCCGTCGTCGCCTCGCTGATCGGCGTGCTCGGCGGTATGGCCGCCGGCTACGGCCTGGTGGCGCTGATCGGCGCGTTCAGCGGCGCGAACGAGCACGCGACGGTGGAGTGGTCGCCGATCTGGCTGATCGTCGCTTTCCTCGGCGGCGTCACAACCACGCTGGTGGCGGCCTGGTGGCCGACCCGCCAGGTGACCCGTCTGACCCCGCTCGACGCCCTGCGTCCGGCGGTCGATCCCGGTGTCGGCAGGACGGCCGGACGGGTGCGACTCGCTCTCGGCGGACTGCTGGTCGCGCTGTCGGCGGCCAGCTTCGCGGTGGCGGTGACCGCCTCGGAGATGAGCGCGCTGCTCGCGGGCGGCGTGCTGTCCTTCCTCGGCGTGCTGGCGCTCGGCCCGATCCTCGTGCCCGCGTTACTGCGCGGGGCCGGACGGACGCTGGCCTTCACCGGCCCGTCGGCGCGGATCGCGGCGACGAACGCGGTCCGCAACCCCCGGCGCAGCGCCACCACCGCGTCCTCGCTGCTGGTCGGCGTGACCCTCGCGGTGACGGTGTTGACCGGGATGGCGAGCGGCCGTCAGGCGATCAACGGCGAGATGGACCTGCAGCATCCGGTCGACGTCGCCCTGACCGGCGCGATCCCGGACGACCTGGCCGCCGCGGTCGCCGACACCGACGGCGTCGCCGAGGTGGCGTCGGTCCCCGGCGTCCGTGTCGAGATCGCCGGACTGGGCGAGGTCGCGGTGCTGGCGCCGGACGTCCTCGCGACCGCCGACCCCGGCGAGCTGCTGATCCCCGCGCCGCTGGCCTACTCGTCCGACGAGGAGGCGCCCGACGAGGTGACCCTGACGTCCGGCGGCCGGTCGGCGACCCTGCGCGTGGAGGTCGTGGTGAGCGAGTGGGGCGACGCGGCGGTGGTCGCGCCGTCGACGCTCGCCCAGCTCGCCGACGCGCCCACGACGCAGGCGCTCTGGGTGAGCGCGACCGACGACGCCGACGGCGAACAGCTCGACACCGACCTCGGCGCCCTCGCTCGGACCCACGACCTCGACGTCGAGAACGGGCTCGCGAGCCGCGCCTGGGTCGACCTGCAGCTCGACATCGTCGTCTGGACGGTGCTGGGACTGCTCGGCGTCGGCGTGGCCATCGCGCTCGTCGGCATCGCCAACACGGTCGGCCTGTCAGTGCTGGAACGCGCCCGCGAGCACGCCCTCCTGCGGGCGCTGGGCCTGACCCGCCGCCAACTGCGCCGTGTGCTCGCGATGGAGGGCCTGCTGCTGGCGTTGGTGGCCACGCTGCTCGGGGTCGCGCTCGGCGTGCTCTACGGCTGGCTCGGCACGGTCGCGATCATCCGCGAGGTCGTGCCGACCGCGCCGGTATCGATCCCCTGGGCGTCGCTCGCCGCTGTGATCGCCGCGGCGGTGGTCGCCGGTCTGCTCGCCTGCGTCCTGCCCGCCCGCCGCGCCGCGCGGATCGCCCCGGCGGAGGGGCTCACCCTCGACTAGCGGGTCAGCTCTCCCACCAGCTCGGCGACGGGGACGTCGCGGCGCTCGCCGGTGGCGCGGTCCTTCACCTCGACCACGCCGTCGGCGTAGCCGCGTCCGACGACGACGATGGTGGGCATGCCGAGCAGCTCGGCGTCCTTGAACTTGACGCCGGGCGAGACCTTCGGGCGGTCGTCGAACAGGACCTCCAGACCGGCGGCCTCCAGGTCGGCGACGACCTGCTCGGCCCCGGCGGCCAACTCCTCGCCCTTGCCGGCGAGCACCACATGGACGTCGTAGGGGGCGAGCTCGGCGGGCCAGACGAGGCCGTACTCGTCGTGCGTGCTCTCCACGACGGCCGCGACGGCGCGCGAGACGCCGACGCCGTAGGAGCCCATCGTGACGGTGGCGAGCTTGCCGTCCTCGCCCTGCACCTTGAGGCCCAACGCCTCGGCGTACTTGCGGCCGAGCTGGAAGATGTGGCCCATCTCCATGCCGCGCGCCAACTCCAGCGGGCCGGAGCCGTCGGGGGCGGGATCGCCGGGCAGCACCTCGGCCGCCTCGATCACACCGTCCGCGGTGAAGTCACGGCCCATGACGAGATCGACCACATGGCGGCCGGGCTCGTTCGCGCCGGTCACCCACGCGGTGCCCTCGACGACGCGCGGGTCGACGAGATAGCGGATGCCGGTCGTGCCCTCGGCGCCCAGCGCGCCGGGGCCGATGTAGCCCTTGACCAGGCCCGGATGCTTCTTGAAGGCGGCCTCGTCGAAGGCCTCGACCTCAGCGGGCGACACCTGCGTCTCCAGGCGCTTCGGGTCGACCTCCCGGTCGCCGGGCACGCCGACGGCCAGCGGCTCGGCGGAGCCGTCGGGGTGGCGCAGCATGACCAGCACGTTCTTGAGCGTGTCGGCGGCCGTCCAGAGGCGGTCCTCGCGCGGGTGGTGCTCGTTGAGGTGGTCGACCAGCGTCTCGATGGTGGGCGTGCCGGGGGTGTCGAGCACCCGCGCCTCGGGCAGTCCCTCGGTCGGCCGCGCCTCGGGCACGACGGTCGTGACGGCCTCGACGTTCGCCGCGTAGCCGCCGGGCGAACGGACGATGGTGTCCTCGCCGATCGGCGTGATCGCCATGAACTCCTCGCTGGCCGAGCCGCCCATCGCGCCGGAGTCGGCCTTCACGACGACATAGTCGAAGCCGAGCCGGTCGAAGAGCCGCACATAGGCCTCGCGGTGCGCCTGATAGGCCGCGGCGAGGTCGTCGTCGGTCAGGCCGAAGGAGTAGGAGTCCTTCATGACGAACTCACGGCCGCGCAGCAGTCCCGCGCGGGGGCGCGCCTCGTCGCGGTACTTCGTCTGGATCTGGAAGAGCGTGACCGGGAGGTCCTTGTGCGAGGAGAACAGATCCTTGACGAGGAGCGTGAACATCTCCTCGTGCGTCGGTCCGAGCAGCATGTCGACGCCGCGCCGGTCCTGCAGGCGGAACAGGTTGGGCCCGTACTCCTCCCACCGGTTCGTCGCCTCGTAGGGCTCCTTGGGCAGCAGCGCCGGGAAGCGGACCTCCTGCGCGCCGATCCTGCCCATCTCCTCGCGGACGATGTCCTCGACCTTGCCCAGCACCTTCAGTCCGAGCGGCAGCCAGGTGTAGACGCCCGGCGCGGCGCGACGGATATAGCCGGCGCGCACCAGGAGTTGGTGGCTGGCGACCTCGGCGTCGGCGGGGGCCTCCCGCAGTGTGCGGACGAAGAGCTGGGTCATACGCATGGGCCGACCCTATCGAGGGGGCCTCAGGCGTCGGAGCGCGCCGCCTTGCGGGCTATCTTGACGAGCGGCAGTTGCAGCGGAAGCCGGCCGATGACCCCGGCCTTGTACCAGGCGGGCGACTTCTCGCTGCGGACCACGTCGACGGCCATCTGGATGTTCGCCGGGAACACCGCGACCAGCAGCGCCTCGGCGATCCGGCCGCCCCAGCGACGGGTCTTCGGGCGGGTCAGCATGAGCGCGGAGCCGAGTTCGACGACGCCCGAGGCGTAGACGAGCTCCTTCTTGCACGGCAGCGGCTTCGGCACGATCTTGGCGTAGGGCTCCGGGGCGACGAAGTGCAGCACTCCCGCCCCGCCGAGGATGACGGCCAACAGCTTCACATCGCGGTCCATGACGCGACTCTAGCGGCAATGCCGTCATTTTGGGCGTTGGTGGGGATCGACACGATGCGGTCCAGACGAAGAATGATGGATTGCGGTCGCCCTGGTGACCGCAATCCATCATTCCTCCGCAGAGAAATGAGCATCCCGTGAGCCGTGTCAGGAAAGCCCTCGTCGTCGTGGGCACCGCCGTGAGTACAACGGCATCACCGTCGAGCATCTCCTCGACATGAGCTCGGGCATCGACGTCTCGGAGAACTACCACGTCTACTGGCCCTTCGCCGGCACGGCGCGGCTGTTCATCAGCGAGGACCTGCCCGGGTACCTCGCCGACCATCGCGAGGTCGCCTTCACCCCAGGCAGCGAGGGCGAGTACCGCAGCGTCGACACGCAGATGCTGTCGCATGATCCTCACCGAGATCCACGACCAGCCGCTCGCCGAGATCGTCTCGGAGAACCTGTGGACGCCGATGGGCGCCGACGACGACTTCACCGCGCTCGGCGTCTACGGCCAGTACATCTTCATCGACCCCGACGCCCGCACGGTGATCGTCAAGTTGAGCGGCCACGGCACCGAGCAGGACGAGATCGACACGGTCGAGTCGCTGCGCGTCATCGCCGAGCAGATGGCGGCCTCGGCCTCCTGAGCGACGTCCCGGGGTGGGGGTCGGAGCCGACGCCTACCCTGGGGGCGTGCAGATCCAGAAGCCGAGCCTCCTGCCCGCCGACGAGGACGCCGTCGTCCGTCTCGACGATGTACGGGCGCTGCGGCAGGACTTCATGCGATTCATGTTGCCGCACCGTTTCGCGATGGAGGAGGTCGTCACCAAGCTGACGATCCTGCGCGACGAGTTCGCGCTCATGCACGACAGCAACCCCATCGAGAACATCACCTCGCGGCTCAAGTCGGCCGACAGCCTCGCCGAGAAGATGCAGCGCAAGGGCACTCAGCCGACGTTCGCGTCGATCCGCGAGACCATCACCGACATCGCCGGCGTGCGCGTCACCTGCAGTTTCGTCTCCGACGTGTACCGGGTCTTCGACCTGCTCACCTCGCAGAGCGATATCACGGTCGTCGAGGTCCGCGACTACATCGCCTCGCCCAAAACGCACGGCTATCGCAGCCTGCACGCGCTCATCTCGGTGCCGGTCCACTTGAGCGAGGGGCCGCTGCCAGTGGCCGTCGAGGTGCAGTTGCGCACCATCGCGATGGACTTCTGGGCCAGCCTCGAGCACAAGATCCACTACAAGTACCGGGGCGCGGTCCCCTCCGACCTCGCCGAGCGGCTGCGCGAGGCCGCCGACGCCGCCCACGCGCTCGACACCCGCATGGAGTCGTTGCACGAGGAGGTCAAGTCGCTCGGGGTCGACGGGGTGGCGACGCTGCCCGAGGAGATCCGGCAGAGCCTGAGCGCCGACGAGGTGGAGCCCTCCGACGCCCTCATCGCCCAGCTCAAGCGTCTGGCCGACGAGTCGGGACTGGTCTGACCACCACCGGCTCGTGCCGCACGGGGAAGTTCACCGACGCGGCGATGAAGCAGTTCTCGCTCGCCTCGGCGTGGATCGCGGTGGCGAGTTCGATCTGGGCGGGGTCGGTGATGGTGACGCGGGGACGCAGCGTGACCGAGGTGAAGCGTCCGCCCTGGCCGCTCTGCTCCATGACGCCGGCCGCGTCGTCGGCGTAGTCGACCACGACGATCCCGTGGTTCACCGCCGAGTGCAGGTAGGACAGCAGGTGGCACTGGCTGAGCGCGGCGAGCAGCAACTCCTCGGGATTCCACCGGTCGGGGCTGCCCCGGAAGGGCCGGTCGGCCGATCCCGCGAATCGGGTTTGCCGGCGGCGGTGACCAGCACGTCGCGCCCGTAGTCGCGGTAGCCGCTCGTGCCGCTGCCCCGGTTGCCGAGCCAGGCGGTGCTGACGGCGTAGTGGTGGTCGGTGCTCATGCCAGCACGTCCGAGAGCCGGTAACCGACGACTTCCTCGAGTTGCCCGTAGGTGCAGGACTCCGGCTCCCGGTCGATCCGCCAGCGTTTGAACTGGGCGGTGTGCCGGAAGCGGGCGTCCTCGCCGAGGCCCTCCATGTGCTCGTAGCCGACCTCGGCGACGCGGGTGGGCGCGATGGGCGTGAAGGAGAGGTCTTTGCCGGACGACCAGCGGTTCTGCCCCATCGCGAGGTCGCGCCACGGATGGTCGGCGAGGTCGACGGCCTCGGCGGACAGCTCCGCAACCAGTTCGGCACGCCGCGCGGCGGTGAAGGACGCGCACACGCCGACGTGATGGAGGCTGCCGTCGGAGGCGTGTAGTCCGAGCAGCATCGAGCCGAGCAGCGGCGCCTCGGGCGTGGAGTTCTTGTGGAGGCGGTATCCGGCGACCACGACGTCGGCGGTGCGCTTGTGTTTGACCTTGAGCATGGTGCGGCCGCCCGGCGTGTAGGCCGAGTCGAGCGGTTTGGCGATGACGCCGTCGAGTCCGGCGCCCTCGAACTGGGTGAACCACTCGGCGGCGACGTCGGCGTCGGTGGTGACGCGGGTGAGGTGGATCGGCGGTGCGACGGTCGACAGCAGCCGTTCCAGGCGTTCGCGTCGTTCTCGCAGGGGTGTGTCGAGCAGCGACTCACCGTCGGCGGCGAGCAGGTCGAAGCCGACGAGTTTGGCCGGTGTCGTCACCGCGAGTTCGTCGATCCGGGATTGGGCCGGATGCACCCGCGCGCTGAGCAGGTCGAACTCCAACCGGTCCCCCGCGACGACGATCAGTTCCCCGTCCAGCACGCACGGCGGCAGCTGCTCGCGTACGGCCACGACCATCTCGGGGAAGTACCGCGTCAACGGCTTGCCCGACCGGCTGATGAGCTCCACGTCCGTCCCGTCGAAGAAGACGAGACACCGGAACCCGTCCCACTTGGGCTCGTACAGGTACCCGCCCTCGACCGCGTCGGCCTTCGGCACCCGCGCGGCGGATTTGGCGAGCATGGGCGCGAGCGGCGGTGTGATCGGGAGGTCCACGATGTCAGCCTATGCGCCTGGCGACGGGCTGAACAGCGACTGCTTGTCACCGCTCCCGCCCGGACGTACAGTGGCCGTACAGGAGGGATCATGGCTGACACCATCGCGCGACGCCGCAACCGACGCATGGAGCTACGCACCACCGACGAGGAACGCGAGCTCATCGACCGTGCCGTCGCCGCGTCCGGTACCGATCTGACGGACTTCGTCGTCACCCACGTCTCGGACGCCGCTCGTCGTGTGCTGGCCGACCGGCACGTGTTCGAGCTCGACGATGACGCCCTGGCCGCGTGGGAGGAACTCAACGATCGGCCCGCGCGTGAATTGCCCGGTGTCGCGGCGTTGTTCCGCCGCCCTTCCCCTTTCAGCGAATGAGTTATCGGACGCCTGCCCCGTTGACGTCAACGCATGTCGTCGACAGGTTCGAGTGCGGCTCTGGCGAACAGACCCAATGGCTGCGACGCTTCGCCCGCCAGTCGGCGTCGATGGGGACGACCAAGACGTTCGTCGTCACCGAACACGATTCCGATCACGTGGTGGCCTACTACGCCTGGTGCATGGCTCGTCTCGCCGCCGCCGACGCGCCCCACCGGATGCGCCAGGGAGCCGGACGCTACCCGCAACCCGTCGCGTTACTCGCCCGGCTCGGCGTCGACCTCCGTCATGAAGGCCACGGACTGGGAGCGGGTCTGCTGACAGACGTCATCGCCCGCGTCGCAGGGCTCTCCGACGAGATCGGTTGCCGCGGGCTCCTCGTCCACGCCGAATCCGCGACGGCCCGCGACTTCTACCTCCACCTCGTCCCAGAGTTCGAGCAGAGCCCGACCGACGACCTGCACCTCGTCCTCCTCCTCAAAGACATCCGGAAGACGCTCACCAGTCGAACACGCTGAACAGGTCGGCGACCAGCTCGCGGAGGTCGCGGCCGGACAGTTTGACCAGGAGCCACCCGGCCAAGAACCACACGGCGCACACGGCGGGGATCGACCAGGAGAAGTCCTCCCCCAGCACGGTCAGCACCACGCCGACCAACACCGTGCCGACCACCGCCACCAGTCCGAGGACGAACAGCAGCGCGCCGACGAACGCCACGACGTTCAGCACGGCGCGCCCGATCCAACGCAGGAAGCCCATCACGACAGTCAGTCCTCCAGGAAGTTCATGAACGACCGCCACAGGCCGTAGCCGGAGATGTTCGCGACGATCCACCCGGCGACCATGAACACGATGGCGACCGGCGGCATCCACCACCAGTAGTCCCCCAGCTCACCGCGCGACAGAAGCATGGCGAACGTGCCGACGGCTGCGAGCGCCACAAACGTCCCGATGAAGAAGAGGAGGGCGCCGATGAATGACAGGAAGGAGCGCGCGCCCCGTTCGATTCGTCCCATGAGGTCACCCTAAGACCGTCAGGTGGGACGCGCAGTCGTACGGCGCGTTCAGAAGAAGTGGAGGAACGAGTCGAAGGCCCGCTTCAATCCATGCCCGGAGAGGTTCGCGATCACCCATCCGGCGACCATGAAACCGACCGCCGCGATGGGCAGCCACACCCAGAACTCGTGCAGCTCGTCCCGCAGCGCGTACCCGACGAACGAGCCGACCGCGGCCAGCGCGAGACACGTCCCGACGAAAAATACGAACGCCCCGAAGAACGCCACCAGCGAGCGCACGCCCCGTTCGATCCGTCCCATGCGTCCACTCTAGAGTCGCCCGGCAGAGACCGCCAATCACCGGAACCGCCCGTCGTGTCCTCAGATTCGAGGACACGACAACCGGCGCTCTAGGCACTAGGCTCACGGGCAGTGTTCGGCCGGTGATCGGAGCGCCCTGTGTTCGATGTGTTCATCAGTTATTCGCGGCGTGACGACGCCGACGGGTGGGTGTCGGGGTTGCGGGACGCGATCATCGCGGATTTCCAGCGGTTCGGCCGGTCGCCGAGGATTTTCTTCGACCGTGAGGACATCCGGGACATGGACGACTGGCGGCAGCGGATCCTGGTGGGGTTGCGGGAGTCGCGGGTGCTGCTGGTGTGCCTGTCCCCCAGTTATCTGGCGAGCCCGTACTGCCGTTGGGAGTGGACCGAGTACCTACGCAGACAGGCCCGCCAGACGGGCGGGGACTCCATCGCGGGCGTCTACTGCGTGGAGTTGGGCGACCCGGACGCCGCCGACGTGGCGCAGTGGAAGGCGGAGGTCGAGTCGGTCCAGTTGACCGATGTGCGGCCTTGGTTCCCCCATGGGCGACGGGCGTTGGCCGAGCAGGTGGTGCGTGAGCAGGTCGCGACGTTGGGCGAACGGTTGTGGCAGCGTCTGGAGCACGCCCGGCTGTCCAGTGACGCGCCGGGGAATCTGACCCGGTTCGACCCGTATTTCGTGGGTCGTGAGGCCGAGCTGCAGGCGCTGCGGGACAGTCTGACGGCGTCGCGGGTGGGGACGGTGACGGTGGTGTCGGGCTTCGGCGGCATGGGCAAGACCGAGTTGGCCACGACCTACGCGCACGCCTACCGCCACGCCTATCCGGGCGGGACGTGGCAGGTCGGCTGCGAGAACGCGACGAGTCTGACCTCGGTGGTGGCGTCGTTGACGCAGGTCCTCGGGTTGGAGCCGCCTGACGGCACCCCCGACGACGTCCGCGCACACCTGGTGATGGACAGGCTGAAGGAACTCGCGCGCACACCCCCGACCGACGACCACGGGAAGCCGCTCGGCGTGGAGCCGGCCGCCTTGCTGTTGTTGGACAACGTGTCCGAGCAGGCGTTGTTGTCGGCCGAGGAGTTGCGAGTGTTGCCAGAGGCGAACTGGCTGCACGTCGTCGCGACGACCCGTCTGGGCCGTTCCGACCTCAGCGCGGTCGGGTCGGCCTCGCTGGTCGACGTGGTCGAGCTTGGTCCGCTGCGACCCGCTGACGCGGTGGAGATGATCCGGGACCATCAGCCGCCCCGTGACGCCGACGGGCTGCGTCCGGACTTCATCGACCCTCAGGCGGAGGCTGAGGCGAAGGAACTGGTCGAGGAGGTCTCGTCGTTCACTCTCGCGGTCAAACAAGCCGCCGTGTATTTGGGCGCGAACGACGACCTGCGTCCCGCCGACCTGCTGGCCGACCTCCGCCGTGACGGCGCCGCCCGCCTCGACGACGTGACCGTCGTGCAACGCCGCTCCGTCGGAGCCATCCTCGACCAGACGGTGGCACAGCTGGGTCCCCGTTCGCTGGCGGCGTTGCGGTTCGCGGCGCATATGCCACCCGACTATGTGGTGTGGGAGTGGCTGGAGCACTTGACCCACGACCTGGACCAGACCCACCCCGGCGGGGAGCGCTGGCCCGTCGTGCAGCGGACCTTGCGCGGCCGTCAGCTTTTGACCCCCGGCGACACCCCGCCGCTGGCCCGTCTCCACCGGTTGATCGCCGCCCACGTCGTCGACGACCTTGGAGACGATGCTGCTGACTACACGAACCGGCTGGACGCCTGGGCGATCGAACGAATGACCGCCGACGACATCACCGACCCCGACGAACTGCGGGCCTTCGCCGAGCTTCTCATCCACCGTTCTCCGCACTCGATGGACGTGGCGCATAAGGCGGTGTTCTACTGCGACACGTTCATCGGCCGGCTGCTCCTCGATCAGCAACACGCCCTCGTCTCCGCATTGGAGGAGGTATTCCGGCGCGCCGTCGCCCGTGATCCCAGCAACACCGGCTGGCAGCACGACCTGTCGGTCAGCCTCGTGAAGGTCGGGGACATCGCGAAGGCACGCGGTGACCTGCAGACGGCGCGGGACGTGTACACCGAGTCGTTGGACATCACGCGTCAGCTCTCCACAGTCGATCCGAGCAACACCAGTTCGCAGCACAGCCTGTCGATCAGCCTGCACAAGGTCGGGGATATCGCGGTGGCGCAAGGCGATCTGCAAACCGCGCAAGACCTGTACACCGAGTCGTTGGACATCGCGCGTGCGCTCACCACAGTCGATCCGAGCAACACCGACTGGCGACGCAACCTGACGGTCAGCCTCGACAGGGTCGGGGACATCGCGGAGGTGAGGGGTGACCTGCAGGCCGCACAAGACCTGTACACCGAGTCGTTGGACATCCGTCGTGCGCTCACCACTGCCGATCCGAGCAACACCAGTTGGCAGCACGGCTTGTCGTTCAGCCTCGACAGGGTCGGGAACATCGCGAAGGCGAGGGGCGACCTGCAGGCCACGCAAGACCTGTACACCGAGTCGTTGGACATCCGTCGTGCGCTGGCCGCCGCCGATCCGGGCAACACCGGCTGGCGGCGTGACCTGACGGTCAGCCTGGACAGGGTCGGGGATGTCGCTCGGGCACGGGGTGATCTGGAGGCCGCCCTGGAGGTGTACGCCGAGTCGTTGGACATCACGCGTGCGCTCACCACAGTCGATCCGAGCAACACCGGCTGGCAGCACGACCTGGCGGTCAGCCTTGTGAAGGTCGGGGACATCGCGAAGGCACACGGTGACCTGCAGACCGCGCGGGACGTGTACATCGAGTCGTTGGACATCACGCGTCAGCTCACCGCGCATGATCCTGGCAACACCGACTGGCGACGTGACCTGGCGGTCAGCCTCGAAAGGGTCGGGGACATCGCGAAGGCACACGGTGACCTGCAGACCGCGCGGGACGTGTACACCGAGTCGTTGGACATCCGACGCGCGCTCACCGCCCACGATCCCGGCAACACCGACTGGCGACGCAACCTGTCAGTCGGGTGTTACGGGGTCTGGCAGGTCACGCAGAAGACCGAACTCCTCCGAGAAGCACGCGACATCCTGCGAGATCTGGTCGAATGTGGAGCAGCGCCCGAAGCCGACAAGAAGACGCTCGACTGGATGAACAACCAACTGGGCGACCCCTCCGCCTAACCGCGACCGGCCCGCGCCGCCCCACCCCCACCGCCTCACTAGACTGTCCCGGTGCCTGCTCTCGCCGTGGAGATCCGTGACCTCGTAATGCGTTACGGGGAGCGGGCGGCGGTGGACCACCTCGACCTCGACGTCGTCACCGGGTCGGTCACTGCGATCCTCGGGCCTAACGGGGCGGGCAAGACCACCACCGTCGAGACCTGTGAGGGCTTCCGGCCAGTCCAAGAGGGCTCGGTCCGCGTGCTCGGACGCGACCCGCGCGACCCGGAGCTACGACCCCGGATCGGCGTCATGCTGCAGTCCGGCGGGGCGTGGTCGGGGTCGCGGGCCGAGGAGATGCTGCGGCACATCGCCGCCCTGCACGCCCATCCGCTCGACGTCGACGCGCTCATCGAACGACTCGGCCTCGGCTCCTGCGGCCGCACCCCCTACCGCCGGCTGTCCGGCGGCCAGCAGCAGCGTCTCTCCCTCGCCATGGCCATCGTCGGACGACCCGAACTGCTCTTCCTCGACGAACCGACCGCCGGCCTCGACCCGCAGGCCCGCCGTGCCGCGTGGGACCTCATCGGCGAACTGCGCGACCACGGCGTCACCGCCGTCCTCACCACGCACTTCATGGACGAGGCCGAGCAACTGAGCGACACCATCCACATCATCGACTCCGGTCGCGTCATCGCCTCGGGGACGCCCGCCGAGTTGACCCGCGAGAGCGCCCACGACACCATGCGCGTCACCGCACGTCCGGGCCTCGACGTTCCTTCCCTCATGGCAGCCCTCAGCGACGGGACGAAGGTCGAAGAACGCACACCCGGCTCCTACGTCATCACCGGCGAGGTCTCCCCCACCCTCCTCTCCACCGTCACCGCTTGGTGCGCCGAGCAAGGCGTGCTGGTCGAGTCGATCCTCGTCGAGCGAGAGACGCTGGAAGACCGCTTCCTCGACCTGACCGGACGGAGTCTGCGATGAGCCTCGACGTCTCCCCGAAGCCAGGGGCCGCGCCGCTGTCGGCGATGCTGCGGGCGCAGACGCTCATGGAGTTCAAGCTCATGCTCCGCAACGGCGAGCAGGTGCTGCTGACCCTCGTCATCCCGCTCATCCTGCTGGTCATGGGCACCCGTGCCGATCAGGTGGTCGATCTCGGCCCCGGCCGCACCATCGACATCATCGCGCCCGGCGTGATCGCGCTGGCGGTGCTATCGACGTCGTTCACCTCGCTCGCGATCAGCACCGGCTTCGACCGCCGCTACGGCGTGCTCAAACGCCTCGGCGCCTCTCCCCTGCCCCGGTCGGTGCTGCTGCTCGGCAAGGTCGGCGCGGTCATCGCCGTTGAAGTCATCCAACTCGTCGTGCTGACGACCGTCGCTCTGTTGCTCGGCTGGCAGCCGGAGGCGAGCGGCTGGCTCTGGATGATCCCCCTGGTCATCACCGGGACGGCGGCCTTCGGGGCGCTCGGCCTGCTGATCGCCGGAACGCTGCGCGCCGAGGCGACCCTCGCCGTCGCGAACCTCGTCTATGTGCTGCTGCTCGTCGGCGGCGGGCTGCTCGTGCCGCTTTCGCGCTATCCCGAGGCCGGCCGGCAGGCCATGGAGCTCGTCCCGTCGGGGGCGCTCGGACAAGGCCTGCGGGACGTGTTCGACGGCGGATCGGCGGTCGGCGCCCTCGTCGTGCTGACCATCTGGGCGCTCGTCGCGGGCGTCGCGACGGTCCGCACCTTCAAATGGGAGTGAGATGAACGTCAAGTTCTGGGCGCGCGCTTCAGTCGTCGCCAACACGGTCATCATCTTGACCGGCGGTCTGGTCCGGCTGACTGGATCGGGCCTTGGCTGCTCGGAATGGCCGAAGTGCACCGAGGAGTCCTGGACAGCGCACAAGGAGTTGGGAGTCCACGGCGCCATCGAGTTCGGCAACCGGCTGCTGACGTATGTGCTCATCGCGGTCGCCATCGCCACGTTCATGGCGATCTGGCAGTGGTCGCGGACCAGCTACTCGTTGCGCTGGCACGCCGGCGTGCTGGCCGTCGGCATCCCCTTTCAGGGGGTGATCGGCGGGATCACGGTGCTGACTGACCTGAACCCGTGGATCGTGGCGCTGCATCTGCTGTTGTCGATGGCGCTGGTCGCGGGGTCGGTGTGGCTGGTCCACCGAGTCTCCGAGGAGCCCGCGACGCCCCTGTCGCCCCGCCTGCACACGCTGGTCTGGGCGGTCTACGGCACGCTGCTCGTCGCGATCTATCTCGGCACCATCGTCACCGGCTCCGGGCCCCACGCGGGCGATGAGAAGGCCCCGCGCAACGGACTCGACCCCGCCACCTGGAGCCGGATCCACGCGCTGAGCGTCTGGCTGCTGATCGGCCTGACGGTGCTCTTGCTGATCTTGCTGCGCTCGCGCATCGTCGCGTTGCTGCTCGTCGCCGAGCTCGCTCAGGGCCTCATCGGCTACGTCCAGTACTTCACCGACCTCCCCATCGCCCTCGTCGCCGCCCACCTCGTCGGCGCGGCGGTCCTGCTGGCCGTCGCGACAAAGTTGGTCGTCGGAATCAGACGGGAGCCGACGAGGCGCGACGCCCGGAAGTAGACCGTTTCGACGAAGCCGAAGGTACCTCTCAGACCTGTCACATCACTGGTGATGTGCCTATGATGCAGTCATGCGCACCACCGTCGACCTGCCTCCCGCCGTGCACCGCCGTGCCCGTGAGATCGCTCATGAACGACGTCAATCGCTCTCCGCGGTCCTCACCGACCTCACCGTTCGCGGCCTCTCGACCTTGGGCGATCCGCTGACCGTCGCCACCGATCCCATCAGCCAGCTGCCCTCGATCACGCTAGGACACCCCGTCACCTCCGCCGACGTCGCCGAGGCTCTGGACGACGAATGACCACGCCCTATCTGCTGGACGCCAACGTGCTGATCGCGCTGACGATCACCGACCATGAGCATCACGATGTCGCGGCACGCTGGGCGGCAGACGTTCATCACTTCGCCCTCTGCCCCATCTCCGAAGGGGCTCTCGCCCGCTTCCTCATACGTGTCGGCGAGAGCCCCGCGACGGTCCGCGCCGTGGTCTCAGCGCTTCACGCCTCGCCACGCTGCGTGTTCTGGCCCGACTCCATCTCGTACGCCGACGCCGGCCTCGACCACGTCATCGGGCATCGCCAAGTCACCGACGCGTATCTCGTCTCGCTCGCGGCGCACCACGGCGGCACACTCGCCACCTTCGACCAAGGCGTCGCGTCGGCTCAACCCGAGAAGGTCGAGTTGATCAGCCGATGAAGGGATCAGCCGCCGCCGCGACGAAGAGCAGGGCGAGGTAGGCGTTGCTGAAGTGGAACAGGCGCATCGGTTTGATGACGCTCAACTCCTCGGTCTCCAGGGCGCGACTCTTCAAGTCGTAGGCCTCGACGAGGAAGATGACGCCGAGGACGATGGCGGACGCCGGGTAGAACCAGCCGGTCTCGGCCACCGGCCACAGCAGCAGCGACGTAGCGAGCATGACCCACGAGTACGCCACGATCTGCCGCGCCACCTCGCGGGCGCTGGTGACCGACGGGAGCATGGGCACGTCGGCGGCCGCGTAGTCCTCGCGGTAGCGCATGCCGAGCGACCAGAAGTGCGGCGGCGTCCAGAAGAACACGACCATGAACAGCACGACCGGCGCCCAGGCCAGCTCGCCGGTGACGGCCGTCCAGCCGATCAGCGCCGGGAAGCAGCCCGCCGCGCCGCCCCACACGATGTTCTGCGGGGTGCGGCGCTTCAACAGCATCGTGTAGCCGACGACGTAGAAGACGTTCGCCGTCAGCGCCAGCAGCGACGACAGCCAGTTGACGAAGAAACCGAGCCAGAGCGTCGACACGACGCCCAGCACCAAGCCGAAGACCAACGCCTTCCGCGTGCTCACCTGATGGCGCGGCAGCGGACGGCGCGACGTGCGGCGCATCTTCTGGTCGATGTCGGCGTCGACCACGCAGTTGAGCGCGTTGGCGCTGCCCGCCGACAGCGTGCCGCCGACCATCGTGGCCACGACGAGCCACAGGTCGGGCACCGCCTTGGCGGCCAGGAACATCACCGGGACGGTGGTGAGCAGCAGCAACTCGATGATGCGGGGCTTCATCAGCGCCACGTACGCGGCGACCACCTCACGGGGCGTCGCTCGGACGCGTGCGGGACCGGCATCGACGAGACTCACGCGCACCAGTCTAAGCCACCCGAGTAGGCTCGGAGCGACGGAGTGGCCCGCTCTCGTCACCCACGGTCCGCGTTCTACGAGGAGACACACTCGTGACCTCTGCCCCCACCGCCCTCGACTGGTCCGAACTCGACGCGCGCGCCGTCGACACCGCCCGGTTGCTCGCCGCCGACGCCGTGCAGAAGGCCGGCAACGGTCACCCCGGCACGGCGATGAGCCTCGCCCCGGCGGCGTACCTGCTCTACCAGAAGGTCATGCGGCACGACCCGACCGATCCGTCGTGGATCGGCCGCGACCGCTTCGTCCTGTCCTGCGGCCACTCCAGCCTCACCCAGTACACGCAGCTGTTCCTCGCGGGCTACCCGCTGAGCCTCGACGACCTCAAGGACCTGCGCCAGTGGGGCAGCCAGACCCCCGGCCACCCCGAGCACGGCCACACCCCCGGCGTCGAGGTCACCACCGGCCCGCTCGGCCAGGGCATCGCCAACGCAGTCGGCATGGCCATGGCCGCCCGCCGCGAGCGCGGCCTGCTCGACCCCGAGGCCGCCCCCGGAACGAGCCCCTTCGACCACCAGATCTACGTGCTCGCCTCCGACGGCGACGTCCAGGAGGGCGTCACCGGCGAGGCCGCCTCGCTCGCGGGCCACCAGGAGCTCGGCAACCTCACGGTCATCTACGACGACAACCGCATCTCCATCGAGGACGACACCGACGTCGCGTTCAGCGAGAACGTCGGCGCCCGCCACGAGGCCTACGGCTGGCACGTCCAGACCGTCGACTGGACCGCGAGCGGCGACTACCGCGAGGACGTCGAAGCCCTCTGGAACGCGATCCAGGCCGCCAAGGCCGAGACGTCCAAGCCGAGCCTCATCGTCTTGCGCACGATCATCGCCTGGCCCGCCCCGAACGCGCAGAACACCGGCGCGTCGCACGGGTCGGCCCTCGGCGCCGACGAGATCGCCGCGACCAAGGAGATCCTCGGCTTCCCGACCGACGCCGACTTCGTCGTCGAGGACGCCGTCGTCGCGAACATCGAGGCCTCCCGCGAGCGCGGCCAGGCCGCCCACGCCGCCTGGGACGAGGGCTTCGAGGCCTGGACGCAAGCGAACCCCGACGCCAAGGCGCTGCTCGACCGGCTCGCCTCCCAGACGCTCCCCGAGGGCTGGGACGCCGAGTTGCCGGTCTACGAGGCCTCCGAGAAGGGTGTCGCCACCCGCGTGGCCTCCGGCGAGTTCCTGACCGCCGCCGCGCCGAAGCTGCCCGAGCTGTGGGGCGGCTCGGCCGACCTCGCCGGGTCGAACAACACCACCCCGAAGGGCGAGCCGTCCTTCCTGCCGCCGCACCGCTCGACGGGCAAGTTCACCGGCGACTGGTACGGCCGGGTGCTGCACTTCGGCATCCGCGAGCACGCGATGGGCTCGATCCTCAACGGCATCGCGCTGCACGGCCCGACCCGCCCGTACGCGGGCACCTTCCTGGTGTTCAGCGACTACATGCGCCCGGCGGTCCGCCTGGCCGCGCTGCAGCAGCTGCCCGTCGCCTACGTGTGGACGCACGACTCCATCGGCCTCGGCGAGGACGGCCCGACGCACCAGCCGATCGAGCACCTGGCCTCGCTGCGCGCGATCCCCGGCCTCGACGTGATCCGTCCGGCCGACGCCAACGAGACCGTCGCGGCGTGGAAGGCCGTCTTGGAGCAGACCGACCGCCCGTCGGCGCTGGCGCTGAGCCGCCAGAACCTGCCCGTCTTCCCGCGGGGCGGCGAGTGGGGCGACGCCTCGCTCACCGAGAAGGGCGGCTACACGCTCGTCGACGCCGCGAACGGCGAGCCCGACGTCATCCTCATCGCCACCGGCTCGGAGGTCCAGCTGGCCGTCGAAGCGCGTGGGAAGCTCGCCGAGGCCGGCGTCGGCGCCCGCGTCGTGTCGATGCCCTCGCGCGAGTGGTTCGACGCCCAGGACGCCGACTACCGCGACGGCGTCCTGCCGCCGTCGGTGCGCGCCCGCGTGTCGGTCGAGGCCGGCATCGCCCAGGGCTGGCGCGAGCTGGTCGGCGACGCCGGACGGATCGTCAGCATCGAGCACTTCGGCGCGTCCGCCGACTACCAGCGCCTCTACACCGAGTTCGGCCTCACCGCCGACGCCGTGGTCACCGCCGCCCACGACTCGATCGAGGCCGCCACCCGATAGGAGCACCGCCCATGAACCCACGACTCACGGCCCTCAGCGACGCTGGGGTGTCGATCTGGCTCGACGACCTGTCCCGCGAACGACTCAGCTCTGGCAACCTCGCCGCGCTCGTCGGCCAGAGCGGCGTCGTGGGGGTGACGACCAATCCGACGATCTTCGCCGGGGCGCTCGCCGACGGCGCCAGCTACGCCGACCAGGTGGCCGCGCTGAAGACGTCCGGCGCGTCGGTCGACGAGGCCATCGTCGAGTTGACCTGCACCGACGTCCAGCAGGCCTGCGACGTGCTGCGGCCGGTCCACGAGGCCACCGGAGGCGTCGACGGCCGCGTGTCGATCGAGGTGGAGCCCGGTCTGGCCCGCGACACCGAGGCGACCGTGGCGATGGCCGAGAAGCTGTGGCGGCGCGTCGACCGTCCGAACGCGATGATCAAGATCCCGGCGACCGCAGAAGGTCTGCCGGCCATCGCGGCGACCATCGCGCGCGGCATCAGCGTCAACGTCACGCTGATCTTCGCGCTGGAGCGCTATCGCGGCGTCATGGACGCCTACCTGTACGGGCTGGAGCAGGCCGCCGCCGAGGGCCGCGACCTGTCTCAGATCCACTCGGTCGCGTCGTTCTTCATCAGCCGCGTCGACACCGAGGTCGACGGCCGCCTCGGCGAGGGGCATCCGGCGCGCGGCACGGCGGCGCTGGCCAACGCCCGGCTCGCCTACGCCGCCTACGCCGAGGTCTTCGGCGGCGAGAGGTTCGCGGCGTTGCGAGCCCAGGGCGCGCACCCGCAGCGTCCGTTGTGGGCGTCCACCGGCGTCAAGGACCCCGCGCTGCCGGACACGCTCTACGTGTCCGAGCTGGTCGTCCCGGGCACCGTCAACACGCTGCCGGAGAAGACGCTGCAGGCCTTCGCCGACCACGGCGAGGTCCACGGCGACGCCGTCACCGGCACCGCCGAGCAGGCTCAGGCCGTCTGGGACGCGCTGGCCGAGGCGGGCGTCGACTACGACGACGTGGTCGCGGTCCTGGAGGACGAGGGGCTGCGGAAGTTCGACGACTCGTGGGCCGAGCTGGTCCAGACCGTGGGCGACGCGCTGGCGGAAGGCTGACCGATGACTGTTCACATCACCGCTCCCGTCCGGTCCTACGAGCGCGTCCTGCGCCGCCTCGTCGACGAGCGCTTCGCCTCCCGGCTCGCGGCGCGCGACCACACGCTGTGGGGTCCGGCCGCCGAGGAGGAGTCGGCCAAACGCCTCGCCTGGGTCGACCTGCCCAAGGCGTCCCGGCCGCTCCTCCCCCGGATCGCCGCCGCCCGCGACGATCTGCGACAGGCGGGCCTCGACCACGTGGTGCTGTGCGGCATGGGCGGGTCGTCGCTCGCGCCGGAGGTGATCTGCCGGGCGGCCGGAGTCGAGCTGACCGTGCTCGACTCCTCCGACCCGCACATGGCGCGCGCCGCCGTCGAGGACCGGCTCGACCGCTCCGTCGTGGTGGTCTCCAGCAAGTCCGGCGGCACCGTCGAGACCGACAGCCAGCGGCGCGCCTTCGAGGACGCCTACGAACAGGCGGGCCTCGACGCCCGCCAGCACCTCGTGATCGTCACCGATCCGGCGTCGCCGCTCGACGAGTACGTGACCGCCGCCGGCTACCGCGTGTTCCGTGCCGAGCCGAACGTCGGCGGCCGGTACTCGGCACTGACGGCCTTCGGCCTGGTCCCGAGCGGCCTGGCGGGCGTCCCGCTCGCCCCGCTGCTGGAGCAGGCAGGCGCCGTGCACGACGCGTTCCTCGCCGACTCCGTCGAGAACCTCGCACTGCGGCTCGGCACGCTGATGGGCGTGGCCGCCGACAACGACGTCGACAAGCTGGTGCTGGTCGACCACACCGGCACGGGCGTCGGCGACTGGATCGAGCAGCTGGTCGCGGAGTCGACCGGCAAGGACGGCTGCGGCGTCCTGCCCGTCGTGACGACGCCCGACGCCCTCGGCGCGGTGACATCGGACTGCGTCGTCGTGGCGCTCGGGACCGAGGAGGTCCCGGCGGCTCCCTCCGGCTACGCCGCCGCCGTCGACCTGCCGCTCGGCGCCCATATGTTCCTGTGGGAGGTCGCGACGGCGGTCGCCGGTCAGATCCTCTCGATCAACCCCTTCGACCAGCCCGACGTCGAGAGCGCGAAGAAAGCCGCCCGCGCCTCGCTCGGCGGCGAGGTCGAGCAGCCCGCGCCGTCGGCGGTCGACGGCGACGTCGAGCTGTTCGGCACGGAGGCGAGCACGCTGGAGGAGGCGCTCGCCGAGCTGTTCGCGAAGGTCGAAGAACCGCTCGGCTATCTCGCGCTCCAGGTCTACCTCGACCGCTGGACGCACGCCGATCTCGCGGCGGTGCGCGCTCCGTTGAGCGAGCGGCTGGACCGGCCGGTGACCTTCGGCTGGGGGCCGCGCTTCCTGCACTCGACCGGCCAGTACCACAAGGGCGGAGCCCCGACGGGCGTGTTCCTGCAGGTGACCGCCGAGCCTGATCGGGACTTCGAGGTGCCGGGCCGCGACTTCACCTTCGGACAGTTCATCGTCGCCCAGGCGGTCGGCGACGGCCAGGTGTTGGCTGAACGTGGGCGTCCGGTGCTGCGGCTGCATCTGCGCGACGTCGAGGCCGGGGTGGCCCGGCTGCGCCGACTGCTCGCATGAGCGTCGTCATCGTCGACGACGATCCCGCCGGGCTGCTCGCCCGACGTCTGAACGAGCGGATCGGCGAGATCACAGCAACCGGCCGCAACGCGCGGGTCGCCTTGACCGGCGGGACCGTCGCCACCGACGCCTACCGCCGGTTACAGGCCGACGACGCCGACTGGGACCAGGTCGAGTTCTGGTGGAGCGACGAGCGCTTCGTGCCCGACGGCCACGCCGACCGCAACGACCGACAAGCGCGCGAGGCCTTCCTCGACCGTCTCGGCGTGCCAGCCGAGCACCTTCACCCGATGCCCGCGCACGGCTGCGATCAGACGATGGCCGACGCGGCGGACGCCTACGCGGAGACGCTGCCCGAGGACGGCTTCGACGTCGTGCTGCTCGGCGTCGGCCCCGACGGGCATGTGGCCTCGCTCTTCCCCGGCTTCGCCCAACTCGACGAGGCCGAACGGCGTGCGGTCGAGGTGTTCGGCTCCCCCAAGCCGCCGCCGGAGCGGATCAGCCTCACTTTCGGCGCGCTGAACGACGCCGACGCCGTGTGGTTCGTGGCCAGCGGCGAGGGCAAGGCCGACGCGGTCGCCCGAGCCCTCGCCGCCGACGGGACCGTCGCCGAGACGCCCGCGCGCGGCGTGCGCGGCCGATCCGAGACCCTCTGGTTCCTCGACCCGACCGCCGCGTCCGCGCTTTAGAAGATCAGCTCGCCCGACTTGCGCCGCGAGCGGAGCAGTTGCAGGGCCTCGTCGAGTATCTGCTTGGCCTCGTCGTCGCTGCGACGCTCCTTGGCGTACGCCAGATGCGTCTTGTAGGGCTCGGTCTTCGGGGCGGACAGGCGGTTCTCCGTGTCGGAGCTGGCCGGCAGGCCGCACCTCTGACAGTCCCACGACTCCGGCGCCTCGGCCTCCACCGAGAACACCAGCGCCGTCTCATGGTCGTTGGCGCAGAAATACGAGACGTTCTGCCGGGGAGCGGCCTGGCCGCGCTCGGCCTCGCCCATCGGACCGGCGCCGATGCGGCTGCCCCGGATCGCGCCGGCTGCCACTAGTTGGCCGCCTTCAACAGCAGGCCGAGGGCGAAGACCGACACGATCCAGATGACCGCGATGCCGACGGTGATGCGGTCGAGGTTGCGCTCGGCGACCGAGGAACCGCCCAGCGAGCTGGACACGCCGCCGCCGAACATGTCGGACAGTCCGCCGCCGCGGCCCTTGTGCATGAGCACGAGCAGGATCAACAAGACGCTGCTGATCGCGAGCACGATGGAGAAGGTGAGGATCACGGGAGAACTTTCTGAAGTCGGGTCAGATCGCGGGCAGGTCGTAGAAGCGGGCGATGCCGGCGAACTCGTCCGCCTGCAGACTCGCGCCGCCGACCAGGGCCCCGTCCACGTCGGGCTGGGCCATGATCGAGGCGACGTTGGCCGCCTTCACCGATCCGCCGTACAGGATACGCACGCCGTCGGCGGCCTCCGCCGAGAAGACCTCGGCGATCCTCGCTCGGATCGCCGCGCACACCTCTTGGGCGTCCTCGGGCGTCGCGACCTCGCCGGTGCCGATGGCCCAGACGGGCTCGTAGGCGACGACGAGACCGGCGACCTGCTCGGGCGTGAAGCCCGCGAGCGAGCCGTCGACCTGCGCCAGCGTGTACGCGACGTGCTCGCCGGACTGGCGGACCTCCAGGCCCTCGCCGACGCAGACGATGGGGGTCATGTCCGCCGCGAGCGCCTTCGTCGCCTTCGTGTTGACGACCTGGTCGCTCTCGCCGTGGTACTCACGGCGCTCGGAGTGGCCGACGACCACGTAGGAGCAGCCGAGCTTGGCGAGCATCGCGGCGCTGATCTCGCCGGTGTAGGCGCCGCCGTCGTGCTCGGAGACGTCCTGCGCGCCGTAGCCGAGGCACAGCTTGTCGCCGTCGATGACCGTCTGCACGCTGCGGATGTCGGTGAACGGCGGGATGACGACGACCTCGGACTTGTCCGGGTCGTGCTTCTTGTCCTGCAGGGTCCAGGCGAGCTTCTGGACGAGGTTGATCGCCTCCATGTGGTTGAGGTTGCTCTTCCAGTTGCCGGCCATCAGCGGTGTGCGGGTCATGCGTCCTCCTCCAGGACGGCCAGACCCGGGAGGGCCTTGCCTTCGAGATATTCCAGGCTCGCGCCGCCGCCCGTCGAGATGTGGCCGAAGGCGTCGTCGGCGAAGCCGAGCTGGCGGACCGCCGCGGCCGAGTCGCCGCCGCCGACGACCGACAGGCCCTCGGTCCGGGTCAGCGCCTCGGCGACCGCGCGGGTGCCCTGGGCGAAGGCCTCGAACTCGAACACGCCCATCGGGCCGTTCCAGAACACGGTCCTCGCCGAGCGCACGACCTCGGCGAACGCCGCCGCCGAGTCGGGGCCGATGTCGAGGCCCATCTGGTCGTCGGGGATGGCGTCGGCGGCGACCACGGTGGCCGGGGCGTCGGCGGCGAAGGCCGGGGCCACCACCACGTCGGTCGGCAGCACCAGGTCGACGCCCGCTGCGGCCGCCCGCTCGATGTAGCCCTTGGCCACCTCGATCTGGTCGGCCTCCAACAGCGACGAGCCGACGCCGTGTCCCTGCGCGGCGAGGAAGGTGAAGACCATGCCGCCGCCGACGACGAGGCTGTCGGCCTTCTCGATCAGGTGGTCGATGACGCCGAGCTTGTCGGAGACCTTCGAGCCGCCGAGCACCACCGCGTAGGGGCGCTCCGGGCTCTCGGTGAGGCGCTTGAGCACCTCGACCTCGGCCTGCACGAGCCCGCCGACCGCCGACGGGAGACGCTTCGCGACGTCGTAGACGCTGGCCTGCTTGCGGTGCACGACGCCGAAGCCGTCGGAGACGAACACGTCGGCCAGGGCCGCGAGCTCGTCGGCGAAGGCGCCCCGCACGTCGTCGTCCTTAGCCGTCTCGCCGGCGTTGAAGCGGACGTTCTCCAGCAGGGCGATCTGGCCGTCGGCCAGCTCGGAGGCCACGCGCTGGGCCTCCGGGCCGACCGTGTCGGCGGCGAAGACGACCGGCGACCCCAGCAGCTCCGACAGCCGCTCGGCCACCGGGGCCAGCGAGTACGCCGGAGCGTGCTGGCCCTTGGGGCGGCCGAGGTGGGCCGTGACGAGCACCTTCGCGCCCGCGTCGGCGAGCCGACGCAGCGTCGGGACGCTGGCGCGGATGCGGCCGTCGTCGGTGATGTTCGTGCCGTCGAGCGGGACGTTGAGGTCGCTACGGACCAGCACCCGCTGGCCGGACAGGTCTCCGCCGTGCTCGGACAGCAGGTCGTCGATCGTCTTCATGCGGATCAGAGCGAGGCGCCGACGAGCGTGACCAGGTCGACGAGACGGTTGGAGTAGCCCCACTCGTTGTCGTACCAGGAGACGACCTTGACCTGGTCGCCGATGACCTTGGTCAGGCCCGAGTCGAAGATGCTCGACGCCGGGTCGGTGACGATGTCGCTCGAGACGATCGGGTCCTCGGTGTAGGTCAGGAAGCCCTTCATGGCGCCCTCGGAGGCCTCCTTGACGATCGCGTTGACCTCCTCGACGGAGGTCTCGCGGCTCGCCGTGAAGGTGAGGTCGGTGGCCGAGCCGGTGGGCGTCGGGACGCGCAGCGCGTAGCCGTCGAGCTTGCCGGCCAGCTCCGGCAGCACGAGGCTGACGGCCTTCGCGGCGCCGGTGGAGGTCGGGACGATGTTCAGCGCGGCGGCGCGGGCGCGGCGCAGGTCGCTGTGCGGGGCGTCCTGCAGGTTCTGGTCCTGCGTGTACGCGTGGATCGTGGTCATCAGGCCGCGCTCGATGCCGAGGCCGTCGTTGAGGGCCTTGGCCAGCGGGGCGAGGCAGTTGGTGGTGCAGGAGGCGTTCGAGATGACGGTGTGCTGCGCGCCGTCGTACAGCTCGTGGTTGACGCCCATCACGATCGTGATGTCCTCGTTCTTGGCCGGGGCCGAGATGACGACCTTCTTGGCGCCGCCGTCGACGTGGGCCTTGGCCTTGGTCGCGTCGGTGAAGAAGCCGGTGGACTCCACGACGATGTCGACGCCGACCGACGCCCAGTCGAGGTTGGCGGGGTCGCGCTCGGCGAAGGCGGCGATCTTCTGGTCGCCTACGGTGATCGAGGTGTCGTCGTAGCTGACGTCGGCGTCGAGACGGCCGAGGATCGAGTCGTACTTCAGCAGCGTCGCGAGGGTCTTGTTGTCGGTGAGGTCGTTGACAGCGACGATCTCGATGTCGGACCCCGCGGCGCGCGCCGCCCGGAAGAAGTTACGGCCGATGCGGCCAAAGCCATTGATGCCAACGCGAACGGTCACGACGAGTTGCTCCTGAAGTGGGATGGACCTGGGTCGGAGGCAAGCCTAACGGGAGCGGCGGCCCGGTCACCCCTCGGGCAGGTCGTTCATGGAGGACTCGGTGTCGGGGACGCCCTGCTCGGCGGCCGCTTTGTCGGCCATCGCCAGCAGGCGGCGGATGCGCCCGGCGATGGCGTCCTTGGTCAGCGGCGGGTCGTGCAGCTGGCCCAGCTCCTCCAGGCTCGCCTGGCGGTGCTCGACCCGCAGGTCGCCGGCCATCTTGAGGTGGTCGGGCACCTCGTCGCCGAGGATCTCCAGCGCCCGCTGCGCCCGCGCTCCGGCCGCGACCGCCGCACGGGCCGAGCGGCGCAGGTTGGCGTCGTCGAAGTTCGCCAGCCGGTTGGCGGTGGCGCGCACCTCGCGGCGCAGACGCCGCTCCTCCCAGGCCAGCAGCGTCTCGTGCGCGCCGAGCCGGGTCAACAGCGCGCCGATGGCCTCGCCGTCGCGGATGACGACGCGGTCGAAGCCGCGCACCTCTTTGGGTTTGGCCGTGATGCCGAGGCGACGGGCCGCGCCGACGAGCGCCAGCGCCGCCTCGTGGCCGGGGCAGCTGATCTCCAGCGCCGACGAGCGGCCCGGCTCGGTGAGCGAGCCGTGCGCGAGGAACGCCCCGCGCCACGCGGCGACCGCGTCGCAGGAGGACCCGCCGACGACCGCCGGGGGCAGGCCGCGGACGGGGCGTCCGGCCGCGTCGACGACGCCGGTCTGCTGGGCCAGCGCCTCGCCGCCCTGGCCCACCCGCACCACGTAGCCGGTGCCCTTGCGCAGGCCGTTCTGCTGCACGACGACGATCTCGCTGCGCTGGCCGTAGATCTCGGCGATGTCCTTGCGCAGTCGGCGCGCGGCGGCGCCGCTGTCGAGCTCGGCCTCGATGACGACCTTGCCCGCGACGATATGGAGCCCGCCCGCGAAGCGCAGGATCGAGGCGACCTCCGCCTTGCGACAGCACGCCTTCGTGACGTTGACCGCCACGAGCTCCGACTTCACCTGTGAGGTCAACGCCATGCGGGACACTCTATGCCGGGGTCAGAAAGCCGCCGAAGGCGTCCGCCAGGCGGGCCGGGTCGTGCTGATCGCTGCCCGGGAAACGCGCGAGATCGCCGATGACGATGCGCGCGCCGAGCGTCGCAGCGGCCTCTTTGACCTGTCGCACCCGCCCGACCACGCTCTGGTCGACGAGCACCACGTCGAGCGTCAGACCCGGCGCGTGGGCCGCCAGCGTCTCCAGGTGGTCGGCAACCGTGAAGCCGGTGGCCTCCTTGTCGCCGGGCAAGTTCAAGACCAGGGCGCGGCGGGCGTTCGTCTCCATCAGCGCCTCGCGCAGCTGCGGGACGAGCAGCGTCGGCATGACGCTGGTGAACCACGAGCCCGGCCCGACGACGACCCAGTCGGCGTCGTGGACGGCGGCGACCGCCTCCGGGCAGGCCGGCGGGTCGTGCGGGTCGAGACGCACCGCGAGCACCTGGCCGTCGACCGAGGCCACCTCGGCCTGTCCGCGCACGACCGTCACCGCCTCGGGTGTGGCGTCCATGCGGACGTCGGCCTCGATGTCGAGCGGCACGGCGGCCATCGGCAGCACCCGGCCGCGCGATCCGAGCAGGTCGCCGACGAGGTCGAGACCCGCGACGTGATCGCCGAGCTGGTCCCAGATCGCCGCGATCAGCAGATTGCCGAGGGAGTGCCCGGCGAGCGGGCCGTCACCCTGGAACCGGTGCTGCAGCACGCTCGCCCACTGCCGTCCGCGCTCGTCGTCGCCGCTCAGCGCCGCGAGCGCCATGCGCAGGTCGCCGGGCGGCAGGACGCCGAGCTCCTCGCGCAGGCGTCCTGACGAGCCGCCGTCGTCGGCGACGGTGACGATGCCGGTGAGGTCGTCGGTGACACGACGCAACGCGGTGAGGCTGGCGGCCAGACCGTGGCCGCCGCCCAGCGCCGCGACGCGGGTCACTCGCGCCCCAGGTCGCGGTGGACGACGAGGGTGCTCACCCCGTGCGCGCGCAGCCGTTCGGCGAAGGCCTCCGACATCGCCACAGAGCGGTGGCGGCCGCCGGTGCAGCCGATGGCGATGGTCAGGAAGTGCTTGTCCTCGTTGAGGAAGCCGTCGGTGAGCAGCGAGATGATGCCCTCGTAGTGGTCGAGGAACTCCTCGGCGCGCGGCTGGCCCAGCACGAACTCGCGGATGGGGTCGTCGAGGCCGCTCATCGGCCGCAGCCCCGGGTCCCAGTAGGGGTTGGGCAGGAAGCGCATGTCGGCGACCATGTCGGCGTCGATGGGGATGCCGTACTTGAAGCCGAACGACATGACCGAGGCGCGTAGGCCCGTCGAGCCGGGATCGCCGAACGCGGCGCGGAGCCGCTGGCCGAGCAGATGGACGTTGAGCGAGGTGGTGTCGACGACGAGGTCGGCGCGGGCCCGCACCCGGCGCAACAGCTCGCGCTCCTTGTGGAAGCCGTCCATGAGGCGGCCCTCCAGGCTCAGGGGGTGCGGCCGACGGGCGGCCTCCTGACGGCGCACCAGCACCTCGTCGGAGGCCTCCAGGTAGAGCACGCGGGTCGGCAGGCCGCGCTGGCGCAGGCGGACCAAAGCCTCGTCGAGCTCGCCGAAGAAGGACCGCGACCGCGCGTCGACCACGACCGCGAGCAGGTCGATGTCGTCGGCCGCCTCGACCGTGTCGAGCGTCGAGTCGAGCAGGATCGGCGGCAGGTTGTCGATGACGTAGTAGCCGAGCTTCTCCAGCACCTTCGCCGCAGTGCCCCGTCCGGCCCCCGTCATGCCGGTGATCAGCACGACCTCGTCTAGCTTGCCCATGCGCCTCAGCCTTCCTCGATGACCTCGCCGGTGGCGGTGTTGACAGCCACCGTAGCGGGCGCGCCCGCCAGCGCGGCGACGACGGCCTCGGCGGTGGCCGGGCCGACGCCGGGAGTCTCGGCGATCTGCTCGGCGGTGGCGGCGCGCAGCTTCTTCAGCGAGCCGAAGCGCTCCATGAGCGCGGCGCGGCGCGCGGGGCCGAGGCCGGTCACGTCGTCGAGCGCCGAGCGGGTCATCGAGCGGTCACGGCGGCTGCGGTGGTGGCTGATGGCGAAGCGGTGCGCCTCGTCGCGCACCCGCTGCAGCAGGTACAGGCCCTCGCTCGTGCGCGGCAGGATGACCGGGTACTCGTCGTCGGGCAGCCACACCTCCTCGAGCCGCTTGGCCAGGCCGATCAGCGCGACGTCGGTGACGCCCAGCTCGTCGAAGGCCTGCCGCGCGGCGGCGACCTGCGGCGGCCCGCCGTCGACCACGACCAACGACGGCGCGTAGGCGAACCGCTTCTTCTCCCCCTCCTCGCCAGGATCGGGCTCCTGCGCCGTATGGCGTTTGAAGCGCCGGGTGATGACCTCGTGCATGGCCGCGACGTCGCTCTGCCCCTCGTGCCGCACGACGAAGCGCCGGTACTCGGACTTGCGTGCCAAGCCGTCCTCGAAGACCACCATGGACGCGACGATCTCGGTGCCCTGCAGGTTGGAGATGTCGAAGCACTCGATGCGCAGCGGGGCCGACGGCAGGTCGAGCGCCTCCTGCAACTCCTCCAAGGCCCGGCTGCGAGTGGTGAGGTCGCCGGCGCGTTTGAGCTTGTGCCGGGCGAGCGCCTGCTGGGCGTTCTGCCGCACGGTCTCCATCAGCTGCCGCTTGTCGCCCCGCTGCGGAACCCGGAAGCGCGCCGGCCCCCCGCGCACCTCGGCCAGCAGCTCCTCTACCGCCTCCTGGTCGGCGGGGATGACGGGGACCAGGATCTCGCGCGGCACAGCCGAGGCCGCGACGTCCTCGTAGAGGGTCATCACGGCTCGCTGCAGCAGATCCTCAGTGGTGACGTCGTCCGCACGGTCGGCGATCCAGCCGCGCTGGCCCTTGATGCGGCCCTGACGGATCGAGAAGATCTGCACCGCGACCTCCAACTCGTCCTCGGCGAGGGCGAGCACGTCGGCGTCGGTGCCGTCGGTGAGCACGACGGTCTGCTTCTCCAGCACTTTGTCGAGCGCGCCGAGGTCGTCGCGGTATGTGGCGGCCAGCTCGAACTCGAGGTCGTCGGAGGCCGCCCGCATCTTGGCGCGCAGCTCCCGCGTGATCGCGGCGGTGTCGCCGGCCATGAAGCCGATGAAGTCCTGGACGACCTCGCGGTGCTCCTCCGGCGTGACCCGGTTGACGCAGGGGGCGACGCATTTGCCGATGTCGCCGAGCAGGCAGGGGCGCCCGCTGACCCGCGCGGACCGGAAGACGCCCTTGGAGCACGACCGCATCGGGAAGACCCGCAAGAGCGTGTCGACGGTGTCACGGATGGCCCAGGCGTGCGAGTACGGGCCGAAGTACCGCACGCCTTTGCGCTGCGCGCCGCGCATGACCTGCACGCGCGGGAACTCCTCGCCGACGGTGATCGCCAGCCAGGGATAGGACTTGTCGTCGCGGTATTTGACGTTGAAGCGCGGGTCGAACTCCTTGATCCAGGTGTACTCCAGCTGCAGCGCCTCGACCTCGGTGGCCACGACGGTCCACTCGACGGAGGCGGCGGTGAAGACCATGCGTCGGGTGCGCTCGTGCAGGCCGGTCGGATCGGCGAAGTAGGAGGTGAGCCGCTGCCGCAGCGACTTGGCCTTGCCGACGTAGATCACCCGGCCCTCGGCGTCGCGGAACTTGTAGACGCCCGGCTCGGTGGGGATCTCCCCTGTGGCGGGGCGGTAGGTCGCGGGGTCGGCCATGCGGACAGACTACGACCGTGGACGGACAGAAATCCTCACGCGGAGCCGAGAAGCGATGGGCCGCGCTCCTGGTCGTCGGGGTCGTCGCGTTCATCGTCCTCGCGGCGCTCATCGAGGATCCGCTGGCGGACCTCGCCGTGGCCGTCGCGGACGGCCACAGCGACGCCGTGTGGACCCTCTGCGGCTGGCTGGTCGGCTGGGGCGCGCTCCTCTACCTGGCGACGGTCGCGGTGGTCGGACTCACCGGCCGTCGGTGGTGGGTCCTGCACGGCGTGGTCCTCGTGCCGTTGGCCGCGGCGGCGTTCGCGTTCATGCCGAGCCGCACCCGGCGTTCGGCGGAGCTCGACCTGGAGTTCTGGTACCTGCCCGACGCCTTCAAAAACGCCTGCAATTCCTGGCTGTTCGCCATTCTCGCGCTCGCGCTGGCCGCCTTCCTCCTGCCCTGGCTAGATCGGCGGGGCCGAAACGTCCCGCTCAGCTGGTTCACTGTCCGACGCTGCGGGCTCGTGACCTGGGGCATGGCGCTGCTGACTCTCGGCGTTCTCTTACTGCTCAACTGACGCAACGAGCCGTCGCAGCGTGCCGAGCGTGCGGGTGGTGACGGGGACGCCGGGGGTCTTCTCCAGGAACCCCGTCACATCGCCGGCGGTGTTCTTCGGCTTCCAACAGACAGCGCCGGCGTGTCCGCGGCCGAGCGCCCGCACCTCCACCAGGCCGTTGGCACTGCGGGCCGGGAGCGAGACCTCGGGGAGGACGTCGAGGTCGAAGAAGGAGACCGTCGTCCGGTAGACGTCCTCGGTGGGCTCAGCCTCGGGCGTGCTCTCCACGATGCGCCGCACCTCGTCGAGCGAGCGGAGCACCACGTCGTGTTCGTGGCCGATCTCACGCAGCCGCTCCCGCGCAGCACGCACGGTCACCGCCGGATCAGCGGCGCTGAACACGACCGTGCCGTTCGTCTAAAAACTCCGCGCCTGCTCCGCCTGGCCGAACGCCCCGACCAGCTCGCTCTTGCCCGGACTCCCCCGATGCCCCAGGTTGAGGTTGCGGAAGAACGCGACGTGGGCCATGTCTCAGACCAACCCCGAGTAACGGTGATGGAAAGCCGACAGTTTGGCGACGACCCTTTGCTTCTTCGCGCTGTGACCGCCGTCGACGGAAAAACGAGAGACCGGCGGCAGAATCCGGGTCACCGCAGTTCCTGTGACGGCGACGGCACCATCGCGGAAAGCGTCGGCCATGAACTCTCGTGTCGGCTCTGGCCGGAGGCCCTCCTCGGCGATGATGGCCGCCAACTCCGCCTCGCGCCGCTGCGTGACGAACTGTCGCCAGTCCTCGCGGGTGTCGCCACTGACGTTCACCGCGTCGACAAAGGCCATGATGAGGTCGCTCTTATTGCGCAACGACGGGCTGGAGTCGACGGCACGAGTGATGCTCTGACGAGCTTCCACCTCGACGTCACCGCCGTCACCGCCGTCCCCGCGGGTCTGACGCCACTGCTCGATGAGCAGCAGGATGTAGTCGACGTTGACCTCCACTTGCTTGACCAACTCGATCTCGAACACGACATCGTCGTTGATCGACTCCTTCTCGGCGTTCTCCGCGTGACGGAACTCCGCGTGCAGGTCGAGGTAGCGCGACCGATAGTCCTGGAACTCCCGCTCGGTCAGTGGGTCGTCACCGGCGAACTCGTCGAAGGAGGTGAGGATGTTCCGTAGCCGCAAGAGTTGACCGAACAGTGAGATGAACTCTTTCTTGGCGGCCTCTCCGACGATGGGCTCCGCCAAGGGGAAGTGGGCTCTCAGGCCGGCGACGACCTCCTGGTACTCCGCGTTGTAGTCGGCGTACGGCTTGAGCAGCACCACGCCGCGCGCCTCTCGGTTGCCGAAGAGGGCGAGCGCGTCGTTGGTCGCTTGCTCCAAGTCACGGAACGCGACGATGTTGCCGTAGGTCTTGACGGAGTTGAGGATGCGGTTGGTGCGCGAGTAAGCCTGGATCAGGCCGTGCGAACGGAGATTCTTGTCGACCCACAAGGTGTTGAGCGTGGTCGCGTCGAACCCGGTCAGAAACATGTTGACGACGATCACCATGTCGAGCTCGCGGCTCTTCAAACGCTTGGACAGATCCTTGTAGTAACTCTGGAAGCCGTCGGCGCTGCTATCCCACGAGGTGCCGAACAAGTCGTTGTAGTCGGCGATGGCGTCGTCGAGGAATTCTCGAGAACTCTGGTCGAGGTCGCTCGTGTCGAAGCTCTCCTCGCCGAGCACTCCGTCGACTTGCTCCTCGTTGGCCGCGTAGGAGTAGATCACGCCGGTCTTGAGGCGCTGATAGGCCGGATCGGCTGCCTCACGATTCCGCTGTTCCGCCTCGAAGACGTTGTAGTAGTGCTTGGCCGAGTCGATGGAGTCGGCGGCGAACAGCGAGTTGAAGCCGGTGACACGCTTGTCTTTGAGCAGATAGCTGGTGTTGCGTCGCGTCTTCTGGTCGAAATGGTCCAGCACATAGCAGACGATGGCGTCGGCGCGCTCGGGTGAGCGCAACGCCTTCTCAGTGTCGATCGCCGTGACCTGTGCGGTCGGGAGCGCGGCGGGGAGTTTCACCGTGTTCACGTAGTCGATACGGAACGGCAGGACGTTCTTGTCTCGGATGGCGTCGACGATCGTGTAGGTGTGCAGCCGGTCGCCGAAGGCCTGTTCGGTCGTGCGGAGCCGGGGGCTGCCGCTGGACCCTGCGTTCTCGGTGAAGATCGGCGTCCCTGTGAAGCCGAAGAGGTGGTACCGCTTGAACGCCCGGGTGATGGACGTGTGCATGTCGCCGAACTGGCTGCGATGACACTCGTCGAAGATCAGCACCACGTGATCGGTGTAGATCGGGTGGCTTTTATTCGCTTTGACGAAGTTGGCGAGTTTCTGGATCGTCGTGACGATGATGCGTGAGCCAGGATCTTCGAGCCGTCGTTTGAGGTGGGCGGTGTTGTTGGTGCCGTCGACCGCGCCTTTCTCGAACCGGTCGTACTCGCGTTGAGTCTGGTAGTCGAGGTCTTTGCGGTCGACGACGAACAACACCTTGTCGACGTCTTCCATCGCCGAGGCGAGTTGAGCGGCTTTGAAGGAGGTGAGGGTCTTGCCGGAGCCGGTGGTGTGCCAGATGTAGCCGCCTGCGGCAGTGCTGCCCCATTGCCGCGCGTTGGTGGAGGTGAGGATTCGCTGAAGGATCTGCTCGGCCGCGACGATCTGGTAGGGCCGCATGACCAGCAGTTTGCGGTCGACGTCGAAGACGCAGTACTTCGTGAGGAGGTTGAGCAGGGTGTGCTTGGCGAAGAACGTCTTGGTGAACCCCACCAGGTCGGTGATCGCCGCGTTCGTGGCGTCGGACCACCAACTCGTGAACTCGAAGCTGTTCGAGGTCTTACGGCGACGTCTGCGCCCTGACTGTTCGGCGAGGTGGCCGTCGCGAGTGGTGTTGGAGTAGTACTTCGTCAGCGTCCCGTTGCTGATGACGAAGAGCTGGACGTATTCGAACAGACCCGATCCTGCCCAGAAGGACTCGCGTTGGTAGCGGTTGATCTGGTTGAACGCCTCACGCAGGTCGACACCGCGACGTTTCAACTCGATGTGGACCATCGGCAGTCCGTTGGCCAGCACGGTCACGTCGTATCGGTTGGCTCTGGTGCCTTCGACCTCGTACTGGTTGATGACTTGGAGGCGGTTGTTGTGGATGTTGGCTTTGTCGATCAGGGAGATGTTCTTCGCCGTGCCGTCGTCACGGGTGATGACCTGCACGTGGTCGGTGTGGAGGCGCGCCGTCTTCTCGACGATGCCCTCGTTGGCCGCCGCGACGATCCCGAGGAGTTGTCGCCATTCGGCGTCGGAGAAGGTGATCTGATTGAGCGCCTCCAACTGAGTCCGAAGGTTCGCCAGCAGTTCGGCCTCGGTGGTGATCGGCAGGTACTCATACGCCTGGTGACGAAGCTGCTCGATGAACGCTTCTTCCAGCTCCGCCTCTGACTGGTAGGCGGGCTCCTCGGCCTCCTCCGGCACGAACTCGGCGACGACGGTGCTCTCGTCGCTGACCGAGACCGGCTCGTAGCGGTAGGCGGAATCAGGCTCACTCATCATCGATCACCATCCATCGTCCGGCTCTGGCCGACCCCTCGCGTCGCACGCGCCCCTCCGCTTTGAGAGCGGCCAGACGCCGCTCGACGGTCCGTGACGTCGTGCCCAGACGCTTCGCTATCGTCGCAGCGCTCAGAGTCGGATCGTCCCGCAGCAACTGGACGACTGACTCCGTTACTCCGACAGTTCGAACAGCACGATCTCCGACGCGATCTCCGACAGTGTCGGAGATTCTCGCTGTCGAGTGATCCACCACCAACATCTCCTCGATGGTGGCGAGCACCGCTTGGAGACAAAACTCGATGAAACCGGTGGCGTCGTTATCCTGTTGAGAGTCACGGAGCGCCTGGTAGTACTGCGGACGGTTCTCGAAGACGACCGACTCCATCGGCAAGGAGGCGAAGACCTCCTTCCAACGGACGAGAATGAGGGTCTGCCACAGGCGGCCGATCCGGCCGTTGCCGTCGGCGAAGGGATGGATCGTCTCGATCTCGCAGTGCACCACGGCGCTGAGCAGCACGGGATGCAGGTCCGAACCTCTCGCCCATGCGAATAAGTCGCTGATGAGTTCGGGCACGAACTGTGGCCGGGCGCCCACGTGGACGGGTGTGTCGCCTTCGTACACCGCGACATCGCCGCTGCGGAACACCCCGGACTCACGAATGAGCCCCTGCGTCAGCAAGCCATGCGCCGTGAGGAAGTCGTCGACGTCGAAGGGATCGAACGTCAGCAGCTGGTCGTAGGCCGCGTGGGCGTTCTTGACTTCCCGGACGTCCGCGGGCCTCCCCCGCACCGGCTGGCCGTTGATGACGTCCGCCACCTCCGCCTCAGAGAGCTGGTTGCCTTCGATGGCGAGCGACGAGCAGATCGATCGCACCCGGTTCTCCCGATGCAGGCGAATGTCCAGCCGGAATCCAGTGCCCAGATCGAGTCGCGTGGCGCTCTCGACGATCTTCGCCATGGAGTCCGCCGCCGACACCGAGATCGTGAACGGCGGCCCAGGAATCTCGCTCACGTCAGAGGTTCCTTCTCAGGGAAGGTGAGCAGCCTGTCCCGGTAGTACTCGTACTGCTGGCGGCGCGCCGCGATCTCGGCCGGCAGGCCAGTCGAGAGGTCGTTCACGAGGGCGTCAAACTTGTCGAGGATGGCGACGATACGGTCTTGTTCTGCACGAGAGGGGACAGGGATTGGAATCTTGCCCAGGCTGTCACCGGATATGCGTTTCACCTTTGCCCGAGCAACGTACTTGTTCTTCTCCGCATGAAACTGAGGAGTCTGAAAATAGTACGAGACGAACTTGGGATTCATCGCGTGCCTAAAAGCGAAGGTGTCATCGTGGATAGCTATCTCATCGGCACCTAGCCATGCCACGGCCTTCCCGACGTCTTCAACTGTCTCACCGACCGCAGCGATGACGACATCGCCAGTGCTTGCGAACCGCAGGCTAGGCGCGAGCTCAGGCCTCACCCGCGAGAGCGGCGCGTCCGCAAAGACCCCATATCCGGTATAAATCTCGCCGTAGTGGATGCTCGCCAAACCGTCCGGCGCAATATCGTTCTTGGTGAACCGACGACCGCGGAAGAACGAGCCCACCTCACCCATCGGAACCCACCTGACCGCCTGGTGGGGGGACTCGGTGAACGTCAACAGCGCGTCACGGTAATGAGCATACTGGAGACGACGTTGTTCAAGCTCGGCTTCAAGCTCGGCTTGCAGCATCTCCATCTTATCAAGAATTTCAACGATTTCTCGCTGAATCGCCGCAGGCGGGACGGGAATCTGGATACGAGCGATATCAGATACTTTAATGTCCTTGACCTTGGTTCCGGTCACGAACTTTCGCTTCTGCAACTCAAACTGAACTGTCTGGAAGTAGTAGGCCGCGTACATGGGGTCAAGCATGTGTTTATAAACGCAGGAGTGACCACCGATTGCAATCTCCCCATCGCCGAGCCAGGCGACGGCCGTACAGACATCCTCAATATTCTCGCTGGTGGTCGTCACAACGAGATCGCCTTGACTGGCCTTCTTCAACTTCGCCGCCAAACCGGGATCAATGAAAGACTTCGTCAAGGTGGTCGAGGTGCCGTAGTACGTGTAGATCTGACCGTAGTGGATACACGGGAAACCCTCGTCCACGAAGTCTTTCTTTTGAAGGCCGCCACCTCGTACGAACTCGCCAACTTCACCGAGGGCCTCGCGCTCCACCCCATCCGGGCAGTGCTCGCGAATCAGATCGTCGATACGGCTCACGACTCCCGCCCCAAACTTCCTAGTTCCCGCTCCAGCGCCTCACGTTCTCGCAGAAGTTCAGTACGCAATTCCTCCTCGGTAGGCAGAAAAGTCAGGTATTGAGCGGCATACACTCCAACTCCATCGGCGAGGATCGAGTACTTCGCTACCGCCTCGCTCTCCTCCGAGCACAGAATCAGTCCGATGGAAGGGTTATCACCTTCGGGCCGCACCTGATCGTCAAAGACCCTTCGATAGAAGTCGATCTGTCCAATGTCTTGGTGCGTGAGCTTTCCAACTTTCAGGTCGATCAATACGAAACACTTGAGGATGTAGTTATAGAAAACCAGATCGATAAAGAAGTGGTCACCATCTGCCGTCACTCGTTTCTGACGAGCCACAAAGGCAAAACCCCTTCCCAACTCAAGAAGGAAGTCCTGCAAACGATCGATGAGCCCCTGCTCAACATCTCTCTCGGCAAGCCGACGAGGCTCAGCCATATCGAGGAACTCAAAGACATAAGGATCTTTGAGCAGGTCATCAGCGGCCGTACGCGGCTCCCGCTCGAAAACCTCACCTGCGACCTCAGCGCGATGTTCCTGACTCGTGGCCCTGAGTCGGTGGTAATAACCCGTCGAAATCTGCCGGGAGAGCTGCCGCACCGTCCATCCCGACTGCACCGCCTCTTTCGCGAGGAACGCGCGCTCCTCGTCGTTGACGACCTTCGTCAACTCCCGGTAGTGCGTCCAACTCAATTCAGGACGCAGCGCGTCCCGAATCGGGAACGCCTGGTAGAAACGGCGCATCTTACGGAGGTTCGACTCATCGAAGCCAGGACCGAACTCCATCGTCAAGCGTTGCGACAAGTAGTGAAGCAAGCGCTTGCCATAAGCCGCTCGCTCCCCTTGAGCCTCAACGATTTGCCGTCCCACTTCCCAGTAAGCATGTACTGTCTCGGTGTTGATCGCGGCCGCGACTCGACTACGAACAGCGGCAATCGTCTCTCGAATACCTGAGTACACCACGTTGGCCGCCGCGTCGGGGGCCTCCACCACTTGCTGGCCTCGACGCTTCAAACCGGGCACGTGAACGTCATCACTCATGACTCCCCCTCCAAGTCCGCGACGATGGCGTCGATCTCGACTCTCAGGGCGGACTGGCGCTTGACGATGCGTGCGATCTCGGCGTTGAGCTCCTTGATGTCGACGACCTCACGGGTGTCCTCAGCCTCGACGTAGGAGGACACGGCGATGTTGTAGCCGTTCTCGGCGATAGCGGCGTGATCGATGAGGGCGGCGAAGTGCGCGACGTCCTCACGAGTGATGAAGGCGTCAAGGATCTTGCGCTGGTTCTCCGCCGTGAGCTTGTTCTTATTGCCCTGTCGGGTGAACTCGGCCGAGGCGTCGATGAACAACACCTTGTTGTCGGCCTTGGACTTCTTCAGCACGATCACGCAGGTGGCGATGGTGGTGCCGAAGAACAGGTCGGGCGGCAACTGGATCACCGTGTCGATGTAGTTGTTGTCCACGAGGTACTTGCGGATCTTCGCCTCGGCTCCACCCCGGTAGAGCACGCCGGGGAACTCGACGATCGCCGCCGTGCCGTCGACGGCGAGCCAGTTCAAGATATGCATGACGAAGGCGAGATCGGCCTTCGACTTCGGCGCCAGCACCCCGGCGGGCGCGTACCGCGGATCGTTGATGAGCAACGGATTCGCGTCGCCCTCCCACTTGATCGAGTACGGAGGGTTGGACACGATGGCCTCGAACGGCTCGTCGTCCCAGTGCGCCGGGTCGATCAGCGTGTCGCCGTGAGCGATGTCGAAATGACTGAAGTTGATGTCGTGCAAGAACATGTTGATCCGGCACAGGTTGTAGGTGGTCAGGTTGACCTCCTGGCCGAAGTAGCCGCGTCTCACGTTCTGGTGGCCGAGCACCTTGTCGAACTTCAGCAACAGCGAGCCTGAGCCACAGGCGGGGTCGTAGACCTTGTTGACCTCGGTCTTGCCGACCACCGTGATCCGCGCCAACAGCTCAGAGACCTCCTGCGGCGTGTAGTACTCACCCCCGGACTTGCCCGCGCTGGAGGCGTACATGCCCATCAAATACTCGTAGGCGTCGCCGAAGGCGTCGATGGTGTTGTTCGCGTAGCCGAGGGGCAGGTCGCCGATGGCGTCGAGCAGTTTGACGAGCTTCTCGTTACGTTTCGCGACGCTCGGACCGAGTTTCGAGGAGTTGACGTCCAGATCGTCGAAAAGCCCCTTGATGTCGTCCTCGGCGTCGGAACCGACAGCGCTCGCCTCGATGTTGGTGAACACCCGAGCCAGAGTCTCGTTCAGGTTGACGTCGTTCCGGGCCTTCTCTCGCACATTGGCGAAGAGATCCTGCGGGAGGATGTAGAAGCCCTTCTCCTGGACCACGCCCTCGCGGGCGAACTCCGCTTCCTCCGTCGTCAGGTACCGGTAGTCGAAGTCGGCGTTGCCCGCCTCGTGCTCGGCCTCGTTGAGGTAGGCGCTCAGATTCTCCGAGATGAAACGGTAGAAAAGCATGCCGAGCACATAGGACTTGAAGTCCCATCCGTCCACGCTGCCCCGCAGATCGTTGGCGATCCGCCAGATGGTCTTGTGCAGCTCGGCCCGCTCGGACTCTTTGCTCGTCTCACTCACCGGGCCAGTCTCTCAGCGCCCACTGACACATCGATCTTCACACGCCGCACTCCGCGCGGTCGGTCAGCATGCGGACGATGAGCGACACCATGAGCTCCTTCTCACGTGGCTCGCTCATCGCGACGAGGAGCGTCAACGCGGCCAAGGTGTTGTTCGAGATCTTCGGCTCTCTGCCGTCGCCGTGCAAAATCCCATTGCGACTCAGGAAGGTGACGAACAAGGCGGCGGCGGTGCGCTTGTTGCCATCGGAGAGCGGGTGGTCCTTCACCACGAAGTAGAGCAGGTTCGCGGCCTTCTCCTCAGCCGTCGAGTAGAGGTCCGCTCCGCCGAAGCCCTGGTAGATCGCCGCGACGACCGAAGCGAGCGCGTCACCGCGCTCCCGGCCGAACAACGTGTCGTCGGGGAACTCGGCCCGCACCTGGGCGATGACGGCCCGCGCCTCCTCGACCGTCAACTGCCAGCCCGGCGCGTTGCCGTCGACCTCGGGGAACTCGCCCTCGTCGTAGTCGCGCAGAAGCCTCAAACCCGGCAAGTAGTCGGCGACCACATCGGCCACACCTGCCACCACGGGATCGACCGAGCGGGACAGAATCGTGACGATGGAGCCGATCTGCTCCAACCTCTGCTCGTTGACGGCCGCGCCCTTGACGAGGTAGTCACGCAGACGGGCGCTCGCCCATCGTCGGAAGTCGATCGCACGAGCAGAGTTCGTCCGATAGCCCACCGCGAGGATCAAGTCCAAGCTGTAGAGAGACGTCGGACGGTCCGAGCCAGCAATGTGCATTTTTTGCACATTGCTCTCTTCCTCCACCTCCCCGCTACGAAGAATGTTCCGCAGATGGCGGTTGACACCCGACCGATCAATCTCGAACAACTCAGAGATCTGACTCTCAGTCGCCCAGAACGTCTCCTGCTCTGAGTCGAATGGCAGGGACAGCTCCAGCCCCGGCGCCAGATAGACGACGACCTCGTTCTGCGTCATAGTTCCCCTCGATTCCGGTCATCCCCCGTTCGGACAACCTCACTCCAACAGGGTCGCAGCGGTCACAGACAGAACTCAAGCAAAACGATCAGCAAGCAACGGCTTGAGGAAGCGGCCGGTGTGGCTGGCGTCGACGGCGGCCACCTGTTCGGGGGTGCCCTCGGCGACGACCATGCCGCCGCCGCCGCCGCCCTCGGGGCCCATGTCGATGATCCAGTCGGCCGTCTTGATCACGTCGAGGTTGTGCTCGATGACGATGACCGAGTTACCGCTGTCGACCAGTCGGCCGATCACCAGCAGCAGCTTGCGGATGTCCTCGAAGTGCAGGCCGGTGGTGGGCTCGTCGAGCACGTAGAGCGTGCGGCCGGTGGAGCGTTTCTGCAGCTCGGCGGCCAGCTTCACGCGCTGCGCCTCGCCGCCGGACAGCGTCGGCGCGGGCTGCCCGAGCCGGACATAACCCAGACCGACGTCGACCAGCGTCTTCAAGTGTCGTGAGATCGCCGGGATCGCCTCGAAGAACTCCGCGCCCTCCTCGATCGGCATGTCGAGGACCTCGGCAATGGTCTTGCCCTTGTAGTGGACCTCCAGCGTCTCGCGGTTGTAGCGGGCGCCGTGGCACACCTCGCACGGGACGTAGACGTCCGGCAGGAAGTTCATCTCGATCTTGATCGTGCCGTCGCCGGAGCACGCCTCGCAGCGGCCGCCCTTGATGTTGAACGAGAACCGGCCCTGCTGGTAGCCGCGCATCTTCGCCTCGGGCGTCTGCGCGAACAGCTTGCGGACGTGGTCGAAGACCCCGGTGTAGGTGGCCGGGTTGGAGCGGGGCGTGCGGCCGATGGGCGACTGGTCGACGTGGATGACCTTGTCGACCTGGTCGAGGCCGTCGATGCGCTTGTGACGGCCCGGGATCGTGCGCGCCCCGTAGATGGAACGGGCCAACGACGTGTAGAGGATGTCGTTGACGAGCGTCGACTTGCCCGACCCGGACACACCCGTGACCGCGACCAACTGGCCGAGCGGGAAAGTGACGTCGATGTCGCGCAGATTGTTCTCACGGGCGCCGCGCACGGTCAGCCGTCGGCCCTTCTCCTGGGGGCGGCGCACCTCCGGCAGCGGGATCTTCTCGCGCCCCGACAGGTACTTGCCCGTCATCGACGTCTCGCTGGCCAGCAGCTCCTCCACCGGGCCGGAGACGATGACCTCGCCGCCGTGCTCGCCGGCGCCGGGGCCGATGTCGACCACCCAGTCGGCCACCGCGATGGTGTCCTCGTCGTGCTCGACCACGATGAGCGTGTTGCCGAGGTCGCGCAGCCGCTCCAAGGTGTCGATGAGACGCCGGTTGTCGCGCTGGTGCAGGCCGATGGACGGCTCGTCCAGCACGTAGAGCACCCCGACGAGGCCCGCGCCGATCTGGGTGGCGAGCCGGATGCGCTGCGCCTCGCCGCCGGACAGCGAGCCCGCCGCCCGGTCGAGCGAGAGGTAGTCGAGGCCGACGTCGAGCAGGAACTGCAGCCGCTCGTGGATCTCCTTGAGCACCCGCTCGCCGATCTGCCGCTCCCGATCGCTCATCTCGAGGCCCTGCAGGTACTCGGCGGCCTCGGCGATGGACAGGTGGCTGACCTCGGCGATGTTCTTCGGCCCGAGGTCGGGGTGGTTCAGCATGACCGCGCGGATGACCGGCTTGAGCCGAGTGCCCTCGCAGGCTCCGCAGGGCACCTCCCGCATAAAACCCTCGAGCCGCTCGCGGTTGGTGTCGGACTCGGTCTCGGCGTGGCGGCGCTGGACGAACTCAATGGCTCCGTCGAAGCTGGCGTCGTACTCGCGGCGGCGGCCGTAACGGTTCTGGTAGACGACGTGCACCTTGCCCTTGCGGCCGAGCATGATCGTGCGCTGGACGTCGGCGGGCAGGTCCTCGTACGGGATGTCGGTGCGGAAGCCCATCTCGTCGCCGAGCGCCTGCAGGATGCGCAGGAAGTACTCCGACATCTGGTTGTACGACCACGGCGCGATGGCGCCCTCGTCGAGCGACTTGCCCGGATCGGGGACGACCAGCTCGGGGTCGACCTCCATGCGGGTGCCGAGGCCGTGGCACTCCCCGCAGGCGCCGAAGGGGGCGTTGAAGGAGAACGAGCGGGGCTCCAACTCGTCGACGGCGAGCGGATGGTCGTTGGGGCAGGCCAGCTTCTCGGAGAACCGGCGGGTGCGCTCGGGATGGTCGTCGGGGCGGTCGACGTAGTCGATGACGACGAGGCCGTCGGCCAGGCCGAGCGCCGTCTCGACCGACTCGGTGAGCCGCTGCTGCGCGCTCTGCTTGGCCTGCAGACGGTCGACGACGACGTCGATCGTGTGCTTCTTCTGCTTGGCGAGCTTGGGCGGCTCGTCGGCCAGCAGATGGACCTCGCCGTCGACGACCGCCCGGCTGAAGCCCTGCGTCTGCAACTGGCCGAACAGCTCCAGATACTCACCCTTTCGGCCCCGGACGACCGGCGCGAGCACCTGGAAACGCGTGCCCTCCTCGGCGGTGAGCACCCGGTCGACGATCTGCTGCGGCGTCTGCCGGGTGATCGGCTCGCCACAGTCGGGACAGTGAGCGCGACCGGCGCGCGCGTAGAGCAGGCGAAGGTAGTCGTAGACCTCGGTGATGGTGCCGACCGTCGAGCGCGGATTGCGCGAGGTGGACTTCTGATCGATGGAGACCGCCGGCGACAGGCCCTCGATGAAGTCGACGTCGGGCTTGTCCATCTGCCCGAGGAACTGGCGGGCGTAGGCCGACAGCGACTCGACGTAGCGGCGCTGCCCCTCGGCGAAGATCGTGTCGAAGGCGAGCGAGGACTTGCCGGACCCGGACAGGCCGGTGAAGACGATCAGCGCGTCGCGCGGAAGGTCGAGGGAGACGTCCTTGAGATTGTGCTCGCGGGCGCCTCGGACGACGATCTGATCGATGCTGGAGGAGCTGGCGGACGACGTTCGTGTGGGCACCCGACCAGCCTAGCCACGCCCTCGGACGTTCTTCGGCCGCGCGGCGCCACCCCAGCCTGACGCACAGTGCGCGCCGTCGTGGCTCAGCCGCCTCGACGAACCGTCATCTGGGCCGCGATGAGATCGCGGCTGTGCCGGTGCCGTGCGTCCCGCTCGAAACGGTCGGCCGCGAGGACCTCGACGATGCGACCCCGATCCATGACCGCGATACGGTCGGCCAGTTGCCGGACGACTCCGATGTCGTGTCCGATCACCAGCTGGGCCATGCCCGAGGACGCTCGAAGGCGGCGGAGCACATCGAGGATCTGGCGCTGCGTGGAGACGTCGAGCGCGCCTGTCGGCTCGTCCAGGACCAGGACGTCGGGAGACACCGAGATCGCACGGGCGATCACGACGCGTTGCAGTTCGCCGCCGCTGAGCTCGCACGGCAGGCGGCCTGCGAATCCCTCGTCCAGACCCACCTGCTCCAACATGGCGCCGACCGAGCCGCGCGCCTGGGACGCCGGAACCCGGCACAGATGACGTAACCCCTGCTCCAGGAAGACCCCGATCGTCATCCGAGGGCTGAATGCTCCGGGAGGATTCTGGAACACCATCTGAACATGCCGGTGAAATCTACGGCCTTCGCGGCGGCGCAGGACCTCGACCGGTTCCCCGCCGATCAGCACCTCCCCGCGGCTCGGACGCATCAGGGACGCCAGCATCCGGGCCAGGGTCGTCTTCCCGCTTCCGCTCTGGCCTACCAGCCCGAGACATTCCCCTCGGTGCAAACGCAGATCGACCGACGACACGGCCTCCACTCGGGCGGAGCCGGCTCCGAAGGACCGCCCGAGCCCACGAGCCGCCAGCACCTCTCGCCCGTCGCCCGCCGCAGCTCCTATGCGTCGTGCGTCGCTCATCGCGCATCCCATTCGACGAGTTGCCTGGTGTAGGGATGCCGTGGATCGCCCACCACCTGCTCGGCGTCCCCGATCTCGACGATCCGCCCGCGACGCATGACAGCGATACGGTGCGCCAACCGGTCCGCGAGTCCCAGGTGATGAGTCACCATCAGGAGGCTCACGCCGTCGTCGCGGTTCAACCGCGTCAACTGGTCGGCCACCCGCTTCTGCGACACGGTGTCGAGAGCACTGGTGGGTTCGTCGGCCAGCAGCAGCGGCGGCCCCAGGCTCATCGCCATCGCCATCGCGACGCGTTGCATCATGCCGCCGCTCAGCTCGAACGGATAGGCGTCGAGCACCCGGTCGGGGTCCTCCAGCCGCAGCCGCGACAACGAGGCGCGCATCACCTCGCGTCGTTCCGTCCGCGACGACTCGCCGTGCGCGCGGAGCATGTCGTCGAACTGGGCAGCGACGCGCCGCTTCGGATTCATGAACTGCACCGGGTGCTGGAAGATCATCGCCAGATCCCTGCCGGGTTCGGGGCGGGGCCGCCCCCGGAACAGGACCTGGCCGCTTCGAAGGCGGGCGGTGTCCGGCAACAGGCCCATGACGGCCCGCAGCAACGTCGATTTTCCACTGCCGCTCTCTCCGACGACCACGAGGATCTCGCCCTCGTCGACGCTCAGCGAGACGTCGTGGAGCGCATCCGGACCCTCACCATAGGCCAAGGTCAGATTCTCGACGCGCAACAGCCCGTTCATGTCCGTGCCGCCGGACACCGTTCCCGCCTCCTGCCGGTCACTCGCCGATCGTCAGCTCATTCGTGATGAAGTAGTAGTCGATCGGATGGGCCAGCACGTTCGACACCGCCGTCGACGACGCCACGACATTGGCCTGCGACACCGTGTAGACGTCGACGGCGTTCTCCAGCATGTAGGTCTGCGCCTCGCTGACCAGTCTCGCCTTCTCCTCCTGATCGAACTCCTGGCTGACGGCGTCGACCATGGCGTCGAACTCCGGGTCGTTGTAGTGCCCGTAGTTGGTCTCGCTGCCCGAATCGTAGAGCGATGTCAGAAGCCAGACCGGATCGCCCGTCGTCAGATACTGGGTGTTGCGCTGCTTGATGGAGAAATCGCCCGCAGCCTCGACGTCGTCGAGATTTTCGACCAGTTTGAGTTCGAGTTCGATCCCCGACTGCTTGAGCATGTCCTGGACAGCCTCGTTGAAGACGGTCATGTCCGCCAAGTCGTAGGTCAGCTCCAGGTGGAGGTTCTGTCCGTCCTTGTCGACGTATCCGTCGGCGTCGCCGTCGGAGAAACCGGCCTCGGCGAGGTGGTCCGCCGCGGCGTCCGCGTCGAACTCGTACGCCGGCACCTGGCCGTACCCATAAACCTCGAGGGGGAAGGGGGCCGCAGCCACCTCGGCGTCCTCGCCGAGGACCTCGGCCAACGCCTCGTAGTCGAGGCTCTCGGCGATGGCGCGGCGCACGTTGGCATCGGCCAGGTAGGGGTTGTCGTAGTTGAACTGGAGGGCTCGCGACCTGATGCCACGAGTCTTCGTCACTTCGTACTCGTCGCTGCCCGAGAAGGTGTCGAGGTCGCCTGCGGCGATCCGCTGGACGACGTCCACGTCGCCGGACTGCAAGGCCGCCGCCCGCGTGCTGTCGTCCTCGATGTTGACCACGGTGATCGTGTCGAGGTCCGAGGCACCGTCCCAGTAGTCGTCGTGTCGTTCCAGCTCGATGCTCACGTCGGGTTCGAACGAGGCCACCTTGAACGGCCCGGACGCGATCGGGGCGTTCTCGTAGTCGATTCCCTCGCCCACGGCGACGACCGTGAACAGGGGCTCGGAGATCTCGTTGAGGAACGACGCCTGCGGCTCGTCGGTCGAGAAGACGACGTCGTCCCCGTCGACGGTGATGTCGCTGATGCCCGTGCTGGTGCGGGCGCGCTCGGCCATCTCGAGCACCCGCTCGAAAGAGGCCTTCACCGCTGCCGCGTCGACGGGGTCGCCGTTGTGGAAGGTGACCTCCGGGCGGATGTGGAAGCGCCAGGTCGTGTCGTCGACCATCTCCCAGGAGTCGGCGATCTCGCCGACGACCTCCAGGTTCTCGTCGATGGTGACCAGGGTCTCTCCGATGCCGGCCCGGCGCACCGTCCAGCCGTTGTACTCGACGGCGGGGTCGAGGTTGGTGCCGAACCAGTACAGGGCGGCGTCGACGTGCTTGGGGCCGTTGTCCGACCCCCCGCCAGAGCAGCCCGCGACCAGCAAGGTCGCCGACAGGACGGCCAGGAGGGCCGCCTTCAGGATGGGTTTTCTCATGTTCTCCCTTTCTTGTGGAGTCGTGCCACAACGCCCCCGGAACGGGGCCGCTGAAGATCCGAGCGCACGCGAGCCGTGAAGCCGCTGCGGAGGTCGGTCGTCGCCTGGGGCTGGAGGAGATCCCTGAGCCGGTCGCCGAGGAGGCTGAAGACGACGACGTGGAGGACGATGACCAGCCCTGGGCTCGCCATCATGTGCGGCGCGGTCTGGATGAAACGTCGGCCTTCGGCCAGCATGAATCCCCATTCCGGGGTCGGCGGCTGCGAGGCGAGCCCCAGCAACGACAGGCCGACGAGGTTCAAGAGGCACTCCCCGAAGCCCTGGGTCACGACGACGAGGATGTTCGGCAGCACATTGGGCAGCAGGTAGCGCGTGAGGAGCCCGGCGGGGCCGACTCCGCTCAGCGTGGCCTGGGCGATGTAGTCCTCGTCGCGGATAGACAGCACCATCGCGCGACTGACTCTGGCGTACTCGCACCAGCCGACGGCGATCATCGCGATCATCGTGTGCGAGAGGCCCGGACCGGTCATGCCGACGAACGCGATCACGAAGACCAGGGAGGGGAGCGCCATGGTCATGTCGACGAGAGCCGAGACGGCCAGGTCCACCGGCCCGCCGATCCAGCCTGCGAGGACGCCGACCCCGATCCCCAGAGCGGAGGAGATCGCCAACACGACGAAGACGATCAGCAGCGACGTGCGGCCGCCGTGGATCAGACGGGACAGGACACAGCGTCCGAGCTGGTCGGTTCCGAGCGGGAACCGCCGGCTGCTGCCGGCGAGGATGTGGTCGTAGTGGGTCTCCAGCGGGTCGTGAGGAGCCAGGGCCGGAGCCAGCAGCGCGACCGCGACCAGGAGGATCGCCAGCACGCCCAAGGCGACGAATCCCGACGACCCCGACAGCCTCCTGAGCGTCCGTGTCATCGTGTTCCCGTCGCCGCACGACGTGCCTGCGGGTCGATGGCATGGCCGAGGAGGTCGACCGCCGTGTTGGCGACCACGAAGATGAGGGACGCCCAGGTCACGTAGGCCATGAGCACGGGGTAGTCGCGCACCGCGGTCGCCGCGACGGCCGTCTTCCCGATGCCCTGCCACTCGAAGACCGACTCCACGACGGCGGCGCCGCCGAGCAGCGCGCCCACGCTGAGCCCCACCAACGGCAGCACCGAGATCAACGCGTTCGGCATGACGTCGCGCCAGAGGACCCGATGCCGGGGAACGCCGCGCGCGAGGGCGCCCACCACGTGGTCTTTGCCGAACTCCTCCAGCAGGCTGCTCCTCAACCGCCGCACGTAGAGCGCGGCGAGCCAGAACGTCAGGGTCGCTGTGGGCAAGACGATGTGCCGAGGCGACGAACTCCCCATGACCGGCAGCCATGACCACCGCACGGAGAACTGGTACATCAGGAGCAACCCGATCCAGAAACTCGGCATCGCCGTGCCGCAGAAGGAGTACAGTCGCACCAGCGTGTCCGGCCAGCGTCCGTGGTACGACGCCGCCACCAGGCCCAGCGGCAATGCCACCATGATCGTGGCGGCAAGCGTCGCCACCGCGAGCCAGATCGTCCGCGGCAACCGGCGCAGGACCTCCGCGCCGGCGTCCGCGCCATAGGCGTAGGACTCGCCGAAGTCCCCATGGATCGCGCCGGAGAGCCAGCGCGCGTACTGCACGATGAAGGGGTCGTTCACGCCGGCGTCGGCCCGCTCCCGGGCCAGAACTGCCGGGTCCGGAGTGATTCCCAAGTAGCTGTACTTGGCGGCGACGGGGTCGGATGCGGAGAAGTGCGCCAGGGCGAACGTCACCAGTGACACGAAGAGCAGCGTCGGCACCACCAGCGCCAACCGCTTGGCTGTATACGACAGCACCGTGGCGACCCACCCTCTCCGTACGCGCGGAGAACGCGACAGAGGATGGAAAGCCCAGAGACGGGAAGCCCAGCCGGATGACGCGTCCGTATGACTTGCAGTCCGGCTAGGTATCTGACTCAGGTCCTTGGTGTCTCAGACCCTCACAGTGGCGCGACCGTCCCGGATTCTCACCGGGTTCCCTCACACCAGACGGCTCAAAGTACCACACGGGTGACGGCTCCTCCGCGCACCCGCTCAACACGAGACGCCCGGACCGCCGCGTTTCAACCGAAGCGCACCACCTGGCCTGTGAGCGTCTAGGATCGCCCCGTGACGTACACCGGAACGGTCGAGGTCGGCGGTCCGGCCGAGGTGCGGGACGCGGGCGACCTGGAGATCACGAAATTCGCGGTCGGGGATCTGGCGAACAACGTCTACCTGCTGCGCTGCGTGCTGACCGGCGAGCGCATGCTGATCGACGCGGCCGACGACGCCGAGCGGATCCTGGCCGAGCTCGACGGCGCTCCCCTGGCCCGGATCGTCACGACGCACTGGCACCCCGACCACTGGAACGCGCTCGCGGCCGTCAAGGAGGCCACCGGCGCGGAGACCCTGGCCAGCCCGGTCGACGCCGAGCACATCCACGTGCCGACCGACCAGCATGTGGCCGCCGGCGCCCGGGTCCGGGTCGGCTCCTGCGAATTGGAAGTGGTCGAGATCGCTGGCCACACGCCCGGCTCCATCGCGCTCGCCTACGACGACCCCGACGGGATCGTGCACCTGTTCACCGGCGACTCGCTGTTCCCCGGCGGCGTCGGCAAGACGTGGGCCGAGGAGGACTTCGCGACCTTGATCGACGAGGTGGAGACGAAGATCTTCGGCCGCTTCCCCGACGACACCCATTTCTACCCGGGCCACGGGAACGACTCGACCCTCGGCGCCGAGCGCCCCCACCTGCCCGAGTGGCGCGAGCGCGGTTGGTGAGCCGCGCTCAGGCCGCGACCGGCAGCCGCCCCCAGCCGCGCAGCACCCGCGTCGGACGACGGACCCTCTCCCCGGCCGGCCGCAGGTCCGGGAAACGGGCGAACAGCTCCTCGAGCGCCACCCGTCCCTCCAGTCGGGCCAGGCCCGCCCCCGGGCAGAAGTGCGCCCCGGAGGAGAAGGCGAGGTGCGCGCCGGCGTCCGGCCGGGTCACGTCGAACCGCCCCGGATCAGCGAAGACCTCCGGGTCGCGGTTCGCCCCGGCGAGCATGACCAGGACCGTCGTGCCCGCCCGCACGGTCCCACCGCGCACCTCGGCGTCCTCGTACGCCTGACGCGGGACCAACTGCACCGGCGGCTCGAACCGCAAAGTCTCGTCGACCGCGTTCGCCCAGAGCGACGGGTCGTCGCGCAGCGCCGCCCGCTGCTCCGGGTGGTCGAACAGCAGGCCGACGGCGTTGCCGATCAGATTGACGGTGGTCTCGAAGCCCGCGCCCAACAGCAGCAGGCCGGTCGCGCGCAGCTCGTGGGTGGTGAGCGCGTCGGGGCCGTCGAGGTCGACGAGACGGCCGAGCAGGTGGTCCTCGGACTCACGCCGCAGGCGGTCCAGTTGGCCGCCGAACCACTCCTGGAGCTGCCGCACCCCGTCGATCGCCTCTTGATACTCCCGCCACGACAGCGCGGGGTCGAGCAGCCGCGCCGCGCCGTCGCCCCACCGCAACAGGTCCTGACGGCGGTCCTCGGGCACGCCGAGCAGATCCCCGATGACGGCGACCGGCAGCCGTCCGGCGTAGGCGCCGATCAAGTCGACCTCGCCCGGCGCGTCGGCCATCTCGTCCAACAGGCCCCGCGCCACCTCCCGGACACGGGTCTCCAGGCCGGCGACCGAGCGCGCCGCGAAGTCCCGCGTCACCAGGCGCCGGTACCGCGTGTGCAGCGGCGGATCGACCGCGAGCATCGAGGGAGGCTCCAACGGCCCGTACTGCTCCACCGTGAGAAAGGACCGACGCAGGCGCCGCAGCCAGGCCGGCATCGCCGCGTCGCCCTCGGCGACCCCGAAGGCCGGGCTCCGCAGGATCTCCGAGCAGGCCGCGTGGTCGACGGTCCCGGACACCACCGCGCCCCGCACGATCGTCCCGGAGGCCCGCAGCGCCTCGTAGCCCGGATAGGGGTCGGCGCGCAGCCCCGGGTCGAACTCCAGCCGGGCGAAGGGATCGCCCCGCCGGGCGCCGACACGCATGCCGGCTCGTTTGAGCCCGCAGCCGAGGGCCCACGACGCCCAGAGAGCGCCGGGCCACGCGGAACGAGAGGAGGTCGTCGAGTCCATGCCGGTCACGCTACGGCGACGCGCCGCCCTCCGCGTCGTCCCACGGGAGGCAGTCGTCCTCCTACCGTGGCAGGACGACGACAGCGCCGGCCGTGCCTAGGCTGAGCCCATGACCGCCGTGCCGCGCGCCGCCGCCCACGCGTGGCTGGAGCGTTTCGACGCGAAGTCCGAGCGCCACGGCCTCGCCTATCCCTGGTGGATCGCCATCGCCTCGCACGTGATGCTCGTGTCCTGCCTCGCGGTCGCGCTCGTCCAACGCGATCTGGTCGCTCCCCCGTCGCCGATCCTGTGGGTGGCGGCGCTGGTGGTCCTGCCCGATGTGCTCCAGGGGACGATCCGGGCCTGGGTGCCGTGGTGGTGCGCGGCGGCGATCACGGTCGGCGGCGTCGCCTGGATCATGGCCGCCAGCGCGCCGGTCGACCCGACGCTCGACCTCGCCCCGGCGGTGTTGGCCGTGCCCGCCGCCCGGCTGACCGCCACCGACGGCTGGCGGGCCGGCGTCGCGACGATGGCCGCCGGGATCGCGGCGGTGGTGCTGGTCGGCTCGCCATCCGGCACTCCGCTGACGACGATCGTTTTCGGCTTCCTGGTCGGTTGCATGCTGCGCTGGCTGATGCGGGCGCTCACCGCCGAGAGGGCGGCGCGGGCCAGTGAGCGCGAACGCGCCACCGTGGCCGAGCGCGAGCGGCTCGCCCGGGAGGTCCACGACCTCGTCGCGCACTCCCTGTCGGTCACGCTGCTGCATGTGGCCGGAGCCCGCCAGGCGCTGCTCGACGACGACGAGGACGACGCCCTCGCCGCGCTGACGGACGCCGAGCGCGTCGGACGCGGCGCGATGGCCGACATCCGCGCGACCGTCCGGCTGCTGTCGCGGGACGCGGCCCACACGCGGGCGCTCCCCGACGCCTCCGACCTCGACAGCCTCGTCGACGAGTTGCGCAAGGCCGGGCTCGCGGTGGACTGGCGGACCGACGGCGACCTGGGCGGCCTCGACCGCGCGACCGGCCTCGGCCTCTACCGGGTGCTCCAGGAGTCGTTGACCAATGTCGCTCGGCACGCCCCTGGGGCGGCCGCCGAGGCGCGGGTCGAGGTCGACGCCGACCAGGTGCGTCTGACCGTCGTGAATCCCTGCGCGAGCGCGCCGCGTGGCGACGGCCTCGGCTCGGGCGTCGAGGGCATGCGGGCCCGCGCGGCCCAGCTCGGCGGGAGCCTGCAGGCCGGGCCGGACGGAGCACGCTGGCGGGTCAGCCTGACCGTCCCCCGGCGGGACGCCGTCGAGGGGAGGCCCGATGACGCCCGCTGACGGTCCGATCCGACTGGTCCTCGTCGACGACCAAGAGCTCGTCCGCTCCGGCCTGCGCCGGATCCTGCGCCGCCGCGACGGCTTCGAGGTCGTCGCCGAGTGCGCCGACGGCGACGAGTTGCCCGCCGCACTCGCGAGGACCGCGGCCGACGTCGTCGTCATGGACCTGCGCATGCGGCGGGTCGACGGGATCACCGCGACCCGCCGTCTGCGCGCCGACGAGGACGCGCCGCCGGTCCTGGTGCTGACCACCTTCGACGACGACGAGATGCTCTCGGGCGCCCTGCGCGCCGGGGCGGCCGGATTCGTCCTCAAGGACACGCCCGCCGACGACCTGATCCGGGCCGTCCGCGCGGTCGCCGGGGGTCAGGCCTGGCTGGACCCGGCGGTCACCGCGCGGGTGCTGACGGCCTTCCGCCACGCGCCGACCCGCTCGCCGGAGGCGGCCTCGGCGTTGACCGCCCGGGAGCTCGAGGTGTTGCGGGCGATGGCGCGGGGCCTGACGAACCGCGAGATCGCCGAGGAGCTGGTCATCTCCGAGCTCACCGTCAAGAGCCACGTCGGTCGGGTCTTCACCAAGCTCGACCTCCGCGACCGGGCCGCCGCCGTGGTCTACGCCTTCGAACACGGCCTGGCGCGCCCCTAACCGACGAGCCCCGCCAGCTCGCGTGCCATGTTCGCCCGCGCTGGCTCCTCCCAGTGCGCCCGTCCGTGCCGCGTGCGGAACAGCTGGGGCGAGGAGGCGAGGTCGCGCAGGACGTCGGTGCGACCGGCGACGAACACGTCGTCGGGCAGGTGCGCGTACTCAGCCCGGACCCCCGCCACATAGGCGTCGTAGCGTTCCGGCGGCGCCGCGAGGATGGCGAGGTCGGCGTCGGAGAGCGCGCAGCCCGACGTGTCCTCCGGATCGGGGCGGTGGTCCTCGGTGAGCCGGACCAGACGCACCACCTCGGCCACCGTCGCCGCGTCGAGGTGCATCGGCAACGCCGCCTCGGCCCACACCGCCGACCGCTCCTCGGCGTCGCGCTCGCCGTCGTAGACCGCGTCGTGGAACCAGGCCGCCAGCGACACGGTGGTCCGGTCGAACGGCGTCCCTGCGGCCGCCAGCTCGTCGAGCCGTTCCAGCACCTCGCGCAGATGGCCGGTCCCGTGGTGGCCGCGGCTGGGCTCGGCGTACGCGGCCAGCAGCTCGTCGCGCAAGGCGTCGGCTCCGGTCAGCGGCCAGAGGGAAGGGAGAGGGTCAGGGTCGTCGTCCCGCATACCCGTCATTCAACCCGCCCGACCGGCTCAGACTCAACCCCACGGGTTGTGGAGCTCCACACCAGTGTCGTCGAAATCTCGCGTGTTCCGTGTGGCGAGGTCGTAGCCCCGGGACAGGCAGACACCTGCGATCATCGTGTCCTCGACGCTCACCACCCGCCCCCGCGCCTCACGGGCGGCACGAAGTCGGGCGAACTCCTCCGCGGCGACGCGGTCATAGGGAAGGACACGCGCCGCCGCTCCTCCCATCAGACGCTCGACACCTCGCAGCAACTCGTCGCGGCGTCGGCCGGGAGCCAAGCGCCGAGCGCCGAAAAGCAGTTCGCCGACGGTCACCGAGGTGACCACGACCTCGTGTTCGTGCTGACGCAACCACGAGAGGACCCGCTGCTCCGGCGCGAGACGAAGCGTCTCCGACCACACATTCGTGTCGACGACGATCACGCCAGGTCGACCCCACGCGGCGAGGAGCGCTCAGGAAGCTCGAAGTCTCCGCGCAGCGCGGCGGTGTGATCCAACCACTCCGTCACCCAACTCGACCGCGACGACACCGCCTCCTGCAGGATGTCGCGCACTTCGGCCTCCATCGAGCGATTGCTCCGCGCCGCACGCTCCTTGAGCGCCCGACGCGTCTCCTCGGGAAGGTTCCGGATCGTCAGCGTCGCCATCTCGACCACCTCCCGACAGCAATGCTAGCGCCGGTGCGCCGCAGTCCAGGCGCTACGACCACCCTGTGATCGAACGGCTGATGGACGGGATGGCGACGAGCCCTCTATGAACAAGGTGCTCAGCAGCCGTACATGATCGGAATAAGGTCGTCTCCTGACGTTCCTGCCACCACCTCGAGGCCCTGCACTGTGTCGTACGACTGATATTCCGACCCGATGTTGAAGATGAGCGCGCCCTTCTCTCCGTACACGACGTAACCGAGATTGCGTCCGCCTTCGACGAACCACTCCTCATAGTGAAGCCGCTCGCCGTAGATCCGTCGCAACTCCTCGACCGAGGTTCCGACTCCGGCGCCTTCAGCTGACTTCGGCAGATCCTCTGGTGGAAAATCTTTGTTCGTCTCCCAATCGTGGGACGACACGCCGACGCCAGCAAGCATGCGGCCGTCCGGCCCAACTTGCCCATACCAATCATCTCGAAGGAAAGCGAAATCGGGCATCTTGTCGGTGCGCTCCCACGTGTCGCTGCACGTGGGATCAGGAATCTTCTGGGCGAAGCCCTGTTCCTCGATCTCTGTCATCGGCATGCCAACCTCCAGCGGGCCGTAGTAGCCCGGTCCGATCTTCCAATCGCTCGGGTCGTCGCTCCACCGCTTCTCCGGCAGGCACGCGCACAGGATGATCTTCGTGATGGTCCCGGAGACCGTGTCACTGCCGCCGTCGGCGGGCTCGAAGCTGAACTCATAGCCGGTTCCCCTCACCAGATCGGCCGGATAGACCACCGTCCCCTCGTCGGTCGGAGCCGACGGGAGGTCGTCGAGGTTGTAGAGCTCCTCCGCTTTCGCGATGTCGTCGCCGACGCCGATCCCGTCGATCGTCTGTAAATCGTCGCTCTCGGAGACGACCTGGGCGAGCACGCCGTCCTCGAACACCAACGTGCAGTCGACGTAGACCACCTCGACGCGTCCGGTCGCAGCCACCTCCGGCAGCTCCTCGCCCGCCGCCTCGGCCGACAAGACGGCCTCGTCGACCGTCATGCCCGGCGTCAGCCCGTGATAGCCGGCCGGTTGGATCGTCGACCGCGCCCATTCCGGGTTCAGCACCGCGGGCAGTCTCGCCTCCAGCTGGCCTGGGTTCGCCGCGTCGAGGAACAGCCCGCCGGTCGACTCCGCGACACAGCTCAACTGCTCGGCCGCCGCCGCGTGGGCTTCGGTCTTGAAACCGACCGTGTGCACCGTGACGCCGTCCAGCGCCTCGGCGACCTCGCACGGGTCGTCACCCAGCCCAAGCTCACCGCACATGTCCTGGCCGTCGGAGACGATGACGATCGCGCGCTCCCCTTCATCGGGCAACAACTCGGCGGCCTGCCCGAGGGAGGCGGCGATCGGCGTGAACCCACTCGGCTGCACACTGTCGACCTCGGCGACGAACTCGTCACGGTCCAAGGGACCGAGTTCGATCAGCGTGGACACGTCCTGACAGCCGGCCGACTGCTCGGCCTCGGTCGAGCCGGTCCCGTTCCCGAACACCACCAAACCCAGCTCGTGCGACTCAGGCAGCGCCTCCACCAGCGAGCCGATCGCCTCTTGGGCCGCCTCGAAACGCACCCCGGGCGCGTCGTCGGTCAGCATCGAGGCGGACGCGTCCAGCACGATCACCGTCGGCACCGCCGGCGGCTCGTCGGCCGGATCCTCGGCGGCCGCCTGAGTCGTGTCGTCGTTGTCGCACGCGGCAAGGCCGAGCGACAGACACCATACGATGGCGGCGATCACCGGAGATTTCAGAGCCATAGCTCAAAACTAGGCCCCCCCGGCCGTCTGTCCACTTCTCAGCGTCCCCGATTCCGAGGACACCCGTCACAGCGTGACCGGCAACTCCTCGACACCGAAGACGAACGACAGCTGACGGAAGGCCAGCTCGCTCTCGGGCTGGGCCAACGCCAGCTCGGGGAAGCGCTTCAGCAGCTTCGGGTAGACGACGCGCAACTCCATGCGGGCCAGCTCGGCGCCGATGCAGCGGTGGATACCGTGGCCGAAGGCCAGATGGCCGCTCTCGGGGACGCGGTAGGGGTCGAAGCCGTCGGGCCGCTCCCCCGCGCTCTTCGGGTCGCGGTTGGCGCCGGCCAGCGAGGCCAGCACCACGTCGCCGGCCTTGACCTGCGTGCCGAACAGCTCCATGTCGGCCTTCGCGAAGCGCGGGAACGCCACCTGCACGACCGCGAGGTAGCGCAGCAGCTCCTCGACCACCCTGTCGACGTCCTCGGTCGACCCGTCGCGCGCCAGCGCGGCGTAGGCAGGATCGCGCAGCAGCACGATCGTGCCGAGCGCGATCATGCCCGCCGTGGTCTCGAAGCCGCCGGTGAAGACGCCGTCGGCGAGCCCGGCCAGGTCGAAATCGCTGATCGCGTCGCCCTCGTCGCGGAGGATCTGCCCGATCAGGCCCGGACCCGGCTCGACCCGCTGCCGGGCCACCGCGTCGAAGAGGAACTCGCGCTGCGCCGACACTGCGCCGAAGGCCGCCGCCGCGCCGTTCGTGGCGTCGAAGCGGGCGCTGCCGAGGCCGGCGAAGGTCTCCCGGTCGTCGTAGTCGAGGCCGAGCAGGTCGCAGATCGTCTGGAACGGGATCGGGAAGGCGAGGTGCTGGGCGAGGTCGGCCACGCCGCCGTTCTCGGCCGCGGCCTTCTCCAGCTCGTCGAGCTGGCGGTCGACGATGCCCTCGATCATCGGCTCCAGCCGCGCCAGCCGGCGCATCGTGAACTCGGGCGTGATGATCTTGCGCAGCCGGGTGTGCAGCGGCGGGTCGGTGAAGCCGAGCCCGCCCACGTCGTCGGCCGTCGCCGGGCCGTCGCCGGAGAACAAGTGGCGGATGTCGTTGGAATAGGAGTTGCGATCAGTGAGGATCTGCCGGGTCTCCTCATAGCCGGTGACCAGATAGGCGGTGAAGTCGAAGGGCAGGTCCAGTTTGCGCATCGGCTCGTGCTCGCGCCACTCGGCGATCTGCGGCAGTGGGTCGGTGCCCTCGCGCTGCAACGGCACCTTCGTGCCCTCGGGAAGGAAGCCGATCGACGACAGGTCGATGCCCTTCTTCCGGATGCGGCGCACGACCAGGCTGGTCGCCCAGCGTTTGAGGAAGCCCGGCACGGGGACAGACGGTTTCGGCACGGGCGCCAACTTACACCGCGAGTCGCGACCCTCCCAATCACCAGAACTTGCGCATGCCCCCCTCCGCAAGGCAGTGTGAGGTGAGTCACTAACACCGAGCGGACGGGGTGGTCTCAATGACCGAGACAACGCAGGCGGCCGAGAAGCCGGCCGAGTTGAAGCGAGTGCTGGGGCCCAGGCTCCTACTGCTGTTCATCGTCGGCGACATCCTCGGCGCCGGCGTGTACGCGGTGACCGGGCAGATGGGCGGGAAAGTCGGCGGGCTCGTCTGGCTGCCCTTCCTGCTGGCCTTCGTCGTGGCGACGCTGACCGCGCTGTCCTACCTCGAGCTCGTCACCAAGTACCCGCAGGCCGCCGGCGCCGCGCTCTACACGCACAAGGCCTTCGGGGTCCACTTCCTCACCTTCATCGTGGCCTTCGCGGTGGTCTGCTCGGGCATCACCAGCGCCTCGACCTCATCGAAGGTGCTCGCCGACAACCTCACCGGCGGCCTGGAGGTGAACGGCTGGATCGACGGTCCGGCGAGCAAGGGCGCGATCATCGCCATCGCGATGGGCTTCATGGTCCTGCTGGCCCTCATCAACCTGCGCGGCGTCGGCGAGAGCGTGAAGTTCAACGTGATCCTCACGCTCGTCGAGGTCACGGCGCTCTGCATCGTCATCGGCGTCGGCTTCTGGGTGATCCTCCAAGGAAAGGCCGACATGGGCGAGCTGGTGGTCTTCCACGACTACGACGACAAGGGCCTGTTCCTCGCCGTCACCGCGGCCACCTCGATCGCCTTCTTCGCGATGGTCGGCTTCGAGGACGCCGTCAACATGGTCGAGGAGACGCAAGACCCCGAGCGGATCTTCCCGCGCACGATGCTCACCGGCCTCGGCATCGCAGTGCTGCTCTACATGCTGGTGGCCGTCTCAGTGGTGAGCGTGCTGACCTCCGCCGAACTGCGAAGCATCGCCGAGTCGGAGGGCCGGGCGCTGCTGGAGGTCGTCTCGAAGGGCAGCCCCGACTTCCCGATCGACAAGGTGTTCCCGTTCCTGGCGGTCTTCGCCGTGGCCAACACCGCGCTCATCAACATGCTCATGGCGAGCCGCCTCATCTACGGCATGGCCCGGCAGAACGTGCTGCCGAAGCAGCTCGGCCACGTGCTGCCGGGGCGGCAGACCCCGGCCGTCGCCATCGGCTTCACCACGCTGCTGGCGCTGGGGCTCATCCTCTACGTGACCGCCGACCCCGAGAGCAACGTCGTCGGCAACCTGTCGAACGTCACCGCGTTCCTGCTGCTGTGCGTGTTCGCGATCGTCAACGTCGCCTGCGTGGTGCTGCGCAACCAACGTCGCGACGACGGCCAGGTGTTCTTCACCTCGCCCGGCCAGCTGCCGCTGGTCGCGGCGGCGCTGTGCGTGTTCCTCGCCGGACCGTGGGTCGACCGCAGCGGCGAGGTCTACACGATCGCCGGCGGCCTCATGCTGATCGGCGTGGTCCTGTGGGTGGTGACCATCGCCGTCAACAAGGCCACCGGCCAGGGCACGCCGGACTTCGACGAGGTCGAGGACCTGCGCCCCTGACTGCTCCGCCTCACAAGGGAGCCCCCGCCGACCATGCGGTCGGCGGGGGCTCCCTCGCCTTAGAGAAACGCTGATTCATGGCCGCTGTGGCTCCCCAAGACGCGACTCCCTTCGAGGCTCTCCTCGTTCCTCGTCACACCTCAGGGAGCGACAATGGCCATGGAACAGCGGTCCCCTTAGTCGTGGTTCAGGCGTCGGGCAGACCCACTCGACGCCTGAGATCGACCGCCTCAGCTGAACCGACGGGAGCGAGCCAGACAAAGCAGTGCGGCTTCCATACCCCCTTCTCGTACTCCACACCTCGAACCATCTGTCGATGCTGCTCCCCGAAGAGCGCCATCTCGTAGTGCGGGATGTTCGTCGCGAGGAAGCCCTTGCCTGCCTCGACGACAGTCCCGTCGTCACGCTGCTCGCCGCCGATCAACCAGCGACCGCTCACCGTGTTCTGCGGGTTCTTCAGATCACGCTCCTCCAACGTGCCGTCAGCCCGGAACGCGACCGAGAAGGCGAAACCGTGGTCCGTGACCTTCACGAAGTCCCGACCAGCGAAATCCTCACGTGTCAACGCGCGGAGGGCCTTGTGATAACTGTTCAGAACCTCATCCCACTCCCGTCCACCCTGCCCGCCGGGGACCGAGAAGTGGCTCGGGTTGTTCCAGAAAACCGAACCTCGACCGCTCAATCAGACTCGTCGGTCACGAGCGGCTCGCCCTCGGGGGTCAGGCCGGCGCGGACGCGACGGCCGGAGACCACGAGGCTGACGACAGCGGTGATCGACAGGACGCCGATGATGACGCCGAGGCTGAGCTCGATGGGGATCTCCGGCACCTTCACATGCTCGCCGCCGTTGACGAACGGCAGCTCGTTCTCATGCAGCGCGTGCAGCACCAGCTTGACGCCGATGAAGGCCAGCAGCACCGCGAGGCCCTGCGACAGGTAGATGAGGCGCTTGAGCAGGTCGCCCAGCAGGAAGTACAGCTGACGCAGGCCCATCAGCGCGAAGACGTTCGCCGTGAAGACCAGGTACGGCTCCTTGGTCAGACCGTAGATCGCCGGGATCGAGTCGAGCGCGAACAGCAGATCGGTGGTGCCGAGCGCGATGACGACCAACAGCATCGGCGTGATGGCCTTCTTGCCGTTCTCCTTGACGACCAGCTTGAGGCCGTCCCACTTCTCCGAAACGGTGAAACGCTTGCGGGCGAAGCGCACGACCGCGTTCTCCGCGTCGTCGTCGTGGTCGTCGTCGGTGACCAGGTTGATCGCGGTGTAGATCAAGAAGGCGCCGAAGAGGTAGAAGACCCAGGAGAACTGGTTGATGGCGACCGCGCCGAGCGCGATGAAAATGCCGCGGAAGACGATGGCGATGACGATGCCGACGAGCAGCGCCTCCTGCTGGTACTTCCTCGGCACGTTGAAGCTGGCCATGATGATGAGGAAGATGAACAGGTTGTCGACCGACAGGCTGTACTCGGTGAGCCAGCCGGCGAAGAACTGCAGTCCGAAGTCGCCGCCCTCGGCGGCGACGTCGTGGTGGGTCATGACCCAGACGCCGAAGGCGACGGCCATCGACACGTAGACGCCCAGGTAGACCGAGCACTCCTTGATCGAGGGCTCGTGCGGCCTGCGGGCGACGATCACGATGTCGAAGATCAACACCGCCATCGTGACGCCGATGGTGATCGCCCATTCGAGGGTGGAGACGTTCATCGAGACGCCTCCGGCTGCGGCGCCGCCGCCAGCGGCCAGGGTGTGAAGCACTGTTCCTCCGGTTCGTGGTGGGTGGACGTACCGGAGGTCTCTTCCGCCCGCGATGCGGACCCGCAGCACCGGACGATGAGGTCGTGATGACGACGCTGCGGCGACAGGAATACTCCCCTCCGCAGACCAGTCTAAGCCTCGGCGGCGAGCATCCCGCGCAGCTCCTTCTTCAGCTCGGCGATCTCGTCGCGCAGCCGGGCGGCCACCTCGAACTGCAAGTCGGCCGCGGCGGCCCGCATCTGCTCGCTCAGCGACTCGATCAGCGCGGCGAGGTCGGCCGACGGCATGTCGGACAGATCCGCGCGCTGGGGGTACCTCCCGCTTGCGGGGGACTCCCCCAGCGGCACCGCCGCCCCCTTGCGCCGGTGATCGCCGGTGGCCGCCAGCAGACTGTCGGTGTCGGCGTCCTCGCGGGCGAGCATGTCGGTGATGTCGCCGATCTTCTTGCGCAGCGGCTGCGGGTCGATGCCGTGCTCGCGGTTGTAGGCGGTCTGCCGTTCCCGCCGCCGGTTGGTCTCGTCGATGGCCTGCGCCATGGAGTCGGTGACGCGGTCGGCGTACATGATGACCTGGCCCGACACGTTGCGCGCCGCGCGGCCGATGGTTTGGATGAGCGACCGCGTGGAGCGTAGGAAGCCCTCTTTGTCGGCGTCGAGGATGGCGACGAGGCTCACCTCGGGCAGGTCGAGGCCCTCGCGCAGCAGGTTGATGCCGACCAGCACGTCGTACTCGCCGAGGCGCAGCTCGCGCAGCAGCTCGACGCGGCGGAGCGTGTCGATCTCGCTGTGCAGGTAGCGCGTGCGGATGCCCGCCTCGATCAGGTAGTCGGTGAGGTCCTCGGACATCTTCTTGGTGAGCGTGGTGACCAGCACCCGCTCGGAGCGCTCGACCCGCTCGCGGATCTGGCCGATGAGGTCGTCGATCTGGCCCTTGGTGGGCTTGACGATGATCTCCGGGTCGACCAGGCCGGTGGGCCGGATGATCTGCTCGACCACCTCGCCGCCGGTCTGGTTCATCTCGTAGTCGCCGGGCGTGGCCGAGAGGTAGACCGTCTGGTCGGTGCGCTCCAAGAACTCGCCCCAGGTGAGCGGCCGGTTGTCCATGGCGCTCGGCAGCCGGAAGCCGTGCTCGACGAGCGTGCGCTTGCGGGACATGTCGCCCTCGTACATCGCGCCGATCTGCGGCACGGTGACGTGCGACTCGTCGAGCACGAGCACGAAGTCCTCGGGGAAGTAGTCGAGCAGACAGTTGCCGGGACTGCCCGGCGCGCGGGCGTCCATGTGCCGCGAGTAGTTCTCGACGCCGCTGCAGCTGCCGACCTGCTGCATCATCTCCAAGTCGTAGGTGGTGCGCATGCGCAGCCGTTGGGCCTCCAGCAGCTTGCCCTCGGCCTCCAACTCGGCCAGCCGCTCGTCGAGCTCGGCCTGGATGGAGACTATGGCGCGCCGCATCGTGTCCGAGCCGACCGCGTAGTGCGTGGCCGCGCCGACATAGAGCTGCTGGTCCTCGCTCAGCACCTCGCCGGTGAGCGGATGCAACGTCATCAGTCGTTCGATCTCGTCGCCGAAGAACTCCACCCGGACGGCGTGCTCCTGGTAGACGGGGAAGATGTCGACGGTGTCGCCCTTGACCCGGAAGGTGCCGCGGGTGGACGTGACGTCGTTGCGCGTGTACTGCGCCTGGATCAGCGTCTGGAGCAACTGGTCGCGCGGCATCTCCTCGCCGACGGTGAAGCCGATCATGCGCTCGAGGTACTCCTGCGCCGATCCGAGGCCGTAGATGCACGAGACGGTGGCGACCACGATGACGTCGCGGCGGGTGAGCAGCGACCAGGTGGCCGAGTGCCGCAGCCGTTCGACCTCCTCGTTGACGGAGGAGTCCTTCTCGATGTAGGTGTCGGTCTGCGGGACGTACGCCTCGGGCTGGTAGTAGTCGTAGTAGGAGACGAAGTACTCAACGGCGTTGTCGGGGAAGAACTCGCGCAGCTCGTTGGCGAACTGCGCCGCGAGCGTCTTGTTGGGCAGCATCACGAGCATCGGCCGCTGCAGCCGCTCGGCCAGCCAGGCGACCGTGGCGGTCTTGCCCGTGCCGGTGGCGCCCATGAGCACCGAGTGCCGCTCTCCGGCCTCGATGCGTCGCTCCAAGGCGTCGATCGCGGCCGGCTGGTCCCCGGCCGGCTCGAACTCGGAGACGACGCGGAACGGGGCCACCTGACGGCTGAGCTCGGAGAGTGGTCTCATGCTCGCGAGACTACGCGCCGCTCTTGTCAGACCTGCGGCCTATGCTTCCAGCATGCCTGAGACATTCATCGACCTCTTCGCCGGCGCAGGCGGACTGTCATGGGGTCTACAGCAATCGGGCATGGATTGCCTTCTGGCCTCAGACCATTGGTCCGACGCCGTGACCACGTACCGTCACAATCTCCCCGGCCACCCCGTCCTCGAGAAGGACGTCCGCGATCTCAGCGTCCGTGAAATCGAGAAACACCTGACGCGACAGCCGGACTGGATCGTCGGCGGCCCCCCGTGCCAGGGATACAGCACCGTGGGGAAACGGGACCGACACGACCCGCGCAACGTGCTCTTCTTGGAGTTCCGGCGCATCGTGGCGGGGATTCAACCCGAAGGGTTCGTCATCGAGAATGTCCTCGGCATGAAAGACATGAGCTTCGAACAAGAAGTCTGCGATAGTTTCCGTCAAATAGGCTACACCGTTCGCTTCATGGTGCTCACCGCCGCCGAGCATGGAGTCCCTCAGCTGCGCCGACGCGTCGTGTTCGTCGGACATAAGACACGCGGACTCTTCCAAGGACCCCTTGTCACCCACGATTCGGAATCTTTCGTCACAGTCGACGAAGCCATCGGCGACCTGCCCCCGCTCGGCCCCGGGGAAAGCGCTGTCAACTATTCCGCCGCCCCTTCCACCGTCTACCAAAAAGAGATGCGGAGGGACAGTCGGCTTCTTCAAGGACATCAGGTCAGCAAACATCCCTCCCACCTCGTGGAGGCCATCTCTCACGTGCCAGACGGCGGGAACCGGAGTTCGATTCCCGAGCACCTCCAGCCTCGCGGCGGTTTCCACAACTCGTACAGCCGCCTGGCATCGTGGCTTCCGGCCGTAACCATCACCCAGAATCTCGGTAAGCCGTCTGGAACTCGCTGTATCCACCCCTTCCAAGATCGCGGCCTCACCACCCGCGAAGGCGCCCGTCTGCAGTCCTTCCCCGACCGCTTCCACTTTCTAGGCGGGATCACCAGCCAACGCCTGCAAGTGGGAAATGCCGTACCCCCGCTTCTCGCCCAAGCGCTCGGCGAGTCCCTGCAGAACACGCGGCGATGGTTCTGATGTCGCCATCAGCAAAGCACACCCCTCGAGGCTCCGACCGTCCTTTAGCGGCAGTAGCGCTCGACCTTGGGTTCAGACAGAGCTTCGCCGAACGCGATGCCAGTGATTCGACGACCGTCAGGGATGCACTCGATTGGCTGAATAACCAAAGGCCCCAACAACAGAATCACTGGCCTGCCCTGTCACTGGCATTCGTCGCACAGATTGAATCATTACTTGAATCAATTCAAATCGACCGCGTCGAGAAGCTCTTATCGTCCTATCCTCCGCAGAAGCCAGAGCCAAGCAAGGCCGTCAACACTCTCAACTTGGAGACCCCCGACGGCGACTTCATACGACTTCGACCGTTCTACAATAAGGCTTTTCACGTCATCCGCAATGTCATGCTGCGCGACCATCCCAGCAACCCCGGGCACGCGACTCAGTCGTGGCCGGCCTACTCCGCGCTCATCGAGATGATCGCGGCGATGCGGCCTAAGGAACGTCGACTTTTCGCAGAGCTAGTCTGGGAGAGCGGCGTCCTCGACAAGCCGACCCGTGAGATCGCCTTAGTTCAAGAACGCATCACTCGACCCTTCGAGAAAGCCCTCATGAATATGCCGACCGCTGTCAAGGGCGTTCGAGGCGGTGCGATCCTTCAAGGCTTGACCTACGGGTACTTACGAGCCGACTCGCCCAATCTGATCCTTGAATCCCATACCGTCAACGCGGGCAGCTCTCGCACCGGAATGCTGGGCGACGTCGACGGGTTCCGAGGACGCGAGCCGGAACTGGCCGTCGAAGTCAAAGATCTGTCGCTTAATATGGACAACGTTGAAAAACAGGTTTCCGATTTCCTTGAAGACATCACGATAGCTCCTAACGTAACACCGCTGGTAGTCTGCGCCTCAATATCAGACGAGGCTCGTGAGTTCATCGAAAAGCATGGAGTGACCGTCCTTACTAGATTTCAGCTGGCCGAACGGGTCGCCGTATGGGATCTGCCCAAACAACATGAGGCACTTCGTGGCGCGGAGTACTACTTCGGCCGAATCCAAAAGGATGACAAACTCGTGGAAATATTCCGCGACTGGCTCGGCGAGCAAGGATTGAGCCACGACTTAGGCGCCGGTCACGCCCGTCCCACCGACCCTGGGCAACGACGATCGACCGTGCAGATCCACTCTGCGGACTAAGGTCGTGTCCATGGACGTCGACGAACGGCGGGCGCAGCGGCGCCGCGAGATCATCGCCGCGACCCGCGTGCTCTTCGACGAGCGGGGCGTCCGCGACGCGCAGATCGAGGACATCGCGCGCGCCGTCGGCATCAACCGGGCGATCATCTACCGGCACTTCACCGGCAAGGAAGAGCTGTTCGCCGTCACCCTCGTCGAATACCTCCGCGAGCTGGAGGCCTGCTTCGCCGAACGGGTCGACGCGGACGCCGACCCCGGCGCGCGGCTCGGCGCCGTCGTGTCGGCCTTCTTCGACTACGGGGTCGACCATCCGGCCTTCGTCGACTGCGCTCAGACGCTGCTGCGCCGTCGCGGCGCCGAGCTGGCCGAGGAGGTGGGCGACGAGGTCATGATCGAACTCGGCACGGCGATCAGCGCCTGCCTCGGCCACCTCGTCGCGGCGCTGGACGACGGCGACGCGAGCGGCGACTTCCAGGTGGACGAGCCCTCCCTCGTGGCGAATCTGCTCTACGCGCAGGGCCTCGGCGCGCTCAACCTGGCCCACCTGCAGTGGTCGGTCCGCGAACACAACACCGGCATGCCCGTCGTCGACGACGTCGCCACCGACACCCTGCGCGCGCTCCTGGTCCGCGGAGCCCTGGCCATGGCGAAGGGGGCCACACCGAAGCCGGTGTGACCCCCTCGTGGCGGAGCTGGATCAGCTCTCCATGATCGCGACGACGCCCTGGCCGCCGGCGGCGCAGATCGAGATCAGGCCGCGCTTGCCCGGGCCCGCCTCGTGCAGCAGCTTGGCGAGGTTCGCCACGATACGGCCGCCGGTCGCGGCGAACGGGTGCGCCGCGGCGAGCGAGGAGCCCTTGACGTTGAGCTTGGAGCGGTCGATCGAGCCGAGCGCGGCGTCGAGGCCGAGCTTGTCGGTGCAGAACTCCTCGGACTCCCACGCGGCGAGCGTCGAGAGCACCTGGCCGGCGAAGGCCTCGTGGATCTCGTAGAAGTCGAAGTCCTGCAGGGTCAGGCCCTGACGCGCCAGCAGACGCGGCACGGCGTAGGCCGGGGCGAGCAGCAGGCCCTCGGCCCCGCTGACGTAGTCGACGGCGGCGGTCTCGTAGTCGACGAAGTACGCCTGGACGTCCCAGCCGCGCCTGGCGGCCTCCTCCTCCGAGGCGAACAGCGCGACGGACGCGCCGTCGGACAGCGGCGTGGAGTTGCCGGCGGTCATCGTGGCCTCGTCACCGAGGTTCTTGCCGAAGACCGGACGCAGCTTGGCCAGCTTCTCGACCGTGGAGTCGGGACGCAGGTGGTTGTCCTTGTCGACGCCGTTGAACGCGGTGACGAGGTCGTCCTGCCAGCCCTCGTCCCACGACTTCGCGAGGTTCTGGTGCGATGCGGCGGCCAGCTCGTCCTGCGCCTCGCGGGTGATGCCCCACTCGTGGGTGGTGATGGCCTGGTGGTCGCCCATCGACAGGCCGGTGCGCGGCTCGGCGTTGCGCGGCTGGTCGGGGGCCAGGTAGGCCGGACGGATCTTGGTCAGCAGCCTGACGAGGCCGGCCTTGTCGCCCTTGGCCGACAGCTGGTTGGCCTCGATGAGGATCTTGCGCAGCTTGTCGTTGACGGCCAGCGGCGCGTCCGAAGTGGTGTCCGTGCCGCCGGCGATGCCGCTCTCGATCTTGCCGAGCGCGATCTTGTTGGCGACCTGGAAGGCGGCCTGGAGGCCGGTGCCGCAGGCCTGCTGGACGTCGGTGGCGGGGGTCTCGGGCGACAGCTTCGAGCCGAGGACGGTCTCGCGGGTCAGGTTGAAGTCGCGGCTGTGCTTGAGCACGGCGCCGGCGACGACCTCGCCGACCGTCTCGCCCTCCAGGCCGAAGCGCTCGACCAGGCCGTCGAGGGCCGCGGTGAGCATGTCCTGGTTCGAGACGTTCGAGTAGACCGTGTTGCTGCGCGCGAAGGGGATGCGGTTGCCGCCGATGACCGCGACGCGGCGGACGACCTGGGCCTCCGGGGTGGACGTCGGGGCGGCCTCCTCGACGGCGGGCTCCTCAGCCGGAGCCGTCTTCGCGGCCGTGGTGGTCTTCTTGGCCGTCGCCTTCTTGGCGGCTGCCTTCTTCGCGGGCGTGGCGTCTGCCATGTCGCATACTCCGTTCGGGATGGTCGATGATGGAACGCGAACGTGACGCGCACCTCGTCGTGCCGGAGTGGACCGGCACTGTCACACGAGGTTACAGTCAGAAGAAACATTCAGATACCACAGGTATTCGAGAGATGGGACACATTCCGTGAGCGATCGCTACCAGGACCTCGCGCACAACCCGATCGGCAAGTTCCTTGTCAAGAACCTCGGGCTGCCGAACCCGCCGTACCTCGAGCGTTACGAGGGCGGCGCCCTCGTCAAGGGCACGGTGCTCACCGGCAGCGCGAAGACCGGCGCGGTCGGCAAGGAGATCACCGCCGCGCTGAAGGCCGCCGGCATCGAGTCGACCGGTGTGCGCGCCGACGGCAAGAAGTACAAAGGCCTCGTCTTCGACGCCACCGGCATCGACTCGGCCGCGGGCCTCGTCGCGCTGCAGGAGTTCTTCACCCCGGTGCTGCGTCAACTCGCCTCCTGCGGCCGTGTCGTCGTCGTCGGCGCGCTGCCCGAAGAGGCCGCGACCGAGGGCGCGCGCCTCGCGCAGCGCGGCCTGGAGGGCTTCACCCGCTCGCTCGCCAAGGAGGTCGGCGGCGGCTCGGCGGTCAACCTCGTCTACGTGGGCAAGGGCGCCGAGAAGGCGCTGGGCTCCACGCTCGGCTTCCTGCTCTCCCCGAAGTCGGCCTACGTCTCCGGCCAGGTCGTCCGCATCGGCTCCTCGGAGTTGAAGAAGGCCGACAAGGTCGCCGACCTCGCCCAGCCGCTCGCCGGCAAGGTCGCCCTCGTCACCGGCGCCTCGCGCGGTCTCGGCGCGGCGGAGATCGAGGCGCTCGCCCGGGACGGCGCGACCGTCATCGGACTCGACGTCCCGCCGCTGGAGGCCGACCTCAAGGCCGTCACCGAGAAGCTGGGCGGCGGCCACATCGTCGGCGACATCACCGCCGAGGACGCGCCGAAGACCATCGCGGACTACATCGAGCAGCACCACGGCGGCGTCGACATCGTCGTGCACAACGCGGGCATCACCCGTGACAAGCGCCTCAAGAACATGAAGCCGGAGAACTGGTCGCTGGTCGTCGACATCAGCGTCGGCGCCCCGCAGCGCATCACCGACCACCTGCTCGAGCGCGGCTTGATCAACAAGGGCGGCCGGGTCGTCGGCATCTCCTCGATCGCCGGCATCGCGGGCAACAACGGCCAGACCAACTACGGCACGGCCAAGGCCGGCGTCATCGGCTGGATCACCTCGCTGTCGGAGCGTGTCGCCAGCCAGGGCATCACCGCCAACGCCATCGCCCCGGGCTTCATCGAGACCGACATGGTCAAGACCATCCCGCTCGGCATCCGCGAGGCCGGCCGCCGCATGAACTCGATGTCGCAGGGCGGTCAGCCGGTCGACGTCGCCGAGGCCATCGCCTGGTACGCCAGCCCCGGCTCGCAGGCCGTCACCGGCAACGTGGTCCGCGTCTGCGGTCAGAGCCTGCTGGGCGCCTGACATGACGACGACCCACACCTTCGCGAAGGCGCCGTCCTCGGCGCCGCTGATGCTGAAGGCGGCGCTGCCGGCCCTCCCCGGGATCGGCGGCCTGCCGGGCGTCAAGCACGTCGGCACGGACGCGCCCGACGTCGTGTTGGAGCGTCCGGGCGTGGCGGTCGACGCCGACCACCTAGCCCGCTACCACGAGGTCTGCGGCTTCGGGCCGAGCGACCGGCTGCCGATCACCTATCCGCACATGGCGGCCTTCGGCCTGCACATGGCGCTGATGACCGACGTGGCGTTCCCCTTCGCCCCGATGGGCCTGGTGCACCTGCGCAACAACATCACGCAGCACAAGCCCCTGACGGCGAAGGACGTCTTCGACGTCGCGGTGCGCGCGACGAACTTGCGCCCGCATCCGAAGGGGCGCCTGATCGACATCCTCACCGACGTCACGGTCGACGGCGAGACGGTGTGGACCGAGAACATGACCCTGTTCGCCCGCGGCAAGGGCGGCGCCCCCGAGGAGACGCCCGCGCCGCTGGAGGGTCTGGAGGCGCCGTCCGGCGTGGTCCGGTGGAAGCTGGCCGGGAACCTGGGCCGCCGCTACGGCGCGGTCTCGGGCGACCGCAACCCGATCCACCTGTACCCCGTCACCGCGAAGGCGTTCGGCTTCCCGAGCAATATCGCCCACGGCATGTGGACCAAGGCCCACGCGCTCGCGGCGATCGCGAACCGCACCCCCGACGCGGCCAGCGTCGACGTCGAGTTCAAGAAGCCGATCCTGCTGCCCGCGACCGTCGTCTTCGGCGCGCGCACCGAGGGCCGCACGACGGAGTTCGGCGTGACCGGCTCGAAGAAGCCGGTGACCCACATGGTCGGACGGGTCGGCCCGCTGGCCTGAGAAGCACAGGTGACCGACCAGTAACCTGAAGCCCTCCTGCGTCGTTGTGATCAGCGACACAGGAGGGCTCTCTTCATGCTTCGTCGCCTGCTCGCGGCCGGTCTCTCGACCGCGCTGATGGTTCTGGTCGGCTCGGTGGCGGTTCCGACGAGCGCGGCCCCTTTGCCGCAGGCTCCGGCCTCCGGCTGGGAGCCGCGCCCCGTGGACTATCCCGGCGTAGCGACCGAGTCCGACCTCGTCATCCCGATGTCGGACGGCGTGGAGCTGCTGGGCGACCTCACCCGGCCGGTCGACGCCGACGGCGACGTGGTCGAGGAGCCGCTGCCGGTCGTCATCACGATCACCGCCTACAACAAGGGTGTGCAAGGCAGCGGCGCGAGCCCGCTCGGCGGCGGGTCGAGCGGCTTCCTCGTCCAGCGCGGCTACGTGCAGCTCCTCGTCGACGCGCGCGGCACCGGCACCTCGGGCGGCACCTGGCAGGTCTTCGGCGAGCGCGAGCAGCTCGACGCCAAGGAGGTCGTCGAGTGGGCGGCCGAGCAGCCCTGGAGCAACGGCTCGGTCGGCATGACCGGCCCGTCGTACATGGGCATCACGCAGTTGTTCGCGGCCGGGCAGAACCCGAAAGGATTGAAGGCGATCTTCCCGCAGGTGCCGAGCGCCGACGTCTACCGCGACGTGGTCGCCTCCGGCGGCCAGCTCGACGTGGGCTTCATGCCGCTGTGGCTGGGCCTGGTGAGCCTGACCGGCGCGATGCCGCCGACCAGCGGCAACGTCTCGCCCGAGGTCGTGCTGCAGAACCTCCTGGAGCACGTGCTCGGCACCACCGGCACGCTCGACCTGCTGCTCAACGCCTTCGCCGGCGGCGAGCGCGCCTACGACGGCCCCTGGTACCAGGAGCGCTCGACGTTGCTGCGGTCCGTGCCGAACATCGACGTGCCCACCTTCCTCGTCGGCGGCCACTACGACCTGTTCCAGCGCGGGACGCCGATGATCTTCCAGCAGCTCCACGAGCAGGGCGTCCCGGTCAAGATGCTGCTCGGCCCCTGGGACCATCTGGAGGGGTCGACCGGACCCGGCGTCCCGGACGCCGGCTACGGCTCCCTCTCAGAGCTGCAGCTGCGCTGGTTCGACCGCTACGTCAAGGAGCTGCCCGACCCGGCGCTCGACAGCGACATCCCCGATTTCACCTACTACGAGCTGGGCTCGGGCGAGTGGAAGGGCCGTGACGCCTACCTCGACGAACAGCGCGCGCAGGTCTACCACCTGTCCGGCACGTCGACGCCGGGCTCGTCGGGCCTGCTGACCGAGGGCGAGGTCGCAGACGGCTCCTCGACGATCATCCCCCTGGCCGCGGCGGGACTGTGCTCGCGCTCGGCGACCCAGTGGACGGCAGGCATCCCCAACTCGTTCCCGATCCCCAACCCCTGCAATGACGACAACACCCTCAACGACCAGTTGGGCGTGGTCTTCGAGACCGAGCCGATGACCGACGACTTGGAGATCCTGGGCCCGATCGCCGCGAAGCTCTACACGTCGAGCACGACCGGCGACGGCCTGCTGTCGGTGCACGTCTCGCTCGTCCATCCCGACGGGACGGTCGAACGGCTGACGGGCGGCTGGCAGACCATCTCGCTCAACGCGACCGACCTGTCGAAATCCCGAACGATCGACGGCGAGATCGTCCAGCCATGGCACCCCTTCACCGAGGAGTCGAAGCGGTCGCTGGACGTAGGCGAGATCGCCCCGATCGACGTCGAGGTGTTCCCGACCGGCGCGGTGATCCCGGAGGGCTCCCGCCTGCGCATGTCGGTGCAGTCCTTCGACCTGCCGCATCTGGCCCCGACGCTGGAGAACCTCCCGGCGTCGGCGGGGGCGGCGATCACGATCCACAACGACGCCGACCATCCGTCACGGCTGGTGCTGTCGGCGCTGTCCGAGGCCGCGGCGATCCCGGTCGTCCCCGAGCAGCCCATCGACGACGGCCTCGCCGAGCAGACCCGCTCCCTCGGCGGCGGCTCGGGCGTCGCGGGAACTCCGACGGCGGGCCTCCCCCGCACCGGACTGCCGGTCCGCCTGGCCACGCTGCTCCTCGGTGTCGCCCTCGTCGCCGGCGGCTCCCTCGCCTTCACCCGTCGTGTCGGCACGACGACCGCCAGCGACCTCGTCCGGGACCGTCTCTCCCCCTGAACCGTTCTTCCCAGATTTGCGCCAAGTTCAACCGTTTCCCACCGCGGATTCGGTTGAACATGGCGCAAATCTGGGAAGAGGGTGAGCCCGAGGATGAAACTGGTGCATGCGTACAACTTTTCACTCGGAACCCATGACCTCAGTCACACTCGCGCGTTGAACCGTTCGTGACGTTCTCTCGACTCCGTAGCGCTGCCGCGACCGCCCTCGTCGTCTCGATGGTGACCTTGGTCCCCTCGTCCCCCGCGGCGGCCGACCCCGTCTCTCGCGACTTCGAGGTCGCGATGTCCGACGGAGTCGAGCTCACCGCCACTCTCACCTCCCCGGACGAGAACTGGGAGCAGCCGCGCCCGACCATCGTGGAGTTCAGCCCCTACGGCAACGACTCGCAGACCTTCGTCCCGGACGAGAACTACAACCGCGTCCTCGTCCAGATCCGCGGCACCGGCGACAGCAAGGGCTCCTTCGACGCCCTCGGCCCCGTCAACCAGGCCGACGTGCCCGAAATGCTCACCTGGATCTGCTCCCAGCCCTGGAACGACGGCAACGTCGGCATCCACGGCTTCTCCGCCAGCGCCATCATCATCTACAACTCGATGTGGCAGGAGTTCCCCGACTGCGTCAAGACGATGACGCTGCGCTCGGGCACCTTCGAACTGTACCGCGACCTCCTGGTGCCCGGCGGCGTGTTCAACTTCGCCCCCGGCGCGGCCGTGCTCGCCATGATCGGCGGGCCGGCGATGCTCCAATGGCCGGACCGTTTCGACGACCCGGCCAGCTGGCCGGACTGGTTCGCCGGCATGTTCACCTCCGGCCTCGAGGTCGGCTTCGCCCACCCGACGCTCGACGAGTTCTGGCAGCAGCGCGGCTTCCGCGGCGACGCGAACGGCCTCCCGATCATGGCCGTCAACGGCATCTTCGACGTGGAGTCGCGCGGGGCCTTCGAGGGGTATCAGGCACTGCGCGACAACGGGTCGCAACTGGTGCTGAAGGGCGGCCACGACGGCCATCCCGCCGGCACCGACGGCGGCCAGGCCGACATGCAGGCCTGGTACGACTATCACCTGCGCGGCGTCGACAACGGCATCACCGACCAGCCGCGTGTCCGCATGCAGATGTCCGACGGCGACCGGGAGTCCTTCATCCAGGACGGCGACTTCGTCTACCGCGAGTTCGAGGATTATCCGGTCCCCGGCACCGTCTGGGAGTCGCTGGCCCTCGACGCCAGCAAGGCCGACGCGGCGGATCCCGTCGCCAACGACGGCAGTCTGACCCTCGGCGAGGCCCGCGAGGCGGGCACGCAGGTCTACGAGCCGTTGGTCACCAACCCGCTCGTCACCGACGTCCCCACGGCCTCCCTGGTGAACAACGGCGGCGCCCACCTGCTCACCGGCAGTCTGCCCGGCATCGCCGACCCGGACGGCCTCGTCGTCATGCCCGGCCTGAGCTACACCACCGCGCCGCTGGCGACCGACGTCCTGGCGGCCGGCCCGCCGACCCTCGAGGTACGCCTCGGCTCGCTCAACGCCGAGACGCCGATCTGGGCGATGATCTCCGACGTCGACACCGACGGCACGGCGCACCCTCTGACCGTCGGGCGGCTGAACTCCTCCTTCCCGGACGTCGTCGAGGAGAAGTCCCTCAAGGACGCCAGCGGCCAGATCGTGCAGCCCTACGGCGACTTCGGCGAGAAGACCCTGTACGCGAGCCCGCCGACATCCCCGCTCCTGTACCAGGTGGAGCTGTGGCCCATCGCCAACCGCTTCGAGGAAGGGCACCGTATCCGGCTCGACATCCTCGGCGCGTCGGCCTTCTCCACGCTCTCGGCCACCGGCGGGCTCCTGCCGAACACGGTCGAGATCGGCGGCGGCAGCGGCTCCCGCCTGCTCTTCCCGGTGCTGCCCGAGAGCGACCTCTCCACGGCGCTCCCCACCGACGACCCGGCCGACGACGGCGACACCGGCACTGACACCGATACCAATACCGACGACACGGACCAGAGCGGGACGTCCGCCGTCCAGACGGGGACGACGGCCGAGGCGGAGGACCAGGCGGGCGACGCGAGCCTGACGCAGTCAGGAGGTCTGCCGCGCGCCGGACTCCCGGTGACGCTCTCCACACTGGTTCTCGGCGTCGCGCTGATCGCCGCAGGCGGCCTCGCCCTCACCCGCCGCCTCACCCCCGCGACGGTCGGCGACCTAGTCCGCGACCGACTGGGCCGCTAACCCACCGGGCGGATCAGGCCCTCCTGAGCGACGGTGGCGACCAAGGCGCCGGAGGCGTCGAAGACGCGGGCGGTGCTGAGGCCGCGGGCGCCCGACGCCGACGGGGTCGTCTGGTCGTAGAGCAGCCACTGGTCGGCCTTGATCGGACGGTGGAACCAGATGACGTGGTCGAGGGAGGCCGCCTGGAGCCGCGGGTCGCCGATGTAGACGTCGTGCGGCACCAGCGAGGCCCCGAGCAGGCTGAAGTCACTGATGTAGGTGAAGGCCGCGTTGTGCACCCGGCGCACCTCCGGCAGCTCGCCCGACGCCCGGAACCACAGACGCTGCACGACCAGCTGCGAGGACGCCTCCTTCTCCTGCTCGGTCCGGTTGTCGCCGACGTAGCGCAGGTCGAAGGACGACCACTCGTCGCGCCACGCCTCGTAGTGCTTCGGGCTGCGGGCCTTGACGATGTCGCCGAGCGGGATCGACTCCTCCGGCGACGGCACCGGCGGCATCGGGTCCTGGTGGTCGTAGCCGTCCTCGGCCACCTGGAACGACGCGGTCATGTAGAAGATGATCTTGCCGTGCTGGCGCGCCGCCACCCGCCGTGTCGTGAAGGAGCCGCCGTCGCGCACGTTCTCCACGTCGTAGACGATCGGGATGCTCGGGTCGCCGCCGAGGATGAAGTAGATGTGCAGCGAGTGGATGTGCCGGTCCTCCGGCACCGTGCGCTGCGCGGCGACGACGGCTTGCGCGGCGACCTGGCCGCCGAAGACGCGCGGCAGCATCGATCGCGCCGGCTGCCCGCCTCGGAAGAGGCCGACCTCCAACTGTTCGAGTTCGAGCAGGTCCAGGACTTCAGTCAATGACGCGGGCACGGGATCATGCTAGCGAGACACCGACTCAGAGGTCGCCGTCCTTGCGCTGACGCGCGAGGAACTCCTCGAACTGGTCGGCCAGCTCGTCGCCGCTCGGCAGCTCCGACTCGTCGGCCAGCAGCGACTGCGCGGCGCCGCGGGTGAAGGCGTCGTACTGCTCCTCCAAGCCGCTGACCAGGTCGTCGCCGTGCTGTTCGGCGATCTGCTCCTCGATGTCAGCCATCGCGGTGGCGTGGCGCTCCCGCAGCTCGCTCAGGTCGAGGTGCAGGCCGAGCCGGTCGGTGACGGCGTCCAGCAGCGCGATGGCCGCGCCCGGGTAGTCGATCTGCGCCAGGTAGTGCGGCACGTGCGCGACGTAGCCGACCGCGTCGTAGCCCCACGAGCCGAGCCGGTACTCCAGCATCGACTGCGCCGACGAGGGCACCGCGACCTCGGCCGACACGACATTGGTGCGGTCGATGAGCTCCGGGGCCGTTCCATGCGTCGTGATGAGCAACGGCCGGGTGTGCGGCACGCCCATCGGGACTCCGCCGAGGCTGACGGTCAGGTCGACGTCGAGGTCGTCGATGACGTCGCGCACCTCGGCGGCGAACCGCTCCCACAGGAAGTCGGGCTCCGGCCCGGCGAGCACGTAGTACGGACGTCCCGAGAGGTCGTGCTCCAGCACCACGTCGAGGCGCGGCGCCTCGTAGTCGAGGTAGTGGTCCTTGACGAAGCGGAGCATGGGACGGCGCGCCCGGTAGTCGAACATCGCGTCGATGTCGAAGGAGTGCACGACCTCGCCGTGCCCGGAGAGCAACTCCTCGGCGGCCAGACGGGGGCCGGAGCCGGCCGAGAGGAAGCCGTCGAGCGCGACGATCAGCACCTCGGAGGCGCTGTCGTCGAAGAAGTCGTCCGCCGAGTCGTCAGATGCGCTGTCGCGCCGTAGTGGCCACCTCATCGTCAACCCTCCCTCACCTGTCGGCATTCCCGGTCAGCCGCGTCCAAGCCTCGCTGGCGTCGGCGGCGACGGCCGCGGGGGTGAGGCCGAGGCGTTCCAGGAGCACGCCGCGCTTGGCGTGCGGCAGGAACTCCTGGGCGACCGCGTGGACTCGCACCGGAGCGGGCAGCCCGGCGTCGCTGACCGCTTGCAGCACCGTCGAGCCGACGCCGCCCTGTCGGCCGTTGTCCTCGACGGTGACGACGAGACGGTGGTCGGCGGCGAGGTCCAACAGGCCCTCGGGCAACGGCTTGACCCAGCGCGGGTCGACGACGGTGCAGGCGAGGCCGTCGGCGGCGAGCAGGTCGGCGGCCCCCAGCGCGGTCCCGGCCATCGATCCGACGCCGACGATGAGCACCTGGGCGTCGTCGTCGCGGCGCAGCACGTCGACGCCGCCGACCTGGTCGACTGCGACGATGTCGTCGGGCACCGGCCCCTTGGCGAAGCGGACGACCGACGGGGCGTCGTCGACGGCGACCGACTCGCGCAGCAGCTCGCGCAGCCGCGCGCCGTCGCGCGGGACGGCGAGGTGCAGACCGGGGACGAGCTGCAGCAGCGAGAGGTCCCACATGCCGTTGTGCGAGGCGCCGTCGTCGCCGGTGACCCCGGCGCGGTCGAGCACGAAGGTCACCCCGCAGCGGTGCAGCGCGACGTCGAGCAGCACTTGGTCGAAGGCGCGGTTGAGGAAGGTCGCGTAGACCGCGACGACCGGGTGGACGCCGCCCATCGCGAGGCCGGCCGCGCAGGTGACGGCGTGCTGCTCGGCGATGCCGACGTCGAAGACGCGGTCGGGGAACTTGTCGGCGAAGGCGTCGAGGCCGACCGGGTAGAGCATGGCGGCGGTGATGCCGACGACGTCGGTCCGTTCGTCGGCGATCCGCACGATCTCGTCGCGGAACACCGACGTCCAGCCGGCCGGCGCGGTGGCGAGCGCGTCGCCGGTCTCCCGGTCGAAGGGGGCCGACTGGTGCATCTGGTCGTTCTCGTTGTCGACGGCGATGTCATAGCCCTGGCCCTTGGTGGTCAGCACGTGCACGAGCACCGGCCCGCCGAACCGCTTGGCCGCCGTCAGCGCCGCCTCGACGGCGGCCTGGTCGTGCCCGTCGACCGGGCCGAGGTATTTCAGACCGAGGTCCTCGAACATGCCCTGCGGGGCGAAGGCGTCTTTGACCCCCTTCTTGACCGCGTGCAGCGCCTCGTAGGTGAGTTCGCCGACCCGATTGGAGCCTTGCAACCGCTCTCTGATGGCGCTCAGCATGGGCTCGTAGCGGGGGCTGGTGCGAATGTCGGTGAGCCGGTTGGCGAGGCCGCCGACGGTCGGCCGGTAGGAACGGCCGTTGTCGTTGACGACCACGACGAGACGGCGGTTCGGGTGCGCGGCGATGTTGTTGAGCGCCTCCCAGGCCATGCCGCCGGTGAGCGCGCCGTCGCCGATGACCGCGACGACGTGCCGGTCGCTGCCCTTCTGCTCGTTGGCTCGGGCCAGGCCGTCGGCGTAGGACAGGCTGGTGGAGGCGTGGGAGTTCTCGACCCAGTCGTGCTCGGACTCCTCGCGCGCCGGGTAGCCCGACAGGCCGCCCTCGGTGCGCAGCGAGTCGAACCGGCCCGCGCGTCCGGTGAGCAGCTTGTGCACGTAGGACTGGTGGCCGGTGTCCCAGATGATCTTGTCCTCGGGCGACTCGAAGACCCGGTGCAGCGCGACGGTCAGCTCCACGACGCCGAGGTTCGGGCCGAGGTGCCCGCCCCGCGCGGCGACGGTGGCGATCAGCCGCTCACGGATCTCGGCGGCCAGCCGACGCAGGGCGTCGGCGTCCAGCGTCCGCAGGTCGGCGGGGCCGGTGATGGTGTCCAGGAGCGCCATCGGGCCAGTCTATCGAGGACCGACGTACCGTCCGCGCACGTGCGTCAGCGCGGCGGCCTCGCCCGGCTCGACGTGCTCGACCACCGCCTCGACGAGCAGCGACCAGCCGACCTGGCGGGTGGGCACGCCGGGCAGCCGGAGACCCAGCCATCCGGCGTTCCGGTCGAGCACCGGACCCCACGCGGTCTCGCGCCAGGCGCCGACGGTGAAGGGGCCGCCCGGGGCGGGGGCGAGGCCGGCGAAAACCTCGGCGAGCTGGTCCTGTCCCCCGGTCAACACCGAGACGGCGAAGGTCTCGGTGCCGCCCGTCAATCGCTCGCCCAGGTCGGAGTCGGGGTCGATCAGACCGACGATCCGCGCGGGGTCCCCGTCGGCGATCAGCATCGAGGAGACCGTCAACCCGACGCGCTCCGGACCCGCGCCGCTCGCCCAGACCGTCACCGGAGCGGGCAGCCTCCCCCGCATCCGCCGCACCAGATCCCGCCCCGGCTCCGGCGTCGCGAAGGGATGGTCAGTGTGGATCGTCATGACCTCAGTGTCCCGTACTCGGGCTTCTCGTCGAAAGCCTCGCCCGTCTCGTCAGTACTCGTTAGTTTGAACCTATGCGCGCCGCCAAATCGACCCCGGAGGTTCCCGATGCTCAGGACCGCCTGACTGAACTGATCGCGCTAGGCCTGGCCCAAGCGGCCACCGACGTCGGCCAATGGAGGCCGAAGCACCAGCCGACGCCTCTTTCCAGACCTGTCGATGAGATTCTCGACGAGGTCCGGGGTGAGGGCGACATCTGAGAGGTCACCCGCGCCACGCTACTTGCTCCCCACTCGACTCGCCGAGAGAACAACCCTCGACCACACCACAGACGCTGAACGATCGCGTCCCCCCTATCTCCTCGGTTTCGACGTCCACGTTCCAGTGGCCGCCTGAAACCTCACCTCTCACAGACCCGTCACGAGCCGCAACGCGGCGTCGACCGCCCGCAGTTCGTCGAACGCCAGATGCCCGACCCGTTCGCCGAGCCGAGCGGGGTCGACAGCGCTCGTCTGCTCGGACAACACCCTGGTCATTCGTCCGTCGATCTTGACCTGTGGCCGGAAAGTCGCAGGTCGCGCGGACGTCGAGGTCGGCGCCACGAGCCAGGTCGACAACAAATCGAAGTCGTCGGACTGCACGACGACCGCGTAGCGGCTTCCCTGTTGCTCATGCCCGCGAGCGTCACGCGGGGCTCGGAGGCGGTACACGTCACCACGCACGCAGATGCTCCATGTCTCGGAGCACCTGAGCCGCCTCGGCTCGATCCTCGGGATCAGCCGCCAACGCCTCGACCTCGGCACGGACTCGCGCCCGCACACGACGTGCCGCCGCCTCGATCAGCGCCTCGCGCACCACCACCGAGACGGGTGTGCCGTCGGAAGTCAGCTCGTCAAGCGCCAATCGCGCGTCATCGTCAGGACGAAAGGTGATCGTTGCCGCCATGAGGCCAACGTCTCACACGATGTAAGACATTTCAAGGAGTATGGAGACGCCGACGCCCCGCTCCCAGTAGGGAACGGGGCGTCGCGTCAGCGCGTTGCTGTCAGAGCAGCGAGCGCAGGACGTACTGCATGATGCCGCCGTTGCGGTAGTAGTTCGCCTCGCCGGGGGTGTCGATGCGGACGACCGCGTCGAACTCGGTGACCGTGCCGTCGACGGCGGTCGCGGTGACCTTGACCGTCTTGGGCGTGGTCCCGGCGTTGAGCTCGGTGACGCCGCTGACCGCGAAGGTCTCCTCGCCGGTCAGACCCAGCGTCTCGGCGTTCTGGCCCGCCGGGAACTGCAGCGGGAGGACGCCCATGCCGATGAGGTTGGAGCGGTGGATGCGCTCGTAGCTCTCGGCGACGACGACCTTGACGCCGAGCAGCGCGGTGCCCTTGGCGGCCCAGTCGCGCGACGAGCCCGAGCCGTACTCCTTGCCCGCCAGGACGACCAGCGGCACGCCCGCGGCCTGGTAGTTCTGCGAGGCCTCGAAGACCGTGGTGACCTCGCCGTCGGCGGTCGTGAAGTCGCGGGTGAAGCCGCCCTCGGTGCCCGGTGCGATCTGGTTGCGCAGGCGGATGTTGGCGAAGGTGCCGCGGATCATGACCTCGTGGTTGCCGCGGCGCGAGCCGAGGGAGTTGAAGTCGCGCGGCTCGACGCCGTTCTCCATCAGGTACTTGCCGGCCGGGCTGTCCTTCTTGATCGCGCCGGCCGGGCTGATGTGGTCGGTGGTGACCGAGTCGCCGAGCTTGAGCAGCACGCGCGCGCCCTCGAAGTCGACGACCGGCGACGGCTCCAACGCCATGCCGTCGAAGTACGGGGCCTTGCGGGCGTAGGTGGACTTCTCGTCCCACTCGAAGGTGTCGCCCTCGGGGGTCGGGAGGTTCTGCCAGCGCTCGTCGCCGGCGAAGACGTCGGCGTACTCGGCGCCGAAGGTCTCGGCGGTGATCGAGCTGGCGATCACGTCCTCGACCTCGGCCGGGCTCGGCCAGATGTCCTTCATGAAGACCGGGTTGCCGTCGGCGTCCTCGCCCAGCGGGTCGTTGAACAGGTCGACGGTCATCGAGCCGGCCAGCGCGTAGGCGATGACCAGCGGCGGCGACGCCAGGTAGTTCATCTTGATGTCGGGGTTGATGCGGCCCTCGAAGTTGCGGTTGCCCGACAGCACCGAGACGACCGCGAGGTCGCCCTCGTTGACGGCCGCGGAGACCTCGGGGATCAACGGGCCGGAGTTGCCGATGCAGGTGGTGCAGCCGTAGCCGACGAGGTTGAAGCCGAGCTTGTCGAGGTACGGCGTCAGGCCCGCGCGCTCGTAGTAGTCGGTGACGACCTTCGAGCCCGGCGCCAGCGTGGTCTTGACCCACGGCTTGCGGGTCAGGCCCTTCTCGACGGCCTTCTTGGCCAGCAGCGCCGCGCCGATCATGACCGACGGGTTGGAGGTGTTGGTGCACGACGTGATCGCCGCGATGGTGACCGCGCCGTTGTCGATCTCGAAGGTCGTGCCGTCCTCCAGCGTGACCGTCTGCGGGTTGGAGCCCTGCGGCGCGTAGGTCGGCAGCTCGCCCGCGAAGGCCTCGGCGGCCTCGGCCAGGACCACGCGGTCCTGCGGGCGCTTCGGGCCGGCGATGGACGGGACGACGGTCGACAGGTCGAGCTCGAGGTACTCGCTGTACCGCGGCTCGTGGTCGGCCTCGTGCCACAGGCCCTGCGCCTTGGCGTAGGCCTCGGTGAGGGCGATCTGCTGCTCGCTGCGGCCGGTGAGGCGCATGTACTTGGTGGTCTCGTCGTCGAACGGGAAGATCGCGACGGTCGAGCCGTACTCGGGGCTCATGTTGCCGATGGTGGCGCGGTTGGCCAGCGGCACCGCGCCGACGCCCGAGCCGTAGAACTCGACGAACTTGCCGACGACGCCGTGCTGGCGCAGCATCTCGGTGATGGTGAGCACCAGGTCGGTGGCGGTGGCGCCCTCGGGCAGCTCGCCGTGCAGCTTGAAGCCGACCACGCGCGGGATGAGCATGGAGATCGGCTGGCCGAGCATGGCCGCCTCGGCCTCGATGCCGCCGACGCCCCAGGCGACGACGCCCAGGCCGTTGGCCATCGTGGTGTGCGAGTCGGTGCCGACGCAGGAGTCGGGGTAGACGACGCCCTCGGCGTTCTCGAACACGACGCGCGCGAGGTGCTCGATATTGACCTGGTGGACGATGCCGGTGCCCGGCGGGACGACCTTGAAGTTGTCGAAGGCTCCCTGGCCCCAGCGCAGGAACTTGTAGCGCTCGCCGTTGCGCTCGTACTCGATCTCGACGTTGCGCTCGAAAGCCTCCGGCGTGCCGAAGACGTCGGCGATGACGGAGTGGTCGATGACCATCTCGGCCGGGGCGAGCGGGTTGATCTTGGACGGGTCGCCGCCGAGCTCGACCATCGCCTCGCGCATCGTGGCGAGGTCGACGACGCAGGGCACGCCGGTGAAGTCCTGCATGATCACGCGGGCGGGCGTGAACTGGATCTCCTTGGAGGGCTCGGCCTGCGGATCCCAGGCGCCGAGCGCGCGGATGTCGTCGGCGGTGATGTCCGCGCCGTCCTCGGTGCGCAGTAGCGCCTCCAGGAGGATCTTGAGGCTGAACGGGAGGGAGGCGACGTCGACTCCGTCGCCGGTGACCGCGTCGAGGCGGTAGTAGTCGTAGCTGGAGTCGCCGACCTGCAGCGAATCCTTGGCCTTGAAGCTGTCGACGGACATGTGGCGCATCTCCTTGGGTGCCGGGGTGCCCCCCATCCTGCCGCGCCGCACGGTGTCGCCGCGCGCTCAGGCTCGCCTAACTGAGACAGGAGGAACGAGCTGTTATCTCTCGATGTCAAGATACATGATGTCAAGACACAGAGTGTCCTCACTCACGTCGGTCACCACAGGCTGGGCATATGTCCGATCAACGGCCAGAGGAAGCTCAGATAGACCACGAAGACCGCCAGGACCCCGAGCACGCCCACCGCGTCGATGACCCACAGCGCCGAACGGTGCCCTCGCGTGGTGGTGTCGTCGGTCTCGACCACCCGGGTGCCGGCCACCAGGTCGGCGAGCCCCCGGTTGGCGGCCATGAGGATGGGGACGGCGATCACCAGCACCGCGACGTAGGAGAAGGCCCCGATATGCCATTCGTCGGGGGTGAAACGACGCAGCACGGTCGGCAGGCCGATCGGGAGCACCGCCAAGGCCAGGTCGAGCAGCGCCACCGTGACGACGCCGCGCCACAGGCCCCGCAGCCAGCCGACCGGCTCGCCCGTCGCCTGGTCGACGACTTTGAGGCCGGTGCGGTGCTTGCCGATGCTGTGGCCGCGCACGCCCTGCCGCAGACCGTTGTTCCACAGCAGGAACGCCTCGCCGGCGACCAGACCGCTCAGGATCAGCCCGTCGGACAGCCCCACCGACCAGAACGTCTCGTCGTCCTCGATCAGCGCCGCCGCCACGACATAGACCAAGGCGCCGCCGGTGAAAGCGGTGCAGAACACCAAGGCGTCGTGGATCAGAGCGTCGCGGCGGCGTTGGCGCACGGTCAGCGGGGCGAGCTCGTCGGCGTCGCCAGCTTCCTCGGCGGAGGGGGTCATGCACCCATCATGTCGTGACTCGGGCGCGATGTCAGCGCATGGCCCGGACAAACCGAGCGGCGGCGCGTCCGTCGCGGACGCGGTCCTCCCAGGTGATGCCGGCTCCCAAGAGCAGCAGACCGGCGAGGCCGAGCAGGATCCAGCGCGGCAGCCCCCACCCGTACGGGGCGATCTCCACGATGGCCAAGATCGCCAGCACCACGCCGCCCAGGGTGAACGGAGCCTGCCACTTCAGCGCCAGACCGACGCCGACGAGGGCTGCGGCCGCGAGTCCGACCAGCAGCGCTCGCAGCGACAACGGGTCGGCGTAGGCCAGGAAAGCGCTGGGAACCGCGCCGAGCACGAGGCCCGGCCCGAGCGCCGCCCAGGTGCGCCAGCGGTCGCTGCGAGCCATCGCCACTCCCCCGGCGGCCAGCAGCGCGGCGGCGAAGGGCAGCGTGTACGCCTCGACGACCGTCGTCGTGGCGTCGGCGAGGAACACGATCCACGCCAGCACCAGGAACACCGGCCCGACATAGCGCGCCCAGGCGCGCCGTTCCACGAGCAGCCCGACCGCGACGAGCGTCGCGCCGACGGCGGCCAGCCAGGCCGACACCCAACTGCCGTCGGCCAGACCGATCCCGACGAGCAGCGCGATCGCCGTTCCGGCCGCGCCGACGACCTCCACCGCCAGACCGGGCGTCCACGAGAGCGGCGGGCCGGCCGCCATGAGTCCGGCGACCGAGAGGATCAGCGAGACCAACACCACGAGGCCGACCGCGGGGCCGGCGTCGAGGCCGATCCCGGGGTGTCCGGCGGCCAAGCCCGTCGCGACCAGCGTCCACACGGCGCTCAGCCCGGCAGGCAGGAAAGCCGCCTCGCGCCACGACGCGGCGACGGCGAGGAAGAGCAAACAGAGGGCGGTCACCAGCGCCATCACGATCATGCCGTCGCGGGTCAGGACGGCGAACACCGGGGCGGAGCCCACGATCAGGTGTCCGACGGGCTCCCAGCCACGACCGCACCAACGGACGGCGGCGACCGCCAGACCGAGGCCGCTGGCCAGCACCGCCAGGGACAGGATCACCACGGGGGTCCCGAGCGCCGACAACGACGCCACGACGGTCGCCGCGGCCACGGTCGCAGCGGTGGCGAGGAACTGTCGGTCGGGGAGCTTCTCGGCCTCCGGCCAGCGGCCGACGAGCGCGACGCTCACCGCGAGGGCGAGGCCGCCGGCGAGGGTGGCCCACCAGGACGGGCCGGCCATGTCGGCCGTGGAGGCGGTCGAGACGAGGAAGGAGGGCTCGCCCGCCCGGGCCGCCGCCTCGCCCATCGAGGCCGCCATCATGGCCAGGCCGGTGAGCCAGCCGACCGCGATGAGGAGGCCGACGACGACCGTAGCGACGAGCGTGCCGACGCCCGCGCCGAACTCCCGGACGCGTGGGGCGATCCGGGCCGCGGCGAGCGTCGGCAGGACGACCGCGATCCACAGGTGCCAGGCCTGTCCGTCCAGCGGTTCGCCCAACGGCAGGGCGATCAGCAAGGTGAAGAGCAGCAGACCCGTCGCAACCGCCGCCTCGCGAGCCGGGCGCCACACCGAGACGCCGGCCGCGATCACCACCAGGACCAGGAGCGGAAGCCCGTGGGCCTCCCCCGCGTACTCGTCGAACGAGGGGTGCGCCACCGCCTCGACGAGCGCCGCGCCGAACGCGGTGAGCGCCGCGAGACCCGTGCCCGCGGCCGAGACCGCCGCCCAGACCTTCTGCTCGACCATGTGCGCGCAGGCCGTGACGGCGGCGAGGAGGAGCCCGACGATCAACGCCGCCCAGAAGACGCGGGCGCCGACGTCGTGCAGGGCGTCGCCGAGCGCTCCGCCGAACCAGATGGCCGAGAAACCCGCCAGCACCTGGGTGGTGACGATCCGGCGGTCCAGCAGCCGGTGGGCGGCGGCTCCGACGGCCACGGTCGTCGCGGTCGTCAACAGCCACCAGACGCCGACGACGAGCCAATCCGGCAGGCCGTCCATGCCCAGCAGCCCCAGTTCGACCGCGGCGAACCAGTCGGCGGTGACGAAGCAGGCGAAGACCAGCCAGACCGCCTCGGCCGAGCCCCGCAGGCGGCGCGAGGTCACCCACGCGCCCAGCGCTCCGACGGCGAGGGTCGCTGCGGCCATGATCGCGACCCGGCCGCCGAGACCGACGACGTTCCAGGCGTAGGACAGGAAGACGACTCCGGCGACGACGAGCAGGATCGCGCCGAGGCCGAGCAGCACCGAGCCGACGGTGAGGCCGCCGCCGGACGTCGCGGCGGCCTCCGGCGGCGCGCTGCGAGGCGGCAGCTGTCCACCGGCCGGCGGGCACGTTGGCAAAGTCGGCGACTGCGGGCGAGCGGCGACGAGCGGCGGGACCGGGGGGGACGACGGCACGGGCGGCGGTGCGACCGGCTTCGGGGGCGGCAGCGCGGGAGCGGGATCAGGAACAAGGTCGGGCGCGGGAGCCGCGGGCTGCGGCGTCGGCTCCTCGCCGCGCACGATCTCCAGCAGCCGGTCGATCTCGGTGAAGTGCTCCCAGACCTCCGGGAGTTGCTCGGCGGCCAAATTCAGGCCACAGCCGAAACAGCGCGGCTGTCCGGTGAGCGAGGCCCGGCAGTTCGGGCAACGGCTGGCGTCGGCGTAACGCATGTCAGTCCCTCTCTCGTTCCGCGGGGGTCGGTCCGTCGAGCACGGCGACGCACTCGACGTGATGGGTCATCGGGAACAGCGCGAAGGCCCGCAGGCCGGCCAGTCGGTAGCCCTCGTCGGCCAGACGTCCGAGGTCGCGGGCCAGCGAGGCCGGGTCGCAGGAGACGTAGACGAGGCGCCGCGCCCCGAGCCCGACGATGGAGGGCAACGCCTTCTTCGCCCCGGCGCGCGGCGGGTCGAGGATCACCACGTCGCGTCGGCCGATCGACGCGGCCACCCGCTCGACCGGCCCCTGCCGAACCGTCGCCTGCGGCAGGTCGGCGAGGTTCTCCCGGGCGAGCGCGGAGGCGGTCTTGTCCCCCTCGACGCTCACCAGGCGGCCGCTCGGGCCGATCCGCTCGGCGGCGAAGGCCGAGAACAGGCCGACGCCTCCGTACAGGTCGGCGACCCGGTCGCCCAGACGCAGCTCGGCGGCGGCCAGCACCGCGTCGACCAGCGTCTCGGCGGCCTTCGGATGCACCTGCCAGAAGCCGTCGACGGCGACCCGGAAGCGACGATGCCGCACCTGCTCGGTCAACCTGCGCGGCCCCTCGACCCGGCGCCGGTCGGCCACGACCGCGCGCTGGCCGGTCGACGAGACGGAGGTCTCGACCCGTTCAGCCTCCCAGGAGCGGTCGGACACGTCGGGCAGCCCCGGATGGGCGAGCTGGCAGTGGTCGATGGGCACGACCTCGTGGGAGCGGTGTCCGCGCAGGCCGAGCCGACCGTCGGCGCCCCGGGCGTACTGCATGCGGGTGCGCCAGCCGAGCTCGGGCGCGACCGCCTCGACCTCGCCGTCCCAGTCGATCCCGGCCAGCCGACGCAACTGCTCGCGCACGACGTCGCCCAGCAGGCGTCGCTGCCCGGCGGGGTCGACGTGCTGGAAGTCGCAGCCGCCGCAACGGCTGGCCCACCGGCACGGCGGCGTCACCCGGTCGGGCGAGGGTTCCAACACCTCCACGGCGTCGGCGCGCAGGAATCTCGCGGTCCGGTCGGTGATCTGCAGGCGGACGCGCTCGCCCGGCAGCGCGTGCCGGACGAAGACGACCTGCCCGTCGATCCGGGCCACGCAGTGACCGCCATGGGCCACCGGCCCGACGTCGACGACCGCGCTGTCCTCAGTCACACGCTGATCGTAGACCCGACGAGGCCGCGACACCGGTCGGTCAGGTCGCGTACGTCGTGTACGACTGCGTCGGCGCGCCGATCGTCGCCAGCTCCCGCAGCGTCGCGTCGTCCGGCTCCCAGGACGCCGCCGCGACGTTGGCCGCGACCTGCTCCGGTCGCGAGACGCCGGCGATGACGCTGGCCACGGCGGGCTGCGCGGCGAGCCCGCCGATCGCGAGGGTCAGCAGGTCGACGCCGTGATCGTCGGCGAAGGCCTGGAGCGCGGCCACCCGGTCCCAGTCGGCCCCGGCGAGCCGGTGCGCCTGACGGTCCTGGGACAGGCGCGAGCCCGCCGGGGCGGCCCGGCCCAGCACGTACTTGCCGGTGAGCAGGCCGTAGGCGAGCGGGAAGTAGGGCAGCACCCCGACGTCGAGCGCCGCACACGCGGGCAGCAGCTCGACCTCGGCGCTCCGGTTGTAGAGGGAGTACTCGTTCTGCGCCGTGACGAAGCCGGGCACGCCCGCGGCCTTCGCCCGCCAGTGGGCGTCGACCACCTCCCAGGCGACCATATTGGAGCAGCCCACCGCGCGCACGAGCCCGGCCTCGACCAGCTCGCCGAGCGCGCCCAGCGTCTCCTCCAGCGGGGTCTCCCGGTCGGGCGTGTGGAACTGGTAGAGGTCGAGGTGGTCGACGCCGAGCCGGCGCAGGCTCGCCTCGGCCGCGCGCCGCACGTAGTCGGCCGACCCGCGGCGTCCGCCGTCGTCGCCGAGCCGTCCGGCCATGTCCATGCCGAACTTCGTGGCGACCACCGCCTCGTCGCGCCGGCCGGCCAGCGCCGCGCCGAGCAGCTCCTCGCTCGCGCCGAAGGAGTAGACGTCGGCGGTGTCGAAGAAGGTCACGCCGTGGTCGAGCGCGGCGTCGACGACCGCCCGGACTCCGTCGGCGTCGACGCGCTCGCCGAAGGCGTTGCACCCGACGCCGACCGTCGAGACGTCGATGCCGCTGTGTCCGAGTCGTCGGGTCGCCATGCCGGGAGATTAGCGGGCGTGGCTATGCTCACCTCGCAACCGGCTCTTGTGTCGGTCGCGTCGTTCTGCCCGATCCGACGGAAGCCCACCGATGACCAAGAGCGCCCCCTTCTGGCGCGCGATCGTGGCCCTGGCGATTCTCGCCGGCACGTTCGCGCTCGCCTACACGCAGTCCGCCCAACTCGGACTCGACTTGCGAGGCGGCACTCAGATCGTCATGGAGACCCAGGACACCGAGCGCGTGAAGGCCGACGCGGAGTCCACCGACCGCGCGCTGGAGGTGCTGCGCGGCCGCGTCGACGCCCTGGGCGTGTCCGAGCCGACCATCACCCGCTCCGGCGAGCGTCGCATCATCGTCGAACTGCCCGGCGTGCAGGACCCCGAGAAGGCCGCCGAGACCATCGGCAGCACCGCGCAGCTCACCTTCCACGACGTGCTGAGCACCGACGTCGCCCCGGAAAGCGCGGACCAGCTGACCGAGGGCCAGCAGCTCCTGCCCGACGAGACCGGCGCGAACCTGCTGCTCGGCCCCACGCTCGTCGACGGCGACGGCCTCTCCGACGCCAACGCGGTGATCGACCAGACGAACCAGTGGAACGTCAACGTCGAGTTCTCCGGCGACGGCCAGTCCGGCTGGCAGCAACTCGTCCAGCAAGCCTGCTCGGGCACCAGCACCGGCCGGATCGCCATCGTCCTCGACCAGGAGGTCATCTCCTCCCCCACCGTCCAGGCCGACCTGTGCACCTCGGGCGGCGGCGGACAGACCAGCATCACCGGCAACTTCGGCGCCGCCGAGGCCCAGGACCTCGCGGCGCTCATCAAGGGCGGCGCGCTGCCGGTCGACGTCGAGATCATCAACCAGAGCACCATCGGCCCGACCCTCGGCAAGGCCGCCATCGACGCCTCCGTCAAGGCCGCGATCATCGGCATCGCGCTCACCGGCCTGTTCATCGTCGTCGTCTACCGCCTGCTCGGCCTCATGGCGACGCTGGCCCTCGCGTCGTACGCGCTCATCTCCTACGGCTTGCTGGTCGGCATCGGCTCGACGCTGACGCTGCCGGGCCTGGCCGGCTTCGTGCTGGCCATCGGCCTGGCCATCGACGCCAACGTGCTGACCTTCGAACGAGCGCGCGAGGAGTATGTGCGGCGTCAAGGCGACGGCCGCGCCCTGCCGGTGTCGGTGAAGACCGGCTTCGAGAAGGCCTGGTCGGCGATCATCGACTCCAACGTCACCACGATCATCGCGGCCGGACTGCTGTTCTTCTTCGCCACCGGCCCGGTCAAGGGCTTCGGCGTCACCCTCGCGATCGGCACCATCGCCTCGATGGTCTCCGCGCTGGTCATCGCCCGCGTGCTGTCGGAGTGGGCGGCCAACCGCCGCTTCGTCCAGAAGCGCCCGAAGCTGAGCGGCGTGAGCTCCAGCGGCGCGGTGCGCCGCTGGCTCGAGGAGCGCCCGCCGAATCTGACCAAGCGCAGCGGCACCTGGCTGCTCGTCACCGTCGTCGTCGCCGCGGTGGCGCTCGGCGGCGTCGTCGTCCGCGGCCTCGAACTGGGCGTGGAGTTCACCGGCGGACGCCTCCTGGAGTACTCGACGGCGAAGACGGTCGACGTCGACGACGCCCGCGAGGCCCTGTCCGACGCGGGCTTCCCGCACGCGGTCGTACAGGAGTCCTCCAGCGACGGCATCGAGGAGAACCTCACGGTGCGCGTCGACAAGGTCACCGACGAGGAGGCCGACGCCATCACCGCGGCGATCAGCGAGATCGGCGGCGAGACGACCGTCGAACGCGACGAGCAGGTCACCGCGAGCCTCGGCAAGGAGTTGCGGAACAAGGCGCTGTGGGCCTTCGCCATCGCCATCGGAGCGCAGATGCTCTATCTGGCGTGGCGCTTCCGCTGGACGTTCGCGCTCGCCGCCCAGATCTCCATGGTCACCGTCGTGCTCGTCGTGCTCGGCGTCTTCGCCTGGTGGGGCAAGCAGATCGACGGCGTGTTCCTCGCCGCCGTCCTGTCGATCATCGGCCTCGAGGTCAACGACACCATCGTGGCGTTCGACCGGATCCGCGAGCATCGCGGGGAGAACCGGAAACGTCCGCTCCGCGAGGTCGTCAACGACGCGATCACCTCGACCCTGCCGCGAACGGTCAACACCGGCCTCGGCGCGATCTTCATCCTGGCCGCGCTCGCCTTCCTCGGCGGCGACTCGCTGACCGACTTCGCCATCGCGCTGCTGCTGGGCCTCAGCCTCGGCATGCTCTCGACGGTCTTCACCGCCTCGGCGCTGGCCATCGTCCTGGAGGAACGCTGGCCGGAGGACGAGGCGAAGAAGCCGAAGGCCTCCGACCCCTACGCCCACATCGACGACGGCCGCTCCCCCAAGTACCGCAAGCCTGACGACAACGGCGCGGTGGTCTGAGCGCTCGGGCGTCAGTGGCCGGCGGCGTGCCAGGTGCGGCCGACGCCGACGGAGACGTCGAGCGGGACAGACAGGTCGGCGGCGGCGGCCATCTGCTCGCGGACCAACGCCTCGACCGCGTCGCACTCCCCCGCCACGACCTCCAACACCAACTCGTCGTGGACCTGCAGCAGCAGGCGTGAGGCGAGGCCCTGGGCGTCGAGCGCGCGCTGGACGCCGAGCATGGCGACCTTGATGAGGTCGGCGGCCGAGCCCTGGATCGGCGCGTTGAGCGCCATGCGCTCGGCGATCTCCCGACGCTGGCGGTTGTCGCTGCCGAGGTCGGGCAGATAGCGGCGGCGGCCCAGCATCGTGGCCGTGTAGCCGGTGCTGCGGGCCTCCTCGACCACGCCGTGCAGATAGTCGCGCACGCCGCCGAAGGTCGCGAAGTAGTCGTCCATCAGCACCTGCGCCTCGGTCGGCGAGATGCCCAGCTGCTGGCCGAGCCCGTACGACGACAGGCCGTAGGCCAGCCCGTAGTTCATCGCCTTGATCCGGGCCCGCAGACCGCCGTCGATCTCCTCCGGCGCGCGCCCGAAGACCCGCGAGGCCATCACCGTGTGGAAGTCCTGGCCGGACTTGAACGCCTCGATCAGGCCCTCGTCCTCCGACAGGTGCGCCATGATGCGCATCTCGATCTGGCTGTAGTCGGCGGTCAGCAGCGTCTCGTAGCCGTCGCCGACGCAGAACACCTCGCGGATGCGGCGGCCCAGCTCGGTGCGGACGGGGATGTTCTGCAGGTTCGGGTCGGCCGAGCTGAGCCGACCCGTCGCCGCGATGGTCTGCGCGAAGGTCGTGTGGATCCGGCCGTCGGGGCTGACGCTCTTCTGCAGCCCCTCGACGGTCTGACGCAGCCGGATGACGTCGCGATGGGTCAACAGGTGCGCCAGGAACGGATGCTCGGACGTGGCGTAGAGGAACTGCAGGGCGTCGGCGTCGGTGGTGTAGCCGGTCTTGGTCTTCTTCGTCTTCGGCAGGTCCAACTGGTTGAACAGGACGTCCTGCAGCTGCTTGGGCGAACTGAGGTTGACCTCCCGGCCGATGGACTCGAAGGCCCGCGCGGCCGCGTCGTTCATGCGCGAGGTGAAGTCGGCGTGCAGCCCGTCCAGATGCTCGCCGTCGATGGCGATGCCGGCCTGCTCCATCGCGAACAGCACGTCGACCAGCGGCAGCTCGACGTCGTGCAGCAGGGACAGCTCCTCACGGCGCTCCAACTCCGCCGACAGGACCTCCCAGAGGTCGAGCACCGCGTGCGCCCGCTGCGCCGCGCCCTCCGATCCCGCCGAGTCGTCGTCGAAGGCCAGCTGGCCGGAGTCCTCGCCGAGCGTGATCTCCCGCTTGAGATGGCGCAGGACGAGGTCGCCGAGGTCGTAGGCGCGCTGGTCGGGGCGCAGCAGGTACGCCGCCAGCGCCGTGTCGGCGACGACGCCGCGCGTGGTCCAGCCCTGCGCGGCGAGGGCGTGCAGCTGCCCCTTGGCGTCGTGCAGCACCTTCGGCCGGTCGGCGTCGGCCAGCCAGGCCGCGAGCGCGGCGTCGTCCTCGGGGCCGAGGGCGTCGGTGGCGATCCACAGCGCCCGGCCCGCGGCCGTCGCGACGGCGACCGTGTCGACGCGCGCGCCCACGGGTCGGGCCACCCCGGTCACGTCCACGCCCGCGAGCGTCCCGGCGGGGGCGTGCTCGTCGAGCCAGGCGGCCACCCCGCCCTCGCCGGGCATGTCGACCTCCACCTCGACCGTCGTCTCGGCCTTCACGCCCTCGTCGCCCCCGCCGAGGTAGTCGAACAGGCGGGTGCGCAGCGCCGCGAACTCCAGGGCGTCGAAGACCCGGTGGATCGCCTCGCGGTTCCACTCGGTGCTGAACGCCAGCTCGGCGACGTCGGCCCCGAGGTCGAGGTCGCGCACGAGCGCGTTGATCCGACGGTTGCGCTGGACGTCCTCCAGATGGTCGCGCAGCGACTGGCCGGTCTTGCCCTTGATCTGGTCGACCTGGTTCACCAGCTCGGCGAGCGAGCCGAAGGTGTTCAGCCACTTCGCGGCGGTCTTCGGGCCGACTCCGGGCACGCCGGGCAGGTTGTCGCTCTGCTCGCCGACCAGCGCGGCGACGTCGGGGTACTGCTCGGGGCGGACCCCGTACTTCTCCTCGACGGCCTCCGGCGTCATGCGGGCGAGGTCGGAGACGCCCTTGCGCGGGTACAGCACCGTGGTGCGGTCGGTGACGAGTTGGAAGGAGTCGCGGTCGCCGGAGCAGATCAGCACCTCCATGCCGGCCTCCTCGGCCTGGCGGCTGAGCGTGCCGATGACGTCGTCGGCCTCGTAGCCGTCCTTCTCGAAGGTGCGCACGCCGAGCGCGTCGAGCACTTCTTGGATGAGCGGCACCTGGCTCTTGAACTCGTCGGGCGATTTGCTGCGGTTGGCCTTGTACTCGCTGTACTCGGCGGTGCGGAAGGTCTGCCGGGAGACGTCGAAGGCGACCGCGACGTGCGTCGGCCGCTCGTCGCGCAGCACGTTGATGAGCATCGAGGTGAAACCGAACACCGCGTTGGTGTGCTGTCCGGTCGTCGTGGCGAAGTTGTCCACGGGGAGGGCGTAAAAGGCGCGGTAGGCCACCGAGTGACCGTCGATCAGCAGCAGTCGGTCCACGGCGACCACCCTACGGCGTCGCCTCCGGCGCGTTCCCGTGACGTGGGGGCGCGGCCAGCGAGGGCGCGGCCACGGAGGTCGCAACCAAACCGTTACCTGATCGTGACGTCAGCCGACCTCCCGGCGACCCACCGCCGCACTAAGCTCGCCCACGGCGTCACTCGGCGCCCGGGTTCTCACGGCCCGACGACGACTCAGGAGATCGGTGTGCACCGGAGACTTTCTGTCGCCTTCGCCTTGGCGTTCTCCCTCCTGCTGACCCTGGCGCCGATGGCCGCGTCCGCGACCACGACGCCCAGCCCCGCGGAGGACTACTCCGACACGGGTTACGCCATCAGCGTCGCGCTGGTCGACAGCGCGAACGCCGCCGACGGCGAACCCGCGCCGGTCGAAGGCGTGACCATCTCGGTCACCGACCAGAGCGGGGCGGAGATCGGCCGCGAGGAGACCGACGAGGACGGCAAGGTCGACATCCCGCTGCCCGGCAAGGGCACCTATGTGGTGCATCTCGACGCCGAGACGCTCCCGAAGGACGCCGAGCTCAGCGGCAGCGCGACCTCCGAGCCGCAGCGCGTGATGCTCAAGACGCCCAAGTCGGTGCAGTTCCAGATCGGCGTCGGGGAGGTGGAGAAGGACTCCTTCGCCTCCCGCTTCCAGACCAGCCTCATCTCGGGCGTGAAGTTCGGGCTCATCATCGCCCTGGCGGCGCTGGGCCTGTCGCTGATCTTCGGCACCACCGGGCTGACGAACTTCTCGCACGGCGAGCTCATCACCTTCGGCGCGATCATGACCTACGTGTTCAACCAGGGCTTCGGGCTCCCGGTGATCCTCGCCGGCGTGCTGGCGGTGGTCGCGGGCGCGGCCTTCGGCTGGGCGCAGGACGCGGCCCTCTGGAGGCCGCTGCGCCGTCGCGGCACGGGCGTCATCGCGATGATGATCGTCTCGATCGGCTTGGGCCTGTTGCTGCGCAACGTCTTCCAATACGCCTTCGGCGACTCGACCCGCTCCTACAGCGAGTACACGACCCAGCAGCGCCAGGACTACGGCTTCATCTCGCTCGCGCCGAAGGAGATCGGCATCATCGTCATCTCCGTCGCGGTCATCGCGCTGGTGTGCGTCGGACTGATGAAGACCCGTCTGGGCAAGGCCACCCGCGCCGTCTCGGACAACCCGGCGCTCTCGGCGTCCTCGGGCCTGCGCGTCGACGGCGTGATCCGGTCGGTCTGGGTGCTCGGCGCCGCGCTCAGCGCGCTCGCCGGCGTGCTGCTCGGCGTCAACAGCCAGGTCAACTTCCTCAGCGGCTACAAGCTGCTGCTCCTGGTCTTCGCCGCGGTCACCCTCGGCGGACTCGGCACGATCTGGGGCGCGCTGCTCGGCTCGCTCGTCATCGGGATCATGACCGAGGTCGGGCCGCTGTTCGGCGTGCCGGGCTCCATCAAGGAGGTCGGCGCCCTCGTCGTGCTCATCGTCGTCCTGCTCGTCCGACCCCAGGGCATCCTCGGCCGCAAGCAGAGGATCGGATAGGGAGCGTCATGAACTTCGGAACCTTGATCGACGCCGCGTTCTCGGCGGCCCTCGGCCCCGAGGCGATCGTCCTCGCCCTCGCGGCCATCGGACTCAACGTGCATTTCGGCTACACCGGCCTGCTGAACTTCGGCCAGGCGGGCTTCATGGCCGTCGGCGCCTTCGGCCTGGCGGTCAGCGTCGTCACGCTCGACCTGCCGTTCTGGGTCGGCATCGCCGTCGCGCTGCTCATGCCGGTGCTGCTGGCGCTGCTGCTCGGCATGCCGACGCTGCGCCTGCGCGCCGACTACCTCGCCATCGCGACGATCGCGACGGCCGAGCTGCTGCGACTCATCTTCGGCGCGGTCGAGACCAAGGACGTCTTCGGCGGCTCCAACGGCCTGACCGGCTACGCCAAGACCTACCAGGACCTCAACCCCTACACCGGCAAACTCGACTTCGGGCTGTTCTCCTTCAGCCGGGGCGACCTCTGGTCGGTGACCGTCGGCTGGTCGCTCGTCGCGATCTGCTGCCTCCTGGTGTGGGCGCTCATGCGCAGCCCCTGGGGCCGCGTGCTGAAAGCGATCCGCGAGGACGAGGACGCCGTGCGCTCGCTCGGCAAGAACGTCTTCGCCTACAAGATGCAGGCGCTGATCCTCGGCGGCGTGTTCGGCGGTCTGGCCGGCGTCTTCCTAGCCCTCAAGCAGGCGTCGGCCGTCCCGTCGGACTACTCGACGAACATCACCTTCTACGCCTACACCGCCCTGTTGATCGGCGGCGCGGCCCGCGTCCTCGGCCCCGTGGTCGGCGCGATGATCTTCTGGTTCCTTTTAGCGGGGTTCGGCTCGTTCTTCAACCAGGCGACCGATCCCGCGACCGCCTTCCTGCCGACCTGGCTGATGGACGAGAACCAGGCCTCCGTCACCCGATTCATCATGGTCGGCGTCGGACTCATGCTGCTGATGATCTTCCGACCCCAGGGGATCTTCGGCGATCGAAGGGAGATCGCGATCGATGCCCGCTGACACCTCCTCCCCCGCCGTCCAGGCGCTCGCGGACGTGCCGTCCGACCCGGGAGCGGCCAAGCCCGACCCCATCGTGGTCGGGAGCAACATCACCCGCCAGTTCGGCGGCCTCAAAGCCGTCGACGTCGAGCACATCGAGATCCAGCGCGGCGTCATCACCGCGCTGATCGGACCGAACGGCGCGGGCAAGACCACGCTGTTCAATCTGCTCACCGGCTTCGACTCCCCCGACGAGGGCGAGTGGTCGTTCAACGACCACTCGCTCCAGGGCGTGCCCGCCTACAAGGTGGCCCGACTCGGCATGGTCCGCACCTTCCAGCTGACGAAGGTGCTCTCCAAGCTGACCGTCATCGAGAACATGCGCATGGCCGCCGTCGGCCAACGCGGCGAACGGTTCTGGTCGGCTCCCTTCAGCAGGCTGTGGAAGGCACAGGAGGACGCGAACACGGTGCGCGCCGACGAGTTGCTGGCCCGGTTCAAACTCGACGCCAAGCGCGAGGACTTCGCCGGGTCGCTGTCCGGCGGCCAACGCAAGCTGTTGGAGATGGCCCGCGCGCTCATGGTCGACCCCGAGCTGATCATGCTCGACGAGCCGATGGCCGGCGTGAACCCGGCGCTCAAGCAGTCGCTGCTCGGCCATGTGAAGTCGCTGCGCGACGAAGGCCGGTCGGTGCTGTTCGTCGAGCACGACATGGACATGGTGCGCGACATCTCCGACTGGGTCATCGTCATGGCCCAGGGGCAGATCGTCGCCGAGGGCCGACCACACGAGATCATGGCCGACCAGCGCGTCATCGACGCCTATCTCGGCGCCCATCACGACACCGACCTCAGCGACCTCGACGAGGACAAGCTCGCACGCGAGGCCGAGTCCGCACTGGAGGAGGAGACCGCCGATGAGTGAGACCACCTCGCCGGAACGCGCGGCGCATCAGGCCGCCTCGCAGGACGCGATTCTGCGGGCCGACGCGGTGATCGGCGGATATCTGCCCGGCGTCGACATCCTCAACGGGGCCGATCTGTACTGCGACCCGGGCGAGCTCGTCGGCATCATCGGCCCGAACGGCGCGGGCAAGTCGACGCTGTTGAAGTCGCTCTTCGGCCTGGTCCAGGTGCGCGAGGGGAGCATCACCCTCCAGGGCGAGGAGATCACCAACCTGCGGGCCGACCAGCTGGTCGCCAAGGGGATCGGCTTCGTCCCGCAGACGAACAACGTCTTCCCCAGCCTGACCATCGAGGAGAACCTCGAGATGGGCTGCTATCTCGACCCGAAGAAGTTCCCCGAGCGCTTCGAGTTCGTCACCGACCTCTTCCCGCGCCTCGGCGAGCGTCGCAAGCAGCGGGCCGGCTCGCTCTCCGGCGGCGAGCGTCAGATGGTGGCGATGGGCCGCGCGCTCATGATGGAGCCGACCGTGCTGCTGCTCGACGAGCCCTCGGCGGGCCTGTCGCCCGTGCTGCAGGACGAGGTGTTCGTGCAGACCCGCAACATCAACCGCGCGGGCGTCTCGGTGGTCATGGTCGAGCAGAACGCCCGTCGCTGCCTGCAGATCTGCGACCGCGGCTACGTGCTCGACCACGGCCGCACGGCCTTCTCCGGCACCGGCAAGGCGCTGGCGAACGACCCCAAGGTCATCGCCCTCTACCTCGGCACCCTGGGCCAGGAGGAGGCGGCCAGCTAGGCGTCTCCCCCGCATCTCATGACGAGGCCCGCCCCCTGATCAGGGGGCGGGCCTCGTCATGTGTCGTGTCCGAGGGGGCTTGACCCCCACATGACAGCGGGGCCCCGGAACCGATTCCAGGTCCGGGGCCCCGCCTGTCCGGATCGACGATCAGATGTCGCCCTCGATGTAGTCCACCGAGGAGATCTTGTTCTTCTCGTCGTACTGGTAGATGCCGATCGACGCGGCGGTCGGGCTGCCGGTCGGACCGAGCTCGATCGGGCCGGAGATGCCGTCATAGTCGATGTCGGAGCCCTCGGCGAGCAGGTTGGCGCACTCGGCGAACGTGGTGCACTTCTCGCCACCCTCGGTGACCGCCGGGATCTGCTTGGCGATCTCGACGCCCGCGTCGCTCTTGGCTGCGAGCGCCGCCAGGGCGGACACGACCACGGCGTCGTAGGACTCGGCCGCGTAGGCGTAGTCCTTGAGATCGTCGTCGACCGTGGCGAGGCAGTCCTTGAACCCCGCGCCCGCCTCGGCGCCGGGGATGGTTCCCTTGGTGCCCTCGAGGGTTCCGTCGGGCAGCTCGGCCGTGTCGCCCTCGCCGTAGTTCGCGGTGTTGCCGTCGACGAAGTACGTGCTCACGTCGGCCGGGCCGACGCCGGACTGGATCAGCTGCGGAATGATCGTGGTGGTCTCCTCGAAGGCCACCAGGACGATCGCGTCGGGCTTGAGCGCAGCGACCTCGCTGACCTGCGAGTCGTAGGACTGCGCCTTCTCGCCGTAGAAGACGGTGCCGGCGACGGTCGAGCCGCCCTCGGTCACGCCCTTGGCGATCTCGGCCGCGAGGGTCTCGCCGTAGGCGTCCTGACGGGCGAGGATGGCGATGTTCTGCTTGCCGTCCTCGAGCAGCAGGTTCGCCATGACCGCGCCTTGCAGGATGTCCGACGGGGCGGTGCGGAAGTACAGGTCCTCGCCGTCGTAGGGGGCGTTGTCGAAGCCGGTCGAAGTGTTGGCGGGCGAGAACTGCACGACGCCGGCCGACAAGATCTTGTCGATGACGGTCATCGAGACGCCTGACGAGGCGGCGCCGACGATGACGTCGGAGCCGGCCTTGATGAGGTTGTCGGTCTCGGCCGGCGCGATGCCGGAGTCGGTGTCGCCCGAGTCGGCCTTCTCACCGACGACGTCCTCGCCGAAGACCCCCCCGGCACGGTTGATGTCGGCGATGGCCAGGTCGACGCCGGCGTACTCCGGCGGCCCGAGGTAGGCCAGGCTGCCGGTGGCCGGCAGCAGCGAGCCGATCGTCAAGACGCCGTCGCCGCCGCCGACGGTGGGCTCGGTCGCCTCGACCTGGGTGTCGTCGACCTCGCAGTTGTCGGGGTTGGGCGTGTCTGCAGCGTCGTCCTTGCTGTCGTCGCTGCCGCCACAGGCCGAGAGCACCAAGGCGCTCGCGGCGACGACGGCGGCGACACGGAACGTGTTCCTGCGCTTCATCAATCCTCCGGTTGTCTCGTGAGTCACGTCGCCGCTCCTATGGGCACGGCGACGCGGATGACCAGAACCTAACGCGTCGGTGTGTCATTCATGTCACGGAAGCCGCAGGATTGCCCGTTGTAGCCAATTTGTAATCTTCGTCACACCATCAGGTCGGCGTCTCGGAGCCCTTGTCGATCACTTGCTCGGCCACCTGGCGCATCGACAGCCGCAGGTCCATCGCCGACTTCTGGATCCATCGGAAGGACTCGGCCTCGCTGATGCCGTAGACGCCCTGCAGCACCGACTTGGCCCGCTCGACGGCCTTGCGGGTCTCGAGGCGCTCTCCCAGGTCCTCGACCTCGGCCTCCAGCGCCGCCATCTCAGCGAACCGACTGCGGGCCATCTCGATGGCGGGCGGCAGGTCGGACTGCTGGAACGGCTTGACCAGGTACGCCATGGCTCCCGCCTCGCGCGCCCGGTCGATCAGCTCGCGCTGGCTGAAGGCGGTCAGCAGCACGACGGGCGCGAGCCGCTGCCCGGCGATCCGCGAGGTCGCCTCGATGCCGTCGAGCTTCGGCATCTTGATGTCCATCAGCACCACGTCGGGAAGATGCTCCTCGACGAGCCGCACCGCCTGCTCTCCGTCGGAGGCCTGCGCGACGACGACGTAACCCTCCTCGGCCAACATCTCGGCCAGGTCGAGGCGGATCAGCGCCTCGTCCTCGGCGATGACCACACGGGTCGCGGGGGTCGAGGGTCTGTCGTCGTGAGGCACGTGAGAAGGTTATCTGGCTCGCTTTCGAGCAGGCCGAGATGGCGGAATGGTAGACGCGATGGTCTCAAAAACCATTGTCCTCACGGGCGTGCGGGTTCGAGTCCCGCTCTCGGCACCACTTCAGCAGCGGCGCGTCACCGTGACCCGAACCGCTGCTGCGCCGCCTGTCGGCTGGTTCCGAGGGCCGCGCCGATCACGGTCCACGAGTCACCCGCCTCTCGCGCGGCCACGGCCGCGCGGAGTTCTGCCTCAGCGTCGTTTCTATTCGTCGTGGGCGCGCTCATATGGATCACCCTCCTATCGGAGGCCGCATCGATGACGCTGTGATCACGGGCTGATTCGCTGCTCTCCACACATCCACGCTCAGGCGATCTGAGGTGAGGTGTCGAGTTCCCCTGACATCTCTTCCCCTCAGCTCGGTGATTCGCGTGGGACACGTCGGCTCCCGCGCGGGGTGAGGGCGAAGACGCCCGCCGCGGCGGCGGCCAGTTCGGGCAGCCCGAGCTTCTCGGCGAAGGCGAAGGCGAAGGCGAAGGCTCCGCCCAACGACTCCTAAGCCTGTTCGGCCACCGCCGGGTCCATCGCCGCCGAGACCGGGGCGTCGGCGAGCGCGTGATGGCAGATGAGCGCCGAGACGATGCCCAGGATCGCCACGCCGAGCGTGCCTCCGAACCCGTACAACGTCTCCTCCAAAGCCCCTGCGTTGCCGGCCTTCTCCTCCGGCGAGCCGGACATGATCATCGCCGAGACGACGGCGAGCGAGCCAGCGCCGACGAGGCCGAGCGCGACCAGCACCACCGCCAGGTCGAGGTGCTCGGCCCTCCGCCCCGGAACGAGCATGCCGACTCCGGCCAGCCCCCGGCGAGCACCGAGCGGACGCCGATCAGCCGGGCCAGCGGCGGCGCGGCCACCGACGCCAACGCCCCGGCCAGCGCGGTCGGAATAAGCCGGACGCCGACATCGATCAGCGACGCGTCGTCGATCAGTTGCAGCCACTGGGCGATCAGCAGGAAGGCCGCCATCATCGCGAACATCGTGGAGAAGGCCGCGAACACGCCCGCCGAGAACAGACGGCTGCGGAACAGCCGCAGGCCGAGCAGCGGGTGGTCGCGGCTCAGGCAGCGCGCCACGAACCAGACCAGCGCCACCATGCCGACGAGCGACAGCACTGCGGCGGGCGCGTCCCGCGCGCCCGGATTCGACACGCGCGACCCCAAATCACCCGCAACTCCCGACGCCCCACCATCAATCGCACACCAAATCGTTAGCGGCCGCGCCTTAAGCGCTCAGCGACATCGGGCCGTAGACCTCGGTGTCGCCGTCGAACAGACGCACCTGCGCCACGCCCTCGTCGGCGAGGTCGGGGTAGGCCTCGCCAATCCACGACTCGGCTTCGCCGCGCGCGTCGAAGGTCTCCGAACGACCGACGGTCTGGCAGTCGGCGTCCTCATAGGTCCAGCTCCAGCTCATCGTTTCTCCTTCAGGACTCGGTGGTCGACGGGGTGACGAACGGCGGCTTCGTCACCGTGAACGGCTCGGTGCGACGGCGCACGTCGACCTGGACGGTCTGACCGTCGGGGATCTGCCGGTCGAGCAGCGCCAGGCCGATCCCCTGCTTGAGGGTCGGCGAGAAGGTCCCGGAGGTGACCTCCCCGACCACCTCGCCGCCCGAGTCGCGCACCGTCATGCCGGGTCGCGGGATGCCGCGCCCCTCGGCGACGAGGCCGCGCAGCACGCGTCCGCTCTTCTCAGCGCGCTGGTGTTCCAAGGCCTCCTTGCCCCAGAACTCCGGCTTGTCCCAGCCGACCGTCCACGACGAGCCCGCCATGACCGGGCTGATCTCGGCCGACAGGTCCTGGCCGTGCAGCGGATAACCCATCTCAGTGCGCAGGGTGTCGCGGGCGCCGAGGCCGCAGGGGGCGATGCCGTGGTCGGCGCCGGCCGCCAGCACGGCGTCCCAGACAGCGGGAGCGGCCTCGGCCGCCACGACCAGCTCATAGCCGCGCTCGCCGGTGTAGCCGGTGCGGCACACGGTCAGCTCGGTTCCGTCGAACACGCCGGTGGAGAACGACATGTAGTCGTGGTCGACGGGCAGGCCGAGCTCCGTCAGCGCCTCCTCGCTGCGCGTGCCCTGCACGGCGATCACGGCGAAGTCTCGGTGCTGGTCGAGCACCTCGACGCCCTCCGGCGCGGCGGCGCGCAACAGCTCGACGACGGTGGCGGTGTTGACGGCGTTCGGGATGAGGAAGACCTCGTCGGGGCTCCGCAGATAGGCGATGAGGTCGTCGACAACGCCGCCGTCCTCGGCGCAGCACAGCGTGTACTGCGCTTGGCCGGGAGCGATCTTGCCGAGGTCGGCGGTCAAACAGGCGTTGACGAAATCGGCCGCGCCCGGACCGCGGACCAGCGCCTTGCCGAGGTGGCTGACGTCGAAGACACCCACGCCGTCACGGACCGCCGCGTGCTCGCCGAGGACGCCCCCGTACTCCAGCGGCATCTCCCAGCCGCCGAACTCGGCGAACTTCGCGCCGAGGGCGACATGGCGATCGTGCAGGGGCGAGCGCAGCAGATCCATGCCGGTCAACCTAGCCTGGCGACCATCTCACGTACCAGGTGACGCGCTAATCCCGAGAACTCGGCGTCCGGCCCGCAGAATTCATTCAACAGGTTCGTCTCTTGCGTCCAGCGCGCTTGATCTCCTGCTGCGAACGCCTGCTCCGCAGCAGAGATCACCGGCTGGATCACCTGTCGCACACGGGCGGTCATGATGCCTGAAAGCCTGTCACGGTCCAGCGCGAGCACCTCCACGGTACGCCGACCGCGTTCGGTGGCACCGACTACGCGCCACCTGCCACCGAGATCCAGGAAGACGAAATGCGGTGACGGGTCTTCCACCGTCGGGTCCACTATCGCGGCCCGCTCCAGGACCAACCATGGGAGCTGTCGAGGCGACAACATGCTGGCTCCAGGAAGAAGCGGCCACTCACTGCGCTTCTTGTTGTTGCAGGATCGACAAGCCGCGAGCAAATTGCGTTCCTCAAACGCGAGCCACCAGTACTTCTGCTTGGATTTCGGCCGGATGTGATCGATCTCAATCGCCGCATCGTCGAGGAGTCTTTCGCACCACCCGCACTTGTCGTGCTGTTCCTTTGTCAAAACATCGCGCATGGAAATCCATGCTTTCGAAGAAGCTGAGGAACTCACTGACTCCTGTGCCTCGTCGTCAGAACGCTCGTGAAGCCCCTCCGAAGCCGCGAGTAACTGCGGGGTGGGAACTATGGCTGACCGCTCGAGACGGATCATTCCCCGACAAGTCCCTTGCGTCCGGCCCAGGCGTCCTCGAGCAGCCGAGCGATCTCAGGATCAGGCTCCCTGCGCGCAGCGACCGCCCCCGCGTACGCACGTTCCATCGCGACGTACTCGTCAGTGGCCGCCCGTGGCACACCGAAGACAGCGTCGTAGATCTCGTCCGCATCGAGCGCCTGCAGACGCTCGTCTAGCACCTCGACGGACACATCGCCGCTCTCCCTGATCTCCAACACCTGGACCTCGCCCGGCTCCGCGCTACCGACGACGAGAGGCGAGTGGGTGGTCACGATGAACTGGCACTGAGGAAACACCTCGCGGAGCAGCGGGATAACGCTACGCTGCCACCGTGGATGCAGATGCGCCTCAAGTTCGTCGACCAGCACAATGGCGCGCAACGTCTCAGGCCTAGGGACCACGTGGTTCGCCAGCGTCGCCTGGACAAGGATCTCAAGCACGATCGTCAGCAAGGCCTGATAGCCGTCGCTCAAATCCTCCACCGCCACACGCGCTTGGTAGGTCTCCCCGTACAGCAACCCGAACCGATCCTGCTCGAGAAGTTGGGCATTAGTGGTGACGCCGCCGGAGCCACGCAACTCGACCGCGTCGACCAACGGAAACATTTTCTCTCCGGAGTCCAACTGACGCACGATCACATCCCGCACGACCTTAGCGAAAGCTCTTTTCTCGGGAACGGTCTTCAAATCAGCGAACGCATCATGGGCGAGAAGAGGAAGATTCGGGTCGAACAGACCACGCACCCGTTCCACCTCCCGATTCCCACTCTCAGGAAGCTCCCCAGGTTTCGCGATGCGACGCCGTGCGGAGAAAGCGACCATCAACGGCAGATCGGGGACATGTTCCCCCACCTCGTCGATGTAAGAGCCTGCGGTGTTCGCCACCGTCTTGCCGTAAAGAGCACGAGTCGACTCCGTCTCGACTTCCACTTCGATCAAGGCCTTCGATCCATCCGGCTCCCCCTGTCGACACATCAACCACGGAGTGGAGTTGAGCGCCGTGAGCGGCCTTGGATCCATCAGGCCGAGAACAATCGCCTGAAGGAGACTCGACTTGCCTGTGCCGTTTTCACCAACAAGGACGGTCCAGCCACCACCTGGTTTTTCGGGGCACCGTAGGTCCAGGTTGATCATGTCAAAGCACCGGTATCGCTCAACATGCAGTCGTCTCAGCACAGGTTGCTCCTCGGGGCGAGTGGTTCGACTGTAACTGTTGCAAGGTCGATGGGAGGAGAACACGGATGGATAACCTTCGGCCTGTCGGGGTTCAGTCGGTCGGTTCCGGCCTCGATGGGGACTGGGTCCTGCTTCGGCTTGGACACCCTGACCCACAGACCGACAAACACATCGAACGCCCGTCTCAGAGGATCACTCATTTAGAGTGGCGCCCATGGCCGCCCCCACTCGCCCGGATCTGCCCCCTGTCACCGCGAGCGCCGCCCAGCCGCTCACCGCCCAGGCCGACACGCTCGTGCTCGGCGTCCGCAACGACGACGACGCCGAGGGGGTGCGCGACGCCCTCGACCTGCTCGGCTTCACCGGCAAGAAGGACCAGGTCGTGGTCTTCCCCGCCGGCGACCGCGCCGCCGCGAAGGTGATCGTCGCCGTCGCGCTGCCCGACGAGCCGACCAGCGCCGATCTGCGCGCCGCCGCCGCTCGGGGGGTGCGCGCCGTCCCGAAGGGCGCGACCTCGGTGGCCGTCGCCCTCCACCCGGCCAGCATCGAGGAGTCGGCGGCCGTCGCCGAGGGCGTGCGCCTCGGCGCCTACCGGTACACGGCGTACCGCTCCGGCGACCAGGACGCCGCGCCCGTCGAGCACACGGTGCTGACCTCCTTCGCCCGGCAGAGCGCCACCGCCCCGGCGATCGACGAGGCCGCTCTGGTCGCCGACGCCGTCGCGCAGGCCCGCGACTGGGTCAACACCCCGCCGGTCGACCTGCGCCCGCCCGCCTTCGCCGAGCTGATCGATGCCCACGCCGACGACGACGTCAAAGTGCAGATCTGGGACGAGAAGCGGCTCGCGAGGGAGAACTGCGGCGGCATCCTCGGCGTCGGCCGGGGCTCGGAGGCTCCGCCCCGCCTCGTCACCCTGAGTTACTCCCCCAAGAGCGCCGAGCGGCATCTGGCCCTCGTCGGCAAGGGCATCACCTTCGACTCCGGCGGCCTGTCGATCAAGACCGGCACGGGCATGGCGACGATGAAGATCGACATGGCGGGCGCGGCGGCGGTCGTCGCGGCGACGCTCGCCATCGCCCGGCTCGGTCTGCCGGTCGCGGTCACCGCCTACGCCTGCCTGGCCGAGAACATGCCGAGCGGGTCGGCCACGCGTCCGGGCGACGTGTTGCGCACGCGCAGCGGCAAGACCGTCGAGGTGCTCAACACCGACGCGGAGGGACGCCTGGTGCTCGGCGACGGCCTCACGCTGGCCACGGAGGTCGACCCCGACCTGATCGTCGACGTCGCCACGCTGACCGGGGCCTGCATGGTCGCGCTCGGCGAGCGCACCAGCGGGATCTTCGGCAGCGATGACGAGACCGTCGAACGTCTCGCCAGCGCGGCGCGCACCGCGGGCGAGCCGATGTGGCCGCTGCCGATCCCCACCGAGATCGCCGCCGAGGTGACCACCTCGAAGGTCGCCGACCTGCGCCAGCACAATCCGAAGCCGTACGGCGGCGCGCTCTACGCGGCGGCCTTCCTGCGCGAGTTCGTCGGCAAGACCCCGTGGGCGCACCTCGACATCGCGGGTCCGTCGTTCAACACCGGCTCCCCCTACGACGAGATCCCCTCCGGCGGCACCGGCGTCGCCGTCCGCACCCTCGTCCAGCTCGCCAAGGACCTCCTCGCCTGACCCTCTCCGGGTCGCCAGGAAGGCTAGGAGAGGCCGAGGGCGCGGGCGGCGGACTCGACCTTGTCCCAGGTCTCGCGGGCGCCGCCATGACGGTCGGGGTGGGCACGGGCACGGGCCTGACGCAGCAGACCGGCCAAGTCCTCCCGGCTCGGGGCGTCGGGCAGCGGGTCGGAGCCGGCGATGACCTCCAGCGTCATCACCGCGATCTTCTCCGGCCCCGACAGCGACGAGGCCGGAGGCTGGGTGACCGTCGCCCGCTGACCGCCCCCGGCGCGCTGGCGCTGGTCGTAATCGCGCATCCGCTGCGGATAGCCCACACGGTTCGTGTCGTAGACGGGGATCTCCAGCTTGCGGGCCAGGTCGGCGGCGGCCTGCGGCGAGGCGACGCGGCGGCGCGTCCACTCCCCGTCGGCGGCCACTAGCAGCAGCGTCGTCTGGGTGACCGAGGTGGCCGGCTCGACGAAGGCCTCGACGCCGGTCCGCGACCGCGCGAACTCGCGCAGATGCTCGACGTCGCGCTTGTCCGCCGCGCGGTCCGACACGGCGGCGCCGCCGTCGGTCCGTGTCGCCTTGCGCCTCTTCCACCAACCCATGGCACACAGTGTGCCCGATCCCCCTCCGATAAGTGACCGGAGAGTAGCCCGACACGGGCCAGCCCTGCCGCACACGGCGACCGGCCAGGTGCGAAGATGACCGAGGGTGCATGAGACGCATCACCCACCCCCGACGACGCTCACAACGGAGGACATCGTGGCGGACGCCCCGAACGGACCTGGCACCTACGACATCGTGATCCTCGGCGGCGGCAGCGGCGGCTACGCCTGCGCCCTGCGCGCCACCCAACTGGGCCTGTCGGTGGCCCTCATCGAGAAGGCCAAGCTCGGCGGCACATGCCTGCACCACGGATGCATCCCGACCAAGGCGCTGCTGCACGCCGCCGAAGTCGCCGACGCCGCGCGCGAGGGGGCCGCCTTCGGCATCCAGACCCAGTTCGACGGCATCGACATGCACGGCGTCAACTCCTTCAAGTCCGGCGTCATCGACCGTCTCTACAAGGGCCTGCAGGGCCTCATCAAGTCCGCCGGCATCACGGTCGTCGAGGGCGAGGGCAAGCTCGTCGCCGCCGACACCGTCGAGGTGAACGGCGAGCGCTACACCGGCCGCAACACCGTGCTGGCCACCGGCTCCTACGCCCGCACCCTGCCCGGCCTGGAGATCGGCGGCCGCGTCATCACCAGCGACGAGGCGCTGCAGCTGGCCGAGGTGCCCGAGCGCGTTGTCATCATCGGCGGCTCGGTCATCGGCGTCGAGTTCGCGAGCGTCTGGAAGTCCTTCGGAGCCGACGTCACGATCATCGAGGCGCTGCCGAGCCTAGTCCCGTTGGAGGACCCGGCGCTGAGCAAGCAGCTCGAGCGCGCCTTCCGCAAGCGCAAAATCGCCTTCAAGACCGGCGTCCGGTTCTCCGGCGTGCAGCAGACCGAGACCGGCGTCGTGGTCTCGTTGGAGAACGGCGACACCATCGACACCGACCTGGTGCTCGTGGCCGTCGGCCGCGGTCCGCGCAGCGCGGGCCTCGGCTACGAGGAGGCCGGCGTCACGGTCGACCGCGGCTGGGTGCCCACCGACGAGCGTCTGCGCACCAACCTCCCGAACGTCTACGCCGTCGGCGACCTCGTGCCGGGCCTGCAGCTCGCGCACCGCGGCTTCGCGCACGGCATCTTCGTCGCCGAGGAGATCGCCGGGCTCAGCCCGCAGCCGGTCGTCGACTCGGGCATCCCGCGCGTCACCTACTGCGAGCCGGAGCTGGCCAGCGTCGGCATCACCGAGCCGCAGGCGCGCGAGCAGTTCGGCGACGACAACGTCGAGGTCGTCGAGTACAACCTCGGCGGCAACGGCAAGAGCCAGATCCTGCAGACTGCGGGCAGCGTCAAGCTGGTCCGAGAGAAGGACGGCCCCATCGTCGGCGTCCACATGATCGGCTCGCGTTTCGGCGAGCAGGTCGGCGAGGCCTCGCTGATGGTCAACTGGGAGGCCTACCCCGAGGACGTCGCCCAGTTCATCCACGCGCACCCGACGCAGAACGAGTCGCTCGGCGAGGCCGCCCTGGCCTTGGCCGGCAAGCCCCTCCACTCCCACGCCTGAGCCACGAAGGAACAGCGATCATGGCCACCGAAGTCACCCTGCCGGCGCTCGGCGAGAGCGTCACCGAGGGCACCGTCACCCAATGGCTCAAGGCGGTCGGCGACACCGTCGCCGTCGACGAGCCGCTGTTGGAGATCTCCACCGACAAGGTCGACACCGAGATCCCCTCCCCCGTCGCCGGCGTCCTGCTGGAGATCAAGGCCGAGGAGGACGAGGAGGTCGAGGTCGGCGCGGTGCTCGCCGTGATCGGCGACGCCTCCGAGGCGGGCGGTTCTGCGGCCCCCGCGGCCGAGCCCGCCGCCGCTGAACCGGCTCCCGAGCCCGAGCCGACCCCGGTCGTCGAGCCGGTGGCGGCCGCTGCGGAGCCGGAGCCCGCTCCCGCCGCCGAGGCCCCCGCTCCGTCGGGTCCGGTCAGCGGCACCCCGGTGACCCTGCCCGCGCTGGGTGAGAGCGTCACCGAGGGCACCGTCACCCAATGGCTCAAGGCCGTCGGCGACACCGTCGCCGTCGACGAGCCGCTGCTGGAGATCTCCACCGACAAGGTCGACACCGAGATCCCCTCCCCCGTCGCCGGCACGCTCCTGGAGATCAAGGCCGAGGAGGACGAGACCGTCGAGGTCGGCGCCGAGCTGGCGATCATCGGCTCGGCCGACGCCGCCCCGGCGGCCGCTCCCGCCGAGCCAACGCCCACGCCCGAACCGGCTCCGGAGCCCGCTCCCACGCCGGAACCGGCTCCTGAGCCGACCTCGGAGCCCGTGGCGACCTCGGCCCCCGAGCCCGTCGCCCCGGCGCAGCCCGCCGCCCCGAGCGACGGCTACGTCACGCCGATCGTGCGCAAGCTGGCCAAGGAGCACGGCGTCGACCTCGCCGACGTCACCGGCTCCGGCGTCGGCGGACGCATCCGCAAGGCCGATGTCCTGGAAGTCGCCGAACGGCAGAAGCAGGCGGCGCAGGCCGCTGAGGCCGCCGCTCCGACTCCGGTCACCGAAGTCGGGGCGGCAGCTGCCGCCCCGACTCCCGCGCCCGCCGCTCCCTCGCCGCTGCGCGGCAAGACCGAGCCGCTGTCGCGTCTGCGCACCACCATCGCGCGCCGCATGGTCGAGTCGCTGCAGGTCTCGGCGCAGTTGACGCAGGTGCACGAGGTCGACGTCACCGAGGTGGCGCGTCTGCGGGCCAAGCACAAGGACGCCTTCGCCGAGCGGGAGGGCGTCAAGCTGACCTTCCTGCCGTTCTTCGCCAAGGCGGCCGTCGAGGCGCTCAAGCTGTACCCGCAGGTCAACTCGGCGCTCGACCTGGACGCCGGCACCGTCACCTATCCGGCGGGCGAGCACCTGGGCGTCGCGGTCGACACCGACCGGGGCCTGCTGGTGCCGACCATCCGCGACGCCGGCGACCTGTCGATCGCGGGCCTGGCCCGTAAGATCGCCGACATCGCCGACCGCACGCGAGCCAACAAGATCGGTCCGGACGAGATCTCCGGCGCGACCTTCTCGATCAGCAACCTCGGCAGCAACGGCGCCCTCTTCGACACGCCGATCATCAACCAGCCGCAGGTCGCGATCCTCGGCGTCGGCAAGGTCGTCAAGCGTCCGGTCGTCATCACCGACGAGCAGGGCAACGACAGCATCGCGGTGCGCCAGACGGCCTACCTCGCGCTGACCTACGACCACCGCGTCATCGACGGCGCCGACGCGGGCCGTTTCCTGACGGCCATCCGCGAGCGTCTCGAGGCCGGAGCGTTCGAGGCCGAACTCGGGTCCTGACCGATGGCCGACAGCTCCCTGCGCGTCGTCGTCGGGGGCGCCTCCGGATTCCTCGGAGGCGCCCTCGTCGACGCTCTGCGCGGCCGCGGGCACACCGTCACCCGGCTCGTGCGCGGTCCGGCCACCGGAACCGGCACGTCCACCTGGGACCCGTCGGCTGGTCGGGTCGACCAACGGCTGATCGACGAGGCCGATGTGGTGGTCAACCTGTCCGGCGCGTCGATCCAGCGGTGGCCGCGCACGAAGTCGTACCGGCGCGAGATCCTGAGTTCGCGGTTGACGGCCACCGACACGCTCTCGCGCGCGGTCGGCCGGTCCGCCCAGCCCGCCGCCCTCCTGTCCGGGTCAGGCATGTCCTTCTACGGGACCGACCGTGGCGACACGCGGCTGCCGGAGTCGTCCACCCCCGGCGAGGGCTTCCTCCCGGAGGTCTCCCAGCAGTGGGAGGCGGCCACGGCGCCTGCCGTCGAGGCGGGAGCCCGGGTCTGCTTGCTGCGCACCTCGCTGGTGTTGGAGGAGTCCGGCGGGGCGCTCAAGCTGATGGCGATCCCGTTCCGCCGGTACGGCGGCGCGGTGCTCGGGTCGGGCGAGCAGTACATGTCGTACATCTCCCGGGTCGACTGGGTGCGCGCGGTGGTCCATCTGGCCGAGGGCGACGTCTCCGGCCCGGTCAACCTCGCCACCGCCGACCCCGTCACCAACCGGCAGTTCACCGACGAGCTGGCGCGCGCCGTCGACGCCAAGGCCTTCCTCAAGGCCCCCGCGCCGATCATCAAGGCGGCCCTCGGCGGCCTCGCCGACGACCTGCTCGGCTCGCTCCGCCTGGAGCCGATGGCGCTGTCGCAGTCCGGCTTCAGCTTCGAGGCCCCCGACCTCCCCACCACCCTCCAGCTGGGCTTGCGCCGCTGAGTCACTCGACCCCGGCATAGCGCCATTCGACGTCCGTCTGGCGCAGGAGGACGTCGCGTTCGGACCAGTCGTCACGGGGCAGCGGGACGCGGTCGCCGTGCTCGTCGACGGCGGCGGTCGGGGCGAGGCGGTCGACCACGCGCAGACGCGCCTCCCCCTCCCCGCGCCCGACCACCTCGCAGGAGCCGACGATCTGCATCGCCGTCTCCAGCCGGTATCCGCGCTCGGTCCAGGCCAGCAACGCGTCGACGTCGGGCTGAGCGGCCTGCTCGTCGACGTAGACCTGCTCCAACCGCTCGACCGACGCCGCCGCGTACGCCTGACTGCGCGCGTAGTCCAACTCCACCAGTTCCACACACTCCGGCCCGCCCGCCGAGGCGCCGACGAGCGAGACGACATAGGCCGCGAGGCCGATCCCCCAGGTATCCATGAGCGAAGCCTCGCCTGCCCGCCGCGATCTGACAACGCGCTCGTCCACAGGCGTACGCTGAAGCCCATGACGGAGCTCCTCATCCGCGGGGAATGGTTCGGCGACCAGGCCGTCGACTACCTCGACGCCTGGGAGTTGCAGCGCCGGTTGCTCGGCCAGCGGGCCGAGGGCGTGATCGGCGACACCGCGCTGCTGCTGGAGCACCCGCCGACGTACACAGCGGGCAAACGCACCGAGCCGCACGAACGGCCGGCGGACGGCACGCCGGTGATCGACGTCGACCGCGGCGGCAAGATCACCTTCCACGGCCCCGGCCAGCTCGTCGGCTATCCGATCACGAAGCTGCCCGACCACGTCTTCGTCGTCGACTACGTGCGGCGCGTCGAGGAGGCCCTGATCCGCACCGTGGCCGACCTCGGCGTCGAGGCCGGCCGCGTGCCGGGACGCTCCGGCGTCTGGCTCGCCGCAGGCCGAGGCCGTCCCGAGCGCAAGATCGCGGCCATCGGCATCCGGGTCGCGCGCGGCGTGACGATGCACGGTTTCAGCCTCAACGCGAACGTCGACCTGTCCTGGTACGACCGTTTCGTGCCCTGCGGCATCGCCGACGCGGGGGTCACCTCGCTGTCGGCCGAACTCGGCCGCGACGTGACCGTCCAGGAGGCCGCCGCCGCCGTCCGCCCCCACCTGACCGAACTGCTGCGCTGGCAGCCCTACGGCCCCTCGCCCGACGTCGAGCGGGTCGAGGGGCCGTCGGTGCCGCTGCTCAGCCCTGTCGACCCCCGTCCGTCGCCGTCGGCCCGTGATCGCGGCCCGGGCGTACAGTGGACGGCGTGACGATCGCCCCGGACGGACGCAAAATGCTGCGGCTCGAGGTCCGCAACGCCGAGACCCCCATCGAGAAGAAGCCCGCGTGGATCAAAACCCGCGCGAAGATGGGCCCCGAGTACAACGAGCTGATGGGCTTGGTGAAGGGCGAGGGCCTGCACACCGTCTGCCAGGAGGCGGGCTGTCCGAACATCTTCGAGTGCTGGGAGGACCGCGAGGCGACCTTCCTCATCGGCGGCGAGCAGTGCACCCGGCGCTGCGACTTCTGCCAGATCGACACCGGCAAGCCGACCGACCTCGACCGCGACGAGCCGCGCCGCGTCGCCGAGAGCGTGCAGAAGATGCAGCTGCGCTACTCGACGATCACCGGCGTCGCGCGCGACGACCTCCCCGACGGCGGCGCCTGGCTGTACGCCGAGACGGTGCGGCAGATCCACGCCCTCAACCCCGACACGGGCGTGGAGAACCTGATCCCCGACTTCAATGGCAAGCCCGACCTGCTGACCGAGGTGTTCGAGTCGCGCCCGGAGGTGCTGGCGCACAACCTGGAGACGGTGCCGCGCATCTTCAAGCGCATCCGTCCGGCCTTCCGCTACGAGCGCTCGCTCGAGGTGCTGACGCAGGCCCGCGACTTCGGCCTCGTCACCAAGTCGAATCTGATCTTGGGCCTGGGCGAGACCCGCGAGGAGGTCTCCGAGGCGCTGCGCGACCTGCACGAGGCCGGCTGCGACCTCATCACGATCACCCAGTACCTGCGTCCCACGAAGCGCCACCACCCGGTCGAGCGGTGGGTCAAGCCCGAGGAGTTCGTGGAGTTGGCCGGCGAGGCGACCGAGATCGGCTTCGCCGGAGTGATGTCCGGGCCGTTGGTGCGCTCCTCGTACCGGGCCGGGCGTCTCTACCAACAGGCCGTCGAGGCGCGCCAGGCCGCGCCCGCCTAAACTGGGCCTTATGTCCTCAGGAGCTCCCGCCCCCGCCACCGGCCGTGTCGCGCAGATGCGTCAGGCCTACCAGATCACTAAGAAGGCCGACCCGAACATCGGTCTGATCCTGATCCTGTGGTTCCTCGTCGTGGGCGGGGCGATGGCCGCGCTCAACCTGTTGCTGTTCAGCCGCGGTTGGCTGGGCGTCACGCTGGCGGTCGTCTTCGGACTGCTGTCGGGCACGCTGGCCGCGCTGATCGTCTTCGGCCGTCGCGCCGAGCGGGCCGCCTACGCGCAGGTCGAGGGGCAGCCGGGCGCCGCCGCGAGCGCGCTGCAGATGCTGCGCCGCGGCTGGAACATCACGCCGATGGTCGCGTTCAACAAGAACCAGGACATCGTGCATCGGGCCATCGGCCGCTGTGGCGTCGTGCTGATCGGCGAGGGCAACCCGAACCGGGTCAAGAGCCTGTTGGCCGCCGAGAAGCGCAAGCACGCGCGGGTCGTCGGCGAGGAGGTGCCGGTCCACGAGATCGTCGTCGGCCGCGACGAGGGCCAGGTCCCGCTGCCCAAGCTGACCCGCACGCTCGGCCGTATGAAGAAGGACGTCAGCGCCGCCGAGCAGACGACAGCGATCAACAAGCTCAAGGCGCTCGACGCGATGCGTCCGGCCGCCCCGATGCCGCGCGGCCCGATGCCGACCAGCGCCAAGGCCGCCCGCAAGATGATGCGCGGCTGATCACGCCCGCACGACGCGGGAACCGGCCGCGAGGTCGTGCAGGCCCCGCTTGTCCTCGGTCATGACGAGGGCCGGAAGCACCAGGGTGACGATGGCCGAGCGCAGCAGCGCGCGCGGCAGGCCGATGGGCTGGCCTTCGCGGTTCTCCACGCGCAGTCCGCAGATCCGTTTGCCGATGGAGAAGCCGAGCAGTCCGGTGAGGATCGCCGCCTGGGCGATGTAGAAGGCCGTGATGACGAGGTTCTCGGTGACGTTCGCGGGCGGGAAGCTCACGCCGACGATGATGACGGCGCACATGCCGGCGACCACCCAGTCGATCATGATGGCCGCGCACCGGCGTCCGAGGGAGGGGGGTTCAGGGACGTCCACGGGGTCTGAGCCTAGCGAGACCTCCCGGCCCGGCCCGGCGCGAGGTCTGTCACGCGTGGCCCGGCTACATGTAACGTGGTCGAAACAAACCGTTGACGGTCGGGAAACTGCACGATTCTAGGTTGGACGCAGTCAAAGGCGATAGCGTCTGACCCGCGAAAACCGACAACCTGAGCCGCCCCCTGCGGCCGAGGAGGCCCCATGTTCGGCAATGCCGACGAGTTTTTCAAGTTCGTCAAGGACGAAGGCGTCGAGTACCTCGACGTCCGTTTCACCGATCTTCCCGGCATCCAGCAGCAGGTGACCCTGCCGGCCTGGACCTTCGACGCCGACGCGGCCGAGAACGGCGTCGCTTTCGACGGCTCGTCGATCCGCGGCTTCCAGAGCATCGACCAGTCCGACATGGTCCTGTTCCCCGACTTCGGCACCGCCTACGTCGACCCCTTCAAGGCGCGCAAGACCATCGCGATGGACTTCTTCGTCCACGACCCGATCACCGGCGAGGCGTACAGCCGCGACCCGCGCAACATCGCCCGCAAGGCCGAGGCGTACCTTGCGACCACCGGCATCGGCGACACGGCGTTCTTCGCTCCGGAGGCCGAGTTCTACATCTTCGATCGCGTCAACTACGGGACGAGCGCGAACAAGTCGTTCTACGAGATCACCTCGGCCGAGGCCGCCTGGTCGACCGGCGACGACCTCGCCGACAACCGCGGCTACAAGGTCCGTTACAAGGGCGGCTACTTCCCCGTCGCGCCGACCGACCAGACCGCCGACCTGCGCAACGACATGATGACGAACCTGGCCGCGTCCGGCCTGGTGCTCGAGCGCGGCCACCACGAGGTCGGCACCGCCGGCCAGGCCGAGATCAACTACAAGTTCGACACGCTGCTCAAGGCCGCCGACGACGTCATGAAGTTCAAGTACATCGTCCGCAACACCGCGTGGGCCAACGACAAGACGGTCACCTTCATGCCGAAGCCGATCTTCGGCGACAACGGCTCGGGCATGCACGTGCATCAGTCGATCTGGAACAACGGCGAGCCGCTGTTCTACGACGAGGCCGGCTACGGCGGCCTGTCGGACATCGCGCGCTACTACATCGGCGGCATCCTGAAGCACGCGCCGAGCCTGCTGGCGTTCACGAACCCGTCGGTGAACTCCTACCACCGCCTGGTGCCGGGCTTCGAGGCGCCGATCGCGCTGGTGTACTCCGCCCGTAACCGCTCGGCCTGTGTGCGCATCCCGATCACCGGCTCGAACGCGAAGGCCAAGCGCATCGAGTTCCGCTGCCCCGACCCGTCGAGCAACCCGTACCTGGCGTTCTCGGCGCTGCTGCTGGCCGGTCTGGACGGCATCAAGAACAAGATCGAGCCGGCCGCCCCGATCGACAAGAACATCTACGAGCTCCCCGCCGAGGAGTACGACGCCATCGACATGGTGCCGACCTCGCTCAACGCGGTCCTCGACAGCCTGGAGAGCGACCACGAGTTCCTGACGGCCGGCGGCGTCTTCACCCCCGACCTGATCGAGACGTGGATCGACTACAAGCGCAACGAGGAGATCCTCCCGATCCAGCTCCGCCCCCACCCGCACGAGTTCGAGCTGTACTACGACATCTGATCCGAGGGTTTTCACCCTCTGCCAGTGACTGTCAAAAACAGCCCCTGACCTGCGAAAACGTCTTTCAGCGTCTTCCAGCGTCAGGGGCTGTTTTTCGTTGGTGTGTGTAAAAAATGTGTAACAGGAGGCTTATTCAGGGAGCTGAAATAAAACCTCACGGCGTTTCACAATAAAAGACGGTCCGTTTCTTGAGGGAATTGGGTTACCAGACTCAAACTCACGAGAAACGAACCGTCGACATGAATCATACCACCGGACTGTACCGCGACGAGATCGAAGAGCTCTGCGCGATGATCCACCGGCAGACCGACCCCACGGAATGGGCATGGCCGCCGATCCTCGGGCTATTCG
>NZ_JASGEK010000061.1:0-34469 GCF_047606445.1 Aeromicrobium sp. | reverse complement strand
CCGGGAAAGGGCAGGAACACAAGGAAAATCACCCTCCAAAGACCCAAACTCGACCCCACAACCCTGACCGGACAGCCCGGCCAGCCGACACCGCCCCAGACCTACGAGTTGATCAGCGGTTCCCTAAGAACCAGGCAGCGATGGACACCGCCCGCGAGCGGGCCGCCGACAACGCCCGCCGAGCCGAACGCGGCGAGCCGAAGATCCCCGGCAAGGTCCTGCGCGCGGTCGAGAAGCGAACGCAGTCGGAACTGCGTCAGCACGCCGCCTGGAAGATCTGGGGCCAGCGTCGCCAGGCCGCTGTCGACGCAAGGGCCGTGTTCACCGATCCCGAACCCTTCTCCGCGCTCATACTCAAAGCCAGGCTGCGCCGTGCCCTCGACGCGCCCGATGCGACCAGCTGGGAGGGATTCGTCGAAGCCGCCGAGACCGAGGGCGTCACCGTCGTCACCGACCCGCGTGGCGTCGGGTTCAAACAGCACCGACGCAACTTGACGACCGCCGAGGATGAGAAGACCCGTCTGCGTCGTCCACGCTCCCTCGGCGCCGACTTCGAGAAGGCCAGCCTCGACGCCCGGATCGCTGAGAACGCCGAACGCGCGCCTCACGTTCCTGCCCCCGCGCCAACACGGCCGGTGATTCTCGACCGCGCTGGCCGTCCCTCCCACTTCGAGATGGCGATGGCCGGATATTCCCGCGATGAGATCAACGCCATCATGAACGCCGAGCAGATGGAGAATCACAACACGCTCACAACACAGCCGGATGGGCCACCCGAGATTCACACTCACGAGAGCACCTCATCCCGTGAACGTGAAACGGCCGTCACGCCGTCACCGGGCTCACATGATGTGAGCGATGTTGAACCACACGAGAACAACACTTCAGACGACGCTGACACTCACATGATCCACACACCGGCATCACATGACACGTCCACTCATGAGACTCACAACAACCCCACACCACGCGTGGATGACGCGCGCGAGAACCACGTTCACACGAACGCGCCGACTCGTGAGGATGAAACTCGCTACACATCGTCATCGGGCTCACAATTCGTGAGCGACGCCGAGCCACGTGGGAAGCCCACGCCCGATCAGCAGTCCGCTCGCGCCATCAAAGCGCTAGACGAGAAGATCAGGGCTCAAGGTGCCAGAGCCGTCGCGGGCCATCGGGATCGTCAACGTTGACGAACAGGAGAGCCCGTCTCGAAACGCGTAGCGCTTCGAGACGGGCTCTCGCTCGTTGTGGTGGGAATCAGCCGAGATGGCGGCGGCGGTACTCGTTCAGGCAGTCGGCGAGGGCCTGCCGGTCAGCGCGATGATGCGGCGTGTCGACGATCTCGACGACCTGCCAGGTGCGCGCCTCGTCGAACAAGATCGTCTGCGCCGCGACAGCCCGGACCAGATTGTCGTGCCGCTGGGCAAGCTCGTCGTCAGACAGTGTCGTGATGTCGCCGCGCCAGTCAGGAGCGAGCACGTCATGGTCGATGGTCATGGAGCCTCCAGGCAGTCGGGATGTTCACCGACCTGCTCGCCACGCGCCCCGCGCGTGGCCTGGAGAGCCCGGCCTCAGCCCGTCGGCGCCAGATAAGGCGTCTGCCACCGCTCCCACCGGGCCTGGCGCACGTGGTAGGTCAGCACGTTGAGGCGCCCGGTGAACTCGACTCCGCCGTCCACAAACCAATGGCCCTCGCCGTCGTAGAACGAGCTGTAGTCGTCCGACCCGCGCACCGCGCCGGCGCGGACGTGACCGGCGACGATCGGTTTGCCGATCGGGCTCGGGCCGACACTCGGCGGGAACTTGTGCGTCATGGTGAAGTCGTCGGTGGCCTGGATCGCCCAGCGTCCGGCGTCCTCGTCGAGTCCGGCGTGCAGATACAGGGCGTGAGGCAGGTCCACGTACAACGGAAGCCCTCGTAGCCAGGCGATCAGGTCGCCGTGACGGGCGAGGACCTCGGCGCGCAACATGTCGTCCATATCAGCCGGGTAGGCGTGGTACCCGTGATGGGGTTCGGTGATCTGAGCCACGACCTCGTCGGGCAGGAACGAGCGCGTCGTCTCCAGGTCGTAGTCGGCGGACAGCCAGTACGGCGCGTCGCCCTCGAGCCATTCCAGAAATTCGACGTCATGGTTTCCGAGCACCGCGTGGACACGGCCGGGGTGGGCACGCTGTTGCTCTCGGATCCGCCTGAGCACGCCTGCCGACTCCGGTCCCCGATCGACGTAGTCGCCGCAGAAGACGAGCCATGCGGTGGCATCGCTGGCCAGATCGACGTGTTCGAGCGCGAGGTCGAGCGGAGCGAGGTGCCCGTGGACATCGGAGATCGCGTGAACGCGGTCGATGACGGAGTTCATGAGGTCCTTTCGAGACGGACTTTCGATTGTGCGGGGTGAGGGCAAACCTCACTGGTCGCGGAAGACGTAGACGCCGAAGTCAGAGGTCGGCGCGGTCGAGTGCTCCATCTCCAGGTCACGGGCGAACCCGGCATAGTCGAAGTAGCGGACCACGGACTCGGGGATCTCACGCAGCATGCCGGTGTCGTCGACCAGCTCGTCGGAGTAGTCACGGAACGAAGGCCACTCCCCGCAGTAACGGTCCTCGAACTCGGACACGTCAGGCAGGCCGTCGCCGTCAGCGGCGTAGTCACCCAACGCGACGAAGGCCCGGAACGCCTGGCGCAGGTGCCCGTCGACCTGGGCCAGCAGCTCGGCTTGGCGCTGCGCCTCTGCCGGTGACATCTCCGTGTTCGTGAGCAGGTACTCAGCATCGAAGCACCAGACCTCCTCACACCCCATCCTGACGCTGCCGAACTCGGCGTGAATCTCATCGAGAGTCACGTCAGCCGCGACCTCCGCGTCGAACCAGTCACCGACCAACCGTCCGTCGCTATAGCAGGCAAGACAGGCGATCCACACTCGCGGCGTCGTGGGGTCGGCGGCGGTCATGGCAGTCTCCTCGGCTCGGTGTCGGTTGACGAGAGCCGCGCCGCGCCGCTGGCAGTCCATTCGCGGGAGGACGCTCCGACGCGCCACGACACGGCTCTCACCGACGTCGCCGTGCCCCGGCCCTGCCGGGGCTGGACGTAAGCGGATGCCGACCGCAGGGTCTCTATGTCTGTCTCCGTGGTCCGAGCAGGACGTCCACGCTGTACGAACTCCAAGCTGGCTGAGGCGATCTCTTGAAGCGACTCCTTCTTGATCCCGTACCGCGCATCGCATCTGACTTGCCTCGCCTTGGCGACGGTCGTTAAGCTAGCGTCATAAACACCGGCCCCCACTGCTAGCTCCGCTAGTACGGGGCCGGTTTTCTTATGCCAACGGGGGCGAGATGAAGTACGTCAAGCCGCACCTGTCCTACCGGGACCAGGTCGAGTTGCTGATCTCACGGGGCCTGTCCTGCGACGACGTGGACGCGGCCGAGCAGCTGTTGCGGCGGATCGGCTACTACCGGCTCTCGGCCTACTGGTACCCGTTGCGGAAACCGCTGCCAGAAGACCGGAAACGTCACAGCACGGTCCACTACCGGCTCAAAGAGTTCGCTCCGGGCCACTCCTTCGACGACGCGGCCCGCCTCTACGCCTTCGACCGGAGGCTACGACTCCACGTGATGGACGGGATCGAGGCCTTCGAGGTCACCCTCCGCGTGCAGATCGCGCACATTCTCGGACGCCGCGACCCCTTCGGCCATCTCCACCTCGCCGCCCTCGACCACCGGGCCGGGACGATCCAACGACGCTCCGGGCTGAGCCGCCACGACGAGTGGCTTGAGAAATGGGGCCAACATGTCTCGGCGGCCAAGAACGAGGACTTCGTCAAGCACTACTTAGAGAAGTACGACGGACACATCCCCGTCTGGGTCGCCACCGAGATCATGGACCTCGGCACACTGATCCGGCTGTTCGGACTGATGCGCAAAGACGACACCAACGAGATCGCCCGCTTCTTCGGCGTGAAGACCGGACGGACCATGAACGGCTGGCTGCTCGGCCTCAACACCATCAGGAACGCCAGCGCCCACCACTCACGCCTCTGGAACAGGAACCTGGTCCACGCGCTCCCCCACCTGCGGACCGCGGACGTCGGCCCCGACCTGCACCACATCGAGCACCTGGCCGACCGGCGCAAGATCTACGGCTACCTGGCCGTCCTCGCCTCCATGCTGCGCGCAGCCGACCCCACCACCAGATGGCCGGCCAACTTCCGCACACTCGTCCGCAAAGCGTTCCCACCAGTGCAGGGGATCACCGCACGACAGGCGATGTCCTTCCCAGAAGACTGGGAGTCAGAACCCGTCTGGAGACATGACTAAACCGACGGATGCGCCTAGCATCGGTTCATGGACCCGAACGTCAACGAGCGGCAGCTCGAGGTCCTGCGGTGGGTCGCCGACGGATGCCCTGACGATCGGCTACACCGGCTATCGGCACTCCGCGAGTGCGTTGAAGGCGCGTCGTCTCGTAACGATCCGCACGGACACGACCCGCGAGAAAGGGTGGGAGTGCGAGATCGCCGACGCGGGCCGCCACTATCTCGAGCACGGTGACTGACTACCCGCCTGGCCAGTTGCGCCGGCCTAGGCAAGAGTTTATATTTTCTTACCTCAGATGAGGTAAGATTTCGTAAACACATAGAAGGGAGTGCGTCATGAACCTTGCCCAGGCGTACGAGGGAATCGAAGCCGATCGGCGGCTGGAGGCGCTCGGCCTCTCCCGGCGGCAGCTCAGTCAAGCCATTCGCCGCGCGGATGCCGAGGCGGCTCAGGTGACTCCGCTAGATCCTCCAACCGCTGAAGGGTGGTCGCGTTACGCTGCGACAGTTCGTTACTTGCGTGAGGGTCTGATGCCTCACGGTTGGGACTACGACAACGGCAACAACTTCTGCCGGACCGTCGCACCGGGAAAGCGGTTCGCCATCGTCGTCAGCTCCGGCGACTCCATGACGGGGAACCCCCATGGGAACCCGTCGACCAAGTACACCAAGGGGCCGACCACGTCTAAGGCTGTCGATCGGAACCAATACGTACTCGACTTCGGCCCTGACTTCATGAGCGAGGATCACGAGGACGACGAGTACCCCATCTGGTATCTGATTCAGTACGTCGACGGGAACGTCATCCGTGCTGAGTTGTCCCTTCCGAACGGGAGTCACAAGGGCAAGATCACTCAATGGGCTGAGCGGATCATCCTGGATGAGATCGTGCTCGACGAGGCGGAGGACGGTAACCATGACCAGGACTCCGACGATGACGGAGACGCCTACGATGTCGACATCGCCCGACGCTGAAACGCCCCTGAACCCAGGAAGACTTCTACTAGCCCGTAAGCGGCAGGGGCTCACCATCACAGCCCTCGCATCCGAAGCGAACATCTCGACCACCAGCTTGTCCAAGTATGAGAACGGACGCTCCGAGCCGTCGCAGGAGACGATCTCTCGCCTAGCCGAGGCATTGGCAGTGAATCCGAGCTTCTTACGGGGCACCGATCTTGACGAGATCCCAGAGGGCGCCGTCAGTTTTCGCGCGTTGACCAAGACCCCCGTCCGCCAGCGCGACCAGGGCCGGGCCGCAGGTCGGATAGCCATCATGATCAACGATTGGATCAAGGAACGCTTCGATCTCCCCCCAGCAGATATTCCTAGCTTGACGGGTCGTGAGCCGGAAACCGCAGCCCAAGAGATCCGGGCTCGGTGGGGGCTTGGCGAACGACCGATCAAGAACATGATCCACCTGCTGGAAGCGCATGGCGTCCGGGTCTACTCATTGACCCATGACAACCAAAACCTCGACGCCTACTGCACCAACTGGCGTGGCGAGCCCTTCGTGTTCCTGAACACGAAGAAGACAGGCGAGAGGTCGCGATTCGACGCAGCTCATGAGCTGGGGCACCTGGTGATGCATGGCGAACACGCTCCTGTCGAGGGCAAGGAAGCTGAGAACGAGGCCAACCGTTTCGCAGCGGCTTTCCTCATGCCCGCCAGAGGCGTCTACGCTCAGCGACTCCACAATGCTCGTGCCGGGGCACTCATCAAGGCAAAGAGCAAATGGGGTGTGGCCGCGATGGCGCTGGCACACAGAGCGAACGAACTCGGCCTCATGACCGAGTGGGCCTACAGAACGGCCTGCGTCGACTTGTCACGCATGGGCTACCGCAGCGGAGAACCTGGTGGCATCGAACGAGAGTCCTCCAAGATGCTCTGGAAAGTGCTGCAACAACTGCACCTTGAAGGTGAGGGCATCGGAACAATCGCGGCTGACCTCGGGCTGCCTCCCAGTGAGATCCGTAGTCACATGTTCGGGCTCGCACCGACCGCCCTGGCAGGTGAGGGCCAGGTGACGTCTGAGCGGGCCAACCTACGACTGGTGTAGGTGACCGATGTCAGGTGGGGCGGATCTTTCGCAAGGCCTTACGACGGTGGGGATCGAACGATGGCTTTGCGGCATGTCTCGTGCGCCGTTGCGAAGCAGTTGCCCCAGATTCCGTTCATCTCCGTCGCAACTTGTGGGCGACACTGGATCTTCGCTGACGGCCTCGACCTCCGCCACTTTCCATGTAGCAAACCTTGTGGACCGTCGAGGCTCCCGGTGATTACACGGCGACCCCGTGCACGAGCCACTGACCGTCCTTCCTCATGACGGTGAGGGTGAGGGTCTGCCCGGACACGTTCTCGTCGATGTACTCGGCGATATCGAGGTCGTCGCCGTGGTAGGTCTGCGTCCACCTCACCTTGACGAGGACTCTGTTGTCGGACCGTTTCTCCACGTTGAGCACCTGGACGGTGGTGTCGACGTCCGCGAGAAGTTCGTCGTAGGTGGTCGCGATCTCGGCGAACTCCTCATTCAACTCAGAGCGGGTCTCCCGCCCGTACTCGGCGCAAGTGTCGCCGTCGAACCCGCCGAAAAGCTCGCTGTTCACCGTGTCGCTGCTCAGGCGGCACAACGTCTCGGAGTCGCTCTCGACCCTGGCGGTCGTCCACTTCACCGCGACCTCTTCCGGACCGTCCTGGTCGAGAACCACCACCAGGACCAGCGGGACGACGATCAACAGCACGACGGCGGCCACGACGCCACCGACGATCAGTCCGACTCTGCCCTGTCCTGAGAGGGAACGGTCGGTCTTGGCCGGTTGGCCGTGATCGGTCCAGGCCACGCCGTCCCACCAGCGTCGTCCGCCTCGGCCATCGGGGTACCAGCCGGCGGGCGGCAGTTGAGTCATGACCACCCGTCCAAGCCGCAACCAGTCATCGTCGTGCTCATTCGCCCTCGGCCTCCTGTAGTTCCGTAGCACCCTCGGTCATGCACTCGACGCTTTTCCCCTCGGGGTCGTCCGCGACGATGTCCAACAGCTCTTGGTCCTCGGCCGACATGGTCAGACCTGGGTCGCCGCCCAAGCGCTCGATGTCCTCGTCCGTCATCTCCACAGCGGGGTCGCCGCCCGCCTCGACGTACGCCGCGAACAGCCGATGCGACTCCAACAGGGTCCGCAGGCCCTCGTCGCTGACGTCGGATTCGACGAAGAGCCGTGCCGTGCACTCGCGCAGGAGCAGTGAGCCGGGGTCGTCCTCCAGGCCCTCCTGGCCCAAGACCGCCACCAACGGCTCCATGAAGTCCTCGACTGTCGGGCGGCCGTCGTCATCTGCTCCGGCGGTCGCCGACGCCGAGGGCTTCGCTCCGGAGTCGTCGCGCCTCGCCTCGCCGGAGCCCCCGCACGCCGACAGGGTCAGGGCGCAGACCACGGCGACGGCCGACAGCGGCCGCCTCACGGGGTCGCCTCCACGCCGCACGCGTCCTCGCCCGCCTGAAAGGCGCTGTACGCCTCGTCGAACTGCTCCTGCGTGAGGTCGGCCCGGTCGTACGCCGCCTCGACCCAGACCCGGAGCGTCTCGTCGCTCACATCGGAATCGAACATGAACTCGGCCACGCATGTGTAGTCCTCGAGCTCGGCGGCGCTCATCTCATAGGGGATGACCTCGCCGGTCTCCTCGTCGATCTCGTTCATCGAGGAGGCGAAGACGTCCATGATCGCCTCCACGTCCGGGCGACCGTCGAGGTCGACGTCGGCCTTCTGGTCGTCGGTATCGGAGGACGCTGGCGACGTGGGGCCCGCCGAGCCGTCGTCGGAGTCGGAGGCGAACCAGAGCACCGCGCCGGCGATCAGCGCCACGAGCAGTGCCGCTGTGGCTCCGATGGCAGCCGAGAGCAGGACCAGCTTTTTCTGGCCCGGATTGTCGGCGGGGTGCTCGGAGGTGTTTGAGGGCGGGGGCGGTGGAGGGGTGCTCATTAGTCGGTCTCCGTGTCGTTGTTCTCGGGGTGTGCGCTGACGCAGGCGTAGACGTCGGGCAGGAGTGTGGCGAGGACGGCGGCTTGGTCGTCGTCGAGTACGGTCTCGCCGTCGGGTGTGACGCCTTCGACGGTGATGGTTCCGGCGGTGATGAGGCGGAGGGTCTCGTCGGACAGGTCTGAGCTGGTGAGGATGTCGGCGGTGCAGGCGAGCTCGTCGTCGGTGAGTTCGACGGGGGCGGTGGCGGCGAGCCCTTCGGTCAGTTGTGTGGCCGCCGGTCGGGTGGGGGCGAGATCGTCGGGGTGAGGTTCGTCGTCGCGTAGCAGCCAGAACGCGGTGACGCCTCCGACGAGTAGCACTACGACGGCGGCGATGACGGTTTTCTTGTTCATGAGATGTCTCTTGTCGATGCGTTCTCAGAAGGCTGCGAAGCCGTCGCGGTTGATGAGCGCGCCGTGGCCGGTGGCGGCGTTCCAGCAGGTCAGCCCGTTCTCCTCCGAAGCGCAGACGAAGTCGCCGAAGTGGGCGACCTGCCCGTACTGGAGGACTTGCCGGTCGGGGACCGGGCCGGGGCGAGCACCGCCGGGTGGTCCGGCCGTCAGCGTGCCGCGGCCGTTGTCGGTCCACACGACGGCGGTGTAGGGGCCCTCGTTCTCGTCCTCGCCGTAGGGCAGGGTCTCAACCCAGGAGTCGACCCCGCACTGTCCGTGGTTGGCCGAGAAACCGCATTTGATGTTGCCGCTCGGTGTCGCGATGACCGCTTCCTCGGCTCCCGCACGGCTGTTCTGCGGCGGGAGGATCACCGTCATCGGCTCCGACCATTCCGGGATGGGGCCGCCGGCCCAGGGGTAGGCGCCGTCGACGGGTGGTGTGGGGATGGGGCCGGTGGGGCGTTGGATGGTTTCGCCGGTGGTCGGGTCGATGAGGGTCAGCTCCTTGACGGTCTCAGGCGCAGGGGTCACGCCGATGACGGTTTTCGGGTCGTAGCCGTCCCACTCGTCGCCCTTCGTGTCGGCGACGTCGAGGTCGTCCTCAGGCACGTCGAGGGGGTTCCCGCATGCGCAGCGCACGCGGGGTGTGCCGTTCGTGTCGACCAGGACCGCGCTTCCGGCCTGCAAGACCGCGGGGAACGGCGTCGCCTTCCCGTTCTCGAAGCCGTGGTTGATGACGGCGGTGTCGCGGGTCAGCACGACGGGGGTGAGGGTGGCGAGATATTCCTCGATGCGGCCGGGGGCGATGTCGACGACCTTGGCCCAGGCGTCGGCTTTGTCGCCGTCGCTCTTGAGGAACTCGGCGAGGGCGAGATGATCGCAGGCGGTGTTGTCGTTCGTGCCGCCGTACAAGCCGGGTGTCGTGCCGTGGACCTGCCCGCTGTGCCCGGCGTCGTCGGCCACGGCGGCGGCCTGCTCCGACAGGGTCACGTTCCCGGCGACGCTGTCGGTGAACGGGGCGTCGCCTGTGGAGTCGAGGGCTTCCAGGATCACTGGATCAGCGCCGTCGTCGCTAGACGTCTTGTCGCCAGAGTCGGAGCCGCCGCAGGCAGCGGTCGCCGTCAACGCGGCGGCGGTCAGGAGCATGGCTGTTCGGCGTGTCCAGGATGTCGTCATGGTCATGGTGTTCTCTCGTGTGCGGGGTGTGGCGTCAGGCGGTCGGACTCGCGGGGTACCAGACTTTGGCGACCCGGACTCGTTCGAGCGGGGCTTCGTCTCCGCTGGCGGTGTGGACGAACCAGCCGTCGTCGGTCTTCTCGACTGGCTCGCCCGACTGGTAGAGGTTTCCGCCGAAGTCGCCGCCGTCGGCCCAGCACATGGCCCAGTCCATGAAGCCGTCGCTCCGGCCGACACCTCGGCCGCCCATCGAACTCGGGGTGCAGCGGACGCCCGTCTCAAGCTCGTAGAAGATCGGGTCGAGAGGGTCTGTTCCGGGGGCGGTAGGCAGCGGACCGGAGACGGTGTAGCGCCACAACTCCCGTTCGGCGATGTCACCGACCTGGCACAACAGCTCGCCGGAGATGTTCGGATCTTCCCAGCACATCGCGGTCGTCGCGCTGACGTAGCTCTTGTACACGCCGGGCGCTGTGGCGCGCCATTGGCCTGTGTCGCCTCCGCTCTCCGAGCCCGGGCGGATCGTCCACCCGTCCTCCAGTTCGCTAGCCGCGTCGAACGGGTACACCCACTCCTCGGTGGGTCCGGTCAGCGAGACGACCAGGTCCTCGCCCGTGTCGGCGTCGATGAGGGTGAACTCGGTGACCGGCTCGGCGGCCGGGGCGACACCGATCACGGCTTCGGGCTCGTAGCCATCCCAGGCATCTCCGGAGGTGTCCGACAGGTTGAGGTCGTCCTCGGGCATGGTGAGCGGGCTTCCGGAGGCGCAGCGGACCACGGGCGTTCCGTGGTCGTCGACGAGCACGGCGGTGCCGGCCTGTAAGACCGCCGGGTATGGGACAGCCTCGCCGTCCTCGTAGCGGTGGTCGACGACGGCGGTGTCGCGGGTCAGGACTACCGGCGTCAGTTCCGCGATGGCAGCGGCCACGTCCGCCGCGTCGAGCGTCAGCGTGCCCGCCCATGCCTCGCTCCGCGCGGGATCAGCCGCGAGCAGGTCAACCAACGCTGTCGGGTCGGCGACCGTGGTTCCATTCGTGCCGCCGTACAGGCCGGGAGTGGCCCCGTCGACGTGACCGGCCATGTCGGTGTCGATTCGCGCCAGCGCGTCCGCCGATAACGCGACACCCGAGGCGACGCTGTCGGTGAACGGGGCCGACCCCGGATCGTCGGCAGCTTTCAAGACCACCGAGCCTGAGTCCGTTCCGCCCTCGCCGTTCGATCCTCCGCACCCGGCAGCGACCGTCAAGGCGACAGCGGTCAAGAGCACCGCAGCGACGCGGCTCCGAGAACGAGGCTTCCCGCTCGTGTCGGCGACGGAAGGTGGGAGATTCATGCGGGCTACTCCTGAAGTGGTGGTGCTGTGGTCAGAGGGACCGGTACCCGGGGCCACGCTGGGACCTATGAGCGGAGGTTTGAACGCAGCCCCGGACACCGGGGCATGTGTGAAGGGAAACCCCTCTTCTGGCGTGGGATCACGGAGGTTGACCGTTGGCTGAGACTTGATCTTCCGCCAGAAGAGGGGAGCTTGTGTTTCACCAGGTGAGGTCGACCTCGTCGGTGAGTGGCGGCGCGGTCATTTCTTCCCCATCAGCAGGACGCGGATGCCGCCGCACTTGGCGTTGTAGCCGACACCGAAGTGCGTGTGGTCTGACTTGAGGATGTTCGCGCGGTGTCCGGGTGAGTTCATCCACGCGCCCACGGCCGTAGACCCATAACCCTTGAAGAGGTTCTCCATGGTGCGCGAGAAACCAGCCACCTTCGGGTTGCCGCCTTGGTTGTGCTCGAAGTACTTGCAGTTCTGGCCGAGCTTGTCCGCCCAGCGCTGGGCCTCGGCGTCGAGACGGGAGTCGCGCGGCAGGGCCTTGAGGCCGTTTTGGGTCCGCGCGGCGTTGACGTCGGTCGTGACCGTCTTGATCTGCTCGGCCTTCTTCTGAGTCTGCTCGGCCTCGACGACCTTGGGGTCTTTCGGCTTCGGGGCGGCCTGAATCATCGACACGCTGCTGATCCGAGTGGACGTCAAGTAGCCATCACGCTTGCCACCGACGACGACGTAGACCGGCTTACCGGCCATCGCGGCGGTGATGGTGAGGGTCTTGCCCTCGCCGGCGGGCTTGCCGTCGACGTACCAGGCGTAGACCAGCGCAGTCGGCTTCGGGCTCCAGCCGGTGACGACGGCCTCGAGCTTCATGCCGACCTTGATGGTGTCGGTGCTCAGCACTGGCTTCGGGGCGGTGGTGAAGTTTCGAAGCTTTGCGACCTGCTTGATCTCCTCGGACGGCGTCATGTCGCCGGTGTCGACGAGCTCGTCGACGGTCTTCGGCTCCTCAGCCGGGGTCTCGGCCTCGGGCTCATCGGTGACTTCCGGCTCCGCGCTCGGCGCGGGTGTGGTCGGCGCCGGATGAGAGGGCTGCTGCGGAGCCGGGTTGCTCGGCTGCGGAGCAGGCTGCTGCGGCGTCGGGGCCTGGGGCTTGGGGGCTGGGTTCTGTGGTGCGGGCGCGGCGGGCTTGGCCTTGATGGTGACTCCGCCGCACTCGTACCGGGGGTTGCCTGTGGGCTTGTCAGCGGTGGCGACTTGGGCGTAGACGTACGCGCCTGGGACGTCGGGCAGCGTGTAGCTCTGCGCGTGATGGCTGCTGATGCCGTTGAAGGTGTACTGGATCGGACGCTTCGAGGTGATGCCGGACGTCTGGATCGTGATCGTGTTGCCGACGGTCGGGTCGCCGGTGATCCAGCAGCTTCCGGCCGCGTGGGCGGCGGTGGTCGGCGCGGCGACCAAGCCGGCTCCGAGCAAGGCGGTCGTGATCGCGGCGGTCAGGGATCTCCGGATGGACATGGGTGCGCCTCCAGGCGTGGAATGGATGCGGGCAGGCGGTCCCCCGACCCACCTGGACACAGATTGTGACTCATAGTCAACAACTAGGCGAGTCGAGGGTCGTTACGGGATCGCCTGGGTGACTCTCCGGGTGAAATGGGCCGAGCCGTCAGACCGCGCCCGGGTGGTGCGCCGGCCGCGCGGACCACGCCACCTGGCACCCCAGATCGACAGTTGACTATAAGTCACATATGGTCAGTCTCGATCAGCACGTGCCGGGCTGTCCGGGGGTCCGGTCCGGCACACAGTCTGTGGCCGACCGGCCACGAGCGGGTCGATCTTCCGGATTCTCTGCAAGGGACTTCTTCATGGCTTCGATAGCGCGACGTCTCGTCGTGGTCTGTCTCGTGTTCGTCCTCGCCGTCGCTCTGGCCGGCTGCGGGACGGGCGTTCCCTCGCCAGCGCCTCAGGACGATGAGTCGTCCCAGGAACGTGACCGTTCGACCAGCGAGCCTGAGAAGCCCGTGGTGTCGCCGCCTGTCGGCGAGGCGTTCGGCGAGGCGGTGTGGAGCGTCGAGGCCGACATCGACTACACGGACGTCGACCTGGATAGACCGACGAGCATGAACAATGGCCTTCTCGACCATCGCCTGCATGTCGCCGGCGACCGGATCGTCGCGCTCGTCGACGACGCGACGCGCCTCCAGGCGTGGACGGCCGACGGGGAGGAGGCGTGGAGCCACCCGATCACCTCGGACGTGAGCTCGCCGTGGCCGACCGGTCAGATTCGGTGGATGAACGAGACGGTCGCGATCGTCGAGGATCGTGAGGGCGAGGGGTCCGGGCTCGACAAGGACACCGTCACGACGCATTTGACGCTGCTGTCCCTCGACGACGGATCGGTGGTGGCCGAAGCCGACTTCGGGGGCTGGGTGCTGGCCGAGTACGGGCTCGCGTTCGGTCCCGAGACTCGTGAGGCCTCGCCTGGGGAAGGGTTTGTCGTGGTGGCTGAGGACGGCAGCCAGCGGGTCGTCCCCGCCGATCTCTCGACCGCGACACTGCGCGGGGTCGTTGACGACGTCGCGGTGTGGGACGTCCATGAGACGCTGGGCGATTACTACACCGTCTCCGAGAAGTGGAACGCCCGCACCGCCGAGTTGGACGCTCGCACGCCGATCTTCATCGAGAGCGTCGACCAGGCGCGGGGCCTGCTCATGACCGACGCGGCCGCCTTCGACGTCCACACCGGCGAACGCCGCTTCGACCTACCCTCATGCCACCGCCACTCCCACACGTCGCCGCTGGTCCACAGCCCCGGCGGGGAGTACGGCGTCTGGGACAACAACTGGACCTCCACCACCGCCCACCGGTGCGTCGGCGAGGCCGAGCAGCGAGGCGTCACCCTCACGGCCGTCGACGACGACGGCACCGCCTACGGCCTCGTGATCGGCAGCGACCTCAACACTCACGTCACCGGCGACGACTACGACTACGAGTTCGTCACCGTCCCCGCCGACGGCGATCCACAGGTCACCGCCTGGCCCGAGGGGGCCACCCCTCCTCGGGGAATCGTCGAGGGCGGACTCGCGATCCATTGGCACCCCGACGAGGGCGTCATCACCGCCAACCCCATCATCAAGGACTGAACCGTGACCCAACCCACACCACCTGTGCCACTGCCGGACCACCAGAGCCCCGCGAGTCCGCCCGCCCGAGCGTCCGGCTCGTTGAAGGTCGCCCCATGCCAATGGGTCGCCATCGGAACCCTCTGCTGCCTGCTACTCGCGCTGATCTCCATGGCGCTGCCCTGGGCCAACTTCAGCCATGTCATCGGCGTCCACGCCAACCCCTCACTGTTCGATTTTCCCTCCTCCGCCCGAGCCGAGGCCCGAGCCAAGGGCGACGAGGACGCAATAGCCGTCCTAACGCTTTGTGTCGTCTGGCAGTTGCTCGCAGTGCTCGCCAGTCTCACGGCCACCGCGCTCATCTTCACTCCGCGGCAAGTGCGCATGGTCTTCAAATTCCTCGCGATCCTCCCGATCCTCGGGCTGTTTCCCGTTCCGCTCCTTCTTATGGCCGGCGCAGCCGATGCCGCGGATCAGGCCGCCGGGTCCGGCACTGCGGCCAGCGTCGGCGGTGGCCTCCTCCTGACCCTGCTCACCGCGTTCGCCGCGCTCGTCGCCACTGGGATCGGGGCCTTCCTCCCCGATCCCGACCCGGACCCCAAGGCCCCGGCCCGGCGTCCCATGCCCCAGTACAACCCGGTCACCGGATGGACCCACGACCCCGTCAACGGACGCGCCTTCCACCCCCAGACCGGATGGGTGCCCTGGCAGCCGCCACCCCAGGAGTGAACCCATCCCTTGACTCGAAGAGACGCCCGTCGGACATCCGACGGGCGTCTTCCTTCAGGGGCGGTGCCGAGAGGGGGAGTGCCAACAGAAAGGGCACTGACATGAAGCTACGTAAGCTTGAAGAGGGTAGCATGCCGCTCCAAATCGGCGGCGGTTTCCTGATCGTGATGATCGACGAGCACGACCCCGCGGGAACGACCGTCCACGCCTTCGCCGACCGCTCGCTGTGGGAGTGGCTGCACCACCCGGAGGACTTCGACGGCGGCGAGGCCGTCACGGTCACGATCCCCGACACCAGCCTGTCCGCGCACGTGACCGTGTGGGACCCGCTGACCGACAAGGCCCAGCACCTCGTCTGGCTGCCGGGCGGCGGCGGGTCCTGCCACCAGGGCCTCACGCCGCTCGACCTCGGCCCCAGCGACACCGACCAGTTCCGCCGTGTCTGCCAGCGGCTGCGCGAGGCCGTCGGCGAGGCGCATGTGGTCGAGGGCCTCTGGTGAGATGAACAGGCGCGGTGGGCTCGACGTGAGAGCGTCGGGCCCACCGGCCTCAGGCGTCGTCGGCGGCCGGGATCGCGTCCAGCAGCTCGGCCGGCGGCACGCCGAGGCCGCTGGCGAGTTTGACGATGATGTCGAGCGTCGGGTTGCGACGTCCCCGCTCGATCCCGCTGACATAGGTGCGGTCGAGCCCAACATGATGCGCGAACGCCTCCTGTGACGTCCAGCCGTGCGCCTTGCGCAGCTCGCGCAGGCGGGAGCCGAAGGCGACACGGTGAGGGGGAATGGACACGCCTTCACCGTCGCGCTATGGGGACGATCCGTCCACGGACAATGAGTCACACTGGGGATTCGTCGTCACGCGCGCCACGGCGAGAGATTCGTGAGGTTGACCTGCGTTCGTCGTCAGGGCCCGCCGGACGACCCCTGGCATCCGTAGAGGCGCGTACGTGCGTCATCGTAGTCCAAATAGCGCAAGGGCGGCGACCATGAATCCTGGGCACACTGCGCCCGTTATCGGCGATACCGGGCCGAGGCGTCTCTCGCCGCCATACGACGAGGTCTTCCTCGACAACCTCCTGCCCGACGACCCCGAGGTCCGTCGGCGGTGGGCGCGTGAACGAGGACTAACGAGCGACGACCCGGCGACGTTGCTCGCCGAGTTCGGCGAGGACGCGGCCGGGTCGTACGTCCGCACGGGCGAGCGCACCGAGGCGTCGCCGCTGGTGGAGGCGACCGAGGCCGACATCGCCGCCCGGATCGCGGCACTCGCCACCGACGACACCGCATGGCTGCCGCCCGACGTGCGCACCCGGTTCACCCTCGCCGGCGCACAAGGCAAGTTCACGCTGACCCGGATCGACGGACAGTGGTTCTGGCCCACCGCCGAGCATGCGTCCACCCACATCGTCAAACCTCCGTCCCAGCGTCACCGCCGGATCGAGGTGTTCGAGCACGCCTCCCTCGAACTCGCCCGCACGGTCGGCCTGGAAGCCTCGCACTCGAAGGTGACGACCTTCCACGGCCGTCCGGCCTTCGTGGTCGAGCGGTGGGACCGCCACGACGGCCAACGCCTGCCCGCCGTCGACCTCAACCAGGCACTCGGCCGCCCCACCGCCGACAAATACCGAGTCACCGCCCCGGAGGTCGCGCGCTTCCTCGCCCCGCTCGGCCTCGCCGGTGACTTCGTCCGGCAGTTGGCCTTCAACACCGCGATGGGCAACGCCGACGCCCACGCCAAGAACTACTCACTCCTCCTCGACCGAGAGCAGCCACGCCTCGCCCCGCTCTACGACACCGTGCCGGTCTACTTCTGGCCCGCCTACGACCACCGGTTCGCCATGCCCGTCGGGAAAGCCCGCCGCCCGATGGACCTGACCGTCCGCAACTGGAGACTCTTCGCCGAACACTCCGGCCTCCCCGCCGACGACGTGCTGCACCAGGCGTTCACCGTCATGCGCGACGTCGCCGAGCACTACGAGGACGTCTTCGCGCCCCACGCCGACTCCACCCGGATGCGACTGATCGCCAAACAAGTCCGGGTGCTCCGCCGTGTCATCCGAGACTCGGGAGTCATGCGGGACCTTTGACATCCACCGTCTGAGTCATGCGGTGGCGTCGTCGCCTCCCCGCCAGTCGATCCGCACGCTGTCCGGCGTGAAGGCTTTGCCCGCGGTGTTCTTGAGCAGTGTCACCCGGCACAACACGTCGATGACGGCGCGGCGGGTCGCGAGGTCCGCGCCGTTGTAGGCGGCCACGGGATCGTCGACGTCGATCACCGAGCTCGTCGCGCTGCCCGCGGTGAGGCGTAGTCGCTCCCGCTCCAACCCGGCGATCACACCACGGGTGGCCTCCCGGACCCGTTTGAGGTCGATCGCCTCGATGAGCTCGTCGTCATAGTCCTGCTGCGCCCGGGCGACCTTGCCCCGCTGCCTCGTCAACTCCTCCTCGATCGCCCGCATACGGGGCTCGTCGGCGTCCGGCCTCGGCAACAACTCACGCAGATCCTCACGGCCCAGACGCGCTTTGACGACCTGCTCCACGAAAGCGTCGACGTCCTCTTTCGACCTCGACAGGTGCCCCGGGCAGCCGTAACCCTCGGCCATCGACTTGACCCGTAAGCCGCACTCGGTGTCCGCCGCGACCAGATAGCCACAGTGGTACAGACTCGCGCCGAGCCGTTTACGGCCCTGCGGGCCCCGATAGGTGCGACGCTCCGGACGGTCCAGCTCGGCCTGGACACGCCACCACAACTCCTCGTCGACCAACGGCTCCCACACGCCCCTGACCGGGTCACCGTTCCCGTCCCGCACGATCGTGTCGCGACGTCGGGCTCGGTCCTTGCTCTTATCGCCGTCCTCGACGGGCGCGTAACACGAATAACCCACATAACGCGGGTTGCGCAGGATGCCCAGCACCACGCTCGCGTGCCACGGCCCCTCCTCGGGAACCTTCCGAGGCGGCTTGCCCGCCGCGACACGCCGCTCGTTCGCCTCGATCGCGGCGCTGACCGTGATCCGCCGCGTCGCCGGAACATCAGCCGGCACCCGCTGTCCGGTCTCACCCGACAACGCCCGAGCGATCGACCGGATCGTCGCGCCACGAGCGAACGCCCGATAGACCGCCCGCACCGCCTCAGCCTCGTCCGGGATCGTCGCCCCGCCCGTCGCGTACCCGAGAGCCCTCATCCCCTTCGGCGTCCGCCCCTGCTCGGCGCGCTGCCGCTGCGCCCTCGACTGCCGCTCAGCCTTGATCTCGATCTCCGCCCGCGCCTGAGCCGACAACATGTCACCGACCATCCGACCGATCGCGTTGTCGAAGTTCATGTCCAAACCCTTCACCAACGACACGAACACCCGACGCCGCTTACACGTCTCGATCAGCCGGACGCCCTCAGGCCGGTTCCGCTCCAACCGAGGCCACTCCTGCGCCACGATCGCGTCGACCAGACCCGCCTCGACATCAGCGAGCATCTGCTCGAAACCAGGCCGCTTCGCCCGCCCACTACCACTGGTGTCGTTGTCCACATACTCCCTGACAAACGTCCAACCACGCTGCTCGATCCGCTCCACCGCATCCTCACGGTTCCTGCTGATACCCAACTCGTCCCCCTCACGGTCCAAGCTGATCCGCAGATACACAACCGCCCGAACCTCGCCAGAATCCCTACCCTCAACACCCATACGACGAGCCTAGACCGACTCCCTAAGTATTGACGAGTATGTGTCCTACGAGCGAGCCTCGAAGGGAGGAAGCGTAACCATGCGTCTGCACCCTTCGAGGCTTCGGGCGCTGGGCGCCCTCCGCGCCTCAGGGAGCGAAGTCTGCGGCGACCTTCGGGTCAAGAAGAACCGCCTTTCCCGACCCACTGCGGATGCGAAGCGCCCTGAAACGTTGAGGTGTGAGACGTTCACGCCGCCGGTCGCATTGGAGTGTTTTTAGGCGCTTGTTAGCGCGATCCTTCAAAGGACCTGACTGCCGGAGGCAACCTGGTGGATCCGCGAGTCATTGTTTCTAGGCACTTGCTAGCGCGATCCTTCAAAGGACTCCATGTCGATAGTCTCTAGGAGGAGACATGACCAAATGTTTCTAGGCGCTTGTTAGCGCGATCGTTCAAAGGACTGGCCGAGGTCGAGTGGTGAGGGGCTACTTCGTTTCTAGGCGCTTGTTAGCGCGATCCTTCAAAGGACTTCGTGCTGATCGTCGCGAACGCAGCTACGATGGGGTTTCTAGGCGCTTGTTAGCGCGATCCTTCAAAGGACTTCACCCCCCGAGAACGGCGGGGCCTTTTGTTTCTAGGCGCTTGTTAGCGCGATCCTTCAAAGGACCGCAGCTACGATGAGCCTCGCGGCTTATTCGTTCCGTTTCTAGGCGCTTGTTAGCGCGATCCTTCAAAGGACGCTAAAGCAGCTGCACGAGAGTGTGGTGCTGGCTGGTTTCTAGGCGCTTGTTAGCGCGATCCTTCAAAGGACCGAAACGCCCGAGACTCCGGTTGAGGCCAAAAAGTTTCTAGGCGCTTGTTAGCGCGATCCTTCAAAGGACAACAGAAGGGGGTCGCCATGCGATCTCGTGATTTGTTTCTAGGCGCTTGTTAGCGCGATCCTTCAAAGGACAGAGCGAGTCGGGCGACGCCTTTTGGCTGTTCGTTTCTAGGCGCTTGTTAGCGCGATCCTTCAAAGGACAGAGAGGAGTCTATTATGGCTCGCATCGACATGTTTCTAGGCGCTTGTTAGCGCGATCCTTCAAAGGACGCGAGGAGAAGGTCGACCTGGTCAACGTCGGGTCGGTTTCTAGGCGCTTGTTAGCGCGATCCTTCAAAGGACGACGACAACCGAAAGGAAGTACTCTCATGGAGTAGTTTCTAGGCGCTTGTTAGCGCGATCCTTCAAAGGACAACGCGTCGGGTGAGAGGGCGTCGTTGGTCGAGGCGTTTCTAGGCGCTTGTTAGCGCGATCCTTCAAAGGACACCTGACAGAGTAGAAACCCAACCAGAAAGTTTCTAGGCGCTTGTTAGCGCGATCCTTCAAAGGACGAGGAGCCGAAGAAGAAGCCCCGCGGTCACGGCGGTTTCTAGGCGCTTGTTAGCGCGATCCTTCAAAGGACCGAGGACAAGCGGAAGGCCCTCCAGGCCGAGCGTTTCTAGGCGCTTGTTAGCGCGATCCTTCAAAGGACGACTATGTCCCCTAAGGACATGCCGCGGCGCAAGCCGTTTCTAGGCGCTTGTTAGCGCGATCCTTCAAAGGACTCGGAGAGAGGGACATTATCATGTCCAACACCACGTTTCTAGGCGCTTGTTAGCGCGATCCTTCAAAGGACAGGACGACGGTCAAACCATCACGGTTCGGGCGTTCAAGTTTCTAGGCGCTTGTTAGCGCGATCCTTCAAAGGACTCATGTCCAGATTCGTCAAGGTGGCCGCCATCGTGTTTCTAGGCGCTTGTTAGCGCGATCCTTCAAAGGACAGACATGCGTGCATATGAAATCGATCACATCGGCAGGTTTCTAGGCGCTTGTTAGCGCGATCCTTCAAAGGACCCGAGGGCGACGCCTTTTGGCTGTTCGTCGACGTTTCTAGGCGCTTGTTAGCGCGATCCTTCAAAGGACGTCATCTAGCGAGACCTGTGGCCGCCCGTACCCGGTTTCTAGGCGCTTGTTAGCGCGATCCTTCAAAGGACCAGCGTGACCACGACGGAGGCGAAGCTCGAGTTTCTAGGCGCTTGTTAGCGCGATCCTTCAAAGGACACGTCATGCCTAGACTATTTAAGGTGGCCGCCCTCGTTTCTAGGCGCTTGTTAGCGCGATCCTTCAAAGGACACGTCATGTCTAGACTATTTAAGGTGGCCGCCCTCGTTTCTAGGCGCTTGTTAGCGCGATCCTTCAAAGGACATCCGGGACTGGGGTCTCTACGGGCTGATGTACACGGCGTTTCTAGGCGCTTGTTAGCGCGATCCTTCAAAGGACCGCTGGCGGGCCTCACGGCTCACGCTGCGTTGCGTTTGTTTCTAGGCGCTTGTTAGCGCGATCCTTCAAAGGACCGAGAAAGAGTGGCTTAAAAAGCAAGTGGGTAAGTTGTTTCTAGGCGCTTGTTAGCGCGATCCTTCAAAGGACTTTGTGCTGATAGCGCTGAACGCGACGCTGGCGGGGTTTCTAGGCGCTTGTTAGCGCGATCCTTCAAAGGACTCGTGAACTCGTTGCTGTACGCCCACAACGCGACGGTTTCTAGGCGCTTGTTAGCGCGATCCTTCAAAGGACCCCCGATCTGAACGAGGCCTCGGCCTTCTGGTCGGTTTCTAGGCGCTTGTTAGCGCGATCCTTCAAAGGACCCCCCAGTGAGAGTCAGTGACACGGTACGGGAAGTTTCTAGGCGCTTGTTAGCGCGATCCTTCAAAGGACAGAACATCATGTCTAGGCTGTTCAAAGTGGCGTTTCTAGGCGCTTGTTAGCGCGATCCTTCAAAGGACGAAAACAAGAAGAAGGCGGTGCAGGTGGCCACGATTGTTTCTAGGCGCTTGTTAGCGCGATCCTTCAAAGGACCCTACCCCTCGAAGAGGGGCTCTGACCAGCGGGGATGCCGGGCCGATGCACAGGGCTACGGAGGTTCGCCCATCGTTAGGTCGGAAGGGCTGGCCATCGAGGACGTTCGCGCAGTTCAGAGGTGGTGCACACCCCTCGCGTGGGGGCGGTGGGCGCGCGCCAGTTTCGGTGTGGACATGGCGTTCACAGCGCGGCCCAGAAGAGGACCGCCTCGGGCGGTTGAGCCTGTCCGACCAGGATGGTGCGTGACGAGCAACTGAGGCATAGCGGGAAGAAGTACAGCGAGTCCGTCCCGGCGTCGACGAGTGATTGTGCTCGTCGGCTGATCTCCTCAAGGCTCTCGCTGTCGACGTCCAGGAGGAACACTGACTTCTGGACACGGTCGCCGTACTGCTGGAGGAGTGCCGCCAGCCGGGAACGACGCCCGTCGTCCGTTACGTCGTAGGCCGCGATGGTGGTCATCGCCATGACAGACCGGTCCAGGTGGGCTCCCCGTGCTGGATGGAGGAGGAGAGCCGCTGCGCCTGGCGGTACAGATGACGACGGAGCGTCCCGGAGTACGTGGGCAGGGCTCCAGCGGTCTTGTCCAACATGCGTCTTTCGTAGGCGTCGATGACGGCCGCGCGCCCGGCCTTGTCCAGTAGAACTCCCGGCTTGCCCGGTTCAGAACGACCGTGTTCAGCGGTGAGGGCCCCGGAGCGTGCCGCCTGCATCACGCACTGGTCGACGATCAGCACACGGAACTCCTCCATCAAGTCCAACGCCAGGCTCGGCCGTTGCCCTTCGACGGCGTGCAGCACGCCGATCGCCGGGTCCAATCCTGCGGCGATCAAGGCCGTCTCGCACTCGCCCAACAGCAGCGCGTAGCCCCAGGACAGCGCGGCGTTGAAGACATCCTCCGGAGGCCGGCGACTCCGTCTCTCGAACCGTAGGCTTTCGGGAGCCATGCGTCCAAGAGCCTGGAAATAGGCCCGCGCCGCGGCGCCCTCGTTGCCCATCAGCTCGTCTCTCGTGGCGCAGGTCGGTAAAGCTTCCATCGCCGCTCGAATCCTCACGATGGCCTCCTGGCTGACGTCCCGATGGGTACGCCGTCCGAACCGTTTCACCAGCACCGCTTGCTTCGAGAGTTTCGCCGCGACGACACGGCGGGCCAACTCAAGGCACTCGTCAGTCTCTGAGAACCTCAACTGAGCCTGGATGCGCTCCACGCGAGGAGATCGGGACGAAGCCACCATTTGCCCGAGATACGAGCCGCGACGCGTCGCCAAGTACACCTCGACGCCGGAACGCAACGCCCACTCGCGCACCCCCGCGGACAAGCCCACCGAACCGAAGCAGACGATCCGAGCGACCTTCGTCTGCGCCACGTTGACCAGTTCCACCTCGTCCTTGCTCTCGACGATGACACGGCCTCGGGCTTTCCTGACCCGGCTGCCCTGCGAGCCGATGTAGAGCACACGACGATCAGGAGGGCGCACCGTCTCGGTGGCCGCACGGGGGTAGCGCAGGCCGAAATCCTCGCCGAGAAAGGTGAAGCCGTCTTGATAGGTGGTGATCTCCGTCTTGTCCTCACCCATGCGCATCTCCAATTCCGCGAGAGTTTCGGCCGCTAATCGCTGAGCGCACGACGCCTCTTCGAACGAGTGCGCCGCCACGACGAAGTCGTCGGCGTAGCGGATGATGGGGAAACCCTCCTCGGCGAGGGTCGAGTCGAGTCGCGACAACACGAGGTTCGTCAGCAGCGGGGACAGCGCGCAACCGAGTGGGAGACCCGGATGAGATCGCACCCGACCCCGCCGATCCTTGGTCAGTCGGCCGAGCAGCGCTCGCACCACAGCCAGGATCGGTTCTTCGTGGATGTGCTCGGAGAAGGTCGACAGCGCTAACAACACCGGGATGGAGGCGAAACAATCGTCGACGTCGGCCCGCAGCACGTGCGAATGGCCTTCGTCCCGCAGCTCCCGCAACGCGTGGACGGCGTCCGGCACGCCCAACCCTGGACGGTAGCCGAAGCAGAAGGGGCCGAGGAGCGGGTCGATCACCGCTGTGACCGAGTCGAGGACGGAGCGCTCGACGACACGGTCGCGCACCGAGGGGAGGTGGATGTCGCGGGTGCGTCCGTCGACCTCGATGGTCGCGGGTGTGAGCGGGTCCGGTCGGTAGCTCCCCGACTGAAGGGCGTCTGACAAGGTCGCCAAGCGATCGCGGCTGGAGGTCGCGAAGCGAGACAAGGCCGAACCCGGAGCGACGACATGATCGCGCCGGACCTTCTCCCAGGCAAGGGTCAGCGCGTCCGGAGTGAAAGCACGGTCAGCGAGCGACCGCATGGCGGTGTTCCTGGACGTCGGCGAACCGCGTCACTCCGAGACCACGCAAGGTGAATGAGCCGACGCCCGCGTACGGCGCGACCCCCAGCAGTCGTGCTGTCGCAGCGGCGACCGTGTCGTCGTCGCAGCGCAAGGTCAATCGGCCGACGAAGCCCTCATAGGTGCGAGTGACTTCGCGCTTGAAACGCAGGCGGATCGGGTGGCTGCCGCCCTCGAACGACGAGACCCACACCTGGTCGACCTCGGCGTGGTCGAGCCGGATCGACTCCAAACCGCTCCAGGCGTTCCACTGGTAGGACAAGCTCCGTGTGATGGACTGCGGTGTCGGCAGCGGCGAATAACGCTTGCCGCGCCGGAACACGGTCGGAGTGAGGAAGTCGAGCGACCACATGTTCTGCGGCCGGGCGCCGAGGCTTTCCCACGCGACGACATCGACCAACGTCGGCGCCGCCGCGACTCGCCCCTGCTGAGGCCCCAACCGCACGACCGTCCCCTGCACGCAGGCCGTGTGCAGGCGCAGCGCCGCCTCGGAGGTCAGCGTGGCGATCTCGACCCCGAACTCCTCGCCGCGCTGTGAGAGCGGAGTCAGCGAATACGGCTTGCTCCCGGCCTTGTGCTCGACCTCGTTGGCATCGAACCAGTTGCTGATCGCCCCATGGAGATACTGCAACTCCACCGTCTCAGGGTCGACCCCATCGAATGGCACCCACCAGCGCGCCAGGGAGGGTCGGGAGAAGTGCGACATGGGTCGATCACGCCTGGGGGTTGTACGGCAGAGCCGGGTCGTCGATGTCGGGCAACGAGTGTTTGCCGCCGTCGGGATGCTCGTTCGCCATGAACCACTCGTAGGACTCTGCGATGGGTTCGTCGGAGGTGCGTGGATAGTGCACGGGTATCTCTGGCGGATCGCTGATCTTGGCGAAGGTCTCACGGCGCTTCGGGTACGCCTGGTCGAGGCTCGTGACGCCGACATCGAGTAGTTCGCTGTGGTCGACACCGTCGACAGGAGACTGCCACCTTGAGAGTGACTTCCGAACCATGTCGGCGGATTGGATTTCGCTGCCCTCAACGGAGAGACGTACCGTGCCGAAGCCCAGAGGTTTGCCGCCACCGAGGCCGAATCGCAGTCGTTGGTCGTCGAGAAGCCACAGCAGCACGCCCAAGTGTTTGGCGGTCACGCCGTCGAACCGGAGCGTGAAACGGAAGGTGGCGCCTGGAGCGACCCACTCGTTGATCACGCGGCTGACCTTCGGCTTAGTGCCGACTGGGGCGATGTACTCGCGGTATGTGCGGGCTTCCGCGTCCCAGCTGGGCTCCGCGTAGCCATGTCGTCTCAAGCCGAGGCTGTTGCTGTCGTCATCCTTCTCCTCGACCATATGCGGTGTCATCGGGGAAGGCTTCCAGTAGTCAGGCTTCGCGCGTGACGGGTGTGGCCAGTAGAACTTCCGTGCCAGCCGAGATGCGTCGGTGTAGCCCTCGTTGATCGACTTCTGCCGCCCGCTTGGAAGCGGCTTGCCGTCGACATCCTTGAGATAGAAGCGATACTGTTCGGGCTTGGGGCTGTTGAGCGTGGTGAGTTGAAGACCTTCTGGATCCGTCTCCGTGAGAGGGACGATCTCAGCACGATCCACATGAACGTCTTCGACCCAGGCGTGACCACGGTACGCCGCGACGGGTGTCTCAGCGCGCTCGTCTCCCACCCAGCCGAACACTCGCTCAGCCGGAGACAGTTTCTCCACGCTGACCGAGGGACGCAGGTCTTCTAGATCGAGTACCTCGGCGGGCGATTTTTTGAAGTCCTCTTTCGTGCGTCCCACCCGGATGGTGAGCGGATCGTTATGCCCTGCGAAGACTCCGTAGCGTGAGACGGTGACTGCCTCAAAGGCAGAGCGGAGCATTCCTTTGACCGAGGTCGGGTCGAGCAGTGGCTTGTCGTCGTCTGGGTCCAGGCGACGGACCCACAATGCCGGACCACCCGGCTCGGCCTCACCTTGGTCGAGGAGCAGCAACGGAGACTCTGAGGTGATCGTGACGTCGACCGTGCCACGGTAGTGGCCGTGCGGCAGTGCGCTATGCCCGGGCGGTTCAGCGTCTGCCCACGCCGCGTCAGCGACACGTTTCGGCGAGGCGAGCATGACGTACGGGTTCAAGAACGCTGAACTCGTCGGCCGTTTGATTCTGATGATCTGGGTGTCGGAGTACACGATGACGACGGTTTCGCCGGCTTGCAGATCGTTGGGGCGATTGGATTCTAGGTATTTCGGCCTCTTGTTGGGCTTGTCCGACCGCTGGAGGGTCACTCCGTCGGTCGGAGACACGGCAACGACGGTGGCCGCGACTTCGGTGATCTCGGCCATCTCAGCACACCTCGATCTGTAACGGTTGTGTCGCCTTGACGTAGGTGTTGCCGTGGTCGTCCTCGGTCCAGTGTTCTGCGTACACCAGCCGGACGGACCTGCCTTTCGACTTCGAGTCGAGGCCGGTCAGCGGTACCCAGAAGTCGGCGACCCGGTCCTCGGAGAGGTGGACCCAGCCGGGATCGACTGTCGTGATGGTTCCCCACAGGTGAGCACGGACCCGTGCCGATCCTTTCGGTCGGGTCAAGGTCCGTCGGAAGCCCTGGCCGCCGCTGTCACGTTCCCAGGAGACGGAGGTCGTCCCGTCGAAGGCCTCCAACGCGTAGACGGTCGACAGAGGGATAGTTGCTTTGTCGTCGTGCCAGGAGAGCTCGCCGGAGACTTTGCGGAACCAGCGCGCGGCTCTCGGCGACAGCACGTAGCCGACGGCTCCGTCGGGGACCGTCGCCAGCGCGTCGTGGAGTGAGCCGGGTTGGAGAGATCCACGGGTGTCGGTGGTCATGAGTCCTCCTGGGTGCTGAGCAGGGACGTCGCGTCCGAAGGGGACTGGATGAAGGCTTCCAGTGCGTCGTCCACTGCCTGTGGTGGCTGTTCTTTCCCGGTGATCCGCCAGTCGCGCAGCGGAAACCACCCCGCCAGCGACTCACCTACGCTGATGTCGTCCTTACCTTCGGCGAGTCGGACCTGCCCCAGCCCACGGCGGGTGCCATAACCGAACTTGACCCAGCCGTCGCGTACCTCACGGAGAACCATGAGCAGCAGCCCGACCGCGCGTCGCGCCTCGTCGTCGGGCACGCCGTCCAGATCGAGCGTGAGGCGCAACGGTTCCCACTCTTCGGTGTGGTGATGAGGTTCCAAGAGCGAGTAGAGAAGCGGCTCGGCGGCGCCGCCAGTCCATCGGTCGACGGCGACCCGGTCGGCGGGGATGAAGCGTGGAAGGCTGTCAGAGGCCAGGTCGCTCAAGGCCGTTGTCAGCGCCTTCCGGGCGCGAGGCGCCTCCTGTCCGCTGGCGTCGAGCACCGCTTGCCATTTCTCGGCGGGGATCGGCGTGTCGACGCCGCTGTCCTCGACGATGAGGCGTCCACGTCGGCCGAGTTGGCGACGTTCCTCATCGAGCTCGGCGGCCGCGCCGAAGAGGGTGACGAAGGCCGGGTCGTCGGCCGACTTGCCCAATGTGCCCAACAGATAGAGGGCACGAGCGCGTAATGCGCCCTTGATCGACGAGCCGGGGAGTGTCAGTCGTACGTGGCCAGCCTCGGTTGGCGCGGTGAGCGGAACTCGGTCGACAGCCCCGCCGGGTAGTTCTACGGAGGTCATCAGCGGCCCGACCGGCACGAAGGGCAATGCGAACATGAGCGAGCGGGGTTCGGTGACCGCGCTCGCAGGCGTGACGGGTGACCGGTGATCGACGTCGCTCAGAAAGTCCAGAAACCGTTCGCGCTCCTGAAGAGCGATGGTTCGTCGCTCCAGATCGCCGTCGAGGCTCACTCGACCAAGGCCTCGGGTGATGGCCGCGCCGACGCGGATGCCTGTCGCCAAGGTGCCGGCGAGCCGTTGCAGGAACTCCTCGGCGGAGGCCTCATCGTCGGTCTCCAGCTCCAGCGAGAGGCTGAATATTGTGCCTTGTGGCACCACCTCCCGGCTGAACAGGAGGCGTTCTTTGACCGCGCCGGTTCGCGGATCGATGGCCGTCGTCGTGCGGATTTGGGTTCCGTGTCGCTCGTAGGTGCCGCCTGTCGCGGGAGCGTCGTCGACGATCACCACACTGGGATGCGTCGTGGAGCCGTCATGCGAGCCGAACCAGCGGTCGGCCTCGTCGTCGGGGAGGGTGCGACGTAACACGCCTGCCAGGCTGGTTCCGGGCAGCAGCGGCCGACCGGAGCCGTCGCGCAGCACGGGCAGGTCGGTGACGGCGTCGCTGCGTGAGGCGCCCACATGGAGCGCGCTTTCGGCGACGAGCTGACCGGTGATCAGATGTCGTGCGCGATGTGTCATGCGTCGGCTCCTTGCGGTTCGACGGACGATGAGTCGGAGCTTCGGGGCATGGACAGCGCCGCCAGAAGGACGCGCTGCACGGTCAACGTCGGAATGTCGATCGTCGTGTCATTCGCCAGCTGTCGTGCCTGCTTGCGCAGCGGGTTGGCTTCCCTCAAGTTGGTCGGCTTGGCGAAGTACGTCTGAAGCCTCTCGATGTATCCCTCCGGCCAGGCCTTTTTGCGGACCGCCGCTTTGAGGGTCTTCGTGCTCCATGCCTCAGCCTTGCGGCGGCCTCCCGGCGCCGTCAGCTCCTCGGCGATCTGCCGGACGATGCCAGCCTGAGCTTTGCCGAGCTCCCGTGGAGCCAGCTTCGAGCGGAGGTCGTGTTGTGCCACGAGAGCGATGGCTTGCTCGTCGATCATGGTCTCGATCGCCGCCCGATGGACGGCGTGCAGCCACCTGCGTTCCTCGGGTGTGAGCCCGGTGGTCACCTCGGTCGCCTGGTCGGCCTGGTAGGCGTCTCGGGTGTCGTAGCGGCCGCGCGGCTCCCCTGTCAGGCATGGTGGATTGAAACGGATCTGTCCGCATCCCTCCGCGCGCCGCACGCCGAGCCCTTCGCGTTCCATGGTGGTGAGCACTTCGCCGGGGACCGTTCCGGCGACCCGGAACCGGTAGACGCTGCCGGCGCCGATCCCCGTGACGCTCGGCTGGGGCAAGCCCCAGCCGCTGTGCCAGCCGTCGCGCCGCACGATGGAAGCGGAGGCCCAGACAGTGGCGTCGGGATCGACCTCCAGGGTCACGCCGAGGCGGCGCTCCAACGTCGCCTTGAAGGCGGAGGCGGACGTCGTCCCCAGCGGAAGGATCACATCGGAGGTCAGCCAGGCGACCAAGAGATCGCCCTTTTCGAGGTCGTCGCGGGGCGCGGCAGGATCGAGCGGTGTGACGTCGATCGAGACCTCTCCGTACTCGGCCGAGCGTGAGGCTCCGAGCCGGTGCGTCCCGGCGAGGCGTCGCGGGTCGACGGCGTCGTCGCGCACGTGGATCTCGGCGGCGAACGACGAGCCGGGCGTGATCGCCACATAAGTGAAAGGACCGCCCTGGTCACCGTCGGCGACGTTCATATCGGCGACGTTCACGTGGGTGACGGCGACGGTCGACGGCAGGTTCTCCAAGGTCACGACCTGGGCTGGGTCGGGATGGAGGTAGCCGCCTAACGTGACGCCCTGGATCGTCGAGCCGTCCTCCGTGGTGAAGCGCTGGCGGAGGATGTCGACGACCACGTCGGGCGCGGCGCTCGCGGTCTTCGCCCGCCGAAGGCAGCGAGGCGTGGGAAGCCCCCGGTCGGTCGCGTCGGCGAAGGGAGTCGCGTCGGTGACGATCAGCGCGTCGTCGCGCACCGCCGCCCCGACGTCGGCCCGTCCGCAGGCGGCGGTCAGCGCGCGGAGCAGATGGACGCCAGGGATGTGCTCCTTTCCGGCGACGACGTTGCCGAGGGAGCGGTCGGGCAGGATGACCGGCCCCCGGGTGGTCACCTCGACGCGGAAACGCCGCCATGCACCCTCTCGGGCGGTCGGTTCGGAGGGGTCTTCTTCGTTGGTGTCAGTGAGGGGAGACAACGTGGGGGCTGGCGTCGTCCGGGCACGCTCGACAGCGGAACTCAGGTTCCACTGCGGTCCCAGATCGGCGCTGACCTCGCATCGTCCCGCGCCGCGTCGTCGTTTGCCGCCGAGGCGGGTGATGAGGCGTGACGCCGCGTGCAACAGCAGGCGGAGCGCCCAGCTTTCGTCGGGGTCGGTCCATAGTGTTTCGGGAACATTTAACTCCACAGTCGCCGTCACGACCGCCCCTTGTCGAGCGCGTTCCTCCAGGCGCAGGGTGTCCTCGTCGGCCACGCCGTGAACGTCGATCGCGGTCGACGCGCGCAGCACCACCGTGGCGTCGCGCAAGGCGGGCTCGCGGCGAAGATCGGCGACGACTGCGGGCGAGAGGCGCGCGGAAGAGACCGAGATCAGGCCGGGCTCGCCTGCCCGACCGAGCATCTGGCGGGCTAAGGAGGACCACGAGCGGTCCGACTTACCGTCGTCGAGAGCGTGAGCGGCCTCGGTGATCGCCTGGCGCAGCATGCCTTTGACGGTCCGCCCCGGAAGGTACGGAAGACCGTCGACGTCGCGGCGCACCCGACGGTCGATCGAGCCGTGTTGGGCCGTTCCCGAGCCGACGAACCAGTCGGAGGTGAAGGTGAAATGGAATGGGATCGAGACAGTCATCGTGCGTCCTCGACATCCAGGAGGTCCATCGCTGGCAGCAGGTAGGGGATGGTCTCGTCGTCGAGTAAGGCGGCGGCGGATTTCAAGCGGCCGGGGTCGAACACTGCGAGTTGAGCTTTCAAGCCCTCGACGCTTCTACGCCACGCGTCGGCGTCGCGATCGGTCAGAGCGGTGCGCAGGCCGTGCCATTCGCTGGAGGTGAGAACTCCCTGCCTCAGTTCTGACACGACTTCGTCCAAGCGTGCGGCTGAGCCGAGACCGCCGACGCCTGTGTGGCTGGTCAAGAGCTCACCGGGCCACAGTTGGGTGAGCGGGTCTTCCGACCCCTGCAAGTCGGATCGGACGTCGTCGAGCGAGCGTCCCACCGACTCGTGGAAGACCTGAATGTCCAGTGCGCTGCTCTCGGGAGCGGTCGTCTTGGCGTTCTTGGCCGACCGGCACAGCTCTTCGGCTCGTCGGTACGCCGTGTGGAAGGGATGGGTCGGCTTGACGATGGCGATGCCGGCCGCGGCGGTGAGGTACGGGCGTCCGAGCACCCCCTGAGCGGCGTCGCTCACGATCTCTTTGGCTCGGGTCTTGTCCTCGAAAGCTTTCAGATAAGCGAGCGCGAACGCTCGTGCTCGTGGGGCGCTGACAATGGCGGTGAGGTCGTCACCGCCGACGACCAGAGGGAGGATCCATGGCTTGTCATCGGACCGGTGGAGGTGGTCGATGGCGGTGTTGAGCGCCTCCCATCCGATCGCCTCCAGCGCGTTGCTCAAGTCTTTGAGACGGACTTCGAAGTCGTCGGATTCTTCGTCGGTGAGTTGGATCAAGAGTTGGCCGAAACCGTTGCCGTCGATGTGGACGATGGAGGTCCAGGTCTCATGGTCGTCGTCATTGTCGACTTTCATGATCGCGGACGAAGAGTCCGTCACCTTCTCTTTGATGGTGGCGAGTCCCACGCTGGCGGAGTCCCACTTCTCGGCTGCGACCTTTGACAACGCGATGGAATCGTCGGCGGCGAGTTTGCGCTGCTCGGTCACCGGGAGTGAGTCGAGGGGGCTTCGTGCGGTGAACGGCGTCGCGGGGAACCGCTCGACCGATCCGGGTGTGGTTGAACGAATGAGCTCGGCGAGGTCGTACGTCTCCCGCAACGCCGGCCCGAGCGCCCCGGAGATCGCAGGTCCGACACAGCCCCACACCTGGAGCCCGGGCGCTTCGTCCAAGGCGCGTCGGGTGACTGCGGCGACGATCGCGCGACCCGTCTCCTCGTCGTCCACGAGCAGATTGGCCACGCCGGAGACGTTGACGACGATGTTCTCCTCGGTCACGCCTTCGATCTCGCCGATAGCCTCACTCACCCACTCGGGCAGCTTGGTGACGAGGTAGGAGGCCCCCACGTTGAGCTTGCGCTTGTTGCTGTCGAAGAGGTAGCGCTGCGTTCCGCCGGTTTGGATGACGACCCAGTGCATGGAACCTCCGGCGGCGAAGCGTGACGTGCCCGTGACGATCACGGATGCGCCTCGATCCTAGTGGTCCTCCTGTGACCGGCGCCACCCTCGGAATCGAGGACAAGGTTTCGTCCCGGTCGGGCGGATTATGTGCCACGCTGAGTCGAGAAGGCGGAAGGAACGTGAGGATGAGGCGTCGCACACTTGGCCATTTGGCTCGCCTGTTGGGCCCCGCGCTCTGCATCAACGTCGGTACGGCATTGGTAGCGGATGGTGTGGCGGACAGGTTTTTCTTGGACGGCGATTGGTCATGGTGGATATGGCTGGGCGCCGGGGCTTTGGCCCTGGGGGTCGTCTCGGCGCTGACGCTGTGGCGGAGCTTCAGCGCATTGTCTGACCTAAAGGACGCTTTGCCTGCGGCCTGCGCTGTTTTCTTCGGGTCGTGGGGCCTGGCGTGGCTCGGTGATTCCCAGGTCGAGAGCGAGTGGGCACTGGCGGCGTGGGGCGGCGGACTCCTCCTCGCGGCCGCTGGATTGGGCTGGCTGGCCGTCGGCGGCGACGCGGACCAAGGGGTCCGTGTGGTCGCTCAGTCGTCGCGCTTGCCCGGCCATGTGCTCGATCGCGCCGACGTGCTGCTCGCGAGCGTGGGGCCCTTCGACGCGAAGAAGCACATCCCGCAGGCGATTGTCTACACGCTGCGGCGTCTGGAGCCGCGCCTCGAAGCCATCGTGCAACTCGACGATGGCAGCGACGAGGCAGGGCAGACGATGGCGAACTACTGCGACTTGTTGGGCATGGAACATCTCAAGCCGAAGATTCGTCGTGTGTCGATGAAGGTGGACGAGCCGGAGATCGACATGGGGCGGATCCACGAGGACATTCGTGCCGCTCTGCGCGGGCACGACCCCCGGCAGGTCATCATCGACGTGACCGGTGGGCGGGTCCCGCAGTCGGTGACCCTCTTGGAGATCGCGCGGGAGATGGACCGTGCGGCTGCGGTGTACGTCGCGGCGAAGGAGCCGTGGGTGATCGGCGCTGAGAAGTTCGGACACACGAAGGACACGCCGCGGGCTGAAAGCCGTAAGGAGCTGCAGAAGTACTACAAGGAGACAGATCTCGCCGAGCTTTCCGACGAGGTCGACCTGGCCTTCGTCCGTCTGCCGGCGGGAATTGACCCCGACCTGCCGATGCTGTTCCTAAACTCCAGCGTCATCACGAACGCTGGTGGCTACCGCTATCGGACACTGGGCGACGACGAGGCTCGCGAGCTGTTCGAACGCGTTGACGGAGGGCCCGGCTGGCAGAGTGCGATCGCCTACGAGGAGCCGGCCGCGCGGTTGAGCGCTGTGCTCGGGACAGGCGTTCCGTACTCCAGGGAGCGTGTGAGTGTCCAACAACAACCAGGCCAAGCGGCCATCGTGATCAAGCTGGCGCGCCGAGCTGGTGCGCCGGGGGAGCAGCACGGCGTGAGCGACTACGAACTGGGCCTGTTGGTCCGGACGTCGTGACGTGGTCTGAAATGTTGAGAGGAGGTGACGGACATGGCGTGTAGCTGTACTTGTGCATGGTGCAAGGAGGCGAGGGCGAACAACTACTCCTCGCACACCTGTATGCAGATCCCGAAGTGCTCCAAGAAGTAGTCGGCCGCCGTGGTGGGCGGTGGCGCCGGTGAGGTAAGCTGTCACACCGTTGCCCGCGAGGGTGACGCCTGAGGCAGGTTGCCCGAGCGGCCAAAGGGAGCTGACTGTAAATCAGCCGTCATCGACTTCAGAGGTTCGAATCCTCTACCTGCCACAGCTGAACGGAGAAGACCCCCGAGCGCTCTTTGCTCGGGGGTCTTCTCCGTTCAGCTATCGCACGCTGCGGATTCGGGAGGAGGGAGCTTGCGACCGACGGAGTCCTCTACCTGCCCAAACAGTCAAGGCTCGCCGCACGTCCTCGGGAGGAGCGCCCTTCGAGGCAGGGATGATGGTGGTGTTCTTCCCGGGGTCGGGCGTGGTGGTCTGACTTGCTTAGAGGCTGGCGCCCGTGTGGGCTGCTTTTTCGAGAGGTGTCGGCTTCCATGGCCGGTCCCGGGAAGAACGTCGCAGCCGGAATGGTTCCGACGTCCTGCCGGAGAGGGGAACCAGGACGGGGTCTGACTTCATAGGACCTTGACCCGACACAGGCGTCTATCCCTGTCGTGTCGACCCTGCCCCACCCCGATGTCACACCAGTCGACCCGGGTGTCCGTCTCTCCGGTGCCGGACAGACTCCCGACCATGACTGGCGGCGAAGCGATTCGAGTCACGACACCGGAGAGGCAGACACACCCGTCATGACCATCACACCCGTCACTCCCGCGACCGAGGTCGTCATCGCGGGGGTCGACACCCACGCCGACACCCATGTCGTCGCGGTGCTCACCACCAGCGGACGCCTGTTGACGACCGGCTCGTTCCCGGCGACCGCCAGCGGCTATCGGGACCTGTTGGACTTCGTCGCCTCCCACGGCCTGATCGAGAGGTTCGGGATCGAGCTGACCGGCT
>NZ_JASGEK010000060.1:0-4418 GCF_047606445.1 Aeromicrobium sp. | reverse complement strand
GTCCGACGTCGGACACGCCGCGCGCCGACTACGTGGAACGGGTCGTCACCGGCGGGTTCCCGCTGGCGGTCGGACGTTCCGAGGCGGCACGTCACCGCTGGTTCGACAATTACGTCCGCCAGTCGATCGAGCGTGACGCGATGGAGTTGTCGCGGGTGCGTCAACGCCAGGTCTTGCGGGAGCTGCTGGGGCGGCTAGCGGGGCGTACCGCGCAGGTCCTCAATCTCAACGACGTGTCGGACGGGCTGGGCGTCGACCGCAAGACGGTCGAGCAGTACACCCGCTTGTTGGAAGACCTCTTTCTGATCGCGCGCCTGCCCGCGTGGGGCAAGACCTTGCACGCTCGGTCGGCGGCCAAGCCGAAGGCGCATGTGGTCGACTCGGGGTTGGCGGCGCGGCTGCTGCGGCTGAGTCCGGCGAAACTGGCGACGCTGGACCCGACGGCGCTGACGGAGTTCGGTCATCTGTTGGAGAGCTTCGTGGTCGGTGAGCTGCGCAAGCAGGTCTCCTGGCTGGACGAGGGCATGACCATCGGCCATTGGCGCACGCACGACCATGACGAGGTCGACTTCGTGATCGAGTTCGACGACGGCGGTGTGCTGGCTTTCGAGGTCAAGGCGAACGAGCGGGTGGCGGGCGCCGACTTCAAAGGTCTGCGCAAGCTGCGGGACGCGGTGGGCGACCGGTTCGTCGCCGGGGTCGCGTTGAGTGTCGGAGCGCGCTCCTACACCTATGAGGATCGCCTTCATGTGCTCCCTGTGGATCGGCTGTGGCGGCCGGTGTGAGGCGGACAGGCGAAGGGGGCTCCGACATCCGGTGTCGGAGCCCCCTTCGTTCAGTCCAGGTCAGAGCTTGGTCAGGCCGAGCTCGACCTCCTTGCGCAGGGACTTGACGATCTGCTTGTGGAACTCGCCCTCGAACTTCTTGCCGATGAGCGGGATGGACACCTTGACGTTGCCCTCGACGGTGAACGTCGTGCCGTCGCCCTTCGGGGCGAGGGTCGCGGTGCCCAGCATCTCGGCCGGCTGGCCGACGATGGAGACCTTGACGCTGGCGGTGCGGCTGCCGTCGCCGGCGTCGGTCCACTGCTCGGTCTGCTTGACCTTGACCGTGCTGCCGGTGAGCTTCTTGACGAAGTCGGGCACCTCGGCGGGCATCGTGCGGCTGAGCGAGACCGTGCCGCCGTCGACGCCGACCTCGTACTCCAACGCGCCCTGGTCCTCACAGGCCTCGCTGCGGAACGCCTGGTCGGTGATGAGGCCGTAGACCGCGTCGACCGAGGCGCCTTCGTACTGGAATGTCTCTGAGAGCTTCATGCGCCCTATCCTGTCAGGCCGGGGACTCGTCCGCGATGCTTTTCGCGTCTGAGTTTCCGGCGAGTTGCTTCAGCTCGGCCAGACGCGCCTCCACCTCGAGCTGCGCGGCGTCGACCTCCAGCTCGGCGAACTGCGCGTCGAGGCTGGAGTTGGCCAGCTCGGCCTTGCCCGCGACCAGCGCCTCGTCGCGGCGGACCTTCTCCTCGAAGCGCGACAGCTCGCTCGTCGGGTCGAGCACGTCGATCGACTTGACCGCGTCGGCCACCTTCGCCTGCGCCTCGGCGGTGCGGGCGCGGGCGACCAGCTGGTCGCGGCGGGTCTTGAGCTCGTCGAGTTTCACGCGCATCTGCGTCAGGCCGGTCTTGAGCTTCTCGACCGTCTCGGCCTGCGAGGCGATCATCGGCGCGGCGGCCTTCGCCTCGTTCTCGAAGCCGATCTGCTTGGTCAGCGCGACCTTCGCCAGCTGGTCGAAACGGTCGGCGTCGGCGGCCTGCCCGCCCGCGCGGAGCTGGTCGGCCTTCTGCGAGGCGGCGAGCGCCTTCTGGCCCCACTCCTTCGCGGCGGCGACGTCCTCGGCGTGGTCGGCCTCGGCCAGCCGCAGGTTGCCGATGGTCTGCGCGACGGCGTCCTCGGCCTCGGCGATGGAGTTGGTGTAGTCGCGGACCAGCTGGTCGAGCATCTTCTGCGGATCCTCGGCCTTGTCGAGCAAGGCGTTGATGTTGGCCTTGGTCAGCTGGCTGATCCGGCCGAGGATGGACTGCTTCTGAGCCATGGTCGTCCTTTTCTGGGAGAGGGGTCGCCTCGATCTTGGCGCACGCGGGGGACACGCACAACCTATCGGGGAAGCGAAACCCGGAAGGTCGTGTCGCCGGGGGCGCTCTCGACCTGCGCGGAGCCGCCGTGCGCCTCGGCGATGGCCCTCACCAGCGAGGCGCCCAGGCCCGCGCCGCCGGAGGCGCGGGTGCGCGAGGAGTCGCCCCGCGCGAACCGGTCGAAGACCCGGGGGACCAGCTCGGCGGGCAGGCCGGGGCCGGTGTCGTGCACCTCGACGACTGCCCGTCCCGGCTCGGCGCGGAGCCGGGCCGTGACGACGGTGCCCTCCGGGGTGTGCCGGGAGGCGTTGCTCAGCAGGTTGACGACCACCTGGTGCAGCCGCTGGTCGTCGCCGGTGACGGTGACCGGCTCGTCGGGGAGGTCGAGCCGCCACTGGCGGTCCCGGTCGACCACCTGACGGTCGGAGACGGTCTCGACCAGCAGCCGGGTCAGGTCGACCTCCTCGGCCTCCAGGGGTCGTCCGGCGTCGAGGCGGGCCAGCAGCAGTAGGTCGGCGACCAGCCCGGACATGCGGCCGGCCTCGGAGTCGATCCGGTCGAGCGCCTGTGCCAGCGTCTCGGCGTCGGCCCCCGCGCGCAGCAGCTCGGTGTAGCCGGCGATGGTGGTCAGCGGGGTGCGCAGCTCGTGCGAGGCGTCGGCGACGAACTGGCGCAGCCGCTCCTCGCTGGCGTGCCGTTCGGCCAGCGACAGCTCGATGTGCTCCAGCATCGCGTTGAGCGCCGCGCCGACCTGGCCGACCTCGGTCGACGGGTCGCTGAGCCGCTCGGCCACCCGCGGGGTGGTGCCGACCTCGCCCGACGACAGGGGCAGCACGGCCACCTGGTGCGCGGTCGCGGCGACCTCGCGCAGCGGCCGCAGCTCGCGTCGCACCAGCGTCCGTCCGGCCACGCCCGCGACCGCCACGCCCGCGAGGGTGAGCGCCACCTCCCACCACAGCAGCGTCGCCAGGGTCTCGTCACGGTCGGTCGTGGGCAGTCCGGCGGCCACTTGCAGGCCGTCCTCCTCCTCGACCACGAGCACCCGGTAGCCGCCGAGGTCGGCGAGGTCGACGGTGTGCGTCTCGCCGTCGGCGGGCACGGCGGCGAGCGCCTCGATGACCGCCTCGGACACATGCGCCCGGTCCCCGTCGCCGATCGTCATGCCGATCCAGGAGCCGTCGTCGGCGACCGCCGTCAGGGTCCCCTCGCCCTGGCCGAGCGGGGCGGGCACCGGGCCGGCGCCGCCAGGGCGGGGCGGGCCGGAGGACGGGCTTTCGTCGAGCTCGCGGGTGGCACGGTCGAGGGAGGCGTGCAGCTGCTCGTCGAGCCGGTCGGTGAGCACCGAGCTCATCGTCAGCGTGGCGAGCGCCGACACCGAGACGCCGACGACGGCGATCAGCGCCATCGTGATGAGGACGAGGCGGCGGGTCATGGCTTGAGCACGTAGCCCGCGCCGCGTTTGGTGTGGATCATCGGCGTGCGTCCCGTCTCGATCTTCTTGCGCAGGTAAGAGATGTACAGCTCGACCACGTTGGCCTGGCCGCCGAAGTCGTAGTGCCACACGCGGTCGAGGATCTGCGCCTTGCTCAGCACACGGCGGGGGTTGCGCATGAGGAAGCGCAGCAGCTCGAACTCGGTCGCGGTCAGCTCGATCTCCTCGCCGTCGCGGAATACCTCGTGGCTGTCCTCGTCGAGGGTGAGGTCGCCGACGGTGAGGACGTTCTGCTCGGCCGTCTGCGCCGCGCCGGCCCGGCGCACCTGGCCGCGCAGCCGTGCGACCAGCTCCTCCAGGCTGAACGGCTTCGTCACGTAGTCGTCGCCGCCGAGGGTGAGCCCGAAGACGCGGTCCTCGACGGCGTCGCGGGCGGTGAGGAAGACGATGGGCGTGGTCGGCGCGAAGTCGCGGATGCGGCGCAGCACCTCGGTGCCCTCGATGTCGGGCAGCATCACGTCGAGCACGATCACGTCGGGGTCGCTCTCGCGCGCGGCCTTGACCGCGGCGATCCCGGTGTGCGCCACCGTCACCTCCCATCCCTCGGGACGCAGCGCCATGCGCAGCAGTTCGGTGATGTTCGGCTCGTCGTCGACCACCAGCACGCGGATCGGCGACCCGTCGGCGCGGGTGAGGGGGACCGTTGTCGTCATGCTCTCAGTCTGCCGTGGCCGCCCGTGGTCCGTCTGTCGGCTTTCTGTGAGCCGACTGTGGGTGGGTTCCCATAGGGCGGTGAGTTGTCCACCTTTCCCCTGTCGTCGGTGGCTCATCCACCCTATGAGCCCTCATAGGGTGGAT
>NZ_JASGEK010000059.1:0-12825 GCF_047606445.1 Aeromicrobium sp. | reverse complement strand
GGAGTACTCAACATCGGAAAGAGAAGACTGACCAGAACGCATAAACCCCATCATTCCAACAAAAACACCGACACGCCAGGCCCACGCCGCCCCAAACCCACCCGAATAAATCAGTGCTTCCTTAGCGACCCTCGGCGGCCCCTTCCCGAGTTGAGAAGGGTCGGAGACGTCGGGCCTCGGCGCGTTGTTCGGGGTTGTTCGGACTTGGCGGGAAGCCATGACGCCGGGAGTGCCAGCGTTGTTGGGTGATGGTGATCGGCGGCGGGGCGCCGTGAGATCTGTCGCCTGTGGGAGGGGTTCTTGTGTCTGGTCTGTCGGTGAAGTGGGGGCGGCGGAACGCTGTCATTGTGGCGGTCGTTCTCGTGCTGATCGCCGTCGGCGTGTTCGCTTACGCCACACAGAGCCGGGGTGACGCACGCGTCGAGGTGACGGGGGTGGTTGACGAGGCTGTCTCGACCAGCGATGAGACGCGCACGAGCCTGGAAGCGGCGTTGACCGAGCTGGGCGAGCGGAACACCGGTGTTCAGACGTTGCTGGACTCCACCGAGGGCAAGGTCGTGGACGAGGCTCCTCGCACGGCGTTGGCGGAGGTTCTCACGCGGTCGAAGAAGTTGGTCGTCAGTGAGATCCCGCAGTACGAGAGTGACGCCCGGCGGCTGCTGGCCGAGATCACTGCGATGAACGCCGAGTTCGACAGCGTGCGTCCGATGCTCGACGCGACGCATCAGGCGTGGAATGACGAGCAGACTCGTATCGCCGAGGAAGCGGCGCGACAGCAAAGCTCGAGTAACAGCGGTGGTCAGGGTTATCATAACAACAGCGGAAACCCTGGGAACGGGGGCAACGCTGGAGGATCGCCTGGTGGCGCGGGCGGAGGTTCCAGCGAGCCTGCTCCCCCTCCTCCTTTTGTTGGACCGCCTCCCGCTCCGCCTCAGGGGAATTGCCCTGATGGCTATTTTGAAAATTCTGTTCATGATTGTCTGAGGGTTGGTTGATAGCGCCCCCTTTGCCTCGGTGACGGCCTCCACGCATGCCTGACCGCTCGGCGGTGACGCGGGCCTGAAGCGTCATTCGGACCCGATGATTTTTTGTGCGCGGGGGGGTAGCGTTTTCGGCGGTTCCGCTGGGGGAGGCGCCGATCACCTATGAATGACATGCCTCCCTCCCCGTCCACCGCTTTCGACGCCATCGCCGCCGACCTGCGGGCGCTGCGCGAGGAAGCGGGCAGCCTGTCGTACTCGGAGATCGTCGTGCGGATCGGTCGCGACCGAGAGGCGCGGGGAGTTCCAGCGGCGGCGTCCCGGCCAGCGCGCACCACGGTCTACGACGTGTTCAAAGACGGACGGCGACGCCTGGACGACCAGCTGGTCGGCGAGATCGTGCGGGCCCTCGGACAGGACGAACAGGCGGTCGCCGCCTGGGAACAGCGGTGCCGACGGGCCCGTTCAGGTCACGCCGACACCGCGGACAGCGCGGACGCGGGAGCGGAGGAGACGGTGGGGCCCACCCCCTCGTCCGGCCGTCACGACCTCCTGGCCGTCCCGTCGCGACTCCTGCGGTGGCGGGTGGTCCTGGCTGTGGTGGCGGCGTGCTTGCTGGTCAACGTCACGGGATCGCTGCTGGTCGAGTCGCTGAGATTGCCACTGTACCTCGACATGGTGGGCACCGCCATCGCCGCCGTCCTGCTCGGGCCGTGGTGGGGCGCGCTCGTCGGACTGGCCACCAACGGCGCGTGGACCATCGCGGTTGGTCCGGTCTCCCTGCCCTTCGCGGTGGTGAACGTCGTCGGCGCTCTCGTATGGGGTTACGGAGTGCGCCGCTTCGCCATGGGACGGACGCTCCCGCGCTTCTTCGCCCTCAACGCGGCCGTCGCGGTGTGCTGCACGATCGCCGCGGCTCCCATCATCATCGCGCTCGGCGGCGAAGTCGGCCACGGAGCCGACGACATCACCGCCCGCATCGGCGCCTTCACCCATAGCTTCGTGGTCGCGGTGTACTCGTCGAACCTCCTGATGTCGTTGGTCGACAAATTGTTCAGCGGATTCATCGTGCTGGTGCTCGCCGACGTCGTACGACACCGCCGAACAGGCGACCCGGACGACTGACCCACGGGGAGCCGAAGGGAGTCGTCGCCGTCGCCGTCGGGTCGGGGCCGGATGGGCTCGCGGCGGAATTCTCATGATGGGTGATGTCGTGATGCTATGGTGCTCACATGCGCACTACGCTCGACCTTGACCCAGCGGTGTTGAGCGCCGCACGGGCGAAGGCGAAAGCTGAGGGGATCTCCATCGGCCGAGCTGTCTCGGAGCTCGCGCTCTCCGGAATTCGTCGTCCTCGTGCGCCGCGGCCCGCGGCTTCGGGCTTTCCGGTCCTATCGGGTGCTGTCGGGCACACGGTGACTGATGAGCTGGTGGCCGCGTATCGCGACGACGAACCGGCGTAGACCGATGCTTCTTGACGTCAACGTCCTGCTCGCCTTGAGCTGGGATCAGCACATCCACCATCACGTCGCGCACGAGCGCTTCTCCGAGGTGGAGGCCTGGAGCACCTGTCCGGTCACCGAGGCGGGTCTGATCCGGTTGCTGATGACCGAACAGGTGGTCGGCCGGAAAGTGAGCGGCGGCGAGGCGCTCGGCCAGCTCGACGCGATGCGCCAGGTTCCAGGATGGAGCTTCTTGACCGATGCGGTCTCGCTGGCGGAGTCTCATATCGACACACGGGTGCTGATGGGCCGTCGTCAGGTCACCGATCTGCACCTCGTCAATCTCGCCGCCGCAAACGAGACGACGTTGGTGACGTTCGACGCCGCGCTCAAGGCCTCGCTGGCGCCGGCGGATCGCCCTTGGGTCACCGTGTGGAGCGCTTGAGCGCTCGACCATGACCGCCGCCGTCATCTGTGGCCTGCCTGTGAGGTCGCGGAGAGTCGGAATGCGGCGACCACCTGCGCCGTTGGCATAATCGAACGTCCGATCAGCTCCCAGGAGACCCCGTGAACCTCAAGACCGTCTGGACGACCGCCGCCGCCGCCACGGCCTTGCTGACCGCCGCCTGCGGAGGCGCCGACGCTGACTCCTCGAAGGACGACGACACGACCACGGAGTCCACCTCCTCCTCGTCTTCCTCGGCCGAGGGAAGCTACCTCGCCGGCGACTACAGCGCCGAGGGTTCGTATATGACGCCGGGCGGCCAGCAGAGCGTCGCGGTGCAGCTGACCCTCGACGCCGACGGCGTCATCACCGACCTCACCGTCACCCCGCACGCCGACGGCGGCGAGTCCGCGCAGTTCCAGGGCAAGTTCGTCAGCGGGATCGCCGACCTCGTCGTCGGCAAGTCCATCGACGAGCTGAACGTCGACAAGGTGTCCGGCTCCTCGTTGACCAGCGGCGGCTTCAACGCCGCCATCGAGACGATCAAGGGCGAGGCCGCTGCCTGAGACATGGCGGTTCGAGGCCATCGGCACCCGCTGGTCGATCGACACCGCCCGCCCCCTCTCCGCCGACGACCAGGCCGCCGTCGCCGCGCTGATCGCCGCCGACGACCACCGTTGGTCGCGGTTCTGCGACGACGGCCTGGTCGCCCGGCTGTCCTCCGGCGAGCCGGTGGACCTCGGCGACGGCGCGACCGAACTGCTCGACCTCTACGACCGGCTCCACGCGGTCACCGACGGCGCGGTCAACCCGCTGGTCGGCGCCGACCTCGAACGCCTCGGCTACGACCCGTCCTACTCGCTGACGCCGACCGGTGAGCCGCAGGGCGCGCCGGACTGGCGGGCGGTCCAGCGCGACGGCTCGACCCTGCGCCTGCCGCCCGGCGCGGTGCTCGACGTCGGTGCCGCGGGCAAAGGCCACCTCGTGGACCGGGTCGCCGCGCTGCTGCGCGAACGGGGCCACGCCCCGACGGTCGACGCCGGAGGCGACATCGCCCACCACGGCCCCGCGCCGATCCGGGTGGCGCTGGAGCATCCCGGCGACCCGCGCCTCGCCGTCGGCGTCGTCGACCTCGCCCCGGGACAGGCGTTGTGCGGCTCGTCGGTCAATCGTCGCGCCTGGGGCGACGGACTGCACCACGTGCTCGACGCGCGCACCGGACAGCCGGTCCGCTCCGTCGTCGCCACCTGGGCGACGGCCGGATCGGCGGCTCTCGCCGACGGCTGCGCGACGGCTCTGTTTCACGTCCGGCCGGAAAAACTGGCAGGGTGGGGCATGGAGGCGGCCTGGATCGACCGGACCGGCCTGCACACGACCCCCGATCTCCCCGCAGAGGTGTTCTCATGATCCGCAGCCTGCTCGGCCGCGTCACGATGTACCGACTCGTGACGATCGTGCTGACGCTGCTGGTCGTCGTCGCCCTCGTGCTCGCCGCGACCTCGCGGATCAGCCCGGAGATCTTCACCCTGCGCGCGATGTTCCTGACGCTGGTCGTGCTGTTGCTGTCGTCGGTCGTGGTCGACCACGTCTTCGGCGCCATGGTCGGCCGTCGTCCGCACGTCGAGTCGGCGTTCATCACCGGGCTGCTGCTGTGGTTCCTCTACTGGCCGTCCAGCGAGACCCCGACGCTGGCCTGGTTCGCGCTGATCGCCGGGATCGCCCAGGCCTCCAAATACGTCCTCGCCTGGCGCGGCCGACACCTGTTCAACCCGGCGGCGGCAGGCGTCGCCGCGACGGTCCTGATCGGCGAGATCCTCGGCGAACGCGCCGCGAGCCCGCCGCCGCGCACGACCTGGTGGGTGGCGACCGAGGTGCTGTTCCCCTTCGTGCTGGTCGGCGCGGCGCTGGTGCTGCTGCGCACCGGACGGCGCTCGCTGGCGCTGTCGTTCGTCGTGCCCGCCGCGCTGCTGACCGCCTGGGGGTACACCGCGTTCGACCCCGACGTCTGGGCGACGGCGGAGTACGTCGTCTACTCGACGCCCATCGTGTTCTTCGCCGGTTTCATGCTGAGCGAGCCGCTGACGATGGCGCCGCGCCGGGCTCAGCAGTGGGCGCTGGGCGTGCTCGCGGCGGTCGTGTTCTCCTGGCCGCTGTTCTCTCAGCGCTTCCTCGACGAGCCGTTGGCCCTCGGCCCGTTCGAGGGCACCTATGAGCTGGCGCTGTTGGCGGTCAACCTCATCGCCTTCTTCCTCGGTCAGCGCGGCGGGATCACGCTGCGGCTGGCGGAGTCGCGGCGGGTGGCCGGCGACGTCCACGAGTTCCGGTTCGCGCCGCGCCGTCCGCTGCGCATGCTGCCGGGGCAGTACCTGGAGCTGCAGGTGTCGCACATCGCCGACATGCGCGGCGTGCGTCGGGTGTTCACGGTCGTCTCGGCGCCGGGCGACGAGACGGTCGCCGTCGCGGCGCGCGTCCCGGAGGACTGCTCCAGCTTCAAGCGGGCGCTGCTCGACTTGGAGCCGGGCGACGAGGCCTACGCGACGGGTGTGCAGGGCGACTTCGTCTGGCCGCGCGGCGACGCGCCGCTGCTGTTGGTGGCCGGCGGCATCGGCGTGACGCCGTTCGTCAGCCAGTTGCGCGCCCAGCCGGACCGCGACGCGGTGCTGGTCTACGGGGTGGCGTCGTCGTTCGAGGTGGCCTATCGCGACGAGCTGGTCGAGCTCGGCGTGCCGGTGGTGCTCGTCAGCCCCGGCGAGCCCGACGATCTGCCCGACGGCTGGACGCACGTCGCCGCCGACCAGCTGACCGCCGACCTGGTGTGCGAGCAGGTGCCCGACCACGCCGCGCGCAAGGCGTTCGTCTCCGGTCCGCCCGACATGGTCACGGTGCTCGCCTCCGGCCTGCGCCGCCACGGCCTGCGCGTCCGCACCGACCATTTCACGGGGTACTGAGTACCGCGAATCGGCAGATTCGGTTCCGCGAATCGGCAGATTCGGTTCCGCGAATCGGCAGATTCACCTAGGATCGCGCTATGGGCGAGTTGATCGGACGGCATGTCACCGGGGTGGCGCAGGAGTTGCTCGACCATTTCCCGGCGGTGGTGATCGAGGGCGCGCGCCAAGTGGGCAAGAGCACGCTGGCCGCTCAGATCGCTGAGCCGGACGCGGTGGTTCGTAACCTCGACCACGATCAGGTGCGAGCCGCCGCTGAAGCTGACCCCGCGGGTTTCCTCGCCGAGGCAGGAGATCGACAGCTGGTCATCGATGAGATCCAGCGATTCCCCGAGCTGACCCTCGCCGTCAAAGCCTCCATCGACAGCGACCGCCGACCCGGGCGCTTCATTCTGACCGGCTCGTCGAGCCTGCTGCGGGTTCGCGGAACGGCCGACAGTCTCGCGGGACGTCTCGCGCGGCTGCGTTTGTACGGCCTGAGCCAAGGGGAGATCACCGGTCGTCGCGACGATTTCGCCAGCGCTCTGGTCGAGGACGCCGCGTCGTTGACAGGCTTCGTCACCACGACGACCCGCGCCGACTACCCGGGTCTGCTCGCCGCCGGCGCCTACCCCGAGGCTCGCCGACTCTCGGGCCGCCTGCGTGACATGTGGATCGACTCTTATCTCCAAGGCGTGATCGGCCGCGACCTGGTCGAGTTGCGACGGGAGGTCCGTCCGCCCCGGTTGATGGCGGTGCTGCGCACGCTCGCCGGACGACAGTCGGCGGAACTGGTCAAAGCCAAACTCGCCGAGGAGACCGGCGTCCCGGCGCGGACCATCACCAGTTACCTCGACCTTCTGCACGACGTCTGGCTGATCGACAGCCTTCCGCCGTGGACGCCGAATCTCGCCAAGCGCGAGGTGGGGCGACCGAAGGCGATGGTGGTGGACTCTGGGTTGGCGCTGTGGCTCGCGCGAATGACGCCCGATCAGTTGACCCGGCTGGAGTACGGGGAGGCGTTCGGCTCGATGTTGGAGTCGTTCGTCGTCGCTGAGCTGCTGCGTCAGCGCACCTGGTCGGCGCTGCGCTTCGACATCTTCCACTATCGGGACAGAGATGGTGACGAGGTCGACGTGGTCATCGAACTCGACGACGGCTCGGTGATCGGCGTCGAGGTGAAGTCGGCGATGTCGTTCAACGCGAAGCAGTTCAAAGGGCTCGCGCGCCTCCGGGACCGGCTCGGCGACCGCTTCATCGCGGGCGTCGTTCTCAACACGGGTCAGGAGGGCTACCGCTATGCCGACCGTCTCTACGGCGCGCCCATCTCCGCGCTGTGGGAGGGGGGCGCGGTCCCCCGTCCGGACGCCTCAGGCTCACCGTGACACCATTGGTGGCGACGTCGGAGGTGGAATGCGCATCGCACTGCTGTCGTATCGCAGCAAAGAGCACAGCGGCGGCCAAGGGGTCTACGTCCGACACCTGAGCCGCGGCCTGGCCGAACTGGGCCATGAGGTGACCGTGTTCTCCGGTCAGCCGTATCCGGAGAACTTGGACCCTCGGGTCACGCTGGAGAAGGTGCCCAGCCTCGACCTGTACCGCGACGACGACCCCTTCCGCACGCCGAAGCTCCGTGAGTTCCGTGGGCCGATCGACGTGCTGGAATACCTCACGATGATCACCGCCGGCTTCCCCGAGCCGCTGACGTTCAGCCTGCGCGTCGCCCGCGACCGCCGCCTCGACGGCTTCGACGTCGTCCACGACAACCAGTGCCTCGGCTACGGCCTGCTCTGGCTGCAACGCCGACTGCCGCTCGTGGCGACCGTGCACCACCCCATCAGCAAGGACCGCCGACTCGACATCGCCGCCGCCTCCTGGCGCAAGCAGTGGAGCGTGCGCCGCTGGTACGGCTTCGTGCGCATGCAGGCGCGGGTGGCCCGGCGCATCCCGACGCTGCTGACCGTCTCCGGCGCCTCGGCCGCCGACACGGTCGCCGACTTCGGCATCGATCCGACACAGATGACCGTCATCCCGCTCGGTGTCGACACCGACGTCTTCCGCCCGCGCGGCGAGCGCGTGCCCGGCCGGATCGCCGCCGTCGCCAGCGCCGACTCCCCGCTCAAGGGCGTCGCGCACCTGCTGGAGTCGATCGCGAAGCTGCGCGTCGAGCACCCGCACGTCGAGCTGCATCTCGTCTCGACCATCGACCCGAAGAGCGCCACCGCCCGGCGTATCGAGGAACTGGGCCTGAGCGACGCGATCACGCTGTACCGGGGCATCAGCGACGAGGAGTTGGGCGAGCTGCTCGCTTCCGCCGAGGTCATGGCCGTCCCGTCGCTCTACGAGGGGTTCAGCCTGCCGACCGTCGAGGCGCTCTCCTGCGGCACCCCCGTCGTCGCAAGCCGCGCCGGAGCGCTGCCGGAGGTCGTCGGCGACGCCGCCCGCCTGGTCGAGCCCGGCGACGTGGGCGAGCTGACCGCCGCGCTCAGCGAGCTGCTGTCCGACCCGGCCGAGCGCGCGCGCCTCGGCCGGGTCGGTCGTGACCGCGCCGAGGAGCGCTACAGCTGGATCTCCGTGGCGCGTGCCACCGTCGAGTCCTACCGATCCGCCATCGAGAGAAAGAACTCCCGTGCTGACCGTTGATTTCGACCGACTCCGCGTCGGCCGCGGCACCCGTTTCATCGACGTGGGCGCCGGTGGCGGCCGCCACTCCTTCGAGGCGCTGCGCCGTGGCGCCGACGTCACCGCCTTCGACCTCGACGAGGTGGAGTTGAAGGGCGTCGCCGACATGTTCGCCGCGATGAAGCTCGAAGGCGAGGTGCCGCCCGGCGGCGACGGCCGCGTCGAGGTCGGCACGATCCTCGACATGCCCTACGAGGACGGCAGCTTCGACGTCGTGCTCGCCTCGGAGATCTTGGAGCACGTGCCCGAGGACGTCCAGGCGATCAGCGAGCTGGTCCGCATCCTCGCCCCCGGCGGCATGCTCGCGGTGACCGTGCCGCGCTACCTGCCCGAGCGGGTCTGCTGGGCGCTGTCGGACGAGTACCACGCCAACGAGGGCGGCCACATCCGCATCTACACCGCCGACGAGCTGCAGGGCAAGCTGGAGACGGCGGGTCTGACCTTCCTGCACAAGCACCACGCGCACGCCCTGCACTCGCCGTACTGGTGGATCAAGTGCGCGGTCGGCGTCGAGAAGGACCAGCACCCTGCCGTCAAGGCGTACCACCGGCTGCTCGTGTGGGACATGATGAGCAAGCCCGCCGTCACGCAGCTGGCGGAGAAGGCGCTCGACCCGCTGATCGGCAAGAGCGTCGCGCTGTACTTCACGAAACCTTGGCGACGGGGCCGTGGTGACGCCTGAGCAGATCGCTCAGACCGCCGGCTGGATCGCGGCGCAGGCCGAGGAGTCCGGCGCGCTGCCCTGGTTCGCCGGGGGTCACCTCGACCCCTGGGACCATGTGCAGGCCGCGATGGGTCTGCTCGTCGCGGGCCGTCGCGACGAGGCCGAGCGGGCGTACGCGTGGTCGCGTTCGGCGCAGCGTCCGGACGGGTCGTGGGCGGCGAAGTACGAGCAGGGGGTCGTCGCCGACGACCGCCCCGACGCGAACTTCACCGCCTACATCGCCGTCGGCCTGTGGCATCACTGGCTGGTGACCGGCGATGCGGACTTCGCCGGCGAGAACTGGCTCATGGTCGAGGCGGCGGTCGAGGCGGCGCGGGCCACGCAGCGTCCCGACGGGGCGTTCGCCTGGCGGCCCGACGAGCCGATCGCGCTGGTCACCGGCACCGCGAGCGTCGCCTTCTCGCTGCGCTGCGCGGCCCGGCTCGCCGGCGTCGTGGGCGCGGACCGGCCGGAGTGGTCGGCCGCCGCCGACGGGGCCGCAGAGGCGCTGCGGCGTCCCGAGATTTTCGAGGCCAAGCCGCACTCGATGGACTGGTACTACCCGCTGCTCGGCGGCCAGTTGCCCGCCGACGAGGCCGAACGACGTCTGGCCGAGGAGTGGGACACCTTCGTGGTGCCCGGACTCGGCGTGCGCTGCGTGACCCCGAACCCGTGGGTGACCGGCGCGGAGACCTGCGAGTTCGTGCTCGCCCTCGACGCCTACGGCCGCCGCGACGACGCGCTGCGGATCTTCGCCGACATGCAGCACCTGCGCGACGACGACGGCTCGTATTGGACCGGCTTCGAGTTCGAGACCCGCGAGCGCTGGCCGATCGAACGCACCACCTGGACCGCCGCCACCGTCCTGCTCGCCCACGACGCCCTGCACGGCGTGACGGGTGGGAGCGGGTTGTTCCGACCGATGGAGACCGCATGACTTTCCCGCCCGCACCGCTTCCCGACGACCTGGCCGCCCTGGCCGACGAGGTCAAGGGGTTCCTGCCCGCCGACGAGGCCGACGCTTTGCGCGCCGTCGTGGCCGCGCATCTGACCGACGGCGGGGTGGCGGTGGAGATCGGCACCTACTGCGGCAAGTCCGCGATCCATCTCGGCCATGTGGCCAAGCAGGCGGGCGCGACGCTCGTGACCATCGACCACCACCGGGGATCGGAGGAGCAGCAGGTCGGCTGGGAGTACCACGACCCCGAGCTGGTCGACCCCGTCGCGGGCGCGATGGACACGCTGCCCTTCGCCCGCCGCGCGTTGTTCCAGGCGGGGTTGGAGGACGTGGTCGTGCCGGTCGTCGGCCGGTCCACCACCGTCTCGGCCTTCTGGTCGACGCCGCTCGACGCGGTCTTCGTCGACGGCGGACACACCGAGGAGGCAGCGCAGAACGACTACGCCGGATGGGCGCCGCACGTGCGCGAGGGCGGCGTGCTGGTCATCCACGACGTCTTCCCCGACCCGGCCGACGGCGGCCAGGCCCCCTTCCACATCTACGAGCGCGCCCTCGCCGACGGTTTCACCGAAGTCCTCCGCGTCGGCAGCCTGCGGGCTTTGCGCCGTTGAGGCCGTCCGGCCGGTGGGCGAGCATTCGGGTGAGAGTCCCTGAAATTTTGCGGGGAAGTGGATTGCTGTCATGCTTCGAGGCATGCCGCCTGTCTCTCGTTCCTTTGGTCGTTGCGCGCTGAGCCTGAGCCTCGTGCTGGCCGCCGGGGCGGTGGCGGTGTTGGGCGCGGCGGCTCCCGCCGCAGCCGCCGTCGATCCGGACCACGTCTGGTTGAGCCACTCGGCGACGACCAATGCCACGAAGACGGTCCAGCTCACCTTCCCCAGCGGGGTGACGGGCACGATGACCACGACGGCCGAGACCGGCTGGTGCTACAACGTGACGCAGAGCATCAATCTCTCCACCCAGACGAACGCGGCCGCCGCGTACACGCCGACTCCGCCGAATCAGTACGGCTACATCCCCCGCTTCGAGTGCAATGCGGCGGCTAGTCGCGTGCTCGACGTGGCGTTCAGCAAGCCGGTCCAGGGCCTGATCTTCCATGTGCTGAACCAGGACGAGTCGCAGTTCGTGTTCGGCGGCGGCGTGCAGATCAGCCAGTTGAGCGGCAACTCGGTGATGACGTCGGACTCGACCACCACCAACCTCACCACGACGACGAGCAGCAACAGCGGCTGCACAGCGACGGACGGAACCACGAACGGCAGCGGCCGGTGCGGGTCGTTCCTGGTGAGTCCGACGGACGCCGGTCAGACGGGGGTGCAGAACTTCACCCTGGAAGCGCACAACCTCACCGCGTCCACCAAGGATTCCGTGTGGGCGACGTTCTCGTATCCGGGTGCGGATTTGACGAAGGTGTTCTCGTCGTCTCGGGTGGTTCCGGGTGAGGCGGTGGATCTGACGTTCACGGTGGCCAACCCGACGGGTTCGGGTCGTGTCGACCTGGTGGGGATGGACTTCACGGACGCGTTGCAGTCGGGTCTGGTGGCCGCGAGCGACGACGTGACGTTCACCGACTGCGGTTCGAGCGCGTCGAGCGATGTGGCCGTGGGGGCGGGCACGTTGACGTTCCAGGATCTCGACGTGGCCCTGGGCACGGACTGCGTGATCACGGTGTCGGTGGTGGCGGAGGCTGCGGGCACGTACGCGAACACGAACGACAACCTGTCCTCGACGGTGGCGAACATCGTGCCGAGCGTGCCTTCGGGGACGCAGTTGAGCGTGGTCGATCCGGTGGCGGTGGCCGACGACTCGGCGACGTTGGGCGCGGGCGAGACGTCGGTCGACGTGGACGTGCTCGCCAACGACGCCTCGGGGCTGCCGTCGGGTGTGACGTTGGACGCCACGAGCGTGGAGCTGGTCGATCCGGCCGACGGGCAGCCGAAGGGGTCGGTGACGACCGACGAGGGCACCTGGACCGTGGACGGGACGACGGGCGTGGTGACGTTCGCCCCGGCCGGGGGGTTCGTGGGGGAGACGACGCCGCTGGCGTATGTGGTGACCGGCAGCGACGGGTTGTTCTACACCGCCGAGGTCGTGGTGGACGTGTGGGGCGCGGCCACCGACGACACCGCGCTGCTGTTCCCGGGCGAGACCGACGTGACGGTCGATCCGTTGGCCAACGACGTCTTCGGCGGGCGCACCGCCGACCCGGCGAGCGTGCGGCTGGTCGACCCGGACACCGGTGACCTGACTGACGAGGTGGTGGTCGCGGGCGTGGGCGCGTGGAGCGTGGACACGTCCACGGGCGAGGTGACGTTCACGCGGGAGACGGGTTACACGGGCACGCCGCCGGCGGTCTCCTACACGGCGGAGGCGTCCGACGGGGCCGGCACGGTCACATACACCGCCGAGGTGACGGTCAAGGCGCTCGGCGAGGCGACCGCTGACACGGCGACGTTGCAGCCGGGCGAGACGAGTGCGGTGGTGGACGTGCTGGCCAACGACACGGGCACGGGCACGGCACTCGACCCGTCGACGGTGCTGCTGGTCGACCCGGCCGACGGGCAGGCGAAGCAGTCGGTCACCACCGACGAGGGCCTGTGGACCGTCGATTCGAGCACCGGCGTCGTCACCTTCACGCCGGCGGCGGGCTACGTCGGCACGACCCCGCCGATGGCCTACGTCGTGGACGGC
>NZ_JASGEK010000058.1:0-70954 GCF_047606445.1 Aeromicrobium sp. | reverse complement strand
CTCGCGCCCGCCTGGCTGGTCGCGGCGCTCACCACCGGGGCCGTCCTCGCCGGCGGGGCAGCGCAGGCCAACCCCCAGGGGCTCGACGGCCTGCCGCTGCCCGACCGGCCCGCGACCCAGGCGGCCCCGGCCCCCTCGCCTCCACAGGCCTCGCCAGCCCCGACGGACGCGGCGACCGTCACCGTGCGTCCCGGCGACTGCCTCTGGCTCATCGCCCGCGACCACGCTCCGGCCGGAGCCGACGACGCCGAGGTCGCCCGGCTGACCGCCGCGTGGCATCAGGCCAATCGCGCGGTGATCGGCGCCGATCCCAACGCGATCCATCCCGGTCAGACGCTGACCGCTCCGACCGCCGAGGAGCTGTCGTGAGGTCGGCGACCGCGCTGGCGGCGGTCCCGATGTTCACGGTCGACGAGGAGTGCGTCGACCAGATCCCGCTCCCGTTGCCGCAACGGCCGGTCACCCTGCTGCCGGTGCCCTTCGAGCGCGGCCCCCAGCCGGAGCAGCCGCTGCGCGAGGGCGCCTCGCGTTTCCTCCAGGCCCTCGTCGAGACGCTCGCCGGAGAGCGGTCGGCGCGTCAGCTGTCGGGCTGGCTGGCCCCCGACGTCTACCGCGTGCTGGAGCGGCGCATCGCCATCGGCAGCCGTCGCCCGGCCCACCGGCAGCCACAGGGGCGCGGCCGCGCCCGCATCGCCTCGGTGCACGTCTCGATGATCTCCCCGACGATCGCCGAGATCGCCGGGCGCATGGTCCACCGCGGCCGCTCGCGCGCCCTCGCGATCCGCCTGGAACTCCGCGACCTCCCCCGCGACCGACGCCGCTGGGTCTGCACCGCCCTGGAGTGGGCCTGACCCCCTCAGGCGGTGAGTTGTCCACCTTTCGGTGGTGGTGGGTGAGCTGTCCACCCTATGAGTCCTCATAGGGTGGACAGCTCACCGACGTGTGCCTAAAGGTGGCTAACTCACCGCCCCAGGGGGACGAGGTCAGCGGTTGCTCTTGCGGCTCTTCTTCTGCTGCTTGGCCTTCTGGCGGGCCTTGTTCTTGGCCTTGTTCTGCTGGCGGCGGGCCATCTCCTCGGCGGTCGGCGCGCTCTTGCCCGACTCCTCGGTGCGCACCTCCTCGCCGCCGTCCTCGGTGGGGGCGGTGTAGGCCAGCTTCTGCTGCGTCGGCTCGGCCTCGACGCCGCGGGCCGACACCTGCGGCGCGGCGGCCTCCTCCTCGGGCGCCTTGACGTTGACCTCGACGTTGAAGAGGTAGCCGACGGCCTCCTCCTGCACCGCCTCCATCATCGTCTGGAACATGTCGTAGCCCTCGCGCTGGTACTCCACGAGCGGGTCGCGCTGGCTGTAGGCGCGCAGGCCGATGCCGTCGCGCAGGTAGTCCATCTCGTAGAGGTGCTCGCGCCACTTGCGGTCGAGCACGCTGAGCACGACCAGACGCTCGGCCTCGCGGACGACCGGCTCGGTCAGCTCTTCCTCGCGACGGCCGTAGGCCTCGAGCGCGTCGGCGACGAGCGTCTCGGTCAGCTTCTCGCGGCTGAGCTTGCCGCGCCCGCAGGCCTCCTCGACCACCTGGTCGGCGGTCAGCTCGACCGGGTACAGCGTGCCGACCGCAGTCCACAGGGCGTCGAGGTCCCAGTCGTCGGAGGCGCCCTCGGTCGCGCCGACGACATAGGCTGCGACCACCTGCTCGATCATCGCGCGGACCCAGCCGCGCAGGTCCTCGCCCTCGAGCACCTTGCGGCGCTCGGCGTAGACCACCTCGCGCTGACGGCTCATCACGTCGTCGTACTTGAGGACGTTCTTGCGGGTCTCGAAGTTCTGCGACTCGACCTGCGCCTGCGCCGAGGCGATGGCGCCGGTGACCCGCTTGTTCTCGATCGGGACGTCGTCGGGGACGTTGAGACGGGTCAGCACCCAGTCGACCCAGTCGGCCTTGAACAGACGCATCAGGTCGTCTTCGAGCGACAGGTAGAACTGCGAGGTGCCGGGGTCGCCCTGACGTCCGGAGCGGCCGCGCAGCTGGTTGTCGATGCGGCGCGACTCGTGCCGCTCGGTGCCGATCACGGCGAGGCCGCCGAGCCCGACGACCTCCTCGCGCTCGGCCTCGACCTGACGCTCGGCCCGAGCCACCGCCTCGGACCAGGCCTCCTCGTAGCCGCTCTCGGGGTCGCCCGGGTCCATGCCCTGCTTGCGCAACTCGGCATCGGCCAGGAACTCGACGTTGCCGCCGAGCATGATGTCGGTGCCGCGGCCGGCCATGTTCGTGGCGACGGTGACCGCGCCCTTGTGGCCGGCGAGCGCGACGATGGCGGCCTCGCGCTCGTGCTGCTTGGCGTTCAACACCTCGTGCGGCACGCCGCGCTTCTTCAGCGCCTTGCTGACCCGCTCGCTCTTGGCGACGCTCGTGGTGCCGACGAGCACCGGCTGGCCGTGCTGGTGCCGCTCGACGATGTCCTCGACGACGGCGTGGAACTTGGCGTCCTCGGTGCGGTAGACGAGGTCGGGCAGGTCCTCGCGCGCCACCGGCCGGTTGGTGCGGATCGGGACGACGCCGAGGCCGTAGATCTTGTCGAACTCGCTGGCCTCGGTCAGCGCCGTGCCGGTCATGCCCGACAGCTTGTCGTAGAGGCGGAAGTAGTTCTGCAGCGTGATCGAGGCGAGCGTCTGGTACTCCTCGCGGATGCGCACGCCCTCCTTGGCCTCGATCGCCTGGTGCAGGCCCTCGTTGTAGCGGCGGCCGTCGAGCACTCGGCCGGTGTGCTCGTCGACGATCAGCACGTTGCCGTCGATGACGACGTAGTCCTTGTCGCGCTTGAACAGCTCGCGCGCCTTGACGGCGTTGTTGAGGAAGCTGATCAGCGGGGTGTTGACCGAGTCGTAGAGGTTGTCGATGCCGAGCGCGTTCTCGACCACGTCGATGCCCGCCTCGGTGACGCTGATCGTGCGCTTCTTCTCGTCGACCTCGTAGTGGACCTCGGGGCTCATGCCGCCGACGATCTTGGCGAACTCGGCGTACCACTGCACCTGCTCCTGCGTGGGGCCGGAGATGATCAGCGGGGTGCGGGCCTCGTCGATGAGGATCGAGTCGACCTCGTCGACGACGGCGAAGAAGTGGCCCCGCTGCACGCACGCGGCGAGGTTGGTCGCCATGTTGTCGCGCAGGTAGTCGAAGCCCATCTCGTTGTTGGTGCCGTAGGTGATGTCGCAGGCGTAGGCCTCGCGGCGCTGCTCGGCGTTCATGCCCGGCAGGATCACGCCGACCTTCAAGCCGAGGAAGCGATGCACGCGGCCCATCCACTCGGCGTGGTACTTGGCGAGGTAGTCGTTGACGGTGACCACGTGCACGCCCTCGCCGGCCAGCGCGTTGAGGTAGGCCGGGAGCGTCGAGACGAGCGTCTTGCCCTCGCCGGTCTTCATCTCGGCGATATTGCCCAGGTGCAGCGCGGCGCCGCCGAGGATCTGCACGTCGAAGTGGCGCTGGCCGAGCACGCGGTCGGCGGCCTCGCGGACGACGGCGAAGGCCTCGGGCATGAGCCCGTCGAGCGTCTCCCCGTCGGCCAGGCGCTCGCGGAACTCCGCGGTCATGCCGCGCAGCTCCTCGTCGCTCATGGAGGAGAAATCGTCGGCGAGGTCGTTGACCTGGACCGCGACGGCCTCCAGCTGGCGCAGGATCTTGCCCTCGCCGGCTCGCAGGATCTTGTCGATGATCTTCTTCGGCACTCGATGAGTCTAGGCGGTCGCCGAAGCGCCGAACAGATGGCTGGCCGCCGGCACCACCGTCGCCGTGATCTCTGTCACAGCCTGGACCTATGCTATCGGTCATGCCTTTCACCGAGCCCACGCTGCCGCCCCTGGACCCGGCGCATTTCCGCGAGACGCCGTTCTTCGAGCGGATCAAGATCGAGACGACGTTCTGGGCCGAGAACGGCTTCGGCAGCCCGAAGGCGCTGCACGTCCTCTACGTGCTCAAGGTGGTCGTGCTGTCGATCGTCGGCGGCGTGTCCCTCGCGACGTCGACCTCCGAGGGCGTCGGCGCTCCGTGGGAGGTCGCCCAGTGGTGGGACCAGCCGATCGTCTGGCAGAAGCTCGTGCTGTGGGTGGCACTGCTGGAGGTCATCGGCGTCGGCGGCGCGTGGGGTCCGCTGACCGGCCACTTCAAGCCCTTCTACGGCGGCGCCCGCTACTGGCTGCGGCCCGGCACGATCCGGCTCCCCGCCTGGCCCGACCACGTCCCGCTGACCAAGGGCGACACCCGCACGGTCGTCGACGCGCTGCTCTACGCGGCGGTGCTGGTCAGCCTCGCCGTGGCCCTCGCCCTGCCCGGCGTGACGCCCGACCATATGGACGACTTCCCCGCCGACGTCCACGGCGGCTCGGTGAACCCCGTGCTGATGCTGATGCCGGTCGCCTTCCTGGTGCTCGTCGGGCTGCGCGACAAGGTGGTCTTCCTGGCCGCGCGCGGCGAGCAGTACGTCCCGGTGATGCTCTCGGTCGGCCTGCTGAGCTTCACGAGCTTCGCCGACATGATCGTCGCGGCGAAGCTGATCATCGTCGTCGTGTGGGTGGGCGCGGCCGTGTCGAAGATCGGCGAGCACTTCCTCAACGTGATCCCCCCGATGGTCTCCAACACGCCGTGGACGCCACGGTTCCTCCGTCGGGCGCACTACCGCGACTTCCCGGACGACCTGCGCCCGTCCAAGCTCGCCTGGTTCATGGGGCACGTGCTCGGCACGCTCGCCGAGATGGCGGTGCCGCTGGTCCTGCTGTTCAGCGCGAATCCCACGATCACCCTGCTCGGCGTGCTCTCGATGGTCGCCTTCCACGCCTTCATCACCTCGACCTTCCCGCTCGCGGTGCCGCTGGAGTGGAACATCCTGTTCGGCTATCTCGCGGTCTTCCTGTTCCTGGGCTACCCGAACGCCGACGGCTACGGGCTGGGCGACGTCTCCCGGCCGTGGCTGCTGCCGGCGATCCTCGCCGCCCTGCTGTTCTGGCCGGTGCTGGGCAACCTGCGCCCCGACCTGGTGTCCTTCCTGCCGTCGATGCGCCAGTACGCGGGCAACTGGGCCTCGGCGGTGTGGGCGATGGCCCCCGGCGTCGAGGAGCGCTTCAACGAACTGCCGATCCCGGTCCGCACGCACACCGAACAGCTGGCGGGGCTCGGCTACGAGCCGGACGCCGCCGACCTCACCGTCGAGCTGTTCATCGCCTGGCGCTCGATGCACAGCCAGGGCCGCGGTCTGCTCTCGGTCCTCTCACGCGAGTTCGGCGACGACATGGAACGCTATGTGATCCGCGAGGGCGAGTTCGGCGCGAACCTCGTCGTCGGCTGGAACTTCGGCGACGGCCACCTGCACGACGAGCAGCTGATCGAGGCGATCCAGAGGCGGCTGCGCTTCGCGCCCGGCGAGTTCGTCGTGGCGTGGGTGGAGTCCCAGCCCATCCACAAGAAGACTCAGGAGTACAAGATCATCGACGCCGCCGTCGGCGTGGTCGAGCGGGGCACCTGGAAGGTGGCCGACTGCGTCGCCGAGCAGCCGTGGCTGCCCGACGGCCCGGTCGCTCACGAGGTCGCGTGGCGCCACCCCGACTACCACCGGCCGGAGTTGTGAGGACTCGCCTCACTCCCCGTCGAGCAGGCCTAGCTCGCGGGCGACGCTGAGCGCGGCGGCGCGCGAGGTGACGCCGAACTTGCGGTAGATCGCCGACAGCTGGGTCTTGACCGTGTTCGGCGAGACGTAGAGCGCGGCGGCCATCTCGCGCGTCGTGCCGAAGTCGGCGAGCGCCTGCAACACCTGCCTCTCACGCGGCGAGAGCGCCATCGAGCGTGACTCGCGGTGGCCGGGCTGGAGGAGCCGTCGGCTCAGATAGGCCGTCAACCGGGAGGCGTTGCGCTCGCTGGCCAGCCGCAGCAGCGCGCGATGGTCGGAGTCGGCCAGATAGGCCAAGTGCGCGCGGGCCGCGTAGGCGTCGCTGGTCACCGCCGCGCCGGCCAGCCACTCGGCGGCGAGGTCGGGGTCGTCGGCGCGCAGCGCGGCAGCAGCCCCCAGCGTCTGGGTCGCCGCACGGCTGCGGATCGTGTGGCCCGGCAGCTCCAACGCCTCGGCGGCGACCGTCAGCGCCGCGCGCGGCGTCGTCGTGGCGAGCGCCGCGGCGATGCGCGCGAAGGCCAGATGCGGGCTGCCCTCCGGCTGGTCGCCCAGCACCGCGACCGCCCGGTCGGCGTCGCCCGCGTTCAGCCACAGCGTCGACAGCAACGCCGTCACATGCTCGGTGAGGACGTTGTCGCCGACGCCCGGCGGCGGGATCTCCGCGCTCAGCTCGACCTCGATGCGCTCGGCCTCCGCCTGCGCCTGCCCCAGGCCGAGCCGCGCGCCCATGGCGACCGAGGTCAACAGCGGCCAGAACTCGGCGGTCTGCTGATAGCTGCTCGACTCGCGCAGCACGTCGAGCGCGCCCTCGTAGTCGAAGTTGTCCAATCGCATCAGGCCCTCGGCGAACAGGCCCATCCCGTTGAGATAGGACTGCCGGAACTCCTCGGGCCAGGCGCTCGTGTCGACGGTCTGCTGCGCGGCCTTGCCGCGCGCCGCGTCGCCGACGAACACGTGCGTGCCCGCCACATAGGCGATCGAGTAGTTGCGGGTGGTCTGGCTCTCGCAGAGCGCCGCCGACCGGGTCATCACCGCCAGCGCCTCGGCGAAGGAGCCGTCCTGCAGGATCGAGAAGCTGAGCTGTCGCAACACCGTGGCGACGTAGTCGCCGAGCTGCTCCAACTCGGCCGGACCGATCTCGTCGACCAGGGCCGCCGCCTCGAGGCTCGCCCGCGCCGACTCCCGGAAACGCGCCGCCAGCCGCAAGGAGACCGCGCGCAGCGAGGCCGCAGCGAACCGGTCGAAGCCGGGGGCGAGCCGGAAGGAGGCCTCCTCGGCGGCCACGACGCGTTCGAAGAACCGCGTCGCCTCGCCACGCAGCACCGGGTTGCCGCCCATGGCGGCGCCCAGCGCGAAGGCCAGCAGCGGGTGCCGGTCGAACTCGGGCTCGGGCACCCGGCGCATGATGGCCACGAAACGCTCGCTGAGGTAGCTCTCGGGGTTGGTCATGAGCAGATGCAGGAAGATCCGCTCCGCCAGCGAGTACGCCTCGCCGTCGACGGCGTAGCCCAGCGCGAGGTCGTGCTCCTCGTTGGCCACCAGCCACTCGGCGGTCGCCCGGGCGGCCTCGCGCTCGCGCTCGGGGTCCTCGGCCGCCTGACGGCCGAAGGCCTCACGGATCGACTCGACGTACCGGAAGAGCGGCCGCCCCGAGGCGTGGGGGATCCACTGGCCGAAGCCGGAACGCTCCAGAGAGTCGAGCATGTCCTCGACGTCGCCGCGACCGGTGAGCCGACGGGCGAGGTCGGCGTCGACGTAGGGCGCGGACGCCGTGGCGGCGAGGAAGCGCGCCGCCTCCCCGTCGGGCAGCTGCGACTCCAGGTCGGCCGCGACGATCGATTTCCAGTCGACGGAGTCGACCGTGGGCTGCTCCATCTTCGACAGCGCGAGCAGCGCCGCGCGCACGCTGAGGGCGTAACCGTGGGTGGCCTCGGCGATCGAGGTCGCCAACGCCCGGTCGTCGCGGCCGAGGTGGGTCTCGACCAGCTCGTGGACCTCCTCGACGGTCATCGCCATCTCGCGCAGCGGCACGACGTGCGAGGTCATGCGCAGCTGGACTGCGTCCGACGACAGCGTCGTGTTGCCGCGGGTGGCCACCATGACGCGCGCCTCGGGCAGCTCGGCAACCAGGCGCATCAGGTCGTCGTCGACGGCGCGGGCGTTCTCGCCCAGCTTCTCGTAGGCGTCGAGGACGAGCGTGAACGACCCGGCGCCGGCGAGCATGCGCACCACCGCGGCCACCGGATCGGGCGAGGCCGCGACCTGCCCGCGCGCCGCCCGCACCGCCTCGTCGCCGAGCCCGCAGAGGCGACGGGCACCCTCGGCGACCTGCCGCCAGAAGGCGTGCCGGGTCGAGATGTTGTCGTCGACGGTGACCCAGACCGACGGGTGGTCGCGCGGGACGCGGGCGAACCAGCTGCGCAGCAGCGTCGTCTTGCCGCATCCGCTCGGGCCTTCGACCACGCAGATCGACGGCACGCGGACGTCCAGCAGCCGGTACAGGCGTGGACGGTCGACGACCCCCCACGCCGCCGATGAGCCGTCTCCCATCGCTTCGTCCTCCCCGCCCGCTGTCGTTCCCGCCGAACCCGCCGTGCCAGGGTGAGACGGCTCAGACCCGGCGGTATGACGCGGTAACGCCCCCGGAGGCCGAAAGAATCTCAGCGGAGTCCCGCCCCGGCCCTCACCCGGCGCGCCCCGCCCGGACGCCCTGGGCGAGCGGACCGGCCAGATCTCCCCGATTCTCGACCTCGACGTCGGGTAGTCCGAGCCAGGCGGCCGTCAGCCGCAGCTCGGCGGCCAGTTCGGCCGCCGTCTCGCCGGGCGCGTCGGGCTCGGCGAAGGCGGCGGCGACCCGCAGCGCCCCGGCCGCGCGGTCGGCCTTGAGGTCGACCCGCGCGACGAGACGCTCGCCGAGCAGGAAGGGCAGCACGTAGTAGCCGTGCACCCGGCGCTCGGCCGGCACGTAGATCTCGATGCGGTACCGGAAGCCGAACAGCCGCTCGGTCCGGGTCCGCTCGAAGACCAGCGGGTCGAAGGGGCTCAGCAGCGCCCGCGCGTCCACCCGTCGCGGTCGGACCGCCTCGGCGTGCAGGTAGGCGGGCCGGTCCCAGCCCTCGACCGCGACCGGCTCCAGCTCCCCCGCGGCCACGAGGACGTCGACCGCCGCCCGCGCGGGGGCGGCCGCGAGCCGGAAGTAGTCGCGCAGGCAGGGGACGGTCGCCACACCCAGAGCCCGGGAGGCGTGGCGGACCAGCTCGACGTGGGCCTCGTCCTTGTCGAGCGCGGGGGCGTCGTGCCACGGTGGCGGGACGACCCGCTCGGGCAGGTCGTAGACGCGCTCGAACCGGGCGTTGCGCCCGGCGGCGGTCACCTGGCCGGTGGCGAACAGGTATTCCAGCGCCTTCTTGCCGTCCGACCAGTTCCACCCCCAGCGGTCGCGGGAGCGGTCGGCGCCGTCGTCGAGGTCGCGGGCGGTGAGCGGGCCGCGTTCGGCCACCTCGCGCAGCACCCGGGCGACGAGTCCGGGCTGTTCCTCGGCGACCTTGCGCGGTCCGGACCAGAGCTTGCTTCCCTCGTCCATGCGCCAGCGCAGGGCCGGCCACAGCCGCAGGTCGACGAGGGCCGCCTCGTGCGCCCAGTACTCGAACAGCCGTCGGGTCGCCCGGCGGTCGCCGGTCCATCCGGCGGCCCGGTGCAACAGGCCGGTGTCATAGGGGCCGAGCCGCGAGTAGGCCGGCAGGTAGTGGGCCCGCTGGAGCACGTTGACCGAGTCGATCTGGAACAGCCCGAGGCGTCGCACCACCCCGGCGAGATGACGGGCGGTCACCTCGCGGCCGCCGCCGGCGTTGACGCGCGGACGGGTGAAGCCCTGCGCCGCCAGCGCGATCCGCCGCGCCTGGGCGACGGTCAGGGCGGCCATGTCACTCCTCGTCGATGAGCTTGCTGCGCACCGCGTACATCGCGGCCTCCATACGCGATTTGAGCTGCAGCTTCTCCAAGATGTTGCGGATGTGGTTCTTGACGGTGTTCTCGCTGATGAACAGCTCCGCGGCGATCTCCCGGTTGCTGAGGCTGCGCGCCACGAGCCGCAAAACCTGCAGTTCGCGGGCGGTCAACGCGGCCTGCGGGACGGGGCCGCGCGACATCTGCACGAACTCCTCCAACAGCTTCGTCGCCATGGAGGGGCTGATGAGCGACTGCCCGGCCGCGACGAGGCGGACGGCCTCGGCGACCTGGTCGTAGGTGGATCCGTCCTTGAGCAGATAGCCCGACGCGCCGCCCCGGATCGACTCGTACAGGTCGGACTCGTCGTCGCTGGCGGTGAGCATGATGATGCCGGTGGTCGGCGAGATGGCCTTGACCTGGGCGCACACCTCGACGCCGCTGCGACCGGGCATGCGCACGTCGATGAGCGCGACGTCCGGCGGATGGTCGGCGACCGCCCGCAGCGCCTCGTCGCCGTCGGCGACCTCGACCAGCTCCAGATCGGTGTCGGCGCTCAGCACCGTGCTGACGCCGCGCCGGAAGAGCTCCTGATCGTCGACCAGGAGCACCCGGACGCGCGCGTGGTCGCCGGGGTGACGGGGATCGGGCACGCTCCGCATCATGCCATGCCCGCCGCGACGACGCGCGCGTCCCGGGCGGGTGTCAGCCGGCGACCTCCCCGTCGGTGACGAGATGGATGACGCCGTAGTCGTAGCCCTGACGCCGGTAGACGACGCTGGGCTGCATCGAGTCCTTCTCGACGAACAGGTAGAAGTCGTGGCCGACGAGCTCCATCTCGTAGAGCGCCTGGTCGAGCGTCATCGCCGGGGCCGTGTGCGTCTTCTCGCGCACGACCATGGGACCGTCGCCCTCGATCCGCACCGGCGGGGCCGGCTCGGGAGCGGCGTCGGCCGACGGGACGACCTCGGCGATCAGCTCCTCGGGGGCGTCGGCGGTGGCCTCGGCCAGCGAGGTCGGGTTGTGCTGCCCGTGGTGGATGCGGCGGCGGTCCACCGCGCGGCGCAGCCGCGTGTGCAGCTTGTCGACGGCGGCGTCGAGGGCCGAGGCCTGGTCGCCGGCGCAGGCCTCGGCGCGGATCACCGGGCCCTTCGAGCGGACGGTCAGCTCGACGCGGGCGGCGCGGTCGTGCTGGCGGGGGTTCTTCTCGTGGGTCACCTCCACATCGACACGGTTGATGCGCTGACGGCTGTCGAACTTGCCGATGCGCTGGAGCTTCTCGTGGACCCGCTCGCGGAACCTGTCCGAGATCTCACTGTTGCGACCCGTGACGACGATTTCCATGGGGTGACCTCCCGCGTGTGTGGATGAGCCTTCATGCCATACCGAGACCGTAGACCCGTCAGGGGTCCGAGGGGAAGGGGGCGCGCGGCGATTTTTGTGTTCCGCTCAGGCGGGCGCGCCCCGACGGCCCGGCGGCGGCGTGTCCGCGACCACCGCGACGCCCGCCGCCCGCACCCTCGCCGCACGCAGGGCGCGGACCGCCTCGGCCGCGGAGGCGCCGGTCGTGAGCACGTCGTCGACCACGAGCACCGTGCCGACACCGCGCGCGAGACAGCGCTCGAGGGCGTCCGGCCGCGCTTGGAAGGCCCCGGCGACGTTGCGGCGGCGCGCGGCGGCGCTCAAGCCCGCCTGGTCGCGGGTCGACCGGGCGCGGCGTAACAGCGGCAGCGCGAGCGCGTCGACGTCCGCCCGCGTCAGCACACGGACCGCCGAACAGGTCAGCTCCGCGACGGGGTCGGCCCCCCGCCGCCGTATCTGCGCCCGGTCGGTCGGCACCGGGACCAGCGCCACGCGGCCGGTCGGCGCCAGCGGCAGGCAGGCGCAGGCGAGCGCATGTCCGAGCGGGGCGGTCAGGCGCGCGCGTCCCTGGTCTTTCCACGCGACCACCACCCGCGCCATCGGGCCGTCGTTGTCGGTCGCGGCGACGGCAGGCGGCAAGCCGGGACGCGACGACAGCAGGCGTGGCCGGGGCGCGCAGGACCGGGCGCAGTCGGCGCACCAGTCGAGCCCGGGAGCGCCGCACCCGGCGCAGTCGGCGCCGACCACCAGGTCGGCCGCCGCCGACGCCCACGCCTTCCACTCGCCCATGCCGCGAGCATGGCCCGTCGGCCCCGATCACGCCAGCGGTCTGTCCACAGCCTCTGGTGACGGGATCGCCTGGTAGCCGACGCCGCGGACGGTGCGGATGACGCGCGGGTCGTCGGCGTCGTCCTCGATCTTGGAGCGCAGCCGTGTGACATGGACGTTGACGAGCTTGGTGTCGCCCGCATGGTGGTAGCCCCACACGCGGCGCAACAGCTCCTCGCGGGTGAAGACCCGATCCGGCTCGCTCAGCAGGCAGGCGAGCAGGTCGAACTCCAGCGGCGTCAGGTCGAGGCTCCTGTCCCCTCGCGAGACCGTGTGCGCGGCCGGGTCGACCACGAGATCGCCGCAGCGCAGCGGCTCGGCCGGCTGATGGGGGCCGCGCAGCCGGGCGCGCACCCGCGCCAGCAGCTCGGCGTCCGGGACCGGCTTGACGACGTAGTCGTCGGCGCCGGCGTCGAGCCCGGCGACCACGTCCTCGGTGGCCGACCGCTCGGTCACGAAGACGACCGGCACCGAGGAGGCCGCCCGGACCCGCCCGCACACCGACAGCCCGCCCAGGCCCGGCAGCGTCATCTCCAGCAGCACGAGATCGGGCCGGTACGCCTCCACCGCGGCCGGGGCCAAGTCGCCGCGATGACACGCCAAAGTGCTGAGCCCCGCCGCCCCGAACACCGACCCGAGGTGTTCGGTGAGAGCGACGTCCGCGTCGACGACGAGCACACGGTCGCGGCGGGAGCGGCGGGGACTCATGCGCGACCTCGACCCGGCACCGCCATGGGCCTCAGTAGCGGTAGTGGTCCGGCTTGTACGGACCCGCGACGTCGACGCCGAGGTAGTCGGCCTGCTCCTGGGTGAGCTCGGTCAGCTCGACGCCGAGCGCGTCGAGGTGCAGGCGGGCGACCTCCTCGTCGAGGTGCTTGGGCAGCACGTGCACGCCGAGCTCGTACTGATCGGCCTTCGTGAACAGCTCGATCTGCGCCAGCACCTGGTTGGTGAAGGAGTTGCTCATCACGAACGACGGGTGGCCGGTGGCGTTGCCGAGGTTGAGCAGACGGCCCTCCGACAAGACGATGACCTTCTTGCCGTCGGGGAAGATCCACTGGTGGACCTGGGGCTTGATCTCGTCCTTGACGACGCCGGGGATCTTGGCCAGGCCGGCCATGTCGATCTCGTTGTCGAAGTGGCCGATGTTGCCGACGATCGCCTGGTGCTTCATCTTCTCGAAGTGCTCGACGCGGATGATGTCGAAGTTGCCGGTGGTGGTGACGAAGATGTCGGCGAGCTCGACGACCGACTCCAGCCGCTTGACCTCGTAGCCGTCCATGGCCGCCTGGAGCGCGCAGATCGGGTCGATCTCGGTGACGATGACGCGGGCGCCCTGGCCGCGCAGCGACTCGGCGCAGCCCTTGCCGACGTCGCCGTAGCCGCACACGACCGCGACCTTGCCGCCGATCATGACGTCGGTGGCGCGGTTGATGCCGTCGATCAGCGAGTGACGGCAGCCGTACTTGTTGTCGAACTTGCTCTTGGTGACCGAGTCGTTGACGTTGATCGCCGGGAACAGCAGCGAGCCGTCCTTGAAACGCTCGTACAGGCGCAGCACGCCGGTGGTGGTCTCCTCCGAGACGCCCTTGACGCCCGCGGCGATACGGGTCCAGCGCTGCGGATCGTTCTCCAGCGAGCGGGCGAGGACGCGCAGCACCTCCTTGTACTCCTCGTTGTCGGTGGTGTCCTGGCCCGGCACGGCGCCGGCCTTCTCGAACTCGACGCCCTGGTGCAGCAGCAGGGTGATGTCGCCGCCGTCGTCGAGCAGCACGTTCGGGCCGAGCCCGTCTCCGAAGGCGAAGACCTTCTCGGCCTCGTCCCAGTACTCGGCGAGCGTCTCACCCTTCCACGCGAACACCGGGACGCCCTGCGGGGCCTCGGGCGTGCCGTCCGGGCCGACGACGACGGCCGCGGCGGCGTGGTCCTGGGTGGAGAAGATGTTGCAGGTGGCCCAGCGGATGTCGGCGCCCAGCGCGGCGAGCGTCTCGATCAGCACCGCCGTCTGGACGGTCATGTGCAGCGAGCCGGCGATGCGCGCGCCCGCCAACGGCCGGGCGTCGGCGAACCGGTCGCGCATGGCCATCAGGCCCGGCATCTCGTGCTCCGCGAGGGAGATCTCCTTGCGGCCGAACTCGGCCAGCGACAGGTCGGCGACGTTGAAATCCATAACGGCCATCGTAAGACGACACGGCCTGGATCAGAGCGCGCGGGCCTCGTGGGCGAGCATCGCGGGGATGCCGTCGTCGGTCACCGGGTACGCCAGCCGACACGCCTGGCAGACCAGCTCACGGGCGTCGGCGTCGACGAAGAGGCGGTCCCGGCAGGCGGGGCAGACGAGGATCTCCAACAGTCCGGGGTCGACGAGCATGCGATCACTCTAGCCCCGTCCCGCTCAGCTGAGCGCGCAGAAGGCCTCGACCTTGGACGTCGGGCCGGAGACGATCAGCTCGTCGCCGACGGTGACCCACGTCTCGGGGCGCGCGTAGGTGAAGTCCTCGCCGCGCGTCTTGACCCCCACGATGGTCACGCCGAAGCGCCGTCGCAGGTTCGCCTCGGTCAGCGTGCGGTTCTCCGCGCACTCCGGCGCGCGGGTGCGGGCGATCGCGAAGCCGTCGTCGAACTCGATGAAGTCGGTCATCGTGCCGGTGACGAGGTGGGCGACGCGTTTGCCCATCTGCGACTCCGGACGGATGACGTGGGTGGCGCCGACGCGTTCGAGGATCGCCGCGTGCTTGCCGCTGATCGCCTTGGCCCACACCTCGTGGACGCCGAGGTCGAGCAGGCCGAGCACGGTGAGCACGCTGGCCTCGATGTCGGTGCCGATGCCGACGACGGCGATCTCGAACTGCTCGACGCCGATCTGCCGCAGCGCCTCGGTGTCGGTGGTGTCGGCGGCGACCACATGGGTGAAGTCGGCGGCGTGCTTCTGCACGATCTCGGCCCGCTCGTCGACGGCGAGCACGTCGTGTCCGAGCTGCACCAGCGACCGCGCCACAGCGAGGCCGAAACGGCCCAGTCCCAGCACCACGACGGGGGCGGTGGGCGAGGTGTCCTTGCTCCTGGCCATGACGTCTCCTGATCCGATACTCGTTCTAACCGATACTCGGCTTAACCGATGATGGGCTGCTCTTCGGGCAGCGTGTAGCGCGGCGCGCGGCGCCGCAGGACGAAGGCCGAAGCGGCGGTGATGGTGCCGACCCGGCCGATGAACATCAAGACGATCAGCACCAGCTGCGACCCGACGTCCAGCGTCGGGGTGAGGCCGGTGCTGAGGCCGACGGTGCCGAAGGCGGAGGTGACCTCGAACAGCGACTGCTCGAAGGGCGCCCCGGACGCCAGCATGAGCGCCCAGGTCGATCCGGTGACCAGCATGACCGCGATCAGCGCGATCGTCAGGGCGGTGCGGACCACCTGCGGCCCGATGGCCCGCGACCCGATGGTGACCTGCGGGTCGCCGCGCAGCTCCGCGAGCACGACGTAGGCCAGCAGCAGGAAGGTGGTGATCTTGATGCCGCCGGCCGTGGACGCGCTGCCGCCGCCGATGAACATCGAGACGGTGGCGAAGCTCAGCGTCTCCGGCGTCACCGCGCCCCAGTCGAAGCTGTTGAAACCGCCTGAGCGGGTCATCACGCCGCTCTCGACGCCGGTCAGCAGCCGGTGGTCCCAGGGCATCGGGGCGAGCGTGCCGTCGTTGTTCCACTCCAGCAGCAGGAAGCCCGCGACGCCGATGACGAACAGGCCGATGGAGCCCCACACCGTCAGCCGGGTGTGGATCGTCCAACGGCTCGGGCGCCGCCAGCCCTGGAACAGCTCGGCGAGCACCGGGAAGCCGACCGCGCCGAAGAACACGCCGACGCAGATCGGCAGGACCACCAGCCAGTCCCCGGCATAGCCGGTGAGGCTGTCGGGGTGCAGGGAGAACCCGGCGTTGTTGAAGGCCATGACCGCGTCGAACACGCCGTGCCACAGCGCGGTTCCCCAGCTGTCGAAGTACTCGCCGCGGTAGCGCAGGGTGAGCGCCAACGCGATGACCGCCTCGAAGCTCAGCATCACCGTTCCGACGCGACGGAACAGCGGACGCACCTCGCCGAGGCTGACCACGTGCATATCGGTCTGGGCCACGAGGCGGGTGCGCAGGCCTAGCCGTCCGCCGATGAACAGGCCCAGCACCGTGGCGAGCGCGACGATGCCGAGGCCGCCGATCTGGGCCAGCGCGACGATGATGCCCTGCCCGGCCGGAGACCAGTAGGCCGCCGTGTCGACGGTCGCCAGGCCGGTGACGGTGACCGCCGAGGTCGCGGTGAAGAAGGCCGCCATGAAGTCCGGCGAGTCCACGCCGGACCGTGCGAACGGCAACAGCAGCAGACCGGTCCCCAGCAGGATGAGCGCGAGGAAGCTCAGCGGCAGGAGCCGGACCGGATGCGCGATGGCGGCCGGGAGGGCCAAACGGGACACAGGCCGACGCTACACCCGCCACCTCCTCCCCCGCGGCCCGTTCCCGCCAAGGCGGTGAGTTATCCACGTTTCACCATCCGTCGGTGCGCTGTCCACGTTATCGACGCTCATAGCGTGGATGAGCCACCGACCTTGCGGCAAAGGTGGACAACTCACCGCCTCAGGGGGTCGGTGGGCCGGGATCAGCCTTTGCGGACGAACACCGCGCGATAGGCCAGTCGGCGGACCGACTCGGGGACGAGGCGGTAGGGCGCGCGGATCGCGACGTTGCGCAGCCACTGGCCGGTGGACACGAAGCCGAGGCGGCGCATCCGGCCCTGCAAGACCAGTTCCGAGCGCAGCAGCCGCAGGCCGCCGCGACGGCTGTAGGCCCCGTCGTCGACCCGGTAGCGCAGCAGCGGCTCGGGCAGATTCTCCGCGCGGGCGCCGCCGTGCAGCATGCGCGCCCACAGCCAGTAGTCCTCCATCAGCGGCAGTTCCTCGTAGCCGCCCGCCTCGCGCACCGCCGAGGCCCGGTAGACGACGCTCGGATGCTGGAAGGGCGAGCGGGAGCGCGCCTGCCGGACGATCTGCTCCTGACCGACCGGCACCGGACGCACCTGTTCGGCGACCCCGTCGCCGAACTCCACCAGCGCCGAGCCGACGATGTCGTAGCCGTCGGCGATCAGCGGGATCTGGCGGGCGAAGCGGTCCGGCGTGCTGACGTCGTCGGCGTCCATGCGCGCGACGACGTCGTGGCTCGCCTCGGCCAGGCCTGCGGTGAGCGCCGCCGACAGACCCCCGTTGCGCTCCAAGACCACATGGCGCACCGGCACGGACGAGGCGTCGATCATGCGCTCGACCCGGGCCGCCAACACCTCGCCGACGGGACCGTCGCGCACGAGGACCACCTCGTCGGGCGGCAGCTCCTGACCGGCGGTGACACTGTCGAACGCCTCGGCGAGCTGCCCGGCGTCGTCGCCGTCGTAGTAGGACATGAGCACCGTGAACGGGACGGTCATCGCCGCTCCCACCGACGTTGGGCGAGGTCGAGCTCGGCGATCACGGCCAGCGCGCGCTCCGGCACGCCGACGCCGTCGAGCGCCTCCCGGTTGGGACGCGGCCCGGCCGCCCGGGCGTCGCGCCAACCGCGACGTCGGCCGTCGCGGATCACCTCGGGGTCGCTGGAGGTGCGGGCCGCGCGCCACCAGCGGCGCAGCGTCGCCAGGGCGAACAACAGCTTCTCATGGACGGCGAGACTTCTGGAACGCGTGAACACCCACAGCTTGTTGCGCACCTCGTAGTAGAAGCGCGGCCCCGGATCGGCGTCGGAATCGGCGAGCGCCTTCGTCTTGTGCAGCACGACGCTGTCGGCGACCGCGAGGCCGATGCCGCCGCGCACGATGCGCGTGGAGTACTCGAAGTCGTCGTTCCAGATGAAGTAGTCGGCGATCGGCAGACCCCGCTCGCGCACCGACGACGCCCGGTACATCGACGAGACGAACGACAGCGACCGCACCGCCGTCGCGCCGGCCGACGCCGCGAGCGCCTTCTGCGCGCCGGTGGCGAGCACCCAGGGGCGCGGGGTGTTCATCGGATGCTCCGAGCCGTCGGTCCAGACGGCTTTGGAGCACACCGCGTCGACGGTCGGACCGGGCGCGCGGGTGGCCGCGAGCAGCGCCTCGGCCGCGGCCGGCTCGGGCACCACGTCGTCGTCCATCACCCAGATCCAGTCGGGGTCGTGGTCGGCGAGGGCGACGGCCATCGCGGTGGCGAAACCGCCCGCGCCGCCGGTGTTGGCGCTCAGCCGGACGAGGTGGACGTCCGGGCGGTCGGCGACCTCGGCCGAGCCGTCGGTGGAGGCGTTGTCGACCACCACGACCGCCGCCAGCGGCAGCGTCTGGGCGGCGAGCGCGTCGAGCGTCTCGGCCAACAGCGGCCCTCGGTTGTAGGACACGACGACCGCGACGACCCGTTCAGACATGAGCCGCCTCCCTCCGTTGAAGCACGCGTTCGGCCACGGCGAGGTCGCCCGCGCGGGTGATCTTGAGGTTGTCCTCGTCGCCTGGCACGACCAGGATCGGCGTCTCGGGGAAGGCCGCGCGCACCACCGAGCAGTCGTCGGTGTGAGCCGCGGCGACTGCGGCGTGCGCGCGGCGCAGCAACCCGGCGCGGAAGCCCTGGGGAGTCTGCACGCGGCGCAGCCGGGCGCGGTCGGGGGTCGCCACGATCCGGCCCCCGGCGTCGACCTCGACGGTCGTGTCGACGCAGTCCACGCCGACCGTCACCGCGTCATAGTCGTCCAGCGCCGCCACCACGCGCGCGATGACCTCGGCGGAGACCAGCGGACGGGCGGCGTCGTGTACCAGCACGAGGGCGTCCTCGTCGTCGGGGACGGCCGCGAGCCCCTGACGTGTGCTCTCGGCGCGCGTCGCTCCGCCAGCGACCACCGCGGCGACCTTCGGCTCGCCCTGCGCGATCCGCTCGGCCTCGGCGCGGCTGCCCTCCCCGGTGACGATGACGACCTGATCGATCAGCGGAGAGTCGGCGAACGCCGCGACGGAGTGCGCGAGCACGCTGCGCCCGGCGAGCAGGCTGAGCTGTTTGGGCTGGCCGGAGCCGAAGCGCTCCCCCACCCCGCCGGCCAGCACGAGGGCGTGGACGGTCATGCGTCGCCCTGTTCAGGACGGACGACCACGGGGTCGCCGGCGGCGCGCTGCTCGGCCTTCCAGGCCCGGAAGCCCTCCTCGGTCACACCGCGCCGCCAGTACGCCGACACCGACAGGTCGGCGCGCTCCACACCCCGCTCCTTCACATAGGGACGGACGGTTTTGAGCAGCGCCGACTCGCCGTGCACGAAGACCCGCACCCGGCCCTCGGGCCAGGCCCAGGCGCGCACGGCCTCGTCGAGCAAGGAGGTGGTCCCGGCGGCGGCCGGAGCGCGGCGCAGCCAGCGCAGGTCGACGTCGGCGGCGGTCTCGACGTCCTGCTCGTCGCCGGACCCGTCCACCTCGACGAACGCCGTGGCACGGGCGCCGGCGTGCAGCGCCTCCAGGCTCGCCGCGACAGCCGGCCAGCCCGCCTCGTCGCCGACGAACAGATGGTGGTCGGCCTCGGGATCGGGCCGGTAGCCGCTGCCGGGTCCGCGCAGGTCGATGGTCGCGCCGGGCTCGGCCGCGCGCGCCCACGGTCCGGCCAGCCCCTCGTCGCCGTGCACGACGAAGTCGATCCAGATCTGACGGCTCTCCCGGTCGAAGCGGCGCACCGTGTAGGTCCGCAGCACCGGCTCGTCGGAACCGCCCGTGACGAAGGCGAGTTTGACGTAGGCGTCGGTGTCGCCGTTCCACCGTTCGACGAACGCGTCGAAGTCGTCCGAGGTCAGCACGAGACGCCGCATGGACCGCGTCAGATCGACGGCCCGGACGACGGTCCATCGGGTCAAGGGGATGCGCGACACGCCTGTAGCCTAACGAGGTGACTTCCCCGGGCATCGACCTCGCACAACTCGACCCGGAGGTCCGGGTCGCCGACGATCTGTTCCGCCACGTCAACGGACGCTGGCTGGCCTCGGCCGAGATCGCGCCGGACCGCGCCACCGCAGGCTCCTTCGTGACCCTCGTGGACGAGGCCGAGAAGAAGGTGCGCGCCATCATCGAGGCGGCCGCGGAGAACGCCGACGACGAGAACGAGCGCAAGATCGGCGACCTCTACGCGTCCTTCATGGACACCGAGCGGGTCGAGGCGTTGGGCGCGTCGCCGCTGCGCCCCGACCTCGACCGGATCGACGAGGTGGCCGACATCGCGGGCTTCACCCGTCTGCTCGGCTCCTTGGAGAAGACCGGGACGCGCGGCGTGCTGGGCCTCTACATCGCGCCCGACCGCGGCCGGCCCGACCGCTATCTCGCGCACATCGTGCAGTCCGGGATCAGCCTGCCCGACGAGTCGTACTACCGCGAGGACGAGTTCGCCGAGATCCGCGAGGCCTACGTCGCCCATGTGGCGAGCCTGCTGACGCTGGCCGGGGTGGACGACGCCGAGGCCCGCGCCGCACGGGTGCTCGACCTGGAGACGAAGGTCGCCGCCTGCCACTGGGACCGGGTGGCCTGCCGGGACGCGCAGAAGACCTACAACCTGCACACCTACGCCGAACTGGCCGAGGCGCTGCCCGCCTTCGACCTGACCGCCTGGCTCGCCGCGGGCGACATCGAGCCCGCCGTGCTGGCCGAGTCGGTCGTGTCGCAGCCGTCCTATCTGGCCGGTCTGAACGAGCTGCTGACCGAGGAGCTGCTGCCGTCTTGGCTCGACTGGCTCCGCTGGCAGGTCGTGCACGCCTCCGCGCCGTACCTGTCGAACGACCTGGTCGAGGAGAACTTCGCCTTCTACGGCCGCACGCTCAGCGGCACCGACGAGCTGCGTCCCCGCTGGAAGCGCGCGGTGTCCTTCGTCGAGGGCGCGATGGGCGAGGCGGTCGGCGAGATCTACGTGCGCACCGAGTATCCGGCGACGTCGCGCGAGCGCATGGACGAGCTGATCGCGAACCTCATCGAGGCCTACCGCCAGTCGATCGCCGAACTGCCGTGGATGGGCGAGGAGACGAAAGCCCGCGCGCTGGAGAAACTCGACGCGTTCACCCCGAAGATCGGCCACCCGGAGGAGTTCAAGGACTACTCCGCGCTGGAGACCGACCCGACCGACCTGCTCGGCAACGCCCGCCGGTCGATGGCGGTCGAGACCGCGCGCGAGCTGGCCAAGATCGGTTCTCCGATCAATCGCGACGAGTGGTACATGACGCCGCAGACGGTCAACGCCTACTACAACCCGACGATGAACGAGATCGTCTTCCCGGCGGCCATCCTGCAGCCGCCGTTCTTCCACGCCGGCGCCGACGACGCGGTCAACTACGGCGCCATCGGCGCGGTGATCGGCCACGAAATCGGCCACGGCTTCGACGACCAGGGATCGCAGTTCGACGGCACGGGAGCGCTGTCGAACTGGTGGACCGACGCCGACCGGGAGGCCTTCGAGCAACAGACCGCCGCGCTGATCGAGCAGTACGACGCGCTGAGCCCGGAGGGCGCGGACGGCGGATGCGTCAACGGCGCGCTGACGATCGGCGAGAACATCGGCGACCTGGGCGGCTTGAGCATCGCCTACCGGGCCTTCCGCATGACCGAGCCGGGCGAGGAGCTGATCGACGGCCTCACGCCCGACCAGCGCTTCTTCATCTCGTGGGCGCAGGCCTGGCAGTCGAAGGTGCGTCCGGCCGAGACGGTGCGCCGGCTGACCGTCGACCCGCACTCGCCGCCGGAGTTCCGCTGCAATCAGGTGGTCCGCAATATCGACGCCTTCTACGAGGCGTTCGGCGTGACCTCCGACGACGCCCTGTGGCTCGACCCGGAGCAGCGCGTCACCATCTGGTCGTCATGAGCGCGCCGGAGCAGGCCGCCTACCCGCAGACCCGGCTGGTCGCCTCGCTGGCGGCGGTCCAGGTGATCGGCGGCATCGGCAACGGCGCGGGCTTAGCCATCGGCGCGCTGCTGATCAAGGAGGTCAGCGGGTCGTCGGGCTGGGCGGGCATGGCGACGGTCATGCTGACCCTCGGCGCGGCGCTGTCGACGGTGCCGCTGGCCCGCTGGGCGATGCGCTCGGGCCGTCGTCCGGCGCTGACGGCGGGCTGGCTCGTCGGCGCGGCCGGCGCGCTGGTGACGATTCTCGGCGCGGAGCAGGACTCGCTGCCGGTGGCGCTGCTCGGCCTGTTGATGTTCGGCGCGAGCACGGCCGCCAACCTGCAGTCGCGCTTCGCGGCGGCCGACCGGGCCGAGCCGAGCACGGTGGGTCGCTCGCTGTCGATCGTGGTGTGGGCGACGACGATCGGCGCGGTGTCCGGGCCGAACCTCACCCAGCCCGGCGCCCGGGTGGCCGAGACACTCGGCATCGAGCCGTTGGCCGGGCCGCTGGTGTTCACGGCGGTGTCGTTCGCGTTGGCGGGCCTGCTGACCTTCGCCCTGGTCCGTCCGGATCCGCTGACCCGACGCGGCGACGAGCCGGAGCGCGAGCGCGTCTCTCCGTGGCCGCACCTGCGCGGCCCGGCGCTGACCGCCGTCATCGCCATCGCCGCCTCGCACGCGGTGATGGTCGGCGTGATGTCGCTGACGCCGGTGCACATGCACGACCACGGCTCGGAGTTGGAGCTGATCGGTCTGACGATCAGCCTGCACATCACGGGCATGTTCGCGCTGTCGCCGGTGTTCGGCTGGCTGAGCGACAAGGTCGGCGCGCCGACGGTGATCGTGCTGGGCCAGCTGGTGCTGATCGCGGCGGTGGCCGTGTCCGGCTCCTCGGGCCACTCCGAGCCGCAGACCATGCTCGGCCTGATCCTGTTGGGCGTGGGCTGGTCGATGTCGGTGATCGCCGGGGCGGCGCTGCTGACCACCTCGGTGGAGTCCTCGGCGCGCCCGGCCGTGCAGGGCGTCTCGGACTTGACGATGAACCTCGCCGGGGCCAGCGGCGGCCTGCTGTCGGGGCTGATGATGGCGTGGCGCGACTTCCCCACCCTCAACATCGCCGCCGGCCTGCTCACCCTCCCCGTCCTGGTCTTGGTCCTCACCACCCGCCGCACGCCCGTACCCTGAGGCGCGAGGAGGAACGACGAGCCTCGAAGGGAGCCTGGATATCGACGGCCCCTTTACAGCCAACTCCCCCGCACCGCCCACGAAGTGTGAGAGCCACGCGCTCTCAGCGGCTCTTGGCGACCTTCACCCCGCCGAGCGCCAACCCGAGGAAACGCTGATAACTCGGCTCGCCTTCGGCGTACAACTCGTCAGAGACCTCGACAACCCCTCGAGCGACCACGACGCACGACACGACGAAACGACGCGATCCCTCCCAACCGTTGTTGTAGTCGGCGTCATGGCGAGTGGCCTGCAAATCGATGAAATCCTCAGCGGCACCCCGCAACTGCGGATCGGAGCCCTCCAACACTCGTCGCAGCGCGACATTGCCTTGTCCGCTCACAGCACTCGCAAGAGCCAACAAATCCGTGTGGCTCACCCAGCGGGAAACAAGCGTATGGTTCTCGGTCCATGTGTGCTCTCCCAGCAACCGCCATGCCGCATGACGAGCCCAACGATGGAAGGCCGCGTAGTAAGCGGTGCTGGCTGCTCGTCTCAACTGAGCATCGATTGTGCGCTCGTCGCTCTCCGACTCGGCGATCAAACCATCGGCGAGGTCTAACAGCTGGTCGGATTCGATCAAGCGGCTGGAGGACATCAGCGCCCCTCGGGATCGGCCGTGTAGCTCACTCTGAAGCGATGCTTGTCTCCGATAACCTCATAAACGATGGCGCGCGCCTCATGGCGGATCACGAAGAACGACTCAGGATCGAACATGTCGCCGACGCCGTCGTCCTGGATCCTGACCGTCACCACGACTCCTTCGCCGTCCGGCCCGTCGCCCTGGGTCACGGTCACGTCCTGCGTGCTGATCGGCCCAGCCGTCAGACGCATGATCCGGTCACGGATCTGTGTCGCGTCCTCATCAGAGATGGCGGGCATGACAGCAGTGTGCCAAATCGTCATCAGAAGCACTTCCCTTCGTCGGTCGTCGCCTCGGTCCATTCTGAGGCGGCTCCTCGGCATCAAGCCAGGAAAGCGTTCAGTCGGGCGGTACGTCAGCCCCGACGGAAGCGGTCGGTGAAGTCGTACCAAGGCTCGGTGATTTTGAACCACACGTCGTCCCACCACGCGACGACCGGCTCCATGATCTCGGCGAGCCAGTCGATCCGCTCCTCCAACAAGTCGTCGGGGAAGACCACGAAGGTCACCGCCATGATCGCCAGCGAGGCGGTCACCGAACCGAAGACGACGGCGAAGAAGATGTTCACGATCAGCGCGACGGTCACCGCGATCACCCGCGAGGGCCGGGTCAGCATGAGCGGAGCGAAGAACAGCTGGGTCAGCAGGACGGCGTAGGTCAGCAGTGCGAGCACGACCGAACTCGACGAGACGGCGTCGGAGATCGCCGGGAAGGGCCGGAACTCGGGCAGCTGCGTCGTGTAGTAGAGCGCCTCGCCAGAGCGCCACGCGGAGCGGGCGATCTTGTCGAAGCCGGCCGTCGTGTAGAGCAACACCGTCTGCACCGCCAGGCCCAGCACGCCGATGTTGTGCAGACTGACGCCGAGCCACTTGGGCAGCGCCTCGTAAGCGTCGCGGACACGCTGCCCGCCGCCGGCCATCGCGATCTTGAGCTCCTTGCGACGGCTGTCGAGCGAGCAGCGCTCCCCACAGGCGGTGAGCAACAGCCACAGCAGCGCCAGACGCACCGCATTGTCGCTGGACGCGCCGATCATCGGGTTCTGACCGGCGATGGCGACGAAACCGACGAAGGTCATCGCGTTGGCGACCTTCGTGTACCAGCCGAAGACGAGCGCCAGTGAGAAGAACACCGTGACGGCGTAGACGACGGTGACGACGCCGTCGGTGGCGTTGCGGACGAGCCACAGCTCCGGGAAAGCGGTGGCGTCACGCGCTGGTTCGGCCCAGATCGAGCCGTTGCCGACCCACAGCGACCGCTCGGAGAAGTTGACCGCCAGCGTCAGGAACACCGCCGACCCCAGAAGGATGCGACACAGCGCCAGCGCCGTCAGCGCGTGCCGCTGGCCGAAGAGCCACCGTTCGCACGCCTCCCGCGCCTGCGCGAGCACATCGACCGCGATCCACCACGCGTCACGCATCAGAGCCGTCCGTCCACATAGTCGTCGAATCCACGCTGCGCCTGCGGGTTGCCCGCCTGCGCCTCACGCCATCCCAGCGTCACCCAGTCGAAATCCACGTCGGCGAGCTTCGTGTCGTGCCGCTCATCGTAAGGCGGCACCCGTCGCAGACCGACCTTGATCTGCACCTGCTCGACGGTCCCGTCCTCGGCGGCGCCGACGAAAAGCGTCGCGAACCGTGCCGCCATCGACCAGTTCGCGAACAGCACCCTCGTGGTGTACGGCGTCGCTCCCGCCGCCTGAAGCTCCCGCATACGCGTCTCGATCTCAGCGTCGGGCAGGTCCTGCGCCACCACGTCTTTGGCCTCGCCGGGAAGCGGCACGACCGCGACGTTGAGGTTCGTGGCCAGGGAACGCGCCGAGAGCGACGCCCGCGAGGCGAACAGCCCCATGTCGGCCATCTGCACCTCCGTCACGTCGATCCAGTCGGTCGCGATCTCCTCGCCCTCTCGCGTGAGCACCTTGGCCCGGACCCGCATCGCCTCGTCAGCCCGCTGCATGGCCGGGTCCATCGCCATCGGGTCCTGCCGGAAGTACGGGTTGACGTAGGACGCGAGCTTGTCGTCGCCGATCGACTCCCGGATGGGGCTGGTCGGGCTGAGCCAGAGCCCGACGATGGCCGAGTGGACCACCACCGCAGCGGCCACCGTCAACATCACGCCGCTCTGCCACCGGGCGACCGAGGGAGCAGGAGCGGAGGCAGACACGCCCGTCATCCTAGTTCAGCGACCGCGAGGAAACGGCCACGAAACGTGTGACGCTCGCCAGCGCCCGCACATTCACCACGTGACTCACCCGGACAAGAGTCTGCGGACCTCAGGCCGTGCCGCCACACCTGGGGTCGTCGCTACGACACACATCCCTCACCGAACGGTTAATTGAGGCAACGTGGCGCGGCCGGACGAACGAGAAGTGGCGGCGGCCGAGCGTGACAATGCCGTCTCGTCCGAGGATGACAGGCAGGCGCGGACCATCCTGGATCCATTCGTCCGCCGGAGGCGGGCCAGCATGCTCCTTGACTCGAAAATGCCGATTTTCGACCTCCCGGAGGGCGCGAAGGGCACCCGGCGCCCGAGCCCCGAAAGAGTCCAGGAACGCATTCAAGCGAGGCGGTCGGCGGCGGCGGCGATGCGCTCGTCGGTGGCGGTGAAGGCGACGCGGACGTGGTGGGAGCCGGCCGGGCCGTAGAAGTCGCCGGGGGCGACGAGGATGCCGCGCTCGGACAGCCAGTCCACGGTGTCGCGGCACGGCTCGTCTCCCCGCTCTGTTTGACGCCGTGCCCACAGGTAGAGCGAGCCCTGCGAGTGGTCGATCCGGAAACCGGCCCGCTCCAACGCCTCGCGCAGCACCGTGCGGCGGCGGTCGTACCGTTCGCGCTGCTCGGCCACGTGCGCGTCGTCGGCGAGGGTCGCGGCGAGCGCCTGCTGCACCGGCGTCGGGACCATGAAGCCCAGATGTTTGCGCACCGCCAGCAGCTCGGCCACCACCGCCGGATCGCCCGCGACGAACGAGCCGCGATAGCCGGCCAGATTCGACCGCTTCGACGCCGAGAACACCGCCAGCAGACCCGTCGTGTCGCCGCCGCAGACGTCCGGGTGCAGCACCGAGACGGCTGGCTCGTCCCACGCGAAGTCGAGATAGCACTCGTCGGAGACCAGCAGCGTGCCCCGCTCGCGCGCCCACTCGACCACCTTGCGCGCATGCTCGACCCCGAGGATCTTGCCACTCGGATTCGCCGGGGAGTTCAGATAGAACAGGGACGGACGGCGCGGCCCCACCGCGACCGTCGAGTCGGTGGCCAGCACCTCGCAGCCCGCGTACCGGGCGCCCACCTCGTAGGTCGGATAGGCCAGCTCCGGGAAGACCACCAGGTCGCCCGCGCCCAGGCCCAGCTGGAGCGGCAGGTTCCCGATCAGCTCCTTGGAGCCGACCGTCATCAGGACGTGGTCGGCGGTCAGGCCCGTCGCGCCGGTCGCCCGCCCCAGCCAGTCGACGATCGACTGCCGCACCGCCTCCGGGCCGGCGACCGTCGGGTAGCCGTGCGCGTCGGCGGCGCCGGCCAGCGCCTGCCGCGCCAGCGCGGGGGCCGGGTCGACCGGCGTGCCGACCGACAGGTCGACGATGCCGCCCGGGTGGGCGCTCGCGCGGGCCTTCGCCCCGGCGATCGTGTCCCACGGGAAATCCGGGAAACGCTGCGACACCCGGCCCATGGATCAGTCCTGGTTCTGCGGCGGGAGCGCCTCGATCATCGGGTGGTCGCGCTCGATGACGCCCATCTTCGCCGCGCCGCCGGGCGAGCCCAGCTCGTCGAAGAAGTTCACGTTGGCGTCGTAGTAGTCCGCCCACTCCTCCGGGGTGTCGTCCTCGTAGAAGATGGCCTCGGGCGGGCAGACCGGCTCGCAGGCGCCGCAGTCGACGCACTCGTCGGGATGGATGTAGAGCATGCGCTTGCCCTCGTAGATGCAGTCCACGGGACACTCGTCGACGCACGCGCGATCCTTCACGTCCACGCACGGCTGGGCGATCACATACGTCACTGCTCTGTCTCCTTCGAGTGGGCCGTCTACCAGTATCGCCGCAGATCAGGCGTCCCGGCACGTTAGGTTCACCTCATGGACACCCAGCTCGTCGGACGTCGGATCAGCGTGCGTTTCCGCACCTCGGACGGGGCGGCGAGCGACGTCGTCGGACGGGTGCTCGCCGTCGATCCGCTGCTCCGGCTGGAGCGCCGCGACGGCACGCTCGCGACCGTCGACCCCGACGCCGTGCTGATCCTGCGGGTCGTTCCGGACCGGCCGCTGCGCACCCGGCGCGCCACCGCCGCGCCCGTCGACCTGATCCGCCGGATCGCGCAGCGCGCCTGGCCGGCCGAGGAGTCCCTCCCCCTCGACGGCTGGGAACTGCGCCACACGCCCGGCGCCGGCCCCCGGCTCAACTCCGCGCTGGCGCTGGAGTCGGTCGACGAGCGACTCCTCGCGGCCGCCCGCGACTTCTACGCCGCCCGCGGTCTGCCGCCGCTGGTCGAGGTGGAGGCCGGGAGCGCGCTGGAACGACAGGCGGGCGAGTTCGGCTGGCGGCCCGTCGGCGACCGGACCCGCGTGCTCGTCGCACAGCTCGACCGCCGCTGGCCGGTCGACGCCGGGGTGAGCGTCGAGGCGCCCGGACGCGCGACCCTCCGGCGCGGCGACGCTACCGCGACCGTCGTGGTCACCGGCGAGTGGGCGGGTGTCACCGCCGACGACGAGGCCCTGCTCGCCGCCTGCCTCGGCTGGGCGGTCGAGGCGGGCGCGGACAAAGCCCACGCCCGCCTCGACCCGGCCGACGACGAGTCGCCCTGGCGCGTGCTCGGCTTCCTCGACCATCACGACCTGGCCTACCTGACGTCGGTGTGAGTCAGCCCGTCGGCTGCGGCGTCTCCCCCGGCGGCGGACCACAGATCACGTGGTCGGCCGCCTGGTAGACTGCCGTGTCGGTCTCGGTCTTGACGACCTCGCCGTTCTGCTTGAACGTGCGGACGATGTCGATGTCGAAGCCCTGGATCGGCGACTGCGAGACGCAGGCGGCGCTGGTGTCGTACCGGGTGCCGCCGCTGCGGAAATTGCGGCGCGGCGACTCGCTCGCCTCGATGTCCCAGATCTTCGTGCTCCACATCTCGACGTGCATCTCGCCCCGTCCGCCCGGCGTGCTCTTGTTGACCCACGCCTTGACGAGGACGCCGTGGTCGGTCGGATTGGTGAAGCGCAGGTCGAGCGAGCCGTAGTACACCGTCGCCTCCCGGCCGACCGGATAGCGGTCGATGTAGAACATGTGCGGGTGGTGCTCGTCGTCGTCAAGGCCGGCGAAGAAGGCCGCGTTGTAGAGCGTGGTCACCACCTGCGACACCCCGCCGCCGGTCTCGTTGCGGAACTGGCCGCCGTTGATGACCGCGCCGCTGGTGAAGCCGTTGGCCTCGGTGCGCTCGCCGACGGTGTCGTTGAAGCTGAACGTCTCGCCAGGCAACAGCAGGTAGCCGTCGACCAGCTCCGCGGCGCGGCCCTGGTTGACGTTGCGGTACTCGGCGTGCGGGTAGTAGGTGGAGAACTCACTGACCTTCTCGGTGATGCCCAGCGCCCCGATGTCCTCGGCGGTCAGCTTCGGCTCGACCGTCGTCGCCTCGGTCGCCAGCACCCGCTCGGCGCCGACCGCGGTGAGCACGGGCAGCAGCGCCGTGGCGGTCTCCTCCGGGTGCAGGCCGGTGCCGGGCTCGCCCTCGGTGATGACGGGCGCGCCGTCGACGATGTCGATCGTGGCGTCCTTCGGCGGATCGCCGAGGCTGGCGGTCGCGTCGGCGAGCGGGTCGGCGAGGATCTCCGGGTCGATGTAGGGGGCCATGGCGCCGTCCTCGACCCGCACTTGCAGGGCGGGGGCGTAGGCCATGACCGGCAGTTCCATGGTCTGGTCGCCGACCTGCAGTTGGATCGGCGCGCTCACCGCGGGCGCGGCGATGTCGGCCATCGCCTGCTCCAGTCCGGCCGCGTCGACGGCCGGCTCGACGACCTGGACGGGGATCTGGACCGGCTCGTCGCCGACCAGGTAGACGTCACGGATCGCCTCGAGCAGTCCCTCGGTGGTGACCTTGCGCCCGTCGGCGGGCTGCGTCGGCGTCGGCTGGGCCTCGGGGAAGGTGATGAGCGCCTCGGTCACCGGGACGTCGACCGACTGCGCCACCGCGTCGTGCGCGGAGCCGAAGGCGGCCTCGTCGACCGTCAGCTCGGGACGGTGGTCGCCTCCGCCGAAGATCGAGCGGACCATCGCGACCGGATTCCAGGTCCGCTCGCCGCCCGCCGCGTCGACCGACCCCTCCGTGTCGAGCGCCAGACCCATGTCCTGGGCCGGGTGGACGAACTCGGACTCCTCGAAGACCAAGGTGAGCTCTTGGTTCTCACGCGGCCCCAGCTCCTTCTCCAGCTTCGACTCGGCCTTGGCCGGGCTGAGACCGCCGACGTCGACGCCGCCTATGGTGGTGTCGGCGGGCAGCCGGGAGCCGCTGAGGAAGTAGCCGCCGACGTAGAGGCCGCCGAGCACGACGACCGCCGCGGCCAGTGCCCACCGCTTCCAGTGACGCTTCTTCGGCTCGTCGTCGCCTGCGGAACCGTCCGGGGACGGCGCGCCGGGCGGGGGCGGCGGCAGGTCGACCGGCGGGAGGTCGTCGGCGGCCTCCTCGGCGACGACCGTCTCGTCGGGGGCCGACTCAGGCGACGGGGTCGACGGATCGTCGCTGTCGCTGGTCATCGTTCTCCTTGGCGATAGGTCTTCTCAGACGCGTCCGACCGCATGATCGTCCCGTAGTGCGAGCGGTAGTACAACAAGGGAGTGTCCTCGAATTCGTGGACACGGGCGGCGAGGACGTCGCCGACGAGGATCGAGTGGTCGCCGCCGTCGTGCACGGCCGCGGTGCGGCACTCCAGCCAGGCGAGGCCGTCGTCGAGCAGCATGACGCCGGTGTCGCCGCGATGATGGGCGAAGCGTTCGATCTGACCGTCGAGGGGCCGGCCCCGCCACGCGAACCACGCGGAGGCCTCCTGCGCCGCCTCGGCCAGGACCGACACGCCCCACACGCCGGACTCCAGCACGGCGTCGTGGAACCGGCTCACCTTGTGGGCGCAGACGAGCACCTGGGGCGGGTTCATCGAGACGGAGGTGAACGCGCTGGCCGTCATCGCGTGGTCGACGCCGTCGACCACGGTGCTGACCACCGTGACGCCGCTGGCGAAACGACCCAACGCCCCCCGGAAAGCCGTATCGTCGACCACGTCTCTCATCACCTTCTCAGTTTAGAGTTCCCTAACACGACACCGCCGAGGCACCCTAGGCCGAGCCCGAGGAACGCCCAGCTCACCAGGTCGTTCGCGACCAGATAGTCGCCCGGCGAGATCGAGCCTTGCAGCGCCACCATCAGCCCCCAGCCGATCAGCACCGCCGCGCTGCCCGCCGACACCGCGCGGTCGGCGACGAGCGCGACCGGGACCAACGGCGCCACCGCCACCACGATCCCCCAGGGCAGGTCGAGGCCGACCGCGTGGACGTCGTGCCGATGCGCGAGCGCCCCCAACACGCCGAGCACGAGACCCGCGAGCGCCCAGAGCCCGCGGATCACAGCCCGGCGAACAGGTCCTCCTCCAGGCCGGACGCGCCCACCGGGCCGCGGACGCCCTTGACGAGGCGATAGTGCTCGGTGGCCCAGACCAGCTTGGCGAGGTCGAGGCCCATCGCGAAGAACTCGCCGTCGGCGGTGATCTGGGTGGCGTGCGCGCGCATCGCGGCGAGTTTCGCGTCGACGTGCTCGGCCGACTCGACGACCGCGTCGAGGTCCTCGTCCTCGACCATGAACGGCGGGAGGTTCTCGGGGTCCATGCCGCCGAAGGCCTCCATGCCCATCTCGCGCATGGCCCGGATGCCCTCGCGGGCGCGGGAGGCCGACATCGCCGTCCAGTAGACCTTCGGCACGTCCCACGCCTCGCCGAGGTCGCGGCGGTGGCTGGGCGCGGCGGCCAGCGCGACGGCGTAGTGCGTCACCCGGTGGGCCTGGACGTGGTCGGGGTGGCCGTAGCCGCCGAACTCGTCATAGGTGACGACGACCTGCGGACGGGTCTCGCGGATCACCTCGACGAGGCAGTTCGCGGCCTCCAGCAGGTCGGCGTTCCAGAAGGAGCGGGGGTCGATCTCGTCGGCGGCGGTGGCGTTGCCGTCCTCGTCCCACTTCATGCCGGAGTCGCGGAAGCGTCCGGGGCCGCCGAGCACGCGGTGGTCGGTGACGCCCAGCTCGGCCATCGCGGCGGCCAGCTCGCCCGCGCGGTGCGCGCCGAGGGCGTCGTCTGCGTCAGCGGCCAGGTGCGCGAGCTCGGGCACGAGCACCTCGCCGAGGTCGCCGAGCGTGCAGGTGACGAGGGTGACGGCGGCGCCGTCGGCGACGTACTTCGCCATGGTGACGCCGTTGCTGATCGACTCGTCGTCGGGGTGGGCGTGGACGAGCAGCAGTCGTCGCTCCGGCAGGGTCATGGGGACCAGGCTACGGGGCGGGCGCGGCCGGTGATTGCATGCTCCTATGAGCTTGTCCTACCCGCGCCTCGCCGCCCGCACGCTGCGTTTCTCGCTCGGCGTTCCCCGGAACGTCACGGTCTCGCCGGACGGGGCCGCGGTCCGCTTCATCCGCACGCCGGACGGCCTCACCCGCACTGGGCAACTGTGGGAGCACGACGTCGCCACCGGGGCGGAATCCCTGCTGGTCGACCCAGTCGCACTGCTCGGCGGCGACGACGAGGAGATGTCGGCGGCCGAGCGGGCACGGCGCGAGCGGGCGCGCGAGGGCAGCGGCGGGCTCGTCTCCTACGACGTCGACGAGACGGGACGCTGGGCGGTCTTCGCACTGTCGGGGCGCCTGTGGGCCACCCATCTCGGCACGAAGGCCACGCGCGAGCTGCCGTCGGAGGGCGCGGTGATCGACCCCCGGCTCGATCCGACGGGACGCCGCGTCGCCTACTCCGAGGACGGCGCGCTGTGGGTGGTGGAGTTGGCCGGCGACGAGCGGGTCCGGGTGGCCGGCGGGGACGGGGCCGTCTGGGGGCAGGCGGAGTTCATCGCCGCCGAGGAGATGGAGCGCATGCGCGGCTTCTGGTGGTCGCCGGACGGCCGGTCGCTGCTGGTCGAGCGCTACGACGAGTCGCAGGTGCCCGTCTGGCATATCGCCGACCCGGCTCACCCGGAGCTCCCCGCCACCGCGCACCGTTATCCGGCGGCGGGCACGACGAACGCCGACGTGTCGCTCTGGCACATCACCATCGACGGGCGGCGGACCGAGGTCGTGTGGGACCGCGACGCCTTCGAGTACCTCGGGCGGGTCACCTGGACCGAGGACGGACCGCCGCTGCTGCAAGTGCTCTCGCGCGACCAGAAGCGGTCGCTGGTGCTGTCGGTCGACATCGCCTCCGGCGCGACGACGACGCTGCGCGAGCTGGCCGACGAGGCGTGGGTCGAGCTGGGTCCGGCGCCGCGGTGGGCCGGCGAGCGGCTGATGACGGTGGAGGACCACTCGGGCTGGCGGCGCGTCCTGATCGACGGGGAGCCGGTGTCGCCGGACGGCTGGCAGATCCGCTCGGTGGCGTCGGTCGAGGAGGACCACGTGGTCGTCACGGCGTCGGCGGAGCCGATCGAGGTCCAGGTGGTCCGCTGCTTCTTCGACGGGTCGTTCGAGCCGGTCACCGACGCGCCAGGCGTGCACGGGGCGGTCGTCGAGGGCTCGACCGTGGTCCTCACCCGGACCGGGCTCGACTCGACGCTGGTCCGCCACACGGTCCACTCCGGCGGCGAGGCGATGGGCGATCTCGGGAATGTCGCCGAGCCGCTGCCCTTCCACCCCGCGCCGACCTTGGTCCACGCGGGCGAACGGGAGTTGCGCACGGCCGTGCTGTTCCCGCAGGACCACACGCCGGGCACGCCGCTGCCGGTGCTGATGGACCCGTACGGCGGCCCGCACGCGCAGCGGGTCTGGTCGTCGGCGCGGGCCTTCGCCGAGTCGCAGTGGCTGGCCGACCAAGGGTTCTGCGTGGTCGTGGCCGACGGGCGCGGCACGCCGGGGCGCGGGTCGGCGTGGGAGCGCGCGGTGCTGCACGACTTCGCGGGCGTCACCCTCGACGACCAGGTCGCGGCGTTGGAGGCGGTGGCCGAACGGTTCGAGGGCGACGTCGACACCAGCCGGGTGGGCATCACCGGCTGGTCCTACGGCGGCTATCTCGCGGCGCTGGCGGTGCTGCGGCGGCCCGACGTCTTCCACGCGGCGGTGGCGGGCGCCCCGGTGACCGAGTGGCGGCTCTACGACACCTGCTACACCGAGCGGTACCTCGGCGACCCGAACGAGCAGCCGGAGGTCTACGACCGCAACTCACTGCTGCCGCTGGCCGACCAGTTGGAGCGTCCGCTGCTGCTGATCCACGGCCTCGCCGACGACAACGTGGTCGCCGCCCACACGCTGCGGCTCTCCTCGGCGCTGCTCGCCGCCGGCAAGCCCCACACCGTCCTGCCGCTGTCCGGCGTCACCCACATGACCCCGCAAGAGGTCGTCGCCGAGAACCTCAAGCTGCTCCAGGTCGAGTTCCTGCGCGACCACCTGGGCTGAGGGCGTGGGAGGTACCTCAGCAACCCAACGATCGAGGCGAAGGTAGCTCAGTAACCCAACGACGCCTCCGTAAGGTTCCTCCGCTACCCCCAGGCCACTCGTAAGGTTGCTGAGCTACCTCCCCGGGCTCTTTGTCATCAGCCCTGTTGCCGGGGCGCTGTGAGCCGGAAAGTCGCGCGGAAATCGGGCCACAGGGTGAGCCAGGCGCGCTCAGAATCCCCGCGAACGACGAAGGCCCCCGCGTCCACAGGGGACGCGGGGGCCTTCGGTCAGGCGATCAGCCCTGCTGGCGCTGGGCCAGCGCGGCGTTGATCTCCGGGTCGTTCAGCTGGCCGAGCCACTCCAGCATGCCCGGATAGGCCTGCGGGTTGAGCGCGGCGGCCGCCCGGGCCTGCGGGTAGTTCTGCACCAGATCGGCCAGCTCGGCCTGCGAGACCGTCGGGTCGGAGGCGCGCTGCACCACCGGGTCGGCGACCGGCGCGGCCGGGGGCTCCACCGGGGCGGGAGCGCCCGCCAGAGGCTCGACGGACGTCGGCGGGCCGACCGGGGGAGCCGTCGGCGCCGGGGCGGGAGCGGAGGCCGGCGCCTGGACGATCGGCGCGGTCGGGGCCGGGGCGACGGGCAGCGGGGCGCCCGTCGCAGGACCGGCGGCCTGCGCGTTCTCGAAGGCCTTCTTCGTCACCTTCGTGACACCGCCGAAGCCCACCAGCGCGAAGGCCAGCAACAGACCGACGAGAAGAGCCCCTAGCCAGGTGTCGGCGGCGACCGGGTCGCCGTAGCCGAAGCCGAAGCCGCTGGTGAGCATCGTGACGAAGCCCGCGCCTCCCTCGTCGATGATGGCGACGATGACGACGAGCACGATGGTCAGCACCATGTAACCGCCCGCTGCCGCCAACGACAGCACCTTCGAGCCCTCCGAGGAGGTGGTGACCACGCCGAGCGCGGTGACGCCGACGATCAGCACCGAGAAGATGATCGTGACGATCACCGGAGCGTCGAAGTCGTCGGTGACGATGCCCCGGAAGACCGCGCCGAGCAGGTGCAGGACGCCGGCCAGCGCCAGCACCACGAAGCCCCACTTGGCCGCGCCGGCCAGCGAGACCGGGTGGGTCGCGCCGCCCGTGGCGCGCGAGGCGCCCGGCGAGAACGCGGCCGCAGCCGCGCCGACCACCAGGAAGCCGCCGAAGCCGGGCAGGTCGAGACCCTCCCAGCCCATCGGGAGGGTGAGGAAGCCGGTGACTTGCGAGGAGTTCTGGCCGTCGATGTGGAACATGCCGAGCACCAAGAACAGCGAGCCCAGTCCGCCGGTGAGCGCGACGCCTGCGGGCTTGGCCAGCAGCGTCGGGACCGCCACGACGCCGAGCAGCACCGTGTACAGCACGCCGGCGAGCACGAAGACGATGATCTCGGGGGCGTCGGCGACGTCGTTCAAGTCGTCGATGAACAACAGGGTGGACAGGAGGCTGAACAGCGCCGCGAGGGCGACCAGGCCGCCGGTGACGTACACCCAGATCCGGTCGCTCGGGGCGAGCGAGGCGGGCGGCAGCTCGTGCTTGCGCGGCTGCGCGGCCAGCAGCGCGGCGAACAGGCCGACGCCCACGCCGACGCCCACGCCGCGGTCGTCGGCCAGGTCCAAGATCACCACGACGAGGACGCTGATGAAGTACGGGACGGCCGCGCCCAGCCGGATGAGGCCGTTGGTGCGCTGCTGCCAGGCCGGGCCGAAGACGCCCAGCTTGGACAGGTAGGACGGCAGCAGTCCGAGGACCGCGAAGGCCGTCGCCACGTCGACGAACCACAGTTCGGCGCCGGAGTCGCCCTCGCTCCAGTCGTAGAACAGGGCCGTGATCAACAGGATCAACGCCGCGACGTCACGCAGGACGTCGGTGAGCGGAAGGCCGGAGAAGGGGTTCTGGACCTGCTGAGGCGCGACGGCCGCCGACGGCTGGACCGGCGCCCCGACAGGCGGCTGCATAGGAGGCTGCGAAGTCATAGCCCGACAATAGCCCGATCAGGCCACCTTCGCCGAGACCGGTCCGGACTCAGCCCAGGTCGGGACGCTTCCGCCGTCGCGGGGCGTCTGGCAGCTCCGCTGCCTCGCCGTCGACGGGCAGGCGCTCGTCGCCGGGCATCCAGCCGCCGTAGACGTCGACCATCTCGACCACGCGGTCGTCGAAGGGGGTCACGGCCAGCGTCCAGGCCTTGTCCTCGGCGTCGTCGTCGCCGGCGAAGGCCTCGGCCCGCAGGCTGGTCTCGTAGCCCTCGGCCTGCAACGCCTTGACCAGATCGGAAGCGTCGTCGGCCTCGTCGAAATAGATGTCGGGCACGCCCGTCTCACTTACCGATGACGGCCAGCGCCTCGTCGCGGACGCGGGCCATGACCTGCTCGTCGTCGCCCTCGACGTTGAGCCGCAGCAACGGCTCGGTGTTGGAGGCACGGACGTTGAACCACCAGTCGGGGCCGGTGACGGTGAGCCCGTCGAGCCGGTCCTGCGGGTGGTCGGCGTAGGCCTGGGCCAGCTCCTCGATGACGGCGGACGCGTCGGCGACGGTGCTGTTGACCTCCCCGGAGGCGGCGTACCGCTCGAACTCGGCCATCAGCGCCGAGACAGGGCGGTCGCTCTCGGCCAGCGCGCCCATGACGTGCAGCGCGGCCAGCATGCCGGAGTCGGCCAGGTAGAAGTCGCGGAAGTAGAAGTGGCCGGAGTGCTCGCCGCCGAAGACCGCGCCGGTGCGGGCCATCTCGGCCTTGATGAGCGAGTGGCCGACCGGGGTGCGCACCGCCGTGCCGCCGCGCTCGGCGACGATCTCGGGCACCGCCTTGGAGCAGATGGCGTTGTGCAGGATCGTCGCGCCGGGCTGGGCGGCCAGATAGCGCGCGCCGATGAGCGCGGTGATCGCCGACGGAGAGACCGGCTCGCCGCGCTCGTCGACCACGAAGCAGCGGTCGGCGTCGCCGTCGAAGGCGAGGCCGAGGTCGGCGCCGTGCTCGCGGACGGCCGCCTGGAGGTCGACGAGCGTGCTGGCGTCGAGCGGGTTGGCCTCGTGGTTCGGGAAAGTCCCGTCGAGCTCGAAGTACAGAGGGAGCACGTCGACGTCGAGCTGGTCGAGCACGGCGCGGGCGGTGTGACCGGCCATGCCGTTGCCCGCGTCGACCGCCACGGTGAGGCGTCGTCCGGAAACCGGGGCGAGCCCGACCACCAGATCGGCGTACTCGGACAGGAAGTCGCGTTCGGTCAGCGTGCCGCGCGGCTCCGGCGCGGGCTCGTCGAGCAGCTCGGAGGCGACCTCGGCGATGGCCGACAGGCCCGTGTCGAAACCGATCGGCCGCGCGCCCGCCCGACACACTTTGAAACCGTTGTAGCCGGCCGGGTTGTGGCTGGCGGTGACCATCACGCCGGGCAGGTCGAGGCGGCCGGAGGCGGCGTAGAGCATGTCGGTCGAGGCGAAGCCGACCATCACGACGTCGCCGCCCTCGGCGCGCACGCCGTCGGCGATGGCGCCGGCGAGCTCGGGCGAGGTGTCGCGCATGTCGTGGCCGACCACCACCGCCCCTCCGCCGCCGGCGACGCCGACTTCGCGGGCGTAGGCCCGGCCGAAGGCCAGCGCCAGGGAGGCGTCGAGTTGGTCGGGAGTGGTCCCGCGGACGTCGTAGGCCTTGGTGACGGCGCTGAAGCGAGCGTGCATGGGGTCGATCCTAGAGGGCGGCCTCAGTCACGCGGCCGGACCACACGCAGGCCGCCCGTCGTTTCGGCATCGGCGGCCGTGCGGGGGTCGCGTCCGGCCTCGCGCACGGCGTCGGCGAGCGCGAGGAGGTCGTCGTGCGACGGCGCGGCGGCGGCCGGGTCGATCTCGCGGCGGATGACGTTCCACCCCTGGGGCACCGACAGCCGCGTCGCGTGCTCGCCGCACAGGTCGTAGCTGTGCGGCTCGGCCGACGACGCCAGCGGGCCGATGACGGCCATCTGGTCGGCGTAGACATAGGTGAGGGTGGCGGTCGCCGCGCGGGGGCAGCCAGCTCGAGTACAGCGACGGACACTCACGCCCGCGAGACTACCCCGCCCCGCCTCACGTCGACCGTTAGGCTCGCCTCGTGTCTCCCGCGCATCCTCCCCGGCGACGCCGTTTCGTCGGCCCCGGACTCGATCCGGTGATCGTCGGGCCCCGCCCCGGACGCCTGCGCGACCGGCGCGGACGCGGACTGCGGGGGCCGATGGCGCTGCCGGGGCCGCTCTCGCCGTCGAGCCTGCCGATCCACCGCACCCGCCGGGAGGCCTTCGACCGCCTGGTCGCCGAGGCGCTGACCCTGCTCGACCCGCACTTCCGCCATCACGGGGGCGACGTCGAGATCGTGGTGGAGGAGGCGCCGCTGCTGCCGGACGGCTGGTCCGAGCCCATCCCTACCTGGCACGTCGCCGAGGAGCCGGTCCGCGTGGTGCTCTACCGGCTGCCGCTGAGCCGCTCCCGCTCCGCCGACGAACTGGAGAAGGCCGTCTGGACCGCCTTGGTCGACGCCCTGGCCGAGGCATGGCACACCACCCCCGCCGACCTCGACCCCGCCCGCTCCTGATCCTGGGGTCGTTCCTCGTCGACGCTCCCGACTCAGAATCCTGGCTGGACGCGGGGGCCGCGGGCGTCGACGGGGGCTTCGGCGAGCGGCAGCAGCGCCAGCTTGTCGTCGGCCCGGTAGACCGCCGTGCCGTGCACCGGCTCGCTCGCGGTGACGACCGCGTAGGCGACGTCGGGCGACTCGAAGAGCGCCGTGTCGGCCAGATCGACCTGCGTGAGCACCTTCGGGCCGACGGTCACCGCCGTGGAGCCGACGGACTTCATCGCCGCGTCGAACACCTCGACCGTCACTGCGGACTCGGCGTCGGCGGCGACCAGGTGCAACACCGGACGCCGGGCGCCGTCGGCGAGCCCGATCGGCACCACGACCGGACCGGACCACACCGGGGCGCTCGTGGCGTAGGCGTAGTCGGTCTGCGAGGAGGTCACGCGGACGACCGGCAGCACCGGCTCGTCGGAGAGCACCCGGAAGGCGGTGGCCTCAGACCCGACAGTCTCCGGCAGCGGGACCGCCAGCACGGTCTCGGCGGGCACCTGCAGCGCTTCGAGGCCGAGGGGCACGAGGTCGCCGTCGGCGCCGGTCTGACGCACCTCGACGGTCGCCACGACCTCGCCGGGGTTGGCGACGAGCAGCACGCGGGTGCCCCCGGCGGCCACACCGGGCAGGACGGTCTCGGTGGAGGGGACGCCGCTCGACGGCACGAGCTCGGAGCCGGTCAGGCCCGCGGTCGAGGCGTCGAGGAAGGCCGTGGCGACCGCGCCGCGCCGACGGGTCACATGCACCGCGACGTCCTCGGCGCCGACGGCGAGGTCGCCGACCTGCACCACGCGCGTCTCGCCGGCGGCCACCGCGATGCCGTCGCCGCCGATGGCGTCCAACCGGCCGGCCGGGCTCCACAGCTCGACGTCGACCACGCCGGGGACGTCGGCGAGATTGGTCAGCAGGATCGCCGTCGAGCGGCGCTCCGAGGTGCCTGCGCCGACGAACCAGGACTCGTCGGCGACGCGTGGGCATGCCGACACGGCCAGGCCCCCGCCGCTTGTGAGCACGCCGGAGGCGAAGGCGACGCCGCCGCCGTCGCCGGTCTGCCGCACGACGGCGCCGCCGGCCACGGCCGCCGGGGTCCACGCGTCGGCCGCCGCGTCGACCGGCTCGGCGTCCTCGGCGAGCGGCGTGAGGGTGGTGCCCTCGCCGGGCACCGCCTGGCCGACCGACACGCCCAGACCCTCGAGCGCCGGGCAGGCCGACGCCGAGGACACGACCTCGACGTCGTGCGGGCTCACGGTCGGCGGCGCGGACGGTCCCACGAGCACGCCGACCACGACGACTGCGACCACGACGACCGGGATCCCGAAGGGGACCAGCTCGCCGACCGCGTTCCGACGCGAGACCTGCTTGCGGCGGCTCATCGGATCACCGCCTCCCCGACGGGAGCGTCGTCGACCGGTTCGACGTCGGCCTGCGGCTCGGGGCGACGACGCACCGGAGCCGTCAGCACGACGGCGACGACCCAGAGGAGCACCTGCACGCCGCCCAGGCCGACCCGCCATAGGGCGACGCCGCGCGTCACGTCGGCGCTGTCGCCCTCGATCGTCCAGACCCGCGACGTGGGGCTCTCGCTGCCCGCCGGGAGCATCGACGGCGCGCTGTCGACGCGAGCGGTCAGCTCCTCGTCGGCGTCGGGCATGTAGACCGCGCTGACGCCCGTCGCGAGCAACGCCTCGACATCGGCCTCCGACGGGGCGCTCAGCAGGTGGTCGACGGCCTCGCGCACGCGCTCGGCGTCCTCGGTGTCCCGCACCATCGCCTCCTCGCCCAGGCGGTCGCCGTCGTCGGCGACGACTTTGTAGCGAACGCCGGTCTCCAGGTCGCCGTCGACCACCAAGGTCGACCCCTCGCGCTCGGCCAGATAGGCCGGGACGATGGCGCTGGACCGGTCCTGCAGCGGGTCGTCGACGCCGCGCACGAGCCAGAAACCGGCCGCGAGCAGCGGGAAGACCAAGGTCGCGGCCGTCACGACGACGACCAGACGGCGCGGCAGGAACTCCACCTCGTCGGCGGCCAGCAGCACGGCCGCCAACAGTCCGCCGAGGAACAGGCCCGCGCCGAGCGCCGTCGTGGGCGCGACGCCGGACTCACCGCTCAAGGTCGTGAAACGGACCGCCTGGCTCAACACCGCCGCGACCGCGCCCAGCAGCGCGACGCCCCAGGCCCAGCCGACGCGGGCCCGCGTCGCGGCCGGGACGAGCGCGGCGACGCCGAGCAGCACGACGGTCACGCCGATCCACCACGGCGCGGGGCCCGCCCCCGAGAGCAGGTCGGCGACGAGACGGGAGTCGGCCGAGACCGGCATCCCGGCGTCCCACCACACTCTCCACGGGCGCAGCGCGCGCTCCCACATCCACGGGCCGAGCAGGATCGCGGCGATGCCCGACGCCCAGAGCGCCCTGACCGCGACCGTCCGGACGTTCCCCGCGCCACGCAGCGCGACGACCGCGGCTGCCAGCCCGACGAGGGTCAGCGGGAACAGCGCCGGGGCGAAGGCCGCGCCGACGGCGATCCAGATCCCCAGCCACAAGGCCTTCTGCCACTGCGGGAGCGAAATCAGCTGCAGCGCCGCGTTGACGATGACGGGGGCGACGACCAGACCGACCGTCGTGCCGAGCCGACCCTGCTCGATCGTCCCGCCGACCGCGACGACCAACCCATAGGACAGCGCCCAGGCGATGCGCGCGGGACGCTGGCCGCTGAGCACGCGGCCGAGCCGGTGCGCGGTGAGCGCGGCGAGCACCGGGGCGAGCACCAGGAGCACCCAGACGAGCATCTGAGGAGCGAACCACAGCGGCGTGCCCGCGAAGGCCAGAAGGAGGACGTAAGGCGGCGCGAGCGCAAGCGACGGAAGGCCGGCGTCGCGGGCGCCGGTGAGCACGAGCGACCACCATCCGCCCGCCGTTTCCGGAGTCGGCAGCAGCGCGCCGCCCGACACGCCGAAGCCGAGGCCGCGCCCGGCGACCAGCGCGACGGCGGTGAACAGCAGGACGGCGGTCATCCACGGGTGGCGCTGCCACAGGGAGGGCGACTCGATCAGCTCGATGTCGTCGAGGCCGCCCTCGCCGCCGTGGCTGCGTCGCCCGACCGTCTCGACGGTCTCAGGCCGTACCGCCGCGCGGACCATCTCCATCAGCACGTCCCAGTTGTGCTGATAGGGAAGCCACCAATGCGGGAACAGGTGGGCGATGTGGCCGTGCGGGACCTTGGCGGTCGACTGCCGCGCCAATCTCGCCTTCTTGAGCCGGCCGGGACGCAGGTAGACCGCCCGCATCGCGAGCAGCTCGTCGGCGGCGCCCTCGGGATAGCGGGCGATCAGCTGGCCGACGAAGCGCAGCAGCGAGCCGAAGAAGAACCGTACGTACTGCCAGAGGAAACGCCGGGTGGAGGAGTTCGCCAGCACAGTGAACATCTGAGCGCGACGCCGCTCGTAACGGGCGGGGTCGCCCGCGCTGACCTCGCGCAGATACCGCTGGCTCGCCTCGGCGTGGAAGACGACGGCCGACGGCGCGATCCGCACCCGGTAGCCGGCGCGGTTGACCCGCCAGCCGAAGTCGAGGTCGTCGGCGAACAGCGGGAGAACGGGGTCGAGGCCGCCGAGTTCGTCCCACACGTCGCGGCGCACGAGCATTCCGGCGGTGTTGACCGCGAGCACGTCCTCGGCCCAGTCATGCTGTCCCGCGTCGGGCTCGCCGGTCTCCAGGCCGGTCTCGCGCGAGCCGGTTCCGGTGATGCCGATGCCGACCTCCAGGAGACGGCGCAGCGAGGGCCACTCGCGGATCTTCGGCCCGACGACTGCCACGTCGTCCGCGGCGGTGGCCTCGTCGAGCAGCGCGGCGAGCACCCCCGGCGTGACGTTCATGTCGTCGTGGAGCAGCCAGATCCAGTCGGTGCGCGGCAGTTCGGCCAAGCCGAGACGGACCGCCTCGCCGAAGCCGGTGCCCGAGGGCGCGTAGGTGATGCGCTCGGAACCGAAGGAGCGGCGAAGGAGGTCGGCCGAGCCGTCGGTCGAACTGACGTCGACCGCCCGCCAGGCGGTCGGGGCGTAACTGAGACCCGCCAGCGACGACAGCACTTTGGGCAGCCAGGCGGCTCCGTCATGGGAGACGAGAACCGCAGCCACCGTCGGCGGGGCGCTGCGCCACACGGGTTCGACCTGCTCGGCGTCCATGGTCATGGACCTTACTGGACCGGGTCCGAACGCGACTTCTAGGCGCGCTTCTTCAGCTTGCGCCGCTCACGCTCGGACAGACCGCCCCAGATGCCGAAGCGCTCGTCGTTCTGCAGGGCGTAGTCGAGGCACTCTCCGCGCACCTCGCAGGTCAGACAGACGCGCTTGGCCTCGCGCGTCGAGCCGCCTTTCTCGGGGAAGAACGCCTCAGGGTCGGTCTGCGCGCACAGGGCCCGCTCCTGCCACAGGAGCTCCTCGGCGTCGCCGTCCAGCAATCCCCGATCAAATGACATGCCTGTGATTACATCCCGCACGAGCGACACGCGTCAAGCCCGAAACCTGAGATTAACCAACACGGCGGCACGGCGGCCCGCGCGTGCGGCACGATGGTGGCCATGCGACTTGCCTTGTTGTCCGGTTCCGACGGCGTCGGTTTAGCCCTCGAACTCGCCTCCCGCTGCGAATTGACGGTGATCTCCCCGACCACCCGGGACTCCTGGTCCGACGGTCTCAAACGCTGCCCGGATCTTGATGCTTTTCTTACCGTTCCCGGCCAGGAGCCCACCTACGGCGTCGCCCGCGCGCTGGAGGACCTGGGCTTCGGCGCGGCGTGGAGCCAGACCCACGACGACGAGATCGCACTGCGCATCATGCGCACCGAGCTGCTGCACGCCGACTTCACGCTGACCCAGGCCATCACGGCGCTCGCCGAGCGGCGCGAGTTGCCGTTCACGCTGTTGCCGTTGAGCGACGACCGGGGCGAGATGCGCGTCGTGGTCAGCGAGGCCGACGAGGAGCGCCGCGCCGTGCACTACGACGAGCACCGCGCCTCGCTGCCGGTCGGCGAGAGACCGGAGCCGTCGATGGTCGCGCTGGGCTGGTCGGTGAGCGACGAGGTGGTCGCGGCGGTCGAGGCCTCGCACCAGGCGACGGTGGCCGTGATGGGCCATGGGCCGGTGATCGACCACGCGGTCGCGGCGGTCGCCGAGAAGGCGCCGGGCGCCCGGTTCGTGGACGTCACCGACGCGGGGGTGGCCGAACTGCTGCGCGCGGTGACCACGCCGCGCGACGACGCCGAATGAGCGACACGCTGGCGGGCCTGGCCGGCCGGGTCGCCCCGTCGGCCCCGCTGATCACCTACTACGACCTGGACACCGGCGAGCGGGTCGAGTTGAGCGGGGCCACCACCGCCAACTGGGTGGCGAAGACCGCGAACTTCCTCACCGAGGAGGCCGACGTCGAGCCGGGCACTCGGGTGCGGGTCGGCCTGCCGACGCACTGGCTGCGTCTGGTGTGGCTGCTGTCGTGCTGGCAGGCGGGCGCGGTGGTGGCCGCAGCGGACGCCGAGGTCGGGGTGAGCGGGCCGGAGCTGTCCGGCGAGGAGCCCTTCCGCGCGGCGTCGGCGCTGCTTCCGTTCGGGGTGCGTTTCCCGGAGCCGCCCGAAGGCTTTCACGATCTGGGGGTCGAGATCCCCAGTCAGCCGGACATCCTGCTGAGCCTCGACGAGCCCGAGGCCGACGACCTCGCGGCCGACCTGCCGGACCTGCGCGCCACGCACGCGGAGCTGCTGGCCGCGACCACCCCCGACGCGCGTCGTCTCGTGGTCGGCCCCGGCCCTCTGGAACGCGACGTCTCCTTGGTGGTGGCGGCCTGTCTCGGCGGCGGCTCCCTCGTCCTCGCCTGCGGCGGCGGTCCGGCCGACCTGGACAAAGTCACGGCGCAGGAGCGCGCCGAACGCGGGTGACCCCGCACGCCGCCTAGCAGGTGGAGGCGAGGTCCTCGGAGGCGTTGGACTGCTCGGGGCTGTTCTCGTCGTCCTCTGGATCGCCCGAGGACTCCTCCGCGTCGGTCGGCGAGGCGGGGAACGCCGGGGCGACCATCTCGAACGCCGACACCGGGCGCGACGGGCTCTCGTCCTCGTCCTTCGCCGCCTCGTCGGCCGCCTCCGACGCCGCGATCGCGTCGGCGATCATGCGATGCACCTCGTCGATGTCGGGGTCGGCCGTGTCGACCGCCGGCGGCACCAGCGACACCGTGGCGATGGGAAGACCCCGGGCCTTCAACGCCAGGTCGGCGAACCGGTCGAGCTCGGACGCCGGAATGTCCGAGGTGAGGATCGCCGCGCCGGAATCGGCGATGTCCTGCACGTTCATCAGCACCTTCTGCGGGCTGAGCTGCGACAGCATCGCGTTCATGACGCACTTCTGACGCCCCATGCGCGCGAAGTCGTCGTCGTATTTACGGGTGCGCGCGTACCAGAGCGCCTCGTCGCCGTTGAGCTTGTGCTGGCCGGGCTCGAGCCACCGCTCCACCGCGTCGTTGATGCCCGCCAACGCGGTGCGCTCCTTGACGTTGATCGTCACCCCGCCGACCGCGTCGACCAGCTGGGAGAACCCGGCCATGTCGATCATCACGGTGTAGCTGATCTCCAGACCCGTCGTCGCCTCGACCGCCTGCCGGGTGGCGTAGGTGCCCGGGTCGTCGACGCCCTCGAAAAGCTCCGTATGGTCCATCGCCCAGGTGTAGACCCCGTTGAGCATGCAGTCGTCGCAGTCGAAGCCGTCGGGGAACTCGTCGTGCATCGGCGTGCCCTCGGGGAAGACCGCGCCCTGCAGGTTGCGCGGCAGACCGACCATCACCGTCCGGCCCGTGTTCGCGTCGACGCTCGCCACGTTGATCGAGTCCGGCCGCAGACCCCATCGGTCCGCGCCCGCGTCGCCGCCCAACAGCAAGACGTTGTAGCGGCCCTCGGCCTCCTCGGCGACCTCGTCGCCGGAGAACACCTCGTCGACCAGCCGGTTCTGCGCCGCGAGCACCCGCACGGCGAACACCGACGTCGCGATGATCGCCACGCACAGCATGCCGTTGACGCAGGTGATGCCGAGCCGCTGCCACCGCACGAGCGACAGCGGTGCGCTCAGCCGCCACGCGTCGATCAGCAGCGCCACCCAGCCGATCGCGAGGACCACCAGGATCCACCGGCCCAGCGTGTTGAGCCGCTGGTCGAGGACCAGGCTCAAAAACGTCGAGCGCGAGGTGAACGCGACGACCGCGACGACCACGACCAGTGCGAGCAGAGCGGCCCAGATCCGCAACGCGATCCGGCCGATCCGGCGATGACCGGCGACCATCTGGGCCAAGCCGGGGGCCACCAGCGTCATCACCGTGAGCGAGAGGGCGCGCCGGAACTGCACACCGCTCGACGGCGCGACGACAGCCGCCCGACGGGCGGGCGGGCGACGGCGGCGATCCTGGGGCATAAGGCCTCATGATGGCAGACAGGCGCTACCGTCATAGCCATGCCTCAGTCGAACGACGGGTCCTACGACTGGCTGTACGACGACCCGCCCTCCCGCCGCCCGGCCCCGACGCCCCCCTCGGCGCTGCCCCCGCCGAACCTGCCGCCGCCCGGACGCTCCCGACGGGCCGCGCGCGGCGGGTCGTCCGGCGGGAGGAGGGGGGTGCGCTGGGGACGGATCGCGCTCGGCCTGCTCGCCGCCTGGCTGGTCTTCCTCGTCGCGACGCCGATCTGGGCCGTCCAGACCACCTCGAAGGTCGACGCCGCGCCCGACGGCGAACGCCCCGAGGACGGCCCGGGCATGACCTATCTCGTCGTCGGCTCCGACAGCCGCGAGGGCCTGACCCCCGAGCAACAGGCCGAGTTCGCCACCGGCTCCGACAGCGGCGCCCGCACCGACACGATCATGATCCTGCACGTCGGCGGCGGCCCGGCGATGCTGCTGTCCATCCCCCGCGACTCGCTGCTCGAGGTGCCCGGCTACGGCACCACCAAGGTCAACGCCGCCTACGCCTACGGCGGGCCGAAGCTGCTCGTGGAGACCGTCGAGAACGCCACCGGCCTCTTCATCGACGCCTACGTGGAGATCGGCCTCGGGGGCCTGGTCAACGTCGTCGACGCGGTCGGCGGCGTGGAGATCTGCCCGGAGTCCGCGATGGACGACCCGAAGGCCGGCATCGACCTGGAGGCCGGCTGCCAGGAGGCCGACGGCAAGACCGCGCTCGGCTACTCGCGCTCGCGCCAGACCTACGCCACCTCCGACATACAGCGCGTCCAGGCCCAGCGCGAGGTCATCGGCTCGCTGGCGTCGAAGCTGAAGAGCCCGTGGAGCGTCGTCAACCCGTTCCGCTACTGGGGCATCAACCGCGGCGCGGCCTCGTCGCTGACCATCGGCGACGACGTCGGCTTCGTCGACCTGCTCCGCTTCGCACAGGGCATGAGCTCGGCGATGGGCGAAGGAGGCCTCAACTGCACCGTCCCGCTGGCGGACTTCTCGGTGCGGTGGGACAGCGACCGGGCCGGACAGCTGTTCAGCATGATCGCCGCCGGCGACGTCGGCGACGTGGGCGGCCTGTGCACGCCCGACGGCCTGCCCGCCGCCTGAGGCCGCGAGTCGCTCAGGCGAGCGCCGCGACGACGCGCGGGACGATCGCGGCGAGGGCGCGGCCCCGGTGGCTGATCCGGTCCTTCTCGGCGCGGTCGAGCTCGGCGGTCGAGACGTCGTGGCCGGTGGCCGCGAACAGCGGGTCGTAGCCGAAGCCGCCCGCGCCGCGCTCGGCACGCAGCACCCGTCCGGGCATCTCGCCCCGCTCGACGATCTCCGTGCCGTCGGGCAAGCACAGCGCGACGACGCAGACGAAGCGGGCGCTGCGCCGCTCGTCGGGCGTGTCGGACAGCTGGCCGAGCAGCAGCGCGTTGTTGGCGGCGTCCTTGGCCGCGCCGGACACGCCCGCCCAGCGGGCCGACAGCACGCCCGGCATGCCGTTCAACTCGTCGACGCACAGGCCGGAGTCGTCGGCGAGCGCGGGCAGGCCCGTCGCGGCCACGCAGGCGCGCGCCTTGATGAGCGCGTTGCCGACGAAAGTGGGCTCGGTCTCGGCCGGCTCGTCGTAGGCGGCGACGTCGGACAGGCCCAGAATCGTCAGCTCCGGGGCGAGCGGGGCGACGATACGACGCAGCTCGTCGAGCTTCTTGGCGTTGTTGGAGGCGAGGACGAGACGCTGGTCAGTCATCAGCCGAGCGTCCCCAGCAGCGCCTCGTGCTGCCAACGGGTCAGCTGCGCGCAGCCGGTGGCGGCGAGGTCGAGCAGCGCGTCCAGCTCGGCCTTGTCGAAGGGGGCGCCCTCGGCGGTGCCCTGCACCTCGACGAACGACCCCGAGCCGGTCATCACGACGTTCATGTCGGTCTCGGCGCGCACGTCCTCGACATAGGGCAGGTCGAGCATCGGCACGCCGTCGACGATGCCGACGCTGACCGCCGCGACCGAGTCCTTCAGCGGCTCGCCGGTGGTCGCGCCGATCTTCTTCAAGTGGGACACCGCGTCGGCCAGCGCGATGTAGGCGCCGGTGATCGCGGCGGTTCGGGTGCCGCCGTCGGCCTGCAGCACGTCGCAGTCGACGGTGATCGTGTTCTCTCCGAGCGCGGCGGTGTCGACGACGGCGCGCAGCGAACGGCCGACGAGGCGGGAGATCTCGTGCGTGCGCCCGCCGACCCTGCCCTTGACCGACTCGCGTCCGGAGCGCTCGTGGGTGGCCTGCGGGAGCATCGCGTACTCGCCGGTGACCCAGCCGAGGCCGCTGCCCCTGCGCCAGCGCGGCACGCCCTCGACCGCCGCCGCCGCGCACAGCACGCGGGTCTTGCCGAACTCGATCAAGCACGACCCCTGGGCGTGGTCGAGCCACCCCCGCTGGATCCGGATCTCACGCAGCTGGTCGACGGCGCGGCCGTCCTCACGAGTGGTCATGTCCCGAGCCTAGAGCCTGGCGCCGACCGCGCAATTTTGCCCTCATGGCATCCGAACCCGTATCGTCAGGGCGCGATCATGACCGACTCCTCCCCCGCGACGCCCGCGCATCGCCACGACATCGACGGCCTGCGGGCCCTCGCCATCGTGTTGGTGGTCGCCTATCACGTGTGGTTCGGCCGGGTCTCCGGCGGCGTCGACGTCTTCTTGATGATCTCGGCGTACTTCCTGACTCTGTCGCTGACTCGTCGGGCCACGTCGGGCCAGCCGCTGAGGCTGGGGGCCTTCTGGCTACGCCGCTTCGCCCGGCTGCTGCCCGCGGCGGTCGTGACCCTTCTCGGCATGCTGGCGACCGCCTACCTCGTCTTCCCGGAGTCGTCCTGGCCGCGCCTATGGGAGGAAGCCTGGGCGAGCCTGTTCTACGTCCAGAACTGGTCGCTCGCCTTCGCCGAGGTCGACTACTACGCGCGCGCGAGCGCCACGCCGAGCCCCTTGCAGCACTTCTGGTCGCTGTCGGTCCAAGGACAGGTGTTCCTGCTGTGGCCGCTGCTCATCGCGGTGGTCGTGTCGGCGCTGCGCGGACACCGCCACCTGATCGTCCGGGCGCTCCTCATCGTCTTCACGATCATCTTCGTCGCCTCCCTCGCCTTCTCCGTCGTCACGACCCACACCGACCAGGTGTTCGCCTACTTCGACACCCGCGCTCGACTCTGGGAGTTCGCGGCCGGCACGCTCGTCGCGCTCGCGCTGCCTCGGCTGCGTCTGCCCGCCGTCGTCCGCGCACTGCTCGGCTGGACCGGCGTCGCGGGCGTCGTCCTGTGCGGGATCGTCATCGACGTCCAGGGCGGTTTCCCCGGCTACCTGGCACTCTGGCCGATCCTCTGCACCGCGTTCGTCATCGTCTCCGGCGTCGAGCCGACTCGAGGCGGTCCGGGTCGGCTCCTGTCGACACGACCGCTGCTGGCGCTCGGTCAGAGCGCCTACGCCCTCTACCTCGTCCACTGGCCGGTGCTCATCACCTACCGGGTGATCACCGGCAAGACGACGGTCGGCCTCGTGGACGGCGTCGCCATCGTGGCGATCTCGCTCGTCCTCGCCCGCGTCCTCTCGCGCGACGTCGAACAGCCGGTCACGGCGTTCGCCACTGCGACCGCGAGGCAGTGGCGGCCCTCCGTCGTGATCGGCCTCGCGGTGGTGGTCGTCAGCGTTCCCCTGACGGTCTGGACCTCCCATGTCGAGCGGCGGACCGAGGCGCTCGACGCCCAGATCGAGCACGACCTCGACCAGCAGTACCCGGGGGCCGCCTGGCTCGACGACCCCGACCAGGGCTCGCTCGACCAAAGTCTGCCGCTGACCCCGCTGCCCACCCAACTCGACGACGAATGGGTCGGCGGGAATCTGCCCTGTGACGGGAAGTGGCTCCCCGAGGCTCCCGAACTCGCTGAGAACTGCCACCGGACGGCCGGGCCCGACCCCGACGCCAAGACCGTCCTGGCCATCGGCGACTCCCACGTCCAGCAGCTCTCCGGGCCGCTCGTGGACGTGGCGGAGCGCGAAGGGTGGAACGTCGTCTTCCTGCTCAGGGGGGCCTGCGCGATGGGGTTCGGGGAGCCCGCCAAGGCCGAAGGATGCGAGGAGTGGCGTCGCGCCGCGCTTCAGTACGCGCTCGCCGTCCACCCCGAGGCCGTGTACCTCGTCACCACCAAGACCTTCCCCGCCGAGGACGAACGCCTCATCGTCGGGGTCGACGAGGTCGTCTCCGGCCTGTCGTCGGCCGGCATCGAGGTGATCGGCGTGCGCGACAACCCCCGCTTCGAGTCCAGCATGTACGACTGCGCCCTCCGGGATCCGAACTGCTCGGTCGACGCCGCCGGGCATCTGGCCGCTTCCAATCCCGCCCTCGCCCTCGGCGGCAACGTCGCGCACGTGGACTTCACCCCGTGGCTGTGCCCGGACGGCGCATGTCGCGGAAGGATCGGCAACGTCGCCCTGTACATCGACTACAACCACCTCTCCAAGTCCTACGGACGGACGCTAGCGCCGATACTGGCCCGCCAGCTCGACGAACGGCGCGTGCAACTCCCCCGGCTGACGCTCGACGCGACCCTCGGCGACGACTTCGACGCCGCCGCCTCCGGCGCGCCGAAGCCCGGCGAGGCCCCGACGACGCTGCTCCGCCCGCGCGGCCGCTGAGCGGCGCGCTCGCTCAGAACTCGAAGCTGTCGCCCGGCTTGACCATCACGTAGGCGCGGTCGTAGACGGCGCGCAGGTCGGACTCGACCTCGTCGGCGTCGGTCCAGTCCGGGATGTGCGTGATGAGCAGCCGCCCGACGTCGGCCTTCAGCGCGCACTCGCCGGCCTCCTTGCCGGTCAGGTGCAGGTCGGGCGGATTGACCGCCGACTCCACGAAGGACGCCTCGCACAAGAACACGTCGGCGTCGGCGGCCAACTCGTCGAGCGCCTCGGTCGGGCCGGTGTCGCCGGAGTAGACCAGCACCGAGTCGCCGGCCTGGATGCGCATCGCGAACGCCGGCACCGGGTGCTTGACCGGGGCGACTCGGATCGAGAAGGGGCCGAGCTGTTGCTCCGGCTCGTCCTCCCAGACGCCGAAGGTGAGCGCGTCGAGGGGCGGCTCGCCGCCCGGGCCGCCCGCGGCCGCCAGGTACTCCTCGCCGCCGCGCGGGGCGATGACCTTGACCCGGTCGTAGGGGCCCTGCGGGTGGTACTTCGCGAGCACCACGAGGCTCACGAGGTCGATGCAGTGGTCGGGGTGGAGATGGCTCAGCGCGACCGCGTCGATGCCGCGCGGGTCGATGTAGCGGTGCAGCTGGCCGAGCGAGCCGTTGCCCATGTCGAGCACGAGCCGCCACACGCGCCCGTCCTGCTCGGCCTCGACGAGATAGCAGCTGGCCGCCGAGTCGGGTCCCGGATACGACCCCGCGCACCCGACGATCGTGAGCTTCATACGTGGACCTCCCGGTGTGCGGCGGGCGTGAACCCCTCGACCAGATCGACCACCGGCCCGAGGAAGCGTCGGCCGAGCGCGGCGAAGCTCTCCGGGTCCCCGGTGGTCAGGAAGCGGTGGCGCGGGGCGGGCAGCGCGGTGTCGCGGGCGAGGCCCTCGCGCGCCAACAGCCGGTACACGTCCTTGGCGGTCTCCTCGGCGCTGGAGACCAATGTGACCGCGTCGCCCATGACGTAGGAGAGTACGCCGGTCAGCAGCGGATAGTGGGTGCATCCGAGCACCAACGTGTCGACGCCGACTTCTCTGAGCGGCGCCAGATACTCCTCAGCCGCCGCCATCAGCTCGTCTCCCCCGGTGACGCCCGCCTCGACGAACTCCACGAACCGCGGGCAGGCGCGCGTGTGCAACTGGATGCCCGGGTTGGCCGCGAAGGCGTCGTCGTAGGCGCGCGAGGTCGCGGTGGCGGTCGTGCAGATGACGCCGACCCGGCCGTTGCGGGTGGCGTTGACGGCGCGCCGGGTGGCCGGGACGATCACCTCCACGACCGGCACGTCGTAGCGCTCGCGGGCGTCGCGCAGCACGGCGGCGCTGGCGGAGTTGCAGGCGATGACGAGCGCCTTGACGCCCTGCTCCACCAGTTGGTCGAGGCACTCCAGCGCGTACTCTCGCACCTGCGAGATCGGCCTGGGGCCATAGGGCTGGCGGGCGGTGTCGGCGAGGTACAGCACCGGCTCGTGCGGCAACTGGTCGAGCACGGCTCGGGCGACCGTCAAGCCGCCGAAGCCAGAGTCGAAGATGCCGATCGGTGCGTCCGCCACCCCCCGAGACTAACCCGTCCCGGCTCCGCGCGGTCTCAGGCCCAGAGCTGGCCGTCGAGCGCGTCCTCGGCCTCGTCGAGCGTGCCCTCGTAGGCGCCGGTCGAGAGGTACTTCCAGCCGCCGTCGGCGACGACGAAGACGATGTCGGCGGACTCGCCGACCTTGATCGACTTCGCCGCCTGGGCTAGCGCGGCGTGCAGGATCGCACCGGTGGAGATGCCCGCGAAGATCCCCTCGGAGTCGATCAGCTCGCGCACCCGGCGCACCGCGTCGCGGGGGCCGACCGAGAAGCGCGCGTCGATGACCGACTCGTCGTACAGCTCCGGCACGAAGCCCTCGTCCATGTTGCGCAGGCCGTAGACGAGCTCGCCGTAGCGCGGCTCGGCGGCGACGATGCGCACGTCGGGCTTGTGCTCTTTGAAGAACCGGCCGACGCCCATGAGCGTGCCGGTGGTGCCGAGGCCGCCGACGAAGTGCGTCACCTCGGGCAGGTCGGCGAGGATCTCCGGCGCGGTGCCGCGGTAGTGCGCGTCGGCGTTGGCCGGGTTGCCGTACTGGTAGAGCATGATCCAGTCGGGATGCTCGGCGGCCAGGCCCTTGGCGACCCGCACCGCCTCGTTCGACCCTCCGGCGGCGGGCGAGGAGATGATCTCCGCGCCCCACATGCGCAACAGCTGACGGCGTTCCTCGGAGGTGTTCTCCGGCATCACGCAGATCATGCGGTAGCCGCGCAGCTTGGCGACCATCGCCATGGAGATGCCGGTGTTGCCGCTGGTCGGCTCGAGGATGGTGCAGCCGGGCGTCAGCCGTCCCTCCGCCTCGGCGGTGAGGATCATGTTGAGCGCGGCGCGGTCCTTGATCGATCCGGTGGGGTTCTGGTCCTCCAGTTTGGCCCACAGCCGCACGTCCGCCGACGGCGACAGCGTCGGCAACCCCACCAGCGGGGTCGAGCCGACGCTGTCGATCAGACTCGCGTGACGGGTCACCGGTTCACTGGCCGCCGGCGACGGCGGGCAGGATGACGACGGTGTCGCCGTCGGCGACCGCGGTCTCCAGCGCGCCGGTGAAGCGGATGTCCTCGTCGTTGACGTAGATGTTGACGAAGCGGCGGACGGCGCCGTCCTCGACCAGGCGCTCCTTGACGCCCGGATGGGCGGCCTCCAGCGCGTCGACGAGCTCGGCGACCGTGGAGCCGGAGGACTCGACGGCCCGCTCGCCTCCGGTGTAGGAGCGCAGGATCGTGGGGATGCGGACCTCGATGGCCATCAGACTTCTGCCTTCTGCTCGGGGGTGTCGTCGTCATAACGCTCGACGATCACGACTTCTTCCTCAGCGACCTCGCCACCGGTGATCCGATAGGACCGGACGTCGACGGGGCCGGACTCGTGGGCGCCGCCCGCGGTGCTGACGAGCACGTAGTGGGCGTTCGGCTCCGAGGCGAGGTTGACGTCGGTGCGCGACGGGTACGCCTCGGTGGCGGTGTGCGAGTGGTAGATGACGACGGGCTCCTCGTCGCGGTCGTCCATCTCGCGGTAGAGCCGCAGCAGGTCGCCGGAGTCGAACTCGTAGAACGTCGGCGACATGGCGGCGTTGACCATCTCGACGTGACGGGTCGGCCGGTCCGACCCGAAGGCCCCGGCGACGACGCCGCACGCCTCGTCGGGATGATCGCGGCGGGCGTGCGCGATGATCGCGTCCACGATGGCCCGTTCGATGGTCAACACGGTCCCCGAGTCTATCGCCGGACTCCCCCTGGCGGTCCCGCCGTCCGCTCCGTGGTCGCGGCCTGTGGACAAAGCGGGTGACAAAATCCTCGTCTCCCGCTGAGGTGGGCTCATGCCCTCACCTGAGCACGAGGCCGCCATCGAGTTGATGCGCCTCGCCCCGCAGTTGGCGACCGACCTCCTCGGCCGCCTGTTCGGCGTGGACGTGTCGGCGTGTGCCAGCGCGACGGCCTTCGCGGAGACCTCGCGGACGATGACCCCGCGCACCGTCCACGCCGACGCCGCGTTCGTCTATCACGACGCCGACGGCGAGCCGGTGCTCTCCGTCGTCTTCGAGGCGCAACGCTCCTGGGACGACGACAAACGACAGACCTGGCGGCTCTACCTCGCCCATCTCCAATACGAGACGCGGGTCCCGGCGGCCCTGATCGTCTACTGCCCCGACCCGAGGGTCGCCGCCCGGTATCGGTCGACGTTGGAGGACGACGGGATCAGCTCGCTGCTGCGTCCGCTGATCGTCACGCCGGACGACCTGCCGCTGGTCGTCGACCCCGACGCGGCCGCCCGCGACCCGGAGTTCACCGTCTTGGCGGCGCTCGCCCACCACCGGGACTCCCAACTGCTCCAGGCGTTCCCTGCCATCGACGCCGCCTTGGCCTCACTGGTCGGCAGGCTGGGAACCGACCGCGCGATCGCCTACCATGACGTCATCAACGCCGTCATGCCCGAACCCACATCTACGGCTTGGAGGGATTACATGAGCACGACCGCCATCCCACGCGTCTGGCTCAGCGACGAGTTCCAGGAGCTCCATGAGAAGGGCTACCTCAAAGGGGTGGCCGAGGCTGTCCTGAAAGTCCTCGACGTGCGAGGTGTCGCGGTTCCTGAAGCCATCCGTGAGCAGATCATCAGCACCACCGACTTGGATCGGCTGAACCGTTGGATCGAAGTCGCAGGCACCGCGACGTCCCTCGACGACCTCGGCCTCTGACTCAGCCGAGCACGGCGACGAGGGTCTCCTGGACGTAGCCGAGCCATTCGTACACCTCGACCATCGCCACCGCCTGCTCGTCGTCGGAGTGAACGATCAGGTCGGCGTCGTCCTCGTCCTCGATGCCGACACGCACGGCGATGGCGAGGCGGAGGTCGGTGAGCGACTTGAGCCAGGACATCGCCGCCTCGGGGCCGAGCTCCACCTCGACCGGCTCGGCGACCCCCAACTCGTCGGGGTCGAAGCCGCCGACGATCAGCGCGGCGATGACCGCCTCGGCGTTGCCGACCTTCGCGGCGGTGAGCGCCTGCTCGCTGTAGCGACGGAACTCGCCGGACTCCTCGGCGTCGTCGTGGTAGGCGTCGGGCAGCAGCCGGCGCAGCACGGGGTCCTCCGGCGGCAGGCTCGGGCCGTTGAGGCCGAGTTGCGCGGCCAGCGGGTCGGCGTCGGCCACCGCCTCGCCGTGACGGTCGCGCAGCAGCTCGACGAGCTGTCGGGCGAGGTTGGCCAGCAGCGCCGCCTCGCCGGGCTCGAAGACGGCCAGGATCTTGCCGCGACGACGGCGGCGGAAGGGCGTCACTGGTCGTCCTTGCCGACGGTGGCCCAGAGCCCGTAGTCGTGCATGGCCTGCACGTGGCGCTCCATCTCCTCGCGGCCGCCGCTGGCCACGACGGCGCGGCCCTCCTCGTGCACCGCGAGCATGAGCGTGTTCGCCTTCTCCTCGGAATAGCCGAAGTAGCTGCGGAAGACGAACGACACGTAGCTCATCAGGTTGACCGGGTCGTTCCAGACGATGGTGACCCACGGCCGATCGACGGACAGGTCCTCGGCGACCTCGCTGTCGAGGTGCTGAGTCGGCGCGGCGGTGGTCACGCCCCCATTGTGCTACACCCAGATTTGCTGGCTTATCCACCGTTCCCCTGCCGACGAATGGTGGATAAGCCAGCAAATCTGGCTAGAGGGCGGCCCGGAGGAGGTCGAAGGAGGCCAGGCGGGCGGGGGCTGCGGCGGGGTCGACGCCGACGTGCTCGGAGACGGTGGGGTGGAGCATGACCTCGGTGACGCCGAAACGGTCGGCCAGTTCGGTCAGGTGGGCCGCCACCGCGTCGGGGGTTCCGACGCCGCCCTTGCGGAGCTGCGCCGCGACGAGGGGCTCCAGCCGTTCGGGCAACTCGTCGTCGTCGCCGGCCAACGCCAGCGGACGCATCGGCAGCCCTGATCGCAGCAGCGCCATGTTGACCGCGTTCGGGCGGGCCAGCTCCCGCGCCTCCGCGTCGGTCTCAGCCACCGCGACGTTGACCGTCAAGAACGTGGTCGGCTCGGCGCACAGCTCGCTCGGCGTGAAGTGGCTCCGGTAGTGCGCCAACGCCTCCTCGGTCCCATGACCGGAGAAGTGGTGCGCGAAGACGTACGGCAGTCCCTTCGCGGCGGCCAGCTCAGCGGAGTACATCGACGAGCCGAGCAGCCACAGCGCCGGGACCGAGGCGGCCGCCGGGGTCGCCTTCAGCACATAGTCCCGGCGACGCCCACGCCGTCGGGGCTCATCAGCGCCATCACGTCGTCGAGGTACTGCGGGAAGCGCTGGACGTCGGTGTCGTCGCGCCCGGCCGCGCCGCGCAACGCCACCGAGGTGACGGGGTCAGAGCCGGGCGCGCGACCGATGCCGAGGTCGATCCGGCCCGGGTGCGCGGCCTCCAGCAGCGCGAACTGCTCGGCGACCGCGAGCGGCGCGTGATTGGGCAGCATGACCCCGCCCGACCCGATCCGCAGCCGCTCGGTGGCCGCCGCGAGCATCGCGATGAGCACCGGCGGGCTGGTCGCCGCGACCGACGGCATGTTGTGGTGCTCGGCCACCCAGTACCGCTCGAAACCGAGCCGGTCGGCGGCCTGAGCGGTCGCGACGCTGACGGCCAGCGCGTCACGCGTGCGCTGATCGGCACGGACGGGGAGAAGGTCGAGCAGGGAGAGCCTCACGCCCTCATCAACGACGAGAGCCCGTGAGAGCTTCCCTCAACTCGGCGCCATCACCTGCGGACCCCCACTCACGCATGGTCACTGACGCGTGAGGGTCACGATCACGCCGCCGGAGTCGTCCTTGAGGACCATCGTGTCATCGCCGTCGAACTCCACTCGATAAGTCCGCTCGTTGGGCGGCTGTCGCACCACCATGACGTGCTCGCCGCTCGTCCCGTCGCTCAACGAGCAGGTCGCGACGCCGCCGATGTCGAGGGGCTGACCCTGGTTGTAATACATGCCGGAGCACGAGCCGTTGTCGTTGATGGTCTTGACGCCGGTCCCATCGTCCGGCGACCACACTCCAACGATGTCGGGCTCGCCCTCCACGGCGGCGCACGCGACCAGCGACACACCACCGCGGCCAGCCCGATGACACTCGACACGACGCGGCCGACGCCGGGCGTCACCATCCCACCTCGACGACTACCTGTCTCCATCGCTGACTCCTCTCGTCACAGCTCCCTCACGGAGCTACCGGGACACCAACGTCGCCCGGTTTCCGAGGATCGTCAATGGGAGAAGTCCCCCTGTCGCGATCTCCGCCGATCAAGCCGGCGGACAGAACAGCACGAGAATCCCAGAAGTCCCGACGCCAGCCGCCGGAGGCGGCTAGGCCCGGACGGCCCAGCGGCGGATCAGATCGACCCGCTGCTGCAAGACCTCGACGGAGGCCGAGGCGGCGGGCGGGCCGCCGGTGGACTCGCGCAGCTTGGTGTGGATCACCGCGTGCGGCTCGTTCGTGCGGTGGTGCCAGGCGGCGACCAGGCCGTTCAACTCACGCCGCAGCTCGCTGCGCCGCTCGTGCAGCACCGCCTCCTCACGCGGGGTCGGCTCCTTCTTCGCGGCCTTGCTCCGGCGGCTCTGCTTGAGCACCTCGGCCACCTGATCGGGCTCCAACAGACCCGGGATGCCGAGCAGGTCCAGCTCCTCGCCGTCGGCCGCGACGTCCTCGTACTCGAACTCGCCGCCGTCGTACAGGACCTTGTCGAAGGACGCCTGGCTGCCGAGCGCCTTGTACTGGTTCTCCAACTCCGCCGACGCGCCCTCGGACTGCTGGGCGCGGGCCAACAGCTCGGCCTCGGCGGCGAACAGGTCGTCCTCGTCTTCGACCGGCCGCCCGATGACGTGGTCGCGCTGCTGCTCCAAGTCGCTGGCCAACTCCAACAGGCGCGGCACACTCGGCAGGAAGATCGTCGCCGTCTCGCCGCGCCGCCGGGTCCGCACGAAACGGCCCACCGCCTGCGCGAAGAACAGCGGCGTCGAGGTGGTGGTGGCGTAGACGCCGACCGACAGACGCGGGATGTCGACGCCCTCGCTGACCATGCGCACCGCGACCATCCACGGCTCGATGCCCGCCGAGAACTCGGCGATCTTCTGGCTGGACCCGTCCTCGTCGGACAGCACGACCACGGGCGTCACGCCGGTGATGTCGGCGAGGGTCCGGGCGTAGGCGCGCGCGGAGTTCTGGTCCGAGGCGATGACGAGGCCGCCCGCGTCGGGCACGTCGCGGCGCACCTCCACCAGACGCCGGTGCGCGGCGGCCAGCACCTCGGGGATCCACGACCCCTCGGGGTCGAGCGCGGTGCGCAACGCCTGGGCGGTGGCGTCCTTGGTCATCGGCTCGCCGAGCCGCGCCTGGATCTCGTCGCCGGCGCGGGTGCGCCAGTGCAGGTCGCCGGAGTACGCCATGAACAGCACCGGCCGCACGACCCCGTCGCGCAACGCCTGGCCGTAGCCGTAGGAGTGGTCGGCGACGCTCACCTGCGTGCCGTCGTCGGCCATCGCGTACTCGACGAACGGGATGGGACTGTCGTCGGAACGGAAGGGCGTGCCGGTCAGGCACAGCCGCCGCACCGCCGGGTCGCAGGCCTCACGGACCGCGTCGCCCCAGGTGAAGGAGTCGCCCGCGTGATGCACCTCGTCGAGGATCACCATCGTGCGACGCTGCTCGATCCGCACCCGGAAGGCCGTCGGGTTGACCGCGAGCCCGGCGTAGGTGACCGCGAAGCCGCGGAACCCCTGACCGAGCGCGCCGTTGCTGCCGACCGTCGGGTCGAGCGCGATGCCGACGCCCGAGGCGGCCTGCGCCCACTGGACCTTCAGGTGCTCGGTCGGCGCGACGACGACGATCCGCTCGACGACCCCGCGCTTGAGCAGGTCGGCGGCGAGTTTCAGCGCGAAGGTGGTCTTGCCGGCGCCCGGCGTGGCGACCGCCATGAAGTCGCGCGGCTGCCGCCGCCGGTACTCCTCGAACGCCGCCCGCTGCCAGGCCCGTAGACGCGTGCCGCTCACTCAGCGCCCGACGGGCCGGAGGAGCCGTCGCCCTCGCCGTCGCTCATGGACTCCCAGATCTCCTTGCACTCCGGGCAGACCGGGAAACGCTGCGGGTCGCGGCTGGGCACCCAGACCTTGCCGCACAGGGCGACGACCGGCGTGCCCATGACCATCGCCTCGGTGAGCACGTCCTTGGGCACGTAATGGCTGAAACGCTCGTGATCGCCCTCCTCGAGGCGCTGCTGCGTGCGCTCGTCGAGGACCGTCTGCGTGCCACGTCCGAAAAATCCCACCCCGGCAGTCTACGCGCCCCGCGGCCCGGAGCCAACGGCATCAGTCCAGCGCGGGATCGGCCGGCAGCGTCGCCCAGAACCGCGGGCGCCGGGGTGGCGACGAGAAATCGGCCTCGCCACGTGCCCGTACGCCTATGATGCCCGCATGCCCGACAACGCATCCGAGGACGCCGAGCGCGAGTTCACCATCGACGAGCTGGCGGCGCATGTCGGCATGACCGTGCGCAACGTCCGCGCGTACGCCGGGCGCGGCATCCTGCCCCTGCCCCGCCTGGAGGGGCGCACCGGCTACTACGGCCGCGAGCACGTGCAGCGGTTGCAACTGGTGCGCGAGATGCTCGACCGGGGCTTCACGCTCGCGGCCATCGAGTCGAGCATCCGCGACGCCCGTCCCGCAGTCGCCGGACACGCCCTCGACCTGCTGCACCTGCTCGACGAGCCACACGACGTGGAGCCGGAGATCATGACCCGCGACGCGCTCGCGGCGCTGGCCGGGGTGCCCCGCGACGCGCAGCTCATCGACGACCTCGCCTCACTGAACCTCGTCCGCTGGCTCGACGAGGACACCGTCGAGCTGTTGCAGCCGCAGATCGTGCGCACCGGCGCGACGGTCGTGCAGTTGGGCCTCGATCCGTCGACGGTGATCTCCTTCTATCCGCTGATGCGCCGCCAGCTGCGGACGATCGCCGACTCTTTCGTGGCGGCGGTCGCGCGCGAGGCCATCGACCCGTTCTTGGAGAAGGGCCTGCCCGAGGACGAGTGGCAGCAGGTGCTCGGCATGATCCAGAGCCTGCTGCCGATCGCCGGGCAGGTGACCGTCGCGGTGCTCCGCGAGCAGCTGGGCGAGGCCATCGACGACGAGTTGTCGTCGGTCATCGAGCAGTTGCAGGTCGCCGAGGACGCCGCCGGGAAGGACTGATCCCCGGGCGTGACAACGACCCCCGCGGCTCAGCTCCGATGGGAGGGGAGGCGAGCTGCGGGGGTCGTTGGTTCAGAGGGGCCTCAGGCCGCCATCACGTACCGCAGACGCTGCAAGAGCGTCGGCGCGGGCGCCGGGTGGATCTCCGGCAGCACCGACCGCTCGCGGGCGGACTCGGCGATCTCGTGACCCTGCTCGACCAGGTCCGGCGATAACGCCGGCACGCCGGCCGCACGGGCGAGGATCTCGTCCTCCTTGGCGATGGCCTTGGCCATCTCCGGCAGATCGCGGGCCTCGTCGAGCAGACGTCGCGCGCCCGGCAGGGCGGCGGCGGCGTCGACCCAGGCGTCGATCACGCCGATCTGCGGCGTGTCGGCCCCGTCGCCGGCCAGGTTGTCGAGACGGGTGTTGAGCTCGCTCGCCCAGCGCAGCTGGATGTCGAGCAGCAGCAGGGTGGTGTCGGGGTAGACCTCACGGGCCTCGGGCACGGCACGCAGCACGGAGTCGAGCGTGGCGTCGGTATCGGCGTCGGCAACCGTCAAGATCTCTTGAACAACTGTCTTGCGACGGCGGTAAGCATCCCAGGTCATGGTCGCGGTCCTTTCGTCGGGAACCGACGTACTGTCGGTACGTACTCGGAGTACGTACTTCGAGTATGGCGCATTTACGCAGGTCAGGCCACTCACGGCAGTGTGATTCGCCCCACCGGACCATCCCCCGGTTAGAGTGTGACCCATGACGCATCCGGCGAAGGTGCTCCGCGCGGCCCGCAGCAAGGCGACCGGGCGCGGCTACTCCTCGGGGACCAAGAAGGCCCTCGTGCAGAGCGCGCGACGGCTCTTCGCCGACCACGGCTACGCCGGGACCTCGCTCGACGAGATCGTCGCCGCCTCCCGCGTCACCAAAGGCGCGTTCTACCACCATTTCCGGAGCAAACTCGCCCTCTTCGACACGGTCTTCACCGAGCTCCAAGACGTCGCGATCGAGCGCATCCGCAACGCCCAGGACGCCGAGAAGGACCCCTGGGACAAAGCCCGCGCCGGACTGCGCGCCTACCTCGACGTCAGCCGCGATCCGGAGTTCCGCCGCGTCTGCATGCAGGAGGCCCCGGTGGCCCTCGGCCAGGAGGCCTTCAACGAGGCGGAGCGACGCACCTCACACGGCCTGATCAGCGACAACGTCTCCCAGCTGCTCGCCGAGATGGGCGTGGAGGACATGGACCCCGAGGCGCTGGCCGCCGTGTTCCACGGGGCGATCCGCTCCTCGGCGGAGTTCGTCGCCGACTCCAGCGACCCCGACCTCGCCAGCGAGCAGGTGGAGCAGTCGATCAACCTCATCATGTCGGCGCTGCGCCACCTCGGCACCGCCGTCGCCGAGGTCGCCAAGGCCGACGAGGGCGACTGAGCCGGCTCAGCGCAGCTCGGCCGAGCCGGTGCCGTCCGGGACCAGCTCCACCCAGGTCTTGCCGGCAGGGAGCGTGACCGACGCGCCGTCGGCGTCGGCGAAGAACACCGTGCTCGACGCGACGTCCTTGGTCCAGGTGACCTCGACGGCCTGGCCGCCGATCACCACGACGCCCTGGCCCGAGCCGACGAACTGGGTCTCCGGCACCGGATTTCCCTCGCTGTCGGTGTAGCCGGCGTCGACCACAGGCGCGTAGACCACCACGAGGTTCTCGGCCGCGAAGGCCTCCCCCTCGGCGGCGAGGTCGTCGACCCGCGTCCATCGGCCGTCGGCGTAGACCAGACGCGTGGTGTGGCTCGGCGAGAAGGTGACGCTCGCCTCGGTGACCGGACGGGCTCCCGCCGCCGGGGCGATCTCCTGCCCGGCCGGGGAGAAGGCGAAGTACGGGCCGGGGATGTCCGACTTCCCCGCCTCCTCGGCGAGCGCGGAGAGGTCGACGAGCCGATTGAACGGCCGTTCCTTCGCGTCGTCGTCGCTGAAGCCCGGCGCGCCGTCGTCCTCGGAGAAGTAGTCGACCCCCGCCCTCTCCAGCACGGTGATCGTCTCGTCCGCCCCGCCGGAGGCCACCAGTTGTCCGTCCACCGACGCCACGACACTGGCGTCCGTGCCGCGCAGCGAGCGCACATGGCCGACCTTCTCGGGCAGGCTCGAGTGGTAGAAGGCCGCCAGCCGCGTGACGCCGCCCTCGACCATCTCCTCGACGACCAGCTCCGCGTCGGACAGGCCGTACTGCGGCGCGCCGTCGGCGGTGTTCTCGACCTTGACCACGAACACCGGGTTGTCCGGCGGACCCTTCTCGAACCTCACGCCGGTCAGCGGGGAGACCGGGACGACGGAGGTGTTGTCGTCCTTGGCCTCCTCGTCCTTCTTCGCGAGCTCGCGCGCCATCAGCACGACGATGGTCACGACCATGACGGCGGCGAGAGCGAGAGCGATCCAACGCGACTTCCTCTTCATGCGGTTCAGCATGCCGCACGGCGACGCGGATGTGTCAGTGGGCGCTGAGACGATGAGCCCGTGTCCGATCCGCTCGCCCGCCTCTCCCCCGCCGCGCGCGCGTGGCTGACCGAGAGCCTGGGCGCGCCGACCCCCGCGCAGGCGGCGGCCTGGACCGCGCCCGAGGACCAGCACCTGCTCGTCGTCGCGCCCACCGGGTCGGGCAAGACGCTCGCGGCCTTCCTGTCGGCGCTCGACGGCCTGCTGCACGCCGAGGAGGACGCGGGCGGCGTCTCGGTGCTCTACATCTCGCCGATCAAGGCGCTCGCGGTCGACGTCGAGCGCAATCTGCGCTCGCCGCTGGTCGGCGTGGGGCACGCCGCCGCCCGCGACGGCCGGTCGCTGCGGAACGTGTCGGTCGGCGTGCGGTCGGGCGACACCCCGCCCGAGGAACGGCGGCGACTGTCCAGCCATCCGCCCGACATCCTCATCACCACGCCCGAGTCGCTGTTCCTCCTGCTCACCTCGGCCGCGCGCGAGACGCTGCGCACGGTCCGCACGGTCATCGTCGACGAGATCCACGCGGTCGCCGGCACCAAGCGAGGCGCGCATCTGGCGCTCAGCCTCGAACGGCTCGACGCGCTGACCGACCGTCCGGCGCGGCGCATCGGCCTCAGCGCCACCGTCCGCCCCACCGACGAGGTCGCCCGTTTCCTCGGCGGCGGCGGCCGTCCCGTCACCGTCGCCGACCCGCCCGCGCCGCGTCTGCTCGACCTCGACGTGCGGGTGCCGGTCGACGACCTCGGCGACATCCCGGCGGCCTCCGAGGACGGCCCGGCGGGCAGCATCTGGCCGCACGTCGAGCAGCAGGTGCTCGACCTCGTGCTGGCGCACCGCTCCACCATCGTCTTCGCGAACTCGCGCGGGCTCGCCGAGCGGCTCACGTCGCGGCTGAACGAGGCGTGGGCGGCGCGGCGGGGCGAGAACCGACCGCCGGAGGCCGACACACGCGCGCCCGCGCAGATCCTCGGCGGCAGCGGCACGTCGAAGGGCGTCGCGCACGGTGACGTCGAGGTCATCGCGCGGGCGCACCACGGGTCGGTCAGCAAGGAGCAGCGAGCGCTCATCGAGGACGACCTGAAGTCCGGGCGGCTGCCGTGCGTCGTGGCGACGTCGAGCCTGGAGCTCGGCATCGACATGGGCGCGGTCGACCTCGTGGTGCAGGTCGGAGCGCCGCCTTCGGTCGCCTCGGGGTTGCAACGAGTGGGCCGGGCGGGCCATCAGGTCGGCGCGCGCTCCCGCGGCGTGGTCTTCCCCACCTCGCGGGTCGATCTGCTGAGCGCGGCGGTGACCGCCGGGCGCATGGTCGACGGGGCCATCGAGGCGCTGCGCGTGCCCGCCAACCCGCTCGACGTGCTCGCCCAGCAGACGGTCGCGGCCTGCGCGCTCGACCCGCTCGACGTCGAGGAGTGGTTTTCCACCGTCCGTCGCAGCGCGCCGTTCGCCACCCTGCCGCGCCGGGTCTACGAGTCGGTGCTCGACCTGCTGGCGGGCCGCTATCCCTCGGAGGACTTCGCCGAGCTGCGCCCGCGCGTCGTCTGGGACCGCGACGCCGGCACGCTCACCGGTCGTCCGGGCGCGCAGCGGCTCGCGGTCACCAGCGGCGGAACCATTCCCGACCGGGGGCTGTTCACGGTCGTGCTTCCCGCCGACGACGAGTCGGTGTCGGGAGCACCGCGCCGGGTGGGCGAGCTCGACGAGGAGATGGTCTACGAGACCCGGCTGCACGACGTGATCGCGCTCGGCGCGTCGAGTTGGCGGGTGCAGGAGATCACCCACGACCGGGTCGTCGTCACCCCGGCGCCCGGCCTGCCCGCCCGGCTGCCGTTCTGGCGCGGCGACGCGGTGGGCCGCTCGGCCGAGCTGGGCCAGGCCATCGGCGCGGCGGTCCGTCAACACAGCGCCGAGACCGCCAGCGACGTGCTCGACGGACGCGCGGCCGGCAATCTCACCGCCTTCCTCGCCGAGCAGCGGGCGGCCACCGGCGTCGTGCCCACCGACCAGACGCTCGTGGTCGAGTCCTTCCGCGACGAACTCGGCGACTGGCGCGTCGTGCTGCACTCGCCCTACGGCCGCCGGGTCCACGCGCCATGGGCGCTGGCGGTGGCCGCGCGCATCCGCGAGCGTTTCGACTTCGACGGCTCGGTGGTAGCCTCCGACGACGGCATCGTGGCCCGGCTGCCCGACCTCGACGGCGACGCCGCCCCGCCCGTCGCCGACCTGTTCGTCCTCGACCCCGACGACCTGGAGCGCGTCGTCGCCGCGGAGGTCGGCGGGTCGGCGCTGTTCGCGGCGCGTTTCCGCGAGTGCGCGGCGCGGGCGCTGCTGCTGCCGCGCCGCTCGCCGGGTTCCCGCGCGCCGCTGTGGCAGCAGCGGCAGCGCTCGGCGCAGCTGTTGGAGGTGGCCCGCCAGCACGACGACTTCCCGATCCTGTTGGAGACGGCCCGCGAGTGCCTGCAAGACGTCTACGACCTGCCCGCGCTGACCGGGCTCATGCGACGGCTCGCCGACCGTTCGGTGGCGCTGGTCGAGGTCACCACCGAGCAGGCCTCGCCCTTCGCGCAGAACCTCGTCTTCGGCTATGTCGCGGCCTTCCTCTACGAGGGCGACGCGCCGTTAGCCGAACGGCGGGCGGCGGCGCTGTCGCTCGACTCGGGCCTGCTGGCCGAGCTGCTGGGGCACGCCGAGCTGCGCGATCTGCTCGACGCCGACGTGCTGGCCGAGGTCGAGGCCGAGCTGCAACGCCTCGCCGAGGGCTGGCGGGCCAAGGACGCCGAACAGGTGGCCGACCTGGTGCGGCGCGTCGGCCCGCTGCCCGCGGCCGAGGTGGCCGAGCGGTGCGTCGATCCCGACGCCGCGGCAGGCTGGCTCGCCGAGCTGGCGGGGGCGCGGCGGCTGATGGAGGTGCAGGTCGGCGGCGCGCCGATGTGGGCCGCCGTCGAGGACGCCGCGCGCCTGCGCGACGGGCTCGGCGTGGCGCTGCCGCCCGGCCTGCCCGAGGCCTATCTCGAACCGGCCGGCGACCCGCTGTCGGAGTTGGCGACGCGGCACGCGCGCTGTCACGGCCCGTTCGCCGCCGCCGACCTCGCCCGTCGCTGGGGGCTGGGCGTCGCGCCGCTGCTCGACGTGTTGCGACGGCTGGCGCAGGAGGGTCGCCTCGTCGAGGGCGAGTTCCGTCCCGAGGCCGCGAGCGAATGGGTCGACGCCGAGGTGCTGCGCCGCCTGCGACGGCGCAGTCTGGCCGCCGCTCGCCGTCAGGTCGAGCCGGTCGACCCCGCCACGCTCGTGCGTTTCCTACCGTCCTGGCACGGCCTCGGGCAGACCCGGCGCGGCGAGGCGGGCCTGCTGGAGACGGTGGAGCAGTTGGCCGGACTGACGCTGCCCGCGAGCGCGTGGGAGTCGCTGGTCCTGCCCGGCCGCGTCGCCGACTACTCCCCCGCGCTACTCGACGCGCTGCTCGACGAGGGCGAGGTCGTGTGGACGGGCGCGGGCACGCTCGGCGCGAGCGACGGCTGGGTGAGCCTGCTCCCCGCCGACCTCGTCGGTCTGCGCCGCGTCGGCGAGGTCGAGTCCTCGGACGTGCACGAGGCGGTGCTCGACGTCCTGGGCCGCGGCGGGGCGTTCCGCTTCACCGACCTCATCGGCATGGTCGAGGACCCGGAGGCGCGGCTGGCCGACGTGCTGTGGGAGCTCGCGTGGGCCGGGCGGGTCTCCAACGACTCCTTCGCGCCATTGCGGGCCCGGGTCAAGGGTCCGGCGCGCGCGCCGCGTCCCACGGCTCGGCCCCGGCGTCTCGGCGCGCGGCCGCTGCGTCCGGTCACCCCTCCGGCCGTGGCGGGCCGTTGGTTCGCGCTGCCCGACGACGACCTCGACCCCACCCGCCGCGCCGTCGCCCAGGCCGAGATCTTGGTGGCGCGGCACGGCGTGCTCACCAAGGGCGCGCTCGGCGTCGAGCAGGTTCCGGGCGGTTTCGCCGGGGTCTACCGGGTGCTGCGCGCCTCACAGGAGCAGGGCACGGTGCTGCGCGGCATGTTCGTCGACGGGCTCGGCGCGGCGCAGTTCGCGGCCCCGTCCACGGTCGACGTCCTGCGCCAGCACGCCCGTGACGCTGAGGAGGGAGTCAGCGGCCCGGCGCTGGCTCTCGCGGCGACCGACCCGGCGCAACCCTTCGGCGCGACCCTGCCCTGGCCCCCGTCGTCCGCCGACGAGACGAGCCACCGTCCGGCCCGGCGGGCCGGGGCGCTGGTGCTCGTCGCGGACGGCTCGCTCGTGGCCTATCTGGAGCGCGGCGGCAAGCGCGTGCTCACCTTCACCGCCGACGCCGACCTGCTGCGCGCGGCGGCCACGGCGCTCGCCTCCACCGGCCGCAGCGGACGGCTCGGCCGCCTGCGCGTCGAACAGGTCGACGGCCGCCCGGTCACCGGCAGCCCCTTCGGCACAGCGCTGATCGCGGCAGGCTTCGAGCCGCATCCCAAGGGAGTCCAGCTGCGATGAGGCAGTGCGCCAGAATGTGTCAGCGACCTGTGGTGGACTGTCCTCATCCAATTTTCTTGTGCTCTAGAGGATGACTCCATGCCGAACTACACATCCGTCGAAGTGTGCGCCGGCGCTGGCGGTCAGGCCCTCGGCCTCGAAGCCGCGGGTTTCGACCACCTCGCGTGCGTCGAGTGGGAACCGGCCGCGTGCGAGACGTTGCGCGCCAACCGTCCTGCCTGGAACGTCATTGAGAGCGACCTACGTGATTGGGAACCGGCCCCTGAGCTGATCGGGGTGGACCTTCTCGCCGGAGGCGTGCCTTGTCCTCCCTTCTCCATCGCAGGACAACAGCTCGGGCGCGACGATGAACGCGACCTCTTCCCCGAGATCGTCCGCCTGGCCGAGGCTCTCCAGCCCCGAGCTCTGATGATCGAGAACGTCCGAGGCCTCCTTGGCTCGAAGTTCGCCGATTACCGTGACGAGATCGTCCGTGAACTCAAAGAACTCGGCTTCGAGCACTGCGGCTGGGAGCTCCTCAATTCCGCTGACTACGGCGTCCCGCAAGCCCGCCGACGTTCCATCCTCGTCATGATGCGCCCCGAGGCGGCGTTCCACTTTCGTTGGCCAAACCCACAGGACGAACAGACCACCGTCGGCGAGACGTTGCTCCCTTATGTGGCCGAGTGGCCCGGCGCCGCCGCCTGGTCTCAGCACGCGCTCGGCATCGCCCCTGCTCTCGTCGGCGGAAGCAAGAAACACGGGGGGGCCGACCTCGGGCCGACACGCGCCCGCGCCCGATGGGCGGAGTTAGGAGTGGACGGACGTGGACTCGCTGACGCGCCACCCGGGCCTGAGACACCGCATGACCACCAACTCCGACTGACCGTGCCAATGGCTGCGGCAGTCCAGGGATTCCCTCCCGACTGGCAATTCCAAGGTCGCAAGACGGCGGCCTACCGGCAGGTCGGCAACGCCTTCCCGCCCCCGGTCGCCACCGCTGTGGGCCAAGCGATCTCCTCAGCTCTGCTGCAAGCCGACGCTGAAGAGGACTGACATGTCGAACCCTCCCGAGTCGCTGATCTTGCGGACACGGTCGGCATTCCACGCCGGCCTGGTCCACAGCGGCACCCTCACCGTCAACGCCAAAGGAGTCGCTTCCATCTCCGACGGCAGCAACTCCCTGTCCACCTCCGTCGGGCGCGAGATCGCCACCGAGCTTCGCGTCGACACCGAGTCCGAACGCGCCGCAGGCCAAACACTGGGCGGCTCGTTCGAAGAAGCCACCGCAGAGTACCTACGGGCGACTTTCCCGGCCTTCCAGATGCTGCGCCCCGGTCAATGGGAGATTCACAAAATCGGCAACAGCCGAAGGTCAGCGATCGCCGCCTATGAGCCTTACCAACATCTAGCGGCCCTCTCCGAAGCAATCCGTCGCGACCCGACTCTTGTGTCAGTACTCGGCAATGCCTACGCGATCTCCCCTGACATCGTAGTCAGTCGCTTTCCAGAGCCTGACTCCCTCATCAACGCCGACGCACGTCTCGTCGACCATGACCACGCTCATCTGACGGTCATACGTGCGGAGAACTCGCCCAGGCCCATCCTCCACGCAGTGGTGTCCTGCAAATGGACACTCCGTTCCGACCGAGCCCAGAACGCCCGGTCGGAGGCGTTGAACCTCATCCGCAACCGTAAGGGTCGGCTGCCGCATATCGTCGTCGTCACCGCCGAACCCACCCCGTCACGGCTGTCCTCCCTCGCGCTCGGAACGGGCGACGTGGACTGCGTGTACCACATCGCACTTCCCGAGCTGGTCGACGCAATGGGCAAACACGGCAACGATGACAACGTCGAGATGTTGAGCACCATGATCGAAGGTCGTCTCGCCTCAAGGACATCAGCGATCTTCCCCTCGACCTGGCCGTGTAAGCGGGCGTTCCGTGCCTGAGGGCGACACCGTGTTCCGCACGGCGGCGAAGCTGCACCGGGAGCTGTCCGGCCACGTGCTGACGCTCAGCGACCTACGCGTGCCGCAGCACGCCACCGCCGACCTGTCCGGGCTCGTGGTCGATGAGACGGCCAGCCGAGGGAAGCACCTGCTGACCCGCGTCGGCCCGTGGACGCTGCACACGCATCTGCGCATGGAGGGCGTCTGGCACGTCCACCCGCACGACACGCGGTGGCGGCGTCCGGCGCACTCGGCGCGGGTCGTCTTGGAGACCGCCGAACGTCAGGCGGTCGGCTTCTGGCTCGGCATGGTCGACCTCGTGCCGCGCGACGCCGAGGACCGGGTGGTCGGCCACCTCGGCCCCGACCTGCTCGGCCCGGATTGGGACACCGCCGAGGCGTTGGCACGGCTGCGCTCCCAACCCGACCGCACGGTCTTCTCAGCGCTGCTCGACCAGCGAAATCTGGCCGGTTTCGGCACCGAGTACACCGCCGAACTGCTCTTCGCGGCCGGAGTCCGCCCGCACACGCCCGTCGGCGAGGTCGCCGATCTGGAGCGGGTGGTGCTGCGCGGCCAGCGCATGCTGCGGGCCGGGGTGGCGCGTCCACAGCGCAGCTTCACCGGCTCGCTCAAGAAGGGCGAGACCACCTGGGTGTTCGCCCGCGAGCACCGCCCCTGCCGCCGCTGCGGCACGACGATCCGCCGCGAGGAGCTCGGCGAGGACCCGGTGCGACGCCGCCGCGCCTTCTGGTGCCCCCACTGCCAACCGGAAGGTGCGGACAAGGCTCCCTTCGAGGCAGGGAGGATGGTGGTGGGTTCTTCCTGGGGCTTGGGTTCTGGCGGGTCTGACTTGCTTAGAGGCTGGCGTGCCTGTGGTTTGGGGACTGCTTCATCGAGAGGTGTCGACCGGTCCGGGTCCAGGTCCGGGGAAGAGCCGCTGGATCGGTCGGCCGGTTCAGGGGTGTGAGCCCTTTGACAGGGGGCCGGGCCAGACGGTCTGACTTCATAGGACCTTGAACCCTGAACGGGGGGTGTTCTCCCTGTCGTGTCGACCTCCTGGCCCACCTTGTGCCCCCTCTTCTCCTCAACGGACATGCCCCGGCCTGTGTCGGCCGATGGAGCGATTCGAGTCACGAAAAGGAAAAGAGGGGACACGCCCGTCATGACCATCACACCCGTCACTCCCGCGACCGAGGTCGTCATCGCCGGGGTCGACACCCACGCCGACACCCACGTCGTCGCGGTACTCACCACCAGCGGACGCCTGTTGACGACCGGCTCGTTCCCGGCGACCGCCAGCGGCTATCGGGACCTGTTGGACTTCGTCGCCTCCCACGGCCTGATCGAGAGGTTCGGGATCGAGCTGACCGGCT
>NZ_JASGEK010000057.1:0-29489 GCF_047606445.1 Aeromicrobium sp. | reverse complement strand
GACTCCAACGCCTTCGCCAACAAACCCAACGGCTCAGACCGACGACCCAACCCCTCCATCAACCCCGGAGCAGCCCCCTGCCACGAATCAGCAGAAAACTCCACCACACTCACAACTCAACCCCACACGAAGCGATACTCTCGTCAAAAACCTCGATCGTCACGCCGAGCTGGTCGAACTCATGCGTATCGGCTTCCACTAGAGCTCCGTAAGACGCGATCAACCGCGAGAGATCAGCGTAAATCTCAAAGATCGCTCTCACGCCTGGAACGTCAACGTTACTCGGCCGCGTCCATCCGTCCTTGACGCCAGCGACAGCGGAGGTGAAAGTAGCGACCTCACGAGTGTCCCTCCTATAGCCAGGAGCCAAACCCACCGTATCGGGACTTACAGCCATGACTTCCCCTTATAACGTATTGAACGGATTGTCGAAGATCAAGCGTCGGTCAAGAACTGAAATACATCAATGGCGCGAACGCGGCCTGCATCTCCGGCGACTCCATGGAGCTGGCAAGCGCAAGCTGCTTAGCCCGACACTCGCTGATAGCGGCGCCGATCTCCAGTAGGACTCCGGCAGGCCCCAGCAAGCCCATGTTGAAATTCTCCGAGAAGGCCCGAGCCTTCTCGCCCTTCCACAGACCTGAACCCGCTTCTCTGTACTTGCTGAAATCAAAACCCGCGAAGTCATTTAGCACGCTGGCCAAACGGCTGATGATCTCGTCAAGTTCCTGGATCTGCGCTAACGCTTGCGCGTCACTCATTCGTCATCCAGGTCTCGGACGCTGGCGAACGGGTCGTCGACAGCCTCAGTAGCCACGGGGGCCGCCGTGACCGGAGTGGGAGCAGGAGTGGCCTCTTGTTGTTCCTTCTGGAACTCGGCGTAGGCGTTGTCGAGGATCTCGAGCACGAGCTCGTCATCGGTGTCACGGTACCCCTCGTGCACGATCTTCAGGATGTCGTCGTGGTTGAAGTAGGCGATGTTGGTGTCGACCATGCCCTCCGGGTAGAGGAAAGCGCCATAGTCGAAAAACCGGCCCTCGACGATGGACCCGCGGCTGACGATCAGGAGCTTCTTGACCGAGCCTTTCAGGATGACGATGCTTCCGAGCGGCAGGAACTTCTTGTTCTCCTGCTGACGGGTCTCGGGCTGCTGCTCGGTCATCACTGTTTTCCTTTGTTTCGTAGATCTCTGAACGGGTCTTTCGCGTCCCGTACTATACCCGGCGACGACGCCCCTCCTCCTGCTGCGGCCACCGGCGAGGAGGGCGCGCTCAGGGCCGGTTTGGCGGGGGCTTTGAGGTCGACAGTCAGGTCCGGTTCGACCACGCGCGCGGGCGGCTTCTTCGGCGGTGTCTTGGCGTTCGCGAGCTGCTCTTTGGCGAACACGGCGTCCTTCTCCGTCTCGTAACCGGAGTGGACCACTTTCGTGATCTGCGTACTCCGGATCACGATCTCCCGCACCCCCGACGCCGCCCCTTGCGGGTGCGGCACGGCCTTGTATCCGGCGAGAAATCCGTCGTTGTGCTTTTGGAAGCCGCGCGCGATGACGACGTAGACGCCCTCGTCGTCCTCGATCCGGACGGCGCTTCCCAACGGCAACAACTCAGGAGTCTCGTTCTCCGCTGCTTTGGGGTTTGGGGTCGTGCTCATGTGGCGGCTCCTCTCGGCTGCGGGAGCTTGATCTTCTCGAAACCACTTCCGCCGCGCAGCACGAAGAACGGCTCGTCAGCGGCGGACTCGCGCTCGCTCGAGACGCCGGGACTCTTGACCAGCGGGCTGTCATAGGCGCGTGCGCCGATCAGGCCAGTGAACTTCAGATCGCGCACGGCCTTCGGGACGGCGTCGAAAGACTTCGCGATGTAGTCGTGCCTGCTGAAGATCATGAAGTCGAGGCCCGCCTTGTGGGTGTTCTTCAACGCGAGCATGAAGTCATCGGGCTTCAGCCCGGTCGCGGTGATGAAGTTCGGCAGATTCGCGATCACCAGCACCATGCGGGCGCCCTGCTCCTTCTTCTTGTGGAGGTTCAAATAGGCGACGATGCCCGCGACGACCTGGCTGGCGTCGCCCTTGGCGGTGATACGACTGAAGTTCGCCGGGAGCGCTGTGCGGTCGAGCGCCTCCTCGAAAGTCTCATCGAAATCGACGACCATGAACTCGGTCCTCACTCGTGCCCCTTGGGCGAGAAGAGTCTCCTGGAAGAGGAGTTCCTGCTCGTCGTCCTTCGCCGCGAACAGGAAGTAAGGCTGCGAGCGGGGCAGGAAGCCCCGCGCCTCGGTGGTGGCCTTCGACCATCCCAGCGGCACGCCGCCGGCGTTCGCGAGGGCCTGCACCGAAGCGCTCTCGTCGAACACCTCCGCCGTGAGCTCGTGGGGCACCATCGGAATAGGTTTCGGGCGTGGCCCCGACCAGCCCTCGTCCAAGACAGCGACCTGTTGTTCGAGAGCGGCGAGGACCTCGGAGCTGTTCTCGCCCGCGGCCGGTTGGTAGAACTGGATCGCGGTCGGCGTGTCGGTGAGCACCTGGCCCCGACCGGGCGCGTCGACTTGCATGAGTCGCTCGCGGCCCATCAACTGCGCCAAGTCCGCCTCCTCGTTCATGTAGAGGCAGATCTTGGTGGAGATGTTGCTGAGCATGTTCATGCGGACCCCGCCGACCCGGCTCGCGCTCATCACCAGATACACGCCCAAGCCGGCGCCCTCACGGAGCGCCTGCATCAGCAGGTTGTCGATCTGGTCTTTGCGCCGGTCGTTGCCGGTGAGGTTGTCGTAGCCGTCGAGGACGTTCACGACCACCGGCAGTTCCTGCCGCGTCTTCGCAGTGTACTGCTCACGGTTCGCGACCCCGGCATCCTTGAACAACTGCTTGCGGGCCGCCAATAGCCCAGCGACGCTGTCGAGCATCTTGGCGAGCTTCTCGGCCTCCTCCAACGTGACGATGTCGGCGACATGCGGTAGATCCTTCAACGGCAGCAGGCCGTTGTTGCCGAAGTCGATGAGGTTCACATGGAGCCGTTCGGGCGTACTGGCCTTCGCGAGGTTGACCACCAGCGTCTGTAGCACGGTCGACTTGCCGTAGCCGGGGCTGCCGAACAGCGCCGTGTGCCCGGCCTTCACCAAGTCGAGGTCGTAGTTCTCCTGCGCTTGACGCGACGGGACGTCGAGCATTCCCAACGGCACGCTGAACCCCGCGCTAGCGGGCTCCGGGGTGGGGATGCTGTTCGCGAGGTTCGGGAGCCACGGCTTGTCCGGCATGGCCAGGGCGGCATCTTCATGGAAGATCGTGGCGATGGTGTCGATGACGGCCTCGAGCTGGGTGGGCAGGTCGCTGGTGTCCTTGCCCTGCTCGACGTCCTCGCCCGGGTCGTAGAACAACTCGTACTGCCCGACCTCGTTGATCGTGTAGATCCGCTCGTCGACCTGCTCGGTGACCACCGCGTCCGGGTCGTAGGCGACGCCGGCGTAGCCGCTCTGGAACAGTTCGTAGACCTCGTTCTGGCCGACCTTCAGGTAGCCGCGGCCCGGGTTGGTGATGTGAGCGGCGTCGGTGGTCTTCAACAACTCAGTGGAGTCGCGCTCGCTCGCCATCTTCAGCGCGACCTTCGAAGTCGAGTTCGCCTCGATCTGGTCGTTGACCACGCCACTCGGCTTCTGGGTGGCGAGGATCAGATGCACGCCCAGGCTTCGGCCGATCCGCGCGACCGAGGTGAGCTCGTTGAGGAACTCCGGCACATTGGCTTTGAGCTCGGCGAACTCGTCCGACACCAACACCAGGTGCGGCAACGGCTTGTCCGGGTACTTCACATCCGGTTTGGGCCGGTGACGCTCTTTATACAGGCTCATGTAGGCGTTGATGCTGTTCACGCCGTAGACCGCGAACTCACGCTGACGCTTGTCCAACTCGGCTTTGATGCTCGCCAGCGCGCGGGCCGTGCCAGCGCCGTCGAGGTTGGTGATCGCGCCCATGAAGTGCGGCAACTCATCGAGAGTGTTGGCGATGCCGCCGCCCTTCCAGTCGATGATGAGCATCCCGACGTCCTCGGGCGAGAAGTTGATCGCCAGACCGATCAGATACGTCGTCAGGAACTCCGACTTGCCCGAGCCGGTGGTGCCGCCGACGAGCGCGTGCGGGCCGTGCGCCCGCTCGTGCAGATCCCAGTACACGTGGTCGGACTTGCCGCGCCATCCGATGAGCGACGCGATCGACTTGTTCGGCTCGGCCTGACCCCACCGGTCGGCGATTCGCAGATCCTCGACCGTCTTCACCTCGTACTGCTCCAGCAGGCTCAACGCCTCTGGGACGGCGTTCTTCTCCACTTCGAGATGGTTCAGATTCGACAGCTTCCGCAGCGCCCGCTCCAGACCCGGCGGCGTCGCGTACGGGGCGAACGGCGTGGCCACGTACACGTCGTTGTCGGTGACCAGTTCGCCCTTGACCATGTTGGGCGCCTGCACGAGGGCGGTGACCGTCTCGGGCAGGAGCTTCTCGTCCTCGCTGCACCAGATCACCGTCACGCCGAGTTCGCTCATGTCCTCGGCGAGCAGCTCGTTGACGCCGTGGCCCCTCAGATGCTCGTCGTCGCAGATCGTGAACACATAGTGCGGAGCGAATAGAGGCTTCTGCCGTCCCGCGTCCTTCACCGCCTGGCGACGCTTCTGCAGGAGTTGGTAGAAGCTGTTCAGCACCACGTCACGCAGCCGGTCGTTGTAGACCAGGCCGCGCATGTTCAACTCCTGCAACGTGAAATGCGGCAGCAGCCGCCATGCGCTCCACGTCTGTCGGTAGGCCTCGCGGGAGATGAGGCTCACGAAGTTCACGTCGCGGTAGGAGTGGAAGAAGGCCGTCTGGAACAACAGCGACTGCAACTGCGTCGCCACCACGTCCGGCGGGCCGACGAACCCGAGCGTCTGGCCGGCCAACTCGACCGGCGTCGGGGCCTCACGCTGTGTCTGGAAGCCGAGCGCCAGGTCGGCGACCCGACGGGCCTCCTCGCGCGCGTCAGTGTCCTGCACATCGGAGGTCACCTTCAGCGTCGACGGACGGTCGGAGAGCCCGAGCGAGACGCGCAAGAAGTCCTTGTTGAAACGTTGGCGCTCGTAGATCCGCCGGTCGTACACCTCCACCAGGTCCGCGAGCTCGTTCGGGCTCGGCTGCTGATACCGCAGCACCTCGCCCTCCTCGGCGTGCGCGCGCGTGACATCCGCGACGGTCCGCACGAGGTACTGGGTGTAGTCCTCCTCGGCCTGGATGGCCGTTCGTTTCGTCTCTTTCTTCTCAGCGATGTACTGCGACACGCTGAACGACGCCATCAGCACGCTCGCGAGCCCCATGCCGACCATCAACGCCGGGTTGGTGCCGACGAGCATCACCGTCATACCGGAGGCCATGAGCATCGCCACCGGCGGCAGGATCATCTGCAACACCCGGTTCTTCGGCGGCGCCGGAGGCTTCTCCGGCGGCTGCAACCGGAAATCGGCCTCGCTCGTCTCCAGATTCAGTTTCGGAGACCGCCGGTAGTCGGGGAAGCCCTCGGGGAACTCCCTCACCGGAGGCTGGACCAACGCCCTCGCCGGGTCGACGACCGCCTCCGTGACGAAAGTCGTGACCTTGAACTGCGCCGGACGCCTCTCCAAGAGATACCCGGCCGTCAGCACCACCGTGCCGACGTCGAGGTCGCAGACCTGCCGCCCGTCCACGGCGACACCGTCCACATACACCCGTTGATCGCGCGCGTCGACGATCAACGAGCCCTCATGCACGACGACCACCGGTGTGTCCGCGACCTTGACGCCCGCATGAGGGGCGTCGCCGATCACCAGGTCGTGACGGTCGTCGGGAATGAACGTCACCGTGCGGGCCTCCGCCGCCGAGACGACCACGCATTCGAGGTCGCCGACCCTCCGCGGTCCGGCGTCCACATGGTCGCCGTCGACGAAGAGCCTGTCGTTGACCACGCTGAACACATGGCCCTGATAGTCGACGAAGGGACGCTCCTCGGTCAGCGACAGTTTGGTCGCACGCCGCCCGTCCAACACGTACACCAGGAACAGCAGCTCGGCCTGGTCGAGCCGGGAGTCGAGCCCGGTCTGTTGGAGTCCCATGGTTCGCCTGGCGGCTGACACGCTCACTCTTCCGTCGCCGTCTCGTCGGTCCCGTTGAGCTTGGCCGTCAACTCGTCGATGGCTTCCTCGTACTCGGTGAGGAGTTCTTGCTTCTTCTCGCCCGCCATCTTCGTGTCCAGTTTCGTCGCCTGGTACAGGTCGGTGTAGGCCAACAGCGTGAGCTGGTCGTCGCCGAGGTTCTTCGCGTAGTCGAGGGCGTCCTCGAACTCGCCTCGGCCCATCGCGATCCAGTAGCGCAACGTCACCTCGTCGGACTTCTCCGAGAGCGTGTTGACGATCGTCTGCTTCTGCGTCGTCGTGAGGTCGTGGAGGTTGACGCTCGACACCGCCGCCACGTACTGCGCCGACGTGGGCAGGTCCTCGGCGTCGTGGCCTTCCAGCTCGGTCAGCGTGCCCGCATAGTCATGCGCGAGGAACCGCGCCTGAGCGGCGATCACCGCGGTGTTCTGACGGTCCTGGTTCGCGGTCTGCCACGCGAACACGCCCGCGACCAGCGCGGCGATCAGACCGACCACGCCCACCACGCGATACCAGGCGTAACGGCGCTTGGGGACGCTGACCTCGGCAGCGGCCGTCCTCGCCTGCTCCTCCCGCACCTGCCCGTCGATGTAGGCGAACAGCTCGTCAGTGCTGGCCGTCGTCCGCACCGCGGTCGAGAACTTGTCTTTGAGGGCCGCCGATCCGTCGAGGATCTGCTCAAAAGCGAGCTTCGGGTTGAACACCTGCAACACCATCGCCTGCGTCGAGGCGAGGAACCGCGCCTCGTCGAACGCCGTCGGGGCCAGCATGCCCTGCAATCCGGCGTGCACCACCCGGAGCCGGCCGCTCGTCACAAACACGTTGTCCGGATGGATCAGCGGCACCGTGAAACCACCCCGGTCGCCAGCGCACACTGACAGCCGCTGCGCCAACAGCAACCGGTCGAGTTTGGTCCGCGTCTGGCCGATCGCCTCGCGGAAGCTGATCTCGTCGGCGGCCAGACGGTAATCGAGGGCGAGCCCCGTGTCGGTCTCACGCGCGTCGACGTAGCGAGCGATCACATCTAAGGACGCGGCGTCGAACCCGTTCTTCTCCGCCTCCACCCGAAGGACGTCAGAACTCCGGTCGAAATCGAGAGCCATGCCCTCCACAGAAATGCGCATCACCCGGTGAATCCTAGAGGTCGCGATCTTCCTTTAGGACCTCGATCCCTCACACGACGATGCGCAGACGGTCGCCGTTGCCGATCCCGAACGACGAGACGGCGTCATAGCCGCTCACGTCGAGGGCCTTGTCGTCAAGCGACAACGAGAAATCCGCGGGCAGCGCTGTGCCTTTCGCGGCGAACCCGTCACGGATCAGCTCTGCCAGCCGATCGAACGTGACCTCGCCAGGCACTACCAGATCGACGTGTTTGCCCATGTGCTCCAAAGTGACTTCGATCATGACACCGCCCGCTTTCTCCTCGCCCAGAACCTGCCCATCAACACACCCGCCACCAACGTCAGCGGCACCCCGACCACAGCAGCCGCGATGTACAGCAACGAGGAGCTCCTCTGCTCGTCGCCCGCCGATGAGAACACCTCACGCGGCGTGTAGTCCTCGAAAAGCACCGCCCTGACCGGCTCGTACTCCGCCGCCCCGGACTCGGTCTTTGTGAAGTCCAGCGTCTCGGCGACGCTCAACCGCTCCGCCGCCCGCCGCTGCTGCTCCTGGAGCAGCGCGGCGAAATCCGCCGAGAACAAACTCCCACGGATCGGGAAGTCCCCCACGGAGCCCGCGCTCACCGGGTCATTGACCAGAACCGTGGTGTTGAGGTCCAACTGACCCCCGCCCTGTCCCTCGCCGCCATCGGTCGCGAACGCGGAAACAGGTGTGCTGACCGTCACCACGGCGGTCAGCACACCTGCGAGGAGACCCCGAACGAGGAAAGACCGCCGCTCCGAGTCCTCCGCGACCAGAAGGCGGTCAGAAGCCGAAGCTCTGCGCATCCTGCGCGTCACGCTCGGCGATGGTGTCCGCGTAGGTGTTCAGCTGCTGGTTGATGTTCACCAACAGCTCCTCGAACTTCTTCACGCTCTCCGACAGCTGCTCGTACTGCGCCAGGTACGCCTGGAAGGCCTGGCCCTTCCACTGCTCGGCGATGAGCCCGTTCATCTGGTTGACGTTCTGGATGGCCTGCTCAATCTCTTCCTTCGAGCGGGTGTACACCTGAGCCTGCTGCTTCAGTTCCTCCGGTGTCACACTGATCTGGCTCATAAATCTCCTCAATCCAGGTAGTCCGAGAATGATCGGACCACACGACTAATCCGTGGAGATCCTCCCATGCTCTCCACGGCCACAGCACAACAGGTAGTCGGTGCGCGCATCGACGTGGGAAAACGCGACAGGTCGCGCATATTCGACGGAACTCATCACCATAAATAATTCACCCGGGTTAATACTCCGGGCGGCGATCATCCGTACTCTCAGATCGATCAACGGAGAAAAAAAGCCCTGGTGAGAATGACTCTCACCAGGGCGAAAATGTCGGGCTGACAGGATTTGAACCTGCGACCCCCTGACCCCCAGTCAGGTGCGCTACCAAGCTGCGCCACAGCCCGTGACAACGAAATGAGACTCTACCCGACCGCCTCAGGCAGCCTCAGCAGGGGGCGATGATCGGGAAGGAGCGGCCGCTCACGAAACGGCGTGGCGTGCCGTCGACGGGGTCGGGGAAGGCCAGCTCGGCGGCGAGCAGCTGCAACGGTCCCGGTTCTCCCGCCCCGTACAAGGGGTCGCCGACGATGGGCAGGCCGAGGCCGGTCAGATGGGCCCGCAGCTGGTGAGTCTGGCCCGTGAGCGGGGTCAGCCGGTAGACGGCGCGGTCGCCGAGCACCCGCTCCACCTCGATCCGCGTCTCGGCGTTGGGCAGCTCGCCGGGAACCTCCACGGTCCGCGAAACACCGCGCTCCTTGCTCAAATGGTTCCGCACCACCTCGGGCACATCGTCACGGTACGGAGCCAGCGCCCGATAGACCTTCATCGCCTCGCGCCGCTGGAAGACCTGCTGATAGGCCCCACGCCACCGGCGCTCGGTCGTCAGCAGCAACACCCCCGACGTCAGCCGGTCGAGCCGGTGCGCGGGCTGCAACTCCGGCAACCCCAGCGCCACCCGCAGCCGCGCCTGCGCCGTCTGCCGCACATGCGACCCGCGTGGCGTCGTCGCCAGGAACGGCGGCTTGTCGACCACGACGATCCGCTCGTCGCGCCACACCACCTCGACCTCGCCCGCGACCACCGGCTCGTCCGGCATCGGCCGGTGGAACCACAGCCACGTCCCCGGACGGTAGGGGTCGTCGGCGCGCACCGCCCGTCCGGAGGCGTCCACGAACGCCCCGTCGGCCACCATCGCCTCGACATCGACGAACGACGGCAGCCGCGACCGCAGCCAGTCGGCCATCGTCGCCCACTCCGGCGCGACGCCGCGCCGTGCGGGCGGGGTACACACGCACGCCCCGTCCACCCCGTCACGCTGCGGCAGCGGCGACGCCGGAGCCACTTAGCGGCGCTTGCGCTTCTCGCGGACCCGCTGCTGCAGGTGGATCGGCGTGCCCACGAAACCGAACTCCTCGCGCAGCCGCCGCTCCACGAAACGCAGGTACGTCTCCTCCAACTTGCCGGAGGTGAACAGCACGAACGTAGGCGGCGCGGTCTGCGGCTGCGTGCCGAACAGGATCTTCGGCTGCTTGCCGCCGCGCACCGGGTGCGGGTGCTCGGCGACCAAACGGCCCAGGAAGGAGTTCAGCTGACCCGTCGTCACGCGAGTCTCCCAGCCGTCGAGCGCGGCGTCGAGCGCCCGCACCAGCCGGTCGACGTGCCAACCGGTGCGCGCGGCGATGTTGACCCGCGGCGCCCACTGCACCTGCACCAGGTCACGCTCGATCTCACGCTCCAGGTAGTAGCGGCGCTCATCGTCGACCAGATCCCACTTGTTGAAGGCGATGACCAGCGCGCGTCCGGTCTCGCGGACGGTCTGGATGATACGCAGGTCCTGCTCGCTGAGCGTCTGGCTCGCGTCGACGATCATCACCGCGACCTCGGCCCGCTCGATGGCGCCCGTCGTGCGCAGACTCGCGTAGTACTCGTGGCCGGACGCCTCGCGCACCCGCTTGCGGATACCGGCGGTGTCGATGAAGATCCACTGGCCGCCGCCCATCTCCACGATCTCGTCGACCGGGTCGACCGTCGTGCCGGAGGCGTCGTCGACGACCACCCGGTCCTCGCCGGCGAGCTTGTTGAGCAGGCTCGACTTGCCGACGTTCGGCTTGCCGACGATCACCACGCGACGCGGCCCTTCCTCGTCCTCCTCCGGCTCCGGCGGGGCCTCCGGCAACACCGCGAGCACCGCGTCGAGCAGATCGCCGCTGCCCCGGCCGTGCAGCGCCGAGACCGGGAGGGGCTCGCCCAGGCCGAGGTTCCACAGCGAGGCCGCCTCGGCCTCGGTGCGCTGGTCGTCGACCTTGTTGGCCGCCAGCACGACCGGCTTGCCCGAGGAGCGCAGGATCTTGACGACCGCCTCGTCGGCGTCGGTGATGCCGACCGTCGCGTCGACCACGAACAGCACCGCGTCGGCCACCGAGACGGCGATCTCGGCCTGCGCGGCGATGCGCTCGGCCAGGCCGCGCGCGTCGGGGTCCCAGCCGCCGGTGTCGACGACGGTGAAGACGCGGCCGTTCCACATCGCCTCGTAGGGGACGCGGTCGCGGGTCACGCCCGGCACGTCCTCCACGACCGCCTCACGACGGCCGATGATGCGGTTGACCAGCGTCGACTTGCCGACGTTGGGCCGACCGATCACCGCCAGCACTGGCAGCGGCCCGGTGGCCTCGATGTCGCTCATGCGCTCTTATCCGATCCCTGGTCGTCGGTGTCGTCGGTGTTCTCGTCGTCAGCGTCGGTGTCGGGGTCGGGTTCGTCCGTCTCCTCGGACTCCGGCTCCGCGTCATCGGACGCATCGGCGTCCTCAGCGGGCTCCTCCGGCTCGTCCTCGGTGTCCGGCTCGTCGTCGGCCTGTTCCGGCTCCTCGGGCTCGGGCTCCTCGTCGCTGTCGGCGGTCTCCTCGGTGTCAGCGTCGGCGTCCTCGGCAGGCTCCTCGGGCTCGTCCGCCTCGTCCGTCGTCTCCTCGGCGCCCTCGTCCGCGGCGGGCTCCTCGTCGACGACCTCTTCTTCGACGATCTCCTCCTCGACCGGCTCCTCCTCGACCGGCTCCTCCTCCACGAGGTCGGGCACCGGCGGAGGCCCGGGAAGCTCGCGCTTCAACCGGTCGAGCGTGTCCTCGACATGTTGGCGCAGCGCCCGGGCGATCTGGTCGCTGGCCTTGGCGACCTGCCAGGAGTCACGGGGCCAGTCGAGCGGCGAGATGTGGATCTGGTCGCCGTAGACGATGTCGATCCGCGAGCCCTTCGGCGGCTTCACGTCGACGGCGGCGCCCGGCTCGCGGGTGCCGACCACCGCGACCGGCACGACCGGGGCGCCGGTGGTCAAGGCGAGATAGCCCGCCCCGTCGAAGACCTCCTCGACCGTGCCCGCGCCACGACGCCCCTCGGGGTACAGCAACAGCACCTGGCCCGCGCGCAACACGCGCAGCGCGGTGCGCACGGCGGCCGCGTCGGTGCGCCCCCGATGCAGTTTGATCTGAGCGGCCCACCGCAGGAACCGGCCCGCCTTGCCGTCGAAGGACTCGGCCTTGACGAGGGCGTGCACCGTCCGGTCGGCCGTGGCGACCGTGACCGGGCCGTCGAGCCAGCCGATGTGGTTGCTGACGATGATCGCCGGACCCGAGCCGGGCAGATAGCCCATGCCGCGCACGTTCACATCCCACCGACGCGTCACCCGGCGCCGCAGGAACGGCTTCATCAGCCGGTGCGGCCACTCGCGCAGACCGGACCTGACCGGCGTCGCCTCGGCGATGCTCATCGTCGCTCCCACACCAGCGTGACGATCTCGTCGACCACTTCGTCGAGGGTGAGGTCGGTGGTGTCGATCTCGACCGCGTCGTCGGCCTTGGCCAGCGGCGAGGTCGTGCGCGTCGAGTCGATCTGGTCGCGCCGCTCCAGCGAGGCGGCGGTGGCGGCCGTGTCGCCGCTGCCTTCCTCGGCGGCCCGGCGGGCGGCCCGTGCGGCGGTGTCGGCGGTCAGGAAGATCTTCAGCGGGGCGTCGGTCGCCACGACCGTGCCGATGTCGCGCCCCTCGACCACGATGCCCTCGCCGGCGGCCGCGATGGCCTGACGCTGCAACTCGACGAGACGGGTGCGCACCTCCGGCACCGCCGAGACGGGACTGACGTGGGCGACGACCTCGGGACCGCGGATCTCGACCGACACGTCGACGCCGTCGGCGGTGATGGTCGGGGCGTCGGGGTCGGTGCCCGAGACGGTCTGGACCTCGCCGACGGCCGCGGCGACCGCGGCGGCGTCGCCGGTGTCGACCTCGCGCCGCAACAGCGCCCAGGTGACGGCGCGGTACATGGCGCCGGTGTCGAGATAGCCGAATCCGAGGCGACGGGCGACGCCGCGGGCCGTGCTGGACTTGCCCGAACCGGACGGTCCGTCGATGGCGACGACGAATGGCGTGGACACAACTCTCCTATCGGTACGCGGGCCAGCCGCGCTCGGTCAGCGAGGACGTGAGGTGGTCCGCCCGGTCGGCGGCCACTTCGATCTGGGCGAGGCCCACAGGTCGACCGTACTCGTGGTTGATCCGGAAATCCTCGATGTTGACACCTGATTCTCCGATATCGGCCATGAGCGCCGACAACGCGCCCGGCCGGTCGGCCACCGGGACGAGCACGAGCGCCCCCTCGGCGCGCTCCTCGCCGTGCTTGCCGGGGATGCGGCGGGTGCCCGCGCGGCCCGCGTCGAGCACGTCGGACAGCCGTCCGGCCAGCACCTCGCCGCCGTCGTCGAGGGCGTCGAGCACGCGGTCGAGGTCGAGGCGCAGCGCCGCCAGCAGCTCCCGGACGGGACCGGCGTTGCTGTCGAGGATCTGCAGCCACATGCCGGTCGGGCTGCCCGCGATCCGGGTGACGTCGCGCAGGCCGGGACCGGCGAGGTCGAGGTGGTCGCGGGGGGCGCCGACCAGCAGCCCGGCGGTCAGCACCGAGATGACGTGCGGGACGTGCGAGACGAGCGCGACGGCGGCGTCGTGCTCCTCGGCGTCCATGACGAGCGGGACCGCGTCGAGCGCGACGACGAGCGCCCGCACCGACTCGACCGCCGTCTCGTCACTCTGTGACGACGCGACGACAGCCCACGGACGCCCCTCGAAGAGCAGCGCCGACCCGGCCGTCGGACCGGATCGCTCGGTGCCGGCCATCGGATGTCCGCCGACGAAGCGGCGCTCCCCCGGCGTTCCGGCGACGGCCGCCGCGACCGGCCGCTTCACGCTCGCCACGTCGGTGACCACCGCGTCGGGGAACTCCGCGAGCAGCGCCAACACGGTGTCGGGCACGACGCTCGGCGGCGTCGCGACCACCACCAGCTCCGGGTCCTCGACCGGATCGACCGTGCCCGCCCCGACCGACGCCGCGACCTCGGCCACGCTCGGGTCGGCGTCGCGCAGGTGGACCCGGCAGCCGCGCGCGGTCAGCGCCAACGCGATCGACGTGCCGATGAGCCCGCAGCCGACGACCAGCGCGCGCTGCGGCAGGGCGGCCGAACTCATGCCCCCACGCTATCGATCAGCTCGCCGAGCTCGTCGCGGCTCAACTCACGGGTGCGCCCGGAGGCCAGGCCGCGCAGGTTCAACGGACCGAAGCCGATCCGGGTCAGCTCCTTGACCGGATGCCCGACCTCGGCCAACAGGCGACGCACGATGCGGTTGCGGCCCATGTGGAGGTCGAGCTCGACCAGCGAACGGCCGTCGGCGATGTCGCGGATCTTGAACCGGTCGACCTGGGCGGGACCGTCGTCGAGGTCGACGCCCTTGCGCAGCCGGGAGCCGAGCGTCGGCGAGACCTGGCCGTCGACCAGCGCGACATAGGTCTTGGTGATCTCGAACGACGGGTGCGCGAGCCGGTGGGCGAGGTCGCCGTCGTTCGTCATCAGCAGCAGGCCCGAAGTGTCGGTGTCGAGCCGGCCGACGTGGAACAGCCGCTCGGCACGGTCGGCGATCAGCGAGCGCAGATCACGCCGCCCCTGCTCGTCGATCATCGAGCAGACGACCCCGCGCGGCTTGTTGACCAGCAGGTACGCGTGGTCGCTCGGCGGTGGGAGCCGGCGTCCGTCGACCCGGATCACGGCCCGCGCGGGGTCGACCCGGCGGCCCATCTGGGTGACGATCTCACCGTCGACCTCGACCCGCCCCCGCTCCATCAGCGCCTCACAGGCGCGGCGGCTGCCCATGCCCGCCTGGGCGAGCACCTTCTGCAGCCGGATGCCCTCGTCGTTCTCAGCCATCGGTCGGCGTCTCCTCCACCTCGTCGAGCTCGGGCAGCATCGGGGCGATCTCGGGCAGCTCGTCGAGGCTGCCCAGACCCATGCGCTCCAGGAAATAGCTGGTCGTGCGGTACAGGATCGCGCCGCTCTCGGCGTCGGTCCCGGCCTCCTCGATCAGGCCGCGGGCGACCAGCGTCCGCACCACGCCGTCGACGTTGACGCCGCGGATCGCCGATACCCGCGAGCGGCTGACCGGCTGCCGGTAGGCGACGACCGCGAGGGTCTCCAGGGCGGCCTGGGTGAGCCGCGCCTGCTGGCCGTCGAGCACGAACCGCTCGACCGCCCGCGCGACGCTCTCGCGGGTGTAGTAGCGCCAGCCGCCGGCGATGGAGCGCAGTTCGAAACCCCGCCCCTGCTCGTCGTACTCGGCGGCGAGCGCGTGCAAAGCCTCCTCGACGTCGGCGGGCGGATGGCCGACCGCCTGGGCGAGCGTGAGGTGGTCGAGTGGCTGGTCGGCGACCATGAGCACCGCCTCGACCGCGGGCCGCAGGTCGAGCATCTCCAGCTCCAGCTCGTGCGGGCCGCGCAGGCTCGGGTCAGTCATCGTCGTCCTCCATCAACTCAGCCGGGATCACGTGGGCGTCGCCGGTGTCGGGGGCCTCGTCGAACTCCTGGCCCACCTCGACCTCGCCCTCGTCGGTCCCCGTCCACCGCAGGTGCAGGTCGCCGAGCGGGGTGGCCTGCTCGAAGGCGATCATGCCCTCGCGGAACAGCTCCAACAGCGACAGGAACCGCGCCACCGTCGTGATCAGGTCGGGCGAGTCGGCGGTCAGCTGCCGGAAGGTCATGGTGCGCTCGCGGCGCAGCCGGTCGACCACGACGTGCGCCTGCTCGCGCACGCTCACCTGCGGCGCGTGCAGGTGCGCCAGCGACAGGATCGGCTCGGGCTTGGGCGTCAGCGCCGCCGTGGCGATGCGCGCGAGGTCGTCGGGCGTGGCCGCGATGAGGATCTCCGGCAGCAGTTCGGCGAAACGCGGCTCCAGCGACACCGCGCGGGGATGCCGTCGTCGCTCGGCCTCCAACCGCTCGCCCAGACGCCCGGCGACCTGCTTGAACGCCTTGTACTGCAACAGTCGCGCGAAGAGCAGGTCGCGGGCCTCCAGCAGCGCGAGGTCCTCCTCGTCCTCGACCTCGGCCTGTGGCAGCAGCCGCGCGGTCTTGAGGTCGAGCAGGGTCGCCGCGACGAGCAGGAACTGGGTCGTCTGCTCCAAGTCGCCGCCCAGAGCGTCGATATAGGACACGAAATCGGCGGTGACCTGCGACAACGCGACCTCGGTGACGTCGAGTTTGTGCTTGCCGATCAGCTGCAGGAGCAGATCGAAGGGGCCTTCGAAACCGTCGATGGCGACCGAGAAACCCGAAGGAGACTCGCTCACCGCTTCGACGATTCCTCGATCCGCCGCACGAGGTCGCTCGCCTCGCCACGGGCCTCGAAGTCGTCGAGGGCGGCGGCCAGCGCGGCGCGCACGATGCGGCCGCGGTCGACGTTGCGGCCGACGGCGGCGCGCACCGCCAGACGCGTCTGCTCCAAGGCGAGCAACTCGTCGGCGGTGACGTAGACGGTGATCTTCTCGTCGTGCTTGACCCGTCCGCTGGCGGCTTTGCGCGAGGCCGGAACCGGGACGACCGGGTCGGCGGCGGTCGTCTTCGCCGTCGGGCGGAACAGCTCGTCGGCGCCGGGCATCGCCGGACGGCGTCCGGTCACATCGCGGGGCATCGCACCAAGACCTCTCGGGCAAGTTGACGGTAGGCCTCGGCCCCCGGCGAGGTCGGCGCGTACTCGGTGATGGGCTCGCCGGCGACGGTCGAGTCGGAGAACTTGACCGTGCGGCGGATGACGGTGTGGAAGACGAGGTCGCCCCAGCCCTGCACCAGCGTCTGCAGCACCTCGCGGCCGTGCAGCGTGCGGCTGTCGTACATCGTGCCGAGCAGGCCGATGATCTCCAGGCGCGGGTTGGTGCGCTCGCAGACCTTCTCCACGGTCTCCTTGAGCAGCGCGACGCCGCGCAGCGCGAAGTACTCGCATTCCAGCGGGATCACGACGCCGTCGGAGGCGGTGAGCGCGTTGACCGTCAGCAGGCCGAGCGACGGCTGGCAGTCGATGATGATGACGTCGTAGTCGTCGCGGACGGCGTGGATGGCGCGGGCGAGCGCCTGCTCGCGGCCGACCTCGGTGACGAGCTGCATCTCGGCGGCCGACAGGTCGATGTTGGCCGGGGCGAGGTCGAGGCCGGGCACCGTCGTCTCGACGATGATGTCCTTCAGACCGAGCGAGCGGTCCATCAGCACGTGATAGATGCTCTGGTCGAGCTCGTGAGCGTTGTAGCCGAGGCCGACGGTCAGCGAGCCCTGCGGGTCGAAGTCGATGAGCAGCACCTTGCGGCCGACCTCCACGAGCGCCGCGCCGAGGCTGATCGTCGTCGTGGTCTTGCCGACGCCGCCCTTCTGGTTGCACATCGAGATGACGGTGGCCGGACCGGGCTTGCGCGGCGGAGCCTCGGGGAAATGGGGCATCACCCGGCCCGTGGGACCGTACTCCTCCGCCATGCCTCACCCCTTCGCATCGTTCGTGCGTCGTTTTATCGACTCGCGCAACTGTACGGCGCCCTCCTGAAGGTCAGATGAGGCAGGCGGGCGTCTACTGGGCCAGCCGGGCGGCGGTGAAGGCGCGCAGGTCGGTGTAGCCGTAGAGCGTCTCGACCCGTTCGACCATGTCGTCGATCTCCCGGGTGCTCGACGGGGCGGCGAGCAAGGAGCCGGAGGCCACCTCGGCGGCGGTCCGGCGCACCTCCGCCTTGAGACGCAAGCCCCGCACGTCCGGCGCTGGCGGCACCGTGGACAGGAAGTACGCGCCAAAGTCGGTGCGCCAGTGGCCCGCGCCGCCGCGCTCCAACGCCATCCGGTTGCCGACGAGCCGCCCCTCGACCGCGTCGCTGCGGTACCAAACCGGGACGTCGGCGACCCGTGACTGTCCCGAGACGCGATCCCGTTTGTTGCCGGGCGTCATCCAGTGCGCCGCCGACACCCGCGCGGTCGGGAAGGCGGCGGCCGTCAGACCCGCGGCGATGCGCAGCGTGTCGCCCGAGACGGTCACCTCGTCGATCACCAGCACCGACCGGTCGTCGAGGAAGGCCGGCTCCTCCCACACCGACGCCAGACTCGCCGGACGACGACAGGCGAAGGCCGCACGGAACGACGCGAGTTGGTCGCGCGGCACCTGGTCGACCTCGACCATGCCCGTCTCGCTGGCCCCGGTCACGCCCACCACTGCTCCCGGTCGATATTGGCGAAGCGCATCGGCGGCATCGGCGGGACCTGGCCGTCGGCGAACGGAGTCCCCGGAACCCGCGCGAGCACCGGCCACAGCGCACGGACGAACCACGCCACCGGACGCGCCGACTTGTCCAGGAACAGCAGGCTCAGCGGGTCGTCGGAGTCGTGCTGCTCGATCCGATGGATCAGTTTGTCGGTCAGCGTGACATACGCCGAGCGCATCGCCGCCGGTGTGAGGATCGCGTAGTCGGCCGCCTGTCCGCCCATAGACGTCAGTATGCCGAGGTGGACCGCGGATGGGACATGGCGTAGACCTCACGCAGTCGGTCGACGGTGACCAGCGTGTAGATCTGGGTCGTCGCGACCGAGGCGTGGCCCAGCAACTCCTGCACGACCCGCACGTCCGCGCCGCCGTCGAGCAGATGCGTGGCGAAGGAGTGCCGCAGCGTGTGCGGCGAGACGTCGGCCTCGACGCCCGCCGCCCGGGCCGCCTTCGTGAGCACCGTCCACGCGCTCTGGCGCGACAGCCGACCGCCGCGCGCGTTGAGGAAAAGGGCGGGAGTGGAGGCTTTCGCCGAGACCAGGGAGGCCCGCGCCGGCAGATACGCCTCGACCGCCGCCCGCGCGTAGCTCCCCACCGGCACGATCCGCTGCTTGCCGCCCTTGCCACGCAGCAACAGCGAGCCCTCGTCGAGGTCCAGGTCGTCGAGGTCGACGCCGACCGCCTCGGAGATACGCGCGCCCGTTCCGTACAGCAGCTCCAGCAACGCCCGGTCACGCAGCGCCAGACGCGTGCCGGCGGCGCCGGAGGCCTCCAGAATCGCCTCGACCTGCTCCAGCGGCAACGCCTTCGGCAACCGTTGGTCGGGGGTCGGCGGACGCACGGAGGCGGCCGCGTCGACCTCGACCAGCCGCTCGCGCAGCCAGAAGGCGTGCAGACCCCGCGCGGTCACCACATGACGCGCCACGCTCGCCGGACTCAGCGGGGCGTGGTCGTCGTCGCCGCCCCTCAAGGCGGCCGTGAAGTCCCACAGGTCGCTCTCCACGACGTCGCGCGGCTCGGTCCGGCCCGCCGCCGCCAAGTGGGACAGGTACCGGCGCAGGTCGCGGCGGTAGGAGGCGACCGTGTTGTCGGCGAGACCCCGCTCGACTCCGAGGTGCGCGAGATAGTCGAGCGCCGAGCGCTCGATCGCGTCCATCAGCGCCGGGCGTGCTCGGCCAGGATCGCCGCGACCGCCAGGTTGTTGGTGATCCGGCCCGCCAGCACGGCCTCGACCGCGTCGGCGAACGGCATGAACCACTGGCGCAGGTCGGCCTCCTCGGCCTCCCGAGGGATCCGCTCGTCCTCGGGGATCGCGCTCAGCCCGGTGGCGCGGAACACCTGCAATTGCTCGGTCGTGTACCCCGGCGAGGCGTGGACGACGAGGTGCGGCGTCCAGGTGGCGGCCCGAAGGTCGGCCTCCTCGGCCAGCTCCCGCGCCGCGGTGGTCACCGGCGACTCCCCCACGACGTCGAAAATTCCTGCGGGCAGCTCGATCATGCGGCGGCCGACCGGATGGCGGTACTGCTCGACCAGCAGCACGCGGTCCTCGTCGTCGAACGCCAGCACGCCGACCGCCCCGCGCGGCGCCACCACGATCCGCGGGTGCTCCCCGCCGGACGGGTCGACGATGACGTCCTGCCGCACCTCGATGAACGACGACGCGTACACGCCCTCGCTCCCGACGACCGGCCAGGACGCCTCGCTGTCGGCGAGGTCGGCGGGCGCGAGCTCGCCCGGCAGGCGCGGGTGGGGGCTCATCGCGGATCCACCGGCAAGCGGGTCTCGCGCTGACGCCGGAGCGCCGCCCCGACCAGCCCGGAGAACAACGGGTGCGGACGAGTGGGCCGCGAGCGCAGCTCCGGGTGCGCCTGGGTGGCGACGTAGTACGGATGGACCTCGCGCGGCAGCTCGACGAACTCCACCAGGGTCCCGTCCGGCGAGGTGCCGCTGAACACCAGCCCCGCCTCGGCGATCTGCTCGCGGTAGGCGTTGTTGACCTCGTAGCGGTGACGGTGACGCTCCTCGACCGTCGTGGCGCCGTAGGTCTCGGCCACGACGCTGCCCGGCGCCAGCGCCGCCTCATAGGTGCCCAGGCGCATCGTGCCGCCCAGGTCGCCGCCGCCCTCGACGAAGGCCTGCTGCTCGGCCATCGTCGCGATCACCGGAGTGCCCCCGGCGTCCTCGAACTCCGTCGAACTGGCGTCGGCGATGCCGGCCTTGTCCCGCGCGTACTCGATGACCATGCACTGCAGGCCGAGGCAGAGGCCGAGCGTCGGAATGCCCTTCTCGCGCACGTATTTCAGCGCGCCGATCTTGCCCTCGATGCCCCGGATGCCGAAGCCGCCCGGCACGCAGACCGCGTCGACGTCGGACAGCTGGCTGGCCGCGCCCGCCTCGATGGCGCACTCGTCGGAGGGCACCCACCGCAGCCGCACCTTGGCGTTGTTGGCGAAACCGCCCGCGCGCAGCGCCTCGGCGACCGACAGGTAGGCGTCCGGGAGGTCGATGTACTTGCCGACCAGCGCGACCGTCACCTCGTCGGTCGGCTCGTGGACCCGGCGCAGCAGTCCGTCCCACACCGTCCAGTCGACGTCGCGGAAGGGCAGGTCGAGGCGGCGCACGACGTAGGCGTCGAGGCCCTCGCGGTGCAGCACCTTGGGGATGTCGTAGATCGAGGGGGCGTCGCTCGCGGTGACGACGGCCTCGGTGTCGACGTCGCACATCAGCGAGATCTTGCGCTTGACGCCCTCGGGGATGTCACGGTCGGCCCGGCAGACGATGGCGTCGGGCTGGATGCCGATGGAGCGCAGCGCGGCCACCGAGTGCTGCGTCGGCTTGGTCTTGAGCTCGCCGGACGGACCGATGAACGGCACGAGCGAGACGTGCAGGAAGAAGGCGTTGGCCCGGCCGATCTCGTGGCGCACCTGACGGGCCGACTCCAGGAACGGCTGGCTCTCGATGTCGCCGACCGTGCCGCCGATCTCGTGGATGACCACGTCGACGTCGTCGCCGCCCATCGAGAGCATGCGGTCCTTGATCTCGTTGGTGATGTGCGGGATCACCTGGACGGTGTCGCCGAGGTAGTCGCCGCGCCGCTCGCGGGCGATGACCTCGGAGTACACCTGGCCGGTCGTGACGTTCGCCCGGCCGACCAGGTCGACGTCGAGGAAGCGCTCGTAGTGGCCGATGTCGAGGTCGGTCTCGGCCCCGTCCTCGGTGACGAACACCTCGCCGTGCTGGAACGGGTTCATCGTCCCCGGGTCGACGTTGAGGTACGGGTCGAGCTTCTGCATCGTGACCCGCAGGCCGCGCGACTTCAGCAGACGGCCCAGGCTGGAGGCGGTGAGCCCCTTGCCGAGCGAGGAGGCGACGCCTCCGGTGACGAACACGTGCTTGGTGGGGGCGCTCACGGAATTTCAGCCTACCCCAGCTACTGCGGCAGCTGGCCGTCGGCGCTGCGGGTGGTGCCCCAGGCCCCGTTCGTCCCGCCTGCGGACCTGACCAGCGCCCAGACCGCGACGAGCCGGCCGGTGGCCAGGTCGGTCACGTCGACCGTCGAGTAGGTTCCCGCCCGGTCGCTGGCGCGCACTTGCTCCAGCACGCCGCCGTCGACGCTGGTGGTCGACGGGCCGACGATGGCCCCGCCCGCTCCGCTCGTGGCGAGCTGGCTGGTGACGTCGGCGAGGATCTCGCCGCGCGCGCCGTCAGCCGAGCTGGGGCCGATCACGACGAGCACCAGGTCGGCGCCCTGCGTCGGCGCGGTCGGCAGGTCGATGAGGCCGCCCTGCTCGAAGGCGGCGCGGATCGTGGAGGCCTGTTCGTCGAGTTCGGCTCCGCCCATCAGCGCCCGCGCCAGCGCGGCGCCGACCCGGACGTAGCTGTCGTCGGAGGAGGCCACGCCTGGCACGTCCTTGGCGGCCTCCGCGGCGATCGACTCGGCGAACTGGCGGTTGGCCGAGTCGAGCAGCTTGGTGGTCAGCGCGACCTCGCCGACGACCGTGCCGCCGGCGGCGCCGATCCGCTTGGCGAGGTCGTCGACCTCCGAGGAGCGGGCGCCCGGCGTCGTCACGACCAGGACGCGCCGCTCGGCCAGCCCCGTGCCCACGAGGCCCGCCGAGGCGTCGGCGAAGGCCGACTCGAAGGCCTGCTCGGCCGAGTCGGCCTGAGGGCTGACGCCGCCGCCTTCGACGCTGTCGGGGTCGAGGACGGCCCAGCCGGCGAAGAAGCCGATCAACAGCGCGAACAGGACCGCGACGAGCGAGACCACGTGATAGCGGAAGTTGATCATGATCGAAGCCCTTCGAACCAGGTGACGAATCCGTCCCGGACGCCGGCGACGCCGTCGACCAGATCCCGTCCGGGCGGAGTGAACGCGAAAGCCACGGCGAGCACGAGGCAGGCGGTGGCGAGGAAGGCCCAGAACACCCAGCCGGAGATGCGTCCGGAGGTCAGATGCCCGACCGCCTTCGCGTCGACCAGCTTCGAGGCCGCGCGCAGCCGCGCCACGAACGCCGGACCGGTCAGGCCGGGGCTCTGGCCGAGGAAATCCGACAAGGTGGGGGCGGCTCCGGCGTGGACGATGACGTCGGCTCCGTTGCCGTCAGCCAGCAGCATCGCCAGGTCGACCGCCTCTCCTTCGGCGACGAAGGCGGTGATCTCGCTGCGATGCGGCTCGAACAGCTCCGGCGACTTGATCCGGCCCGACGCGGTGGTGATGACGATCTCCTTGGCGGAGTCGAGCGCCTTGGAGCTGAAGCTCTCCTCCGGGCCCACCACGATGTCCGGCCGGTGGCCGACTTTCTGGATGACGTCGCTGCCGCGCCCCGCGCCGATCAGCAACGGGTCGCGGTCGAGGATGAAGCGTTTGAGCGCCTTGAGGTCGGCGGCGGCGTCGAAGCTGTCGGAGACGATCACGACCGGGCGGCCGCGCAGGTCGGTGCGCAGCTTCGGGATGTGGTCGCCGTCGATGAGCATCGCGTGCTCGCGTCGCAGGTGCTCGGAGACGTTGACCGCGAGCGTGTCGAGGCGCACCGCGAGATCGTTGGTCGCCTGCGCGTAGTCGGCACGCACGCGGTCGGCGTCACGGGCGACGCCGGTGGCGATGAGGACCCCGTCGCGGTAGACCTTGCCGTCGTCGACCCGGACGAGATCGCCGCCGCGCAGCCGGGTCACGAGGCCGTCGCCGACGTCGTCGACGAGCAGCACGCCCGCGCGGGCCAGCAGCTCAGGGCCGGTGGTCGGGAACGTCCCGCCGACCGACGGGGAGATGTTGACGACGGCCGCGACCTGCGCCGAGAGCAGCGCGGAGGCGTCCTCGGCGTCCAAGCCGGGGCGGTCGATGATCGCGATGTCGCCCGGACGCATGCCGACGGCCACGTGGTCGCTCCGTCGAGCGATCCGCGCGGGACCGGTCACGCCCGGCAGGCCCACATGGCGGCCGCGGCGACGTTTGAAAGGTGCCATTTCTCCCATCCTGCCACACGAGTCTCAGCAATCACAGCTTGTCACACGAGTCTCAGAAGAATCACAGCGGGCGGCTCAGGCGTGACCGGCGAGCTCCAACAGCTCACGGGCGTGCTGACGCGCCGCGCTCGACTCCTCGACCCCGGCCAGCATGCGCGCCAGTTCGTCGACGCGGTCCTCCCCGGCCAGCCGGACCACCGAGCTGCTGGTGACGTTGCCGTCGTCGTCTTTGAGCACCCGGAAGTGCTGGTGGGCGAAGGCCGCCACCTGGGGCAGATGGGTCACGGCGAGCACTTGGGAGCCTCCGGCCAGACGCCGCAGTCTTCGGCCGACCTCGACCGCCGCCTTGCCGCCGATCCCGGCGTCGACCTCGTCGAAGACGAGCGTGGGCACGGTCGAGCGGCCCGCGAGCACGACTTCCAGCGACAGCATGAGTCGCGACAGCTCGCCGCCGCTGGCTCCCTTGGCCAGCGGACGCGGGCCCGCGCCGGAGTTCGCCGCGAACAGGAACTCGACCTCGTCGGCGCCGTCGGGGCCCAGTTCCTCGCACGGCCGGACCTCGACCGTCAGACGGGCCGAGCGCATCGACAGCTCCGTCAGCTCCTCCCCGACGAGTCCGGCCAGCCGCTCGCCCGCCTCCGCCCGGGCCTCGCGCAGACGTCCGGCCAGCTCGGCGAGCTCGGCGCGCAGCGCGTCAGCCTCAATCCGCAGCGCGGCAGCCTGCTCGTCGCCGACGTCGAGCTCGCCGACGCGCCGGGCCGCCTGCTCCTGCCAGGCGAGCACGTCGTCGAGGGACGGTCCGTACTTGCGCTGGACGGCGGTCAGCGCGGCGATCCGCTCCTGCACGACGGCCAGCCGCGCGGGGTCGAGGTCGACGCCGCTGGCGTAGGCGCTGAGGTCGGCGGCCAGCTCGTCAGTGAGGATCGAGACCTCGCGGGCCCGTCCGGCGAGCTCGTCGAGCGCGGTGTCGTGCCCGGCGGCCTCGTCCAAGGCTGCGACCGCGGCCGTCAGCGTGTCGCGCGCGGCGGCGCCGTGCTCCCCGGCCACGGCCTCGTGGGCGGTCTGCGCCGCGCGCACCAGCGACTCGGCGTGCGCGAGCCGCGCCTGCTCGGCCTTGAGCTGCTCGTCCTCGCCCGCCACCGGCTCCACCGCGGCGATCTCGTCGAGGCCGTGCCGCAGTTCGTCCAGCTCACGCGCCCGCTCCTGGGCGTGCGTGACGAGGTCGTGCAGGGTCGCCTCGATCTGCCGCAGCCGGGCGTGGCCGGGGGCGTAGTCGGCCAGCAGCGTCGCCACGGCGTCACCCGCGAAGGAGTCGAGCGCCTGCCGCTGCTGGGCGGCCTTGGTGAGCCGGTGCTGGTCGGACTGGCCGTGCACGGCCACCAGCTCGTCGGCCAACGCCGACAAGACGCTCGCCGGGACGGTCGTGCCGCCGGCGAAGGCGCGCGAGCGGCCCGCCGCCGAGATCGACCGGCCGATGACCAGCTCGCCATCGTCGACCGCTCCCCCGGCGTCCTCGACCTGCTCGGCCACCGTCTCCCGGCCAGTCACCTCGATGACCGCCTGCACGCGCGCCTGGTCGGCCCCGTGGCGCACGAGTCCGGCGTCGGAACGCTCGCCGCGCAGCAGCCCGAGCGCGGTGACGACCATGGTCTTGCCCGCGCCGGTCTCGCCGGTGATGACGGTGAAGCCCTCGTCGAGGGGCAGCTCGGCGTGCTCGATGACACCGAGCGAGCGCAGTTCCAGATGACGCCACATCAGCGGCCACCCGACTCGGCGGCGAGCTTGCGGGCAGCCTCGCCGCGCCAGCCCTCGACCGGCAGATCGAATTTGCGCACCAACCGGTCGGCGAAGGGCGCGTCGTGCAACCGCGCCAGTCGCACCCGCCGGGCCCCCCGTCGCACCACGACACGGGCGCCGGGCGGCAGGTCGGCCGCGCGCCGTCCGTCGCACCACAACACCCCGTCGCCCCGCTCGTCGACGATCTCCAAGGCGAGCGTGGAGTCAGGCGAGACCACGAGCGGACGGGCGAACAGGGCGTGCGCGCTGATCGGCACCATGAGCAGCGCGGCCACCTCCGGCCACACGATCGGGCCTCCGGCGCTGAAGTTGTAGGCGGTCGACCCGGTGGGCGTGGCGCAGACGACACCGTCGCAACCCCAGCGTGAGACCGGGCGCCCGTCGATCTCGACGACCAACTCGACCATGCGCTCGCGCGACTGCTTCTCGACGGTCGCCTCGTTGAGCGCCCAGTTCCGCGCGACGATCTTCTTGTCGACCAGCACGTCGACGTCGACCGTCAGCCGGTCCTCGACCGTGTACTCGCCGGCGACCACATGACGCGCGATGGACGCGGCGTCGTCGCCGTCGACCTCGGCGAGGAAGCCGACGTGGCCGAGGTTGACGCCGAGCAGCGGCGTCTCGTGGTCGCGGCACATCTCGGCGGCGCGCAGGATCGTGCCGTCGCCGCCGAAAACCACCGCCAGCTCGCAGTCAGCAGACGCGGAGGTGCTCGCGGGCACGATGTCGAAGTCGGTCAGCCCGGCCGCCTTCAAGCGGTCGACCTCGTGGTCCAGCACCCGGACTCGGCGTCCGGCGTCTTGCAGCTCGGCTGCCACCGAGACCGCCACGGTGTCGGCCTCCTCGCGGCCGCCGTGCGTCACGATCAGGACGGTCGTCATGACCCCGCCTCCAACGGGCCGGCCGCCACGACGCGCTCGGCCTCGGCCGGGTCGACCGGGTCGGCGTCGGCGCGCAGCCAGCAGAAGTACTCGACATTGCCCGCCGGCCCCGGCAACGGACTCGGAGCGAGCGCCCGCGTCCCCCAGCCCAGCTGTTCGGCGGCACGGCAGACGTCCACGACGGCCTCGGCGTGCAGCGCGGGATCTCTCACCACGCCATTCTTGCCCAGCCGGTCCTTGCCGACCTCGAACTGGGGTTTGACCATGAGCACCAAGTCGCCGTCGGGCCGACAGCAGTCGATGAGCGCCGGGAGCACCAGGCGCAGCGAAATGAACGAGAGATCCGAGACCACCAGGTCGACCGGACCGTCGATCTGCTCCGGCGTCAGCGTGCGGACGTTGGTGCGGTCGTGGACGTGGACGCGGTCGTCGCTCTGCAACGCCCACACAAGCTGTCCGTAGCCGACGTCGACCGCGACGACCTCGCGGGCACCGCAGCGCAACAGCACGTCGGTGAACCCGCCGGTGGACGCGCCGGCGTCGAGGCAGCGCCGTCCTTCGACACCCACCCCCAACGGCTCGAAGACCTCCAGCGCGCCGAGCAGTTTGTAAGCGCCACGGGAGGCGTAGCCCGGGTCGTCGTCCTCGCGCACCACGATCGCCGCGTCGGTGCCGACCTGCGTGGCGGCCTTCGAGGCCACCGTCCCACCGACGGTCACCGATCCGGCCTGGATCAGGCTCGCCGCCTGCTCGCGTGAGCGCGCCAGGCCGCGGCGGACGAGTTCGGCGTCGAGTCGCACTCGCCGGGTCACGGCGTGCCCGGCCCCTCCGCACGGCCGGCGTCGGCGAGGGTCGCGCGCACCACGTGGTGGATCGCGTCGTAGACGGCCAGGTGCTCTGTCACCGGCCGGTCGGCCAGATCCTCCAGCCCGGACAGCGCCTCGTCGATCCCCTCGTGACCTGTGGTGCTCATGAGTCCATCCTCGCCCAGGCGAGCGCGAGCCGGGCGCGCAGGGCCTCGACCCGCTGAGGATCGTCGGCGTCCACCACGATCTGTTCCTCGGTGACGGTCGCGGTCGCCTCACCGCACCTCGCCGTCTGCCCCACGACCTCCACCGGCGGGTGCGGCACATGCAGAGCGCTCAGGTCGGCGCCCACGAACGACGGACGGCGGCCGGCGGGCAAAGCCGCGAGGTCGTCGATCGTCGCCACGCCCGTCAGCACGGCCAGGCTGTCGACGTCGGCGCCGATCGCCCCGTCGATGTCGGTGTCAGGTCGGTCTCCGACCATGATCGGGCGCTCCGCGCCCGTGCGCGCCAACGACTCCTCGAACAGCGGACGCTCCGGCTTGCCCGCCACCTCCGGCCATCTCCCGGTGGCGTTCGCGACCGCCTGCACCATCGACCCGTTGCCGGGGGCGATGCCCCGCGCCGAGGGGAAGGTCTGGTCGAGATTGCTCGCGAACCATCGCGCGCCGGCGTGGATGGCGTAGCAGGCCTCGGCCAGTTGCGGCCAGCCCGTCTCCGGGCTGTGGCCCTGCACGACCGCGACCGCCTCCTCGGCGGTGTCGACGAGGCGCAGGCCACGCGCCGACAGCGGCTCCCGCAGTCCCGGTCCTCCCACCACCAACACCGCGGCCCCCTCCGGGAGGGCGTCGGCCATCATGCGGGCGACGGCCTGCGCGGAGGTCACCACGTCCTCGGCTCCGCGACAGGGCATGCCCAAGTCGATCAGATGCGCCGCGACCTGGTCGGCCGTCCGGTAGGCGTTGTTGGTCAGGTAGGCGACCGACAAGCCTTGAAGGGACTCGGCGGCTCCGGGCACCGCCTCCGGCCCCACATAGACCACGCCGTCCAGATCGAGCATGACCAGATCATGCCGTTCCACTAGGGGTCGTTCGCTGCTCGACAAGTGATGGCCTCGGGTCATGAGTCGAGGCTAGCGGCTGGCGCCGTCATTCTGTGATCCGCCGACAGTAGGTCAGATCGACGCCGACGAACGAGCGCACCCCGCCGGAGTCCCGCACGAACCGGCGACGCAACTCTCCTTCGACCAGCACCGTGTCCCCCCGTCGCAGTGTCTTGGCCCGACGCCGCATCGCGGCCGTCCACACGTGGATGTCGAAGGTGTCCACAGTGATCCGTCGCGACCGGCGACGGGCGGCGAGACTGCGCTGCACCACCAACCGGAAGGTCACCAACTCGTCTCCGCTGGGCAGCTCACGGACGACGGGCTCGGCCGACAACCGCCCCCGCAGCCGTACTTCATTGATCGTGTTCTCGTCCATAGGGCCAGCCTCGCGAGAGGAGAAGCCCGAGGGAACCGTCATTCTCGCACCTGTGGACAATGTGACGACCGTTGTCAGGGCGCCTGTGGATTACTCCAACTCGGCGAGCCGCTCCTCGGCGTCGGTCAGTTTGTCCCCGTCGACGGCGACCGTGCGATGGAACCACTCCACCGCCTCGTCACGGCGTCCGGCGTCGAGCAACGCGTCAGCGTAGGCGTACCGCAACCGGGCCACCCAGGCCCCGCGCGAAGCGGAGTTCAACGGCTCGGACTCCAAGAGGCGCACCGCCGCCTCCGGCTGGCCGAGGTCGCGGCGGGCACCCGCGATGACGATGCTCAGTTCGATATTGCCCGCGTCGTCGAGGGCTTTGCGCAACTCCGGCGTGTCATAGGCGAGGGCCTTCTCCGGACGCTTCAACGCCCGCTCGCAGTCGGCCATCATCGGCGCGTACATCTGCTGCCCGCTCAACCGGCGGGCTGCCCGCAGCTCGCCCAGCGCCTCGGAGAACTTGCCGGCCGCATAAGCAGTCTCGCCGCAGGCCTCCCGGATGAGCGCGTTGCGGTTGGCGCGAGCCTTGGCCGCGAGGGCATGCAAATAGGCGGTCTCGGGGTCGGAGGCCACCAGGAGTCCAGCCATCACCAGATGGCGCGAGACGCGATCAGCCAGCTTCTCGGGCAGCCCCTGGAGCGCCTGACGCGCGTACCGGTCGAGGTCTTTCGCTCTCACGTCGTCGGGGATCGGCGGCCCGTCATAGATCTTCTGCTCGGCCGTGCGTTCGGGACGCTCCTCGCGCTCCGGGCGACGCCCACGCGGCGGGCCGCTTCGACGGTCCTGTCCAGGCCGTCCTCCCGAACGCGGACGGCGGTCACCGCTCTTGCCACGGTCCCCACCGTGCTTCCGGTCGCCGCCCTGGCTCGGGCTCCGATCTCTGCGGGGCCGGTCCGACCGGCCTCCCCGTGAGTCACTCATGATCTCCAACCTACAAAACTCTCGTCAATAGCAGCAGGGCCGCCCCACAAGTGGGGCGGCCCTGCGCTTGAATAATGTTCGGCGGCGTCCTACTCTCCCACACCCTCTCGGATGCAGTACCATCGGCGCTGAAGGGCTTGACTTCCGGGTTCGGAATGTGACCGGGTATTTCCCCTTCGCCATGACCGCCGTAACTCTGTC
>NZ_JASGEK010000056.1:0-31543 GCF_047606445.1 Aeromicrobium sp. | reverse complement strand
GCGGCGGCCAGCAGCAGCCGCAGCGCGCCGCGCGGGTCGCCCTCGACGCGGGCCAGCACCGGGACCGGCAGGTAGCGCAGGAGGTCGCGCTCGGCGCGCAGGCGGGTGACGTCCTTGGTCAGGCCGAACTCGCGCCGCCAGGCGTGCTCGTCGGAACGGGCGGCGGCCTCCAGCCAGGAGCGGTCGTCGGCCGACAGCGACGAGCCCGCGGCGTCGAGCAGGCGGCGCACGGGCGCGCTCGCCTCGACGTCGGGCGTGTGGCGGGCCGGGCGGGGGCTCCACGAGCCGAGCCGCACGAGCGTGTTCGGTCCGCCGGACTTGACGGTCGCGCCGACGCTGGACCGTTTCCAGCCGCCGAAGGGCTGGCGCTGCACGACCGAGCCGGTGATGTCGCGGTTGACGAACAGGCTGCCCGCCTCGGCCGCCTCGACCCACGGGGCGACCTCGTCGGCGTCGAGCGAGTGCAGTCCCGCGCTCAGGGCGTAGTCGGTGGCGTTCTGCCACTGGATCGCGGTGGCGAGGTCGGGGGCGCGCATGAGGCCGAGCAGCGGACCGGCCGACGGCGTGCGGTGCGCCGACGAGCCGGGGCGGACGCCGCGCCGCACGCCCGGCGACCAGAGCGTGCCGTCGCCGACCCGGCGCGGCTCGACGAGCCAGGACTCGCCGGACGCGAGGGCCAGGGCCTCGTCGGACAGCGGGGCGACGAGCGGCCCGATCTGGCTGGCGGGCTCGGTGGCCGCTCCGACGCGCAGGCCGACGACGGCGTCGGCGAGGCGACGCTCGAAACGCTCGACGAAGGCGTCCGACCCGACGGTGACGACGAGACGTGCGGCGGCCGGATGCTGGCCGGCGTGGTCGAAGGCGCTCGCGACGACGTCCTCGACGGCGAGCCGCAGGTCGGCGCTCTCGGTGACGACCATCGTGCCCCCGCCGCCGGTGTGGCCGACGAGGTCGAGGCCGGGCCGCCACGACAGGAAGGCCTCGGCGCTCTCCCACGCCCCGTTGACGAGCACCTGGTCGACGTCGGAGTGCGCGATGAGGTGCTTGCTCAGCGGCCCCTCGGGCAGGCTGACCAGGCGCAGCACGTCGTGCGGGACGCCCGCCTGCCACAGGGCCTCGCACAGGACCGCCACGCAGCGGCTGGTGGAGGGGGCGGGCTTGACGATGACGGCGCTGCCCGCGGCCAGCGCGGCCAGCGTGCTGTCGGCGGCGCTGGCCACCGGCAGGGCGTTCGAGGGGGCGACCACCGAGAGGCGGGTGGCGTTGAAGGCCGCGCCGTCGACGGCGGCGAGTCGCGGCAACGACTCCGCGTAGTAGTGGGCCGCGTCGATCGCCTGGGTGATCTCGGCGTCCGCGTCGGCGAGGGTCACCCCGGCCTCCTGCGCCATGACGGCCACCAGGTCGCCGCGACGTCGGGCGAGGGCCTGACCCGCCTGGTGCAGCAGCCAGGCGCGCAGTGCGGCGTCGCGGTCGTGCCAGCGGTCGGCCGCCGTGCGGGTCTGCCGGATGATCGTCTCCAGCCCCGCCGGGCCGTGGACGCGCGCGTCGTCGACGGTCGCCTGGCCGAGGGTCGTGTAGACGGCGCGGTCGAGCTGGTCGGCGGCCCAGGCGCGGTTGCCGGGGGTTCCGGGGTCGGTGGGCGGCGTGCTGGCGAAGCCCTCGACGTCGCCGGCGGGGTGCTCCTCGCGGCGGTCCTGGTCGTGCGGCGAGGCCACGGACGTGGCGGTCACGGCGCCGAGGTCGAACTCGGTGACCGCCGGTTTCTCGGCGGCGCGGTCCAACACGGCGCCGAGTGTGGCGGCGAAGGCCTCCGGCGGGGCCAGGAGCACCCGCCGGCTCACTGTGGCGCCGCTCTGGCGGACGGCGTCGACGACCCGCTCGTCGAGGCCGTGCGGCAGTTCGAGGGTCAGCGACGACAGGGCGCCGTTGCGGTCGGCCAGGCTCGTCGCCCACGCGAGGTCGCCGAGGTCGTCGCTCGCCACGGCGACCGTGACGGGGTGCTCGGGGCGCAGCGCGCGGTCGAGCAGGCGCAGGAAGGCGGCGTCGACCTCGGCGCGTTCGGTCAGCACCGGGACCGGCCAGCCGCGCGTCTCGGCCTCGGCGCGCTCCCACGCGGCGAGGCGGCCCCGGACGAGGCGCACCGTCAGCGGAGCGCCTCCCGCGCCGTGTCGGCGCTGGGCCGCGGCGAGCAGCCGCTCCCACAGGTCGAGGCTCTCGGGGGCGTCGGCCGGAACGGTGACGGCTACGAGCGCCTGGTCGGAGGAGTCGAGGGCCGCGATGGCCCCGTCGACGGTCGCCTCCAGATCGCGATGGAGTCCGGCGTCCAGCACGATCCGGGTCGGCTGGCCGGAGGCGGTCGAGGCCTCCAGGAGCGGCCGCAGCCGCGCGGCGCGGTGGCGTGCGTCGTGCTCGGGGTCCCAGCGGCGGGCCGGACCGGCGAGGTCGGTCAGGTCGACGAGCAGCGAGGGCACGTCCTCGCGGGCGGCGAGCGCGGCCAGCTGTTCGGGCGCGACGTCGCCGACGGGGTCGACGGTGACGAGGTCGCCGTTCGCGCGCAGGGACGCGAGTCCGGGGCCGAGCTGGTCGGGGGCGCCGGACAGCGCCAACGGCCCGGCGTGCTGGCGCAGCGCCTGCTCGGCGACGGACCGGGCCTGGTCGGGACGTTTGAGCCCGCGGCGCAGGGCGCGCCGCTCGCCCCAGGGCAGGGCCTGCGGGACGTCGGAGGCCAACTCGGCCAGGCGGCTCTCGGCTCGGCCGGGGTCGGCCAGCGCGGCGGCGAGGCCGCGCAGGAAGGCGAGTCCCTCGGGATCGGCCACGAGACCCTCACGCCGGTCGGCGCGCGGCGAGAGCCACGCGCGCGCCAGCGCGGCGGCGGGCGTGGCGAGGGAAGCGGCGTCGGTCATGGCAAGCCCAGCCTAATGGCAAGGAGGGCGCCGGCGGGGCGGCGGTGCGACGCGGGCAGCCGATCCGCCGTGACACGATGGCTCCATGCCCGAGGTGACCTTCGACGCGCTGCTCCTGCTCTCCTTCGGCGGGCCCGAACATCCCGACGAGGTGGTGCCCTTCCTGGAGAACGTCACGCGCGGCAAGGGCATCCCGCGCGAACGCCTGGTCGAGGTGGGCGAGCACTACTTCGGCTTCGGCGGCACGTCGCCGATCAACGACGCCAACCGGGCGCTCCTCGCCGGGATCGAGGCGTCGCTCGCGCGCCACGACGTCGACCTTCCGGTCTACTGGGGCAACCGCAACTGGCGCCCCTACCTGCGCGACACGCTGGAGCGCATGGCCGCCGACGGCCGCCGGAGGATCGCGGTGTTCGTGACGAGCGCCTACGACTCCTACTCGGGCTGCCGCCAGTACCGCGAGGACCTGTTCGAGGCGAGCCAGGGCCTCGACGTCGAGTTGCGCCGGCTGCGCCACTACTTCAACCATCCCGGCTTCGTCGGCTCCTTCGAGGCCGCGCTGGCCGAGGGGCTGACGGACATGCCCGCCGACACCCGTCTGGTCTTCGTCACCCACTCGATCCCCGCGACGATGAACGAGGCCAGTGGCGGTCCCGGCGCCGGCGCCTACGTCCGTCAGCACCACGAGGTCGCCCGGCTGCTGACCGCCGCCGTCGGCCGAGGCGACTACGACCTCGTCTACTGCTCGCGGTCCGGCCCGCCGCACGTCCCGTGGCTGGAGCCCGACGTCAACGACCACCTGGAGAAGCTCGCCGCCGACGGGGTCGGCGCGGTCGCGGTGATCCCCATCGGCTTCGTCTCCGACCACATGGAGGTCGTCTACGACCTCGACACCGAGGCCGCCGCCACCGCCCGCCGCCTCGGCCTGCGCTTCGTCCGCGTCGGCACCCCCGACACCCGTCCGGCCTTCGTCGACATGGTCGTCGACCTGCTGCTGGAGCGCGACGCCGCCGAACGCGGCCTCGACCCCGTCCGCGCGGTCGTCGGCGACCTGCCGCCCGCGCCGGACCGCAGCGCCCCCGACTGCTGTCTCAGCCTCCGCTCGACGCGCGAGGCGGTGTCCTGAGCATGACGCCGCCTGACGACCTGCTCGACGTCGCGGCGACGGTGGGCCGCGAGGCCGCCGCACTGGTGCGCGAGCGACGTCCGGCGGGCCGGGTCCCGGTCGCCGCAGTCAAGTCGACCCAGACCGACCCCGTCACCGAGACCGACCGGGCCAGCGAGGAGCTGATCCGCGCCCGGGTCGCCGCACTGCGTCCCGAGGACGGCTTCGTCGGAGAGGAGGGCGACGACCTCGTCGGCACGAGCGGGGTCGAGTGGGTCGTCGACCCGATCGACGGCACCGTCAACTTCATGTACGGGGTGCCCGCCTACGCGGTCTCCGTCGCCGCCCGACAGGTCGGCGGCGACACGCTCGCGGCGTACGTCGTCAACATCGCCGACGGCCGCGAGTGGGCCGCGACGCGCGGCGGCGGGGCCTTCCGGCTCGACGGCGGCCGTCGCCGGTTCCGCACCCCGCCGCCGCCGACGCTCGACCACCTGCTCGTCGCCACCGGCTTCGGCTACGACCCCGACGTGCGCGCCGCGCAGGGACGGGCGGTGGCCGCGCTGCTGCCCCAGGTGCGCGACATCCGGCGCATCGGGGCGGCCGCCCTCGACCTGTGCGCCGTCGCCGAGGGGACGGTCGACGCCTACGTCGAGCGCGGGCTCCAGCCGTGGGACCACGCGGCGGCGGCGCTCGTCGCCGCCGAGGCCGGCTGCCGGGTCGTCGGGCGAGACGGCGGCGCGCCGGGGCGCGAGCTGGTCGTGGCCGCGCACCCCGACATCGCGGGGGAATTTCTCGACCTCGTGCGCGCTTGTGGGTTCTGACGCGCGCTCCTCGCCGCCGTGTGCAACAATCTCCCGGCCGGACGGACACCCCCCACCCGGGAGTGCGCTGACCGCGACGTCACCTGAACCACCCACACCACCGGGTACGACTGACGCTTGGAGGGACCCACCATGGCCACCGATTACGACGCACCGCGCAAAACCGAGGAAGAGCAGTCCGAGGACTCCATCGAGGAGTTGAAGGCGCGCCGCCACGAGAAGAACTCCGGCAAGGTCGACGAGGACGAGGTCGAGGCGGCCGAGTCCTTCGAGCTGCCCGGCGCCGACCTGTCGCACGAGGAGCTCGCGGTCCAGGTCGTGCCGAAGCAGTCCGACGAGTTCACGTGCAGCTCGTGCTTCCTGGTGCACCACCGCAGCCAGCTGGCCGAGGAGAAGGGCTCGCAGCTCGTCTGCCGCGACTGCGCCTACTGACGCGGCCCCTCTTGGGTCAGGTCTGGACCACGTCGTCCTTCGGGGCGACGTGCTTCATGCCCGGGGGCAGCTCGCCGGTCGACTTGACCCAGTACTGGGCCGTGCCACGCCGCACCGCCACCTTCACGACCTCGACGAGCGCGCCGCCCAGCAGCGCCCACATGATCGCCTCGCGGGCGTCGATCTCGGGGTTGTCCGAGCTCGTCGGGGGCTTCTTGCCGGTGAGCAGACGCCAGACGCCGGTGGCGACGAGCGGGGCGAGCAGGCCGGAGGCGATGCCCGTCGAGCGGTTCATGAGCTTCCAGGTGGCCTTCGAGCCGCGGCCGGGCTTCTTCTGCGCCGAGGAGTTCTCCTTGAGGTCGGCCTCGGCCTGCTTCTGACGGCTCTTCTTCTTACCGCCCTGTCGCTTGCTCACGGTCTAGGCTCCCTTCGGTGTGGCGCCGCCGGTGGCGGCCTGGCGACCAGTCTGCCGCAGCGCCTCGACGGCGGCGGCCAACTGGTCGGGGTGTCGGCTGCCGAGCAGCCAGTACGGGACGGGATCGCTCGCGTCGTCGAGCACGACCTTCACGCCCTCGACGATCCACGGCCGGGTCACGAGCCAGGCGCGCACGTCGGCCCGCGGCCCCATCGTGGCGCGGTAGGCCGCCGGGTCGAGCACCTCGACCGCCCCGATGAAACGGCCCTCGAGATGCGCCCGACCGGCGCGCAACTCGTCGTCGACGGCGATCCGCAGCGACCCGTAGGCCGCGACGAGGCCGCCCGCGACGAGCATCGCCGCCGCCGCGAAGAGCGCGGCGATCAGCGGCGTCGCGGCCACGTACATGAGCCAGCCGAAGGTCAGCGAGAAGCACAGTGCGCCGATCCACCACCCCAGCGGGGCGGAGAGGCGTTCGTGATAGGTCACCGGCCCAGTGTGGCGCCAGGCGTGTCGTCGCCGACCGGCCACTAGGGTCGCTGTCATGGTCGCCATCGCCCTGACCCGTCTCGACCCCGGTCTGCCGCTCCCGTCGTACGCCCGTCCCGGCGACGCCGGAGCCGACCTGATGAGCACGCTCGACCTCGTGATCGAGCCGGGCGAGCGGGCGATGGTGCCGACCGGGATCGCCGTCGCGCTGCCGGAGGGGCATGTCGGCCTCGTGCATCCCCGTTCGGGCCTGGCCTGGCGGCACGGTGTGTCGGTCGTGAACGCGCCTGGCACGATTGACGCCGGCTACCGGGGCGAGATCACGGTGGTGCTGGTCAACCACGACCCCCGCGAGCCCTTCGCGGTGCGCCGGGGCGACCGGATCGCCCAGCTCGTCGTCCAACGCGTCGAGCACGCGGAGTTCGTCGAGGTCGCCGCGCTCGACGAGACCGAGCGCGGCGCCGGCGGCTACGGGTCGACCGGCGGCCACGCGAGTATGAACCGAGAGGACCACTGATGGCATTGTTCCGCCCCCGGCGTCGCGTCGAGGAAGAGACGCCTTCGGCCCCGGCCGAGCCGACCCGCGAGCATGGTCCGTGGGACGTCGACGAGCAGCCGTTCCTCGACGGTCGGCTCGACTTGGGCGCGCTGCGGCTGACCGTCCCCGAGGGCTACGGCGTCCAGCGTCCGGCGAACGACGTCGACGGCCAGGCGCCGGTCGTGGCGATCCACGGATCCGAGGGCATGATCCGGCTGCGCGTCTTCGCCGCGCCCAAGGACGGCGGCGTGTGGGGCGAGCTGCGCGCCGACGTCGTCCGCGAGGTGACCGAGCGCGGCGGACAGGTCGAGGAGGTCGACGGCGTCTTCGGGCCCGAGGTCCGCTGCATGCTGCCGGTGAAGGGGCCGAACGGCGAGAAGCTGGTCCAGCCGAGCCGGGTGATCGGCTACGACGGGCGGCGCTGGACGCTGCGCGCCACGATCCTGGGTCCGGCGGCCAAGGAGCCGCGCGACGACGGCGCGCTGATCGACGTCTTCCGGGACGCGGTCGTGGTCCGGGGCGCGGAGGCCCGTCGCTCCGGCGAGACCCTGATGCTCACCCTGCCGCGCGCGGAGGACGCCGATGACTGAACCGGTCGAGGAGGCGTGGAACAAGGAGGCCTCGGCGGCGACGGTCGAGGAGTACGTCCGACAGCAGCTGTCGGCGGCCTTCGGCGGCGTCCGGGGCGTGGCCGAGAGCGCGGTGCCCAGCGTCGTCTTCCTCGTCTCGTGGACGACGACGAAAGACCTGCGGAACTCGATCGTCGCGGCGGTCGCGGTGGCGCTGGTGCTATTGGTGGTCCGTCTGGTCCAGCGCAGCACGCCGCAGTTCGTGGTCAACGCGCTGTTCGTCATCGGGATCGGCGCGCTCCTGGCGTCGAGGACCGGCGAGGCGAAGAACATGTTCTTGCCTGGAATCATCTACAACGGCGTCTACTCTGTCGGGCTCGCGGCGACGATCCTCGTCGGCTGGCCGCTGGTCGGCTTCCTCGTCGGCAGCCTCGCCGGCGACCTCACCTCGTGGCGGAGGAATCCCGGCCTCGTGCGCCTGTGCTCGAAGCTGACCTGGCTGCTGGCGCTGCCGTGCGTGCTGCGGGTGGCGGTGCAGTACCCGCTGTGGGCCGCCGACCTCGTCGGCTGGCTGGGCGTCGCCAAGCTCGTCATGGGCTGGCCGCTGCAGGTGGCCGCCCTGCTGGCGATGGGCTGGGTGCTCAGTCGCGACTCGACTCCGATGAGCGAGTTGGACGAGGTCTAGCGCGTCGGGCTGGGAGCGCCTCACGGCGCGTGGCCGCTCGTGGCGGCTGATGTTGGGACCCGGGGCTGCCGCAGCCCGACGCGTGGGAGATTCTACCTGGTGAGGTCATACGCCGAGGAGCGCTGCTGGGATGACGTCGACCCCATCGGCTCGACGGTAGGCGTGAGGGCCCGGGGTGATGACGGCGGTGGAAGCGACTCGGTCGCCGTAGCGGTCGCGTAGCCATCGCAGGTGCCGGACGTCACGGTCGGTGATCGTCGAGCTGAGTTTGACCTCGAAGGCGGCCACGCGTCCGTTCTTCTCGACGATCACATCGATCTCACGGTCGCCGCCACGGGTGCGGAAATGACCGACCCTGGCCTCGTTCACTTGCGCGTAGGCGAGCAGGCTCAGCGCCACCAGGTGCTCGAAGAGCGCGCCGAGGGCCGATCCGCCGCGAGCGGGTGCCCCGGGAGAGGCGCCGTCGAGGAGACGTCCCATGTCGAGTTCGAGGAGTCGCGCCGCGAGCGCGGGGTCGGCCATGAAGTGCTTGGGCGAGCGGCCGACGGGACCGAGCCCGCTTGACGGCTGCCAGGCCTGCAACGGGTCGAGCAGCCAGAGTTGAGCCAGCACGTCCCGGTACGCGATGGTGGTGCTTTTGGCGGGCTTGGCGTTCTGTCCGGGAGTGGCGGCGTCGAGGATCGCGGTGTAACTCGCCGTGGTCGCTGTCGCTGCGGCGTAAGCCCGTAACCAGTCGCGCAGCACCTCCGGGCGACGGACTCGTAGGCCTTGTTCGGGGAACTCCCGTTCCACGATCCGCGCGAGGTAGCTGTCGAGGGCCCGACGGGAGCCGCGTTCGGGGAGCCGGCGGATCCCGGGAAAGCCGGAGCGGAGCACCTCATCGGCGTACTGTTCCAGGCTGACCGGTGAGTCCGCCTCGGGTGGGGCCTCTCCACGGAGGAGGGCCGCGAGTGAGGCGGACGGCTCGCACAGCCCCCGTTCGGCGAGACTCAGCGGACGCATACGCAGATCGACGATCCGTCCTGCTCCGGAGTGGACGGAGGCTCCAGGAGGGGCGGTGCTGCCGGTGAGGATGAAACTTCCGAGTGGAGCCCCGGCGTCGACGGCTCGGCGGACGTGGTCCCAGGTGGAAGGGACACGCTGCCATTCGTCGATCAACACCGGCGGAGCCGCCTCGACCACACGCGCCGGCCGCGCCTGCGTGGTCTCTCGCACGGCGTCGTCGTCGAGCGTGAAAATGGTGGTCGCCCGGGGGAGCGCGGTCGATGTCTTCCCTACGCCTTTGGGGCCTTGGAGCGCGATGGCCGGGAGCGCGGGCAAGAGTTCGTCGAGTTCCTGGTCGACGAGTCGACGAGTGTATCCCATGGCTCTACGCTACCGATTGTCGGGTTTCTACGCTACCGATTGTCGGGTTTCTACGCTACCGATTGTCAGGCCAGGCGGCCGTCTCGTTCCAGGGCGGCGGCGCGGCGGAGGTGGCGGGCCAGGTCGAACAGGCGGGCGGCGCTGTGCGGGTCGCCGGAGTCCAGTTGCGCCCGGCCGACCGACGCCACGTGGGCGAAGGCCGCCGCGCGGTCGAGCGCGACGTCGAAGTCCGAGCGGATCAGCCCGTGGAAGACCGCGTCGACCAGCGCCGCGACGTCCTCGGGGGAGGGGGCCTCGCCGAGTCCGGCCACCACGTTCTGCACGGGGGTGTGGGCGAGCCCGGCCGCGTACTCGCGGGCCGCCTGGTCCGGCTGACGATGCACCCAGGTGTGCAGCAGATAGAGCCGCCACAGGCATCCCGCGACCGTGTCGGAGGGGGCGGCGGACCACAGCTCGGCGATGGTCGCGAGCCCCTCGGTGTCGACCAGTCGCAGCACCCGCTCGACGAGGGCGTCGTCGGAGCGCTCGTCGGTGCCGCGCACCAGGAGGTGGGCGATGCGCTCTCCGGTCGCGCTGACCGCGGTCGGGTCGGCCGCCTCCAGCCAGCCCTCGAAAGCCTGCGGGCCGGGCAGCAGCGGCCGACGGAAGTCAGCCACGGTCGTCGCCGAGCGCTGCGGCGAACTGCTCCGCGACGAGGCGGACCTGCCAGGCCCGCGCACCGCGCTGGGTGAGGAAGTCGGCGACCGGGATGTCCTCGGGCGGCTGCCAGGCGAGCTCGCGCACGATCGCCGGGGCGATGAGGTTCTCCGCCGGCAGGTCGTGGTGACCGGCCGTGTCGGAGACGGTCTCGCGAAGACGGCCCAACCGGTCGGCGGCCTCCGGATAGCGCTCGTTCCAGGAACGGGCCGGCGGCGGGCCGCCGTCGGAGGCAGGCCCGGCCGCGCCCGGCAGATCCTTCTCGGGCATGGCCAGCGCCGTCCGCACGGCCTCCATCCACTCGGTCAGGTGGCGTTTCCCGCCGCGCCCGCGCATCGACTTCAGCGCGCTGAGGGCGTCGAGCGAGGCGGGCGCGGCCGAGGCCACCTCGACGATGGCGGAGTCGTGCAGCACCCGGCCCGGCGTGGTGTCGCGGGCCTGCGCGATGCGGTCGCGGGCCAGCCACATCTCGCGCACGACGGCGAGGTTGCGGCGGCCGCGCACCCGGTGCATCCCGGAGGTGCGCCGCCACCGGTCGGTCTTGGCCGCCGGGGCGGTGAACGACAGCAGCGCCTCGAACTCCTCGCGCGCCCAGGCGAGCTTGCCGGCCTTCTCCAGCTCGACCTCCAGCAGGTCGCGCAGCTCGATCAGCACCTCGACGTCGAGCGCCGCGTACACCAGCCAGGGCTCGGGCAGCGGCCGGGTGGACCAGTCGGCCGCCGAGTGCTCCTTGGCCAGCGACCGGCCGAGGAAGTGCTCGACCAGCGTCGCCAGCCCGACGCGCGGCAGGTTGAGCAGCCGCCCCGACAGCTCGGTGTCGAACAGGGCGCGCGGGCGCATGCCGACCTCGGCCAGACAGGGGAGGTCCTGGGTGGCGGCGTGCAGAATCCACTCGGCGTCGCCGACGGCCGTGTCGAGCGCGGTCAGGTCGTCGAAGGCGACGGGGTCGACCAGATGCGTGCCGGACCCCTCGCGACGCAGTTGCACGAGGTACGCGCGCTGGGAGTAGCGGTAGCCGGAGGCGCGTTCGGTGTCGATGGCGAGCGGACCGCTGCCGTCGGCGATGGCCGCGCACGCGCTCTCGTAGGCGTCGGCGGTGTCGACGACCGCCGGAAGCGGGTCGCGCAGCGAGAGCGGCGGCAGCTTCGTCGGCTCCGGTTCGGCCTCCGGGGCTCGCGGGACGAGGAACTCGGGCTCGAAGGACGTCATCGGCGTCCCGCCCCCCGGCGGCGCGAGTCCAGATAGGTGATCTCCGCCGGGATCGACGGTCCCTCCGGGGTGCGCGCGGCGGCGCCGGTCGGCAGCGGCGGGAGTCCGGCGATCTTCGCCAGCAGGTCGGTCCAGGCGCCGAGGTGCTCGGCGGCGCCGGTCAGCGGCGTCCACGAGGCGCGCACCTCGATCTGCGCGCGCGGCGGGTCGCCGTCGATCGCGCCGAAGGACTCGGTGTGGACCACGGTGACGCTGCCGCCGCTCGCGGTGACCTCGGCCTCCCGCGCGGCGAGGGCGTCGGTGAGCCAGCTCCAGCACACCGACGGCAGCACGGGGTCGTCGGCGAGGTCGCCCTCGATCTCGGCGCGTGCCAGCGTCACGCAGCGGAACGCGCCCTCCCAGCCGTCCTGGCCGAAGGGGTCGTGCAGCAGCACGAAGCGTCCGCTGGCGAGCTCGTCCTCGCCGCCGTCGATCTCGCCGCCGAGGGCATAGGCGTGCGGGGCGATCTTGGTGGGGGCGGGCTGCGGCTCGACCACGACCTCCGGCCGTACGACGGCTGTTCTCAGCTGTTCGACGGCGGTGGCGAACTGGCTCGGCGTGTCACGGAGCTGGCGATGCGTGCTCACGCTTTCGATAGTAGGCGCCTGTCCGGCCAGGACCGGGTCCGACACGCAGGCCCCGCCTGGGAGACTGGACGGGTGACGACACAGCTGTCCGAGAGCCCCTTCCTCCGCGCCTGCCGTGGCGAGCGCCCCGACCACACGCCGGTCTGGTTCATGCGGCAGGCGGGACGCTCGCTGCCGGAGTACCGCGCGCTGCGCGAGGGCGTGGCCATGCTCGACGCCTGCTTCACCACCGACATGGTGGTCGAGGTGACGATGCAGCCGGTGCGCCGGTACGGCGTCGACGCGGCGATCTTCTTCTCCGACATCGTCGTGCCGCTCAAGGCGATCGGCGTCGACCTCGACATCGTCGCGGGCACCGGTCCGGTGGTCGCCGAGCCGATCCGCACGCGCGCCCAGCTCGACCAGCTGCGCGACCTGGAGCCCGACGACGTGGCCCCGGTGATCGCTGCCGTCACCGCGCTGACCGGCGAGCTGGGCGGCACGCCGCTGATCGGCTTCGCCGGCGCCCCGTTCACGCTGGCGTCCTATCTGATCGAGGGGCGTCCGTCGCGCGACTACCGGCACACCAAGGCCATGATGCGCACCGACCCCGGGCTGTGGCACGACCTGATGGAGCGGATCGCGGCCGTCGCCGGCCAGTTCTTGCGCATGCAGGTCGAGGCGGGCGCGTCGGCGGTGCAGCTGTTCGACTCGTGGGCGGGCGCGCTGAGCCTGGCCGACTACCGGGCCTTCGCGCAGCCGCACTCGGCGGCGGCGCTGGGCGCGGTGGCCGATCTGGACGTGCCGCGCATCCACTTCGGCGTAGGCACCGGCGAGCTGCTGGGCGCGATGGGCGAGGCTGGGGCCGACGTGGTCGGCGTCGACTGGCGGGTGCCGCTCGACGAGGCCGTGCGGCGTGTCGGCGACCGCAGCGTGCAGGGCAACCTCGACCCGACGACCCTGTTCGCGCCGCCGGAGGTGGTGGCGGCCGAGGCGCGTCGTGTGCTCGACGAGGGGCTCGCGGCCCGCGGCCACGTGTTCAACCTCGGCCACGGGGTGCTGCCGTCGATCGACCCGGACGCGTTGGCCCGCCTGGTCGACGTGGTCCACGCCTACGAGCGCCCCTGATGCGCGTCGCGGTCGTCGGCGGCGGGATCGCCGGGCTCACCGCCGCGTGGGAGTTGAGTCAGGCGGGTCATGAGCCGGTCGTCTTCGAGGGCTCGGAGCGGATCGGCGGCAAGCTGCTCACCGGCGAGGTCGGCGGTCTGACGCTCGACCTCGGCGCGGAGTCGATTCTCGCGCGTCGGCCCGAGGCGGTCGGCCTGATCGAGCGGATCGGGCTGGGCGACCGCGTGGTCCATCCGGCCACCACACGCGCGGGCGTGTGGACGCGCGGCGCGGTGCGTCCGCTGCCGCCGACCGTGCTGGGCGTGCCGTCCGACGTCGACGCGGCGCTCGCCTCCGGCGTGGTCGAGACGGTCGAGGCCCGGTCGGTCCCGCTGGCCGACGAGGACGTCTCGGTGGCCGAGTTCGTGGCGGCGCGGGCGGGCCGGGAGGTGGTCGACCGGCTGGTCGAGCCGCTGCTCGGCGGGGTGTACGCCGGCCACGCGGACGCGCTGTCCTTGCGCGCGGCGGCCCCGCAGTTGGCGGAGCTGGGCGCTGATCCGGTGACGGCGGCCGGTGCGCCGCGCCCTGCCGTGGACGGTCCGGTGTTCGCGGGGCTCGTCGGCGGCGTCGGGTCCCTTCCGTCCGCGCTGGCCGAGGCGTCGGGTTCGGAGGTCCGGCTGGGCGAGCCGGTGCGGCTGGTGGAACCGGCCGACGACGGCTGGCAGGTCGACGCCGAGCGCTTCGACGCGGTGGTGATGGCAGCGCCCGCCCCGGCCGCCGCCCGGTTGCTGGCGGTGGCTGCCCCGGAGGCGGCGTTCACGCTCGCCGGGGTCGACTACGCGAGCGTCGCGCTGGCGACCTTCGTCTTCGACGACGTGGTGGAGCTGGAGGGCTCGGGCTTCCTCGTGCCGCCGGTCGACGGACGTTTCGTCAAGGCCGCCACGTTTAGCTCCAACAAGTGGGACTGGGTCGGCGCGTCGGGCAAGACGGTGGTGCGGGCGTCGGTCGGCCGGGCCGGTGACAAGGCGGTCTTGCCGATGTCCGACGCGGACCTGACGGGCCGGGTGCTGGCCGATCTGCGCGAGGCGGTCGGCCCGTTGCCGGAGCCTGCCGACTTCTACGTCCAGCGGTGGGGCGGCGCGCTGCCGCAGTACGAGGTCGGCCATCTCGACCGGGTCCGGGCGGTGCGGTCGTCGGTCGCGGGCGTGCGTGGCTTGGAGGTGTGCGGCGCGGCCTATGACGGTGTGGGGATCGCCGCCGTGGTCGGCTCGGCGGCCGAGGCCGTGCGACGGCTGTTGGACGAGGCGGGAGAATGACGGCATGAGCGTGCCGAATCAGGGAAAGCTAGCCAAAGAGATCAACGAGACCATCCGCTACACGATGTGGTCGGTGTTCCGGTTGGACCGCGTGTTGGGCGACGCGGACCGGGCCGCCGAGGCGGCTGAGGCGGACGCCCTGGTCGCGTCGTTGGCCGCCGAGGACGTGGTCGTGCGCGGCGCCTACGACGTCAGCGGCATGCGCGCCGACGCCGACCTGATGATCTGGTGGCACGCCCCGACCGCCGAGGCGCTGCAGGCCGCCTACAACGCCTTCCGCCGCACCGCGCTCGGCTCGCGCATGGCGCCGGTCTGGTCGCAGACGGCGATCCATCGTCCGGCCGAGTTCAACAAGGCGCACATCCCGGCGTTCATGGCTGAGGAGCAGGTGCGGGACTGGGTCTGCGTGTACCCGTTCGTCCGCTCGTACGAGTGGTACCTGCTGCCCGACGAGGAGCGCCGCGACATGCTGCGCGAGCACGGCATGCAGGCCCGCCCCTACCCGGACGTCCGCGCCAACACGGTCGCCTCCTTCGCGCTCGGCGACTACGAGTGGATGCTCGCCTTCGAGGCCGACGACCTGCACCGCATCGTCGACCTCATGCGCGACCTGCGCGCCAGCGCCGCCCGCCGCCACGTCCGCGAGGAGATCCCCTTCTACACCGGCCGCAAGCGGACCTGGTCCGAACTGACCGCCCTCTGGCCGTAGGGGTTCAGTTCTGTCCCTTCGAGGCTCGCTCGTAGGACTCGCTCACACTGGGGGCACCTCCCGCTTGCGGGGGACAGGGACCGAAGCTGTCGACCCCTGAGGTGCGAGCTTGCGAGCCGGGTCCTGAGGTGCCGCGAGGAACGAGCGGCCTCGAAGGGCGAAGGGGTCACCCTCGGTAGCGCTCATTGCGTCGCCATCGAGCGTGGTGCGGCAGTTTGTATTCGATGATCCCGTCGGCTGGACTTCGTCTGAGTTGCCAGTTCTGCTCGTGGATGACGTGGTGGTGCCAGGAGCAGACGAGGGTGCCGTCGACTCGATTGGTGTTCCCACCCTTGGCGAACGGTGTGATGTGGTGGGCTTCGCACCACTGAGGTGGTCGGTCGCATCCGGGGAAGGAACACCCACGGTCGCGGTGGGCGAAGGCTTGCCGTTGTGGACGTGAGAACAAGCGTTGTGTTTGCCCAAGGTCCAACGGAAGTGAGTCGCCACCCAACACCTGAGGGATGAGCCCGGCGCGGCAGGCGAGTTGGCGGGCTTGCCCGGCGCTCATCTTGGTCCCGGTGGAGAGGGAGGCGGCTTTCAGGTCTTCGAGCAAGGCTGAGTAGCCGAGGTTGACGGTGACGATGGCTCCGAGACCACCGGCGTCGGGCAGTCGGTCGGTGGGGAGGTGCTCACAGAGGTCGGCGAAGCCGATCCCCATGCGTTGCGTGTGGTCACGTGGAGCCTGGTCGGCCTCATCGCGCAGGTGATCCCTACGCGGCGCGGCGAGCGCCTCAACAGCGGTCTTCAACATGCCTGCTTGGGCTTCGGGGACGCGGAAGTCTCCTGACCAGGTGCCGTCGTGGTTGTTCCACATGCGGAACGACGACCTGGCGCGTGCTTTCCGTTCCCGTTCTTCAAGGGTGGTGTTCTCGGTCTGGTCGACCTCAGTGGGCTCAGCCCACAGGTCGGAGACTCGGTCGGCTCGTTTGCGGAGTTCGGGGAGAGAAAGCTTCTTCGCGTCGCGGACGAGCCCCCGCTCGGCCAACTCTTGTTTGTCTTTCGGAACCGACGCGACAGTCCGTGCGATGACCTCTGATTTCTTGGGTGTGATCTCACCCGCGTCCAGCGCGGCCTGGGTGGGTGAACTCGGCTTCACGCTCTTGGCGAGTTTCACGAGGTTGTTGGCTTCTCGTGTGTCGCCGCCGAAGCCGTTCGCGATGAGCGCGCTGGTGGAGGTGGCCCCGGCCTGCCGGGCCGCGCCGGTGGCTTCAAGACGTCGTGCGGCGTGCAGCTTCTGGGAGTCGATGCGTGCCTGCGCGCGGGCCAATCGTCCGATCAGTGCGCGGGCTTCGTGCCCGTCGAGCCTCGCCCAGGCGTCGGGGCTCATCTGGTTGAGTCCGGCTTCGATCAGAGCGACGGCACGGTCGAGCTGGTGGGGTTCTGTGTGTTGCGCGACCATGTCCATCACCTCGCCTCTCGAACGTTAGTTCCAGGTTAGGGGTGGGGTCTGACAAAAAACGAGCAGAACGCACGCTCGCGGAGAATCTTTTGGGGCCCCTTCGAGGTGGGGGTGCCCCCTGCGCGAAGTGCTTGGGGGACGGGCGCGGGGTGCCCTCGCACCTCAGGGTGCGGAATCGTCAAAGAGGCACTTCAACGAGCCGGAACTCACGACACCGACGTGATGACGACCTCGGAGGCGGGGGCGACGCCGTCGGGGCCGTTGCCGTCGGCCTCGATGTCGCGGGCCACCTGGAGGCCGGCCGCGTCGACGGAGCCGAAGACGGTGTAGGCCGGGGGGAGGCCGCCGTCCTCCAACATGATGAAGAACTGCGAGCCGTTCGTGTCCGGGCCGGCGTTCGCCATGGCCAGGGTTCCAGCCGTGTACGTCTCGTCGCCGGTCAACTCGTCGGCGAAGCGGTAGCCCGGACCGCCCATGCCGGTCGCGCTCGGGTCGCCGCACTGCAGCACGAAGCCGGGGACGAGGCGGTGGCACTGGGTGTCGTCGAAGTACCCCTGCCCCGCCAGCGACACGAACGAGTTGACCGCGCACGGGGTGTTCTCGGCGTCGAGCGCGACCTTGATGTCACCGCGATTGGTGGAGATCGTCATCGCCTCCGCGCTCACCGGCTCCTCCGGCGGGAACTCCGCGTCCTTCGCGGCCTCGCCGTCAGGAATGTAGGAGCACGCCCCGTCAGCGGCCTCCGGCGACGCGGAGGCGTCGGAGTCGGAGCTCGCCTCGGAGGTCGGGTCCGGGTCGGGCGACTCCTCCGAGCCGCACGCGGTCAGCGCGAACAGGGACAACGACAGAACGAAGAGAAGCCGCACGAGAGAACGCATGTGCGTGAGCGTAGACAATGCCCCTCGCCGGACGCCAGGAACCCTCCGATGTGGTGACGTCACTCTCAGCGCGGCGGGACCAGCGACCCTGGGACCACGGGGTAACCGTCGGTGTACCACTCGCCACTGGCGATCTCGGTCTCCTCGCCGTCGTCGACGAAGACGAGACGCCAGTACTCGTCGTAGCCGCTGATGGTCTGCTCGATCCGGACCGCCTGCGTCGGGGTCTGCCAGTAGGTGATCTCGTGGTCGTCACCGACCTGGACGAACTCGTCGTCCTCCCACTCCCAGACCGAGAACGACGCGGGGTCGTCGATATAGGTGCAGTCCTCCTCGATCGCGACCACCAGCCGGTCGTCGGCCATATCGATGTCGCGCACGCAGACCGCGTCGCCGCCGTTGAAGCGGTCCGTGAGGTCGTCGAGCTCCCACTCCTGGTCGATTTCGCCGCGTTCCATGTCGATGGAGACGATGGCCTCCGGGTCGGCCGGCCCCTCGAAGGGGACGCCGTCGGCGTAGCGCACACCGAACACGGTGCGTCCGTCGGAAGAGGTCTCGAGCTCGGAGATGTGCTCGTCCTCGGCGAAGGTGGAGACCTCGCCGCCGGCGTCGACATGGACGAGCGCGTCGCCGGCGAGCTTGTCGCCGTCCCACCGCCGCTGCTCGACCACATGCGCGCCGTCCTGCTCGACCAGATAGACGAACATCGTGCCGTCGCCGAGTGTGGGCAGTGCCGTCTCGCCCGCTGTCTGGAACTGGCGGTCCCAACGATGGAGCAGCAGGGCGCTCTCGTTGATTGAGGAGAACCCGGAGCTGGTCGGGATGATCCGGTCGTCGGTGCGTCCGGGCAGCGCCCCGTCGACTCGCTCGCCGGTCCTCAGGTCGAGCGCCGCGTACGCGACCGTCGCGGCGTCGTACGACGAGAACGAGTCGCCCAGCAGGACGGTCGTGGCGTCGGAGCCGAACGCCAGGAACCCGGGAGCGGCCGAGAGGTCCTCCCCGCCGACATGCACGTGATCGGCGTCGTTCCCGGTGACCGCGTAGACGGGTGCCTCCCACTGGGCTCGCGGCAGACACAGGCACAGGATGATCTGGGTGATCTCGCCTTTCAGCTCGCCGGACTTCTTCGGGTCGAAGGTGATCTCGTAGCCGGTCCCGGCGTCGGGGTCGGCCTCGTAGACCACCGTGTTCTCGCCAGTCGGCGTCGAGGGCGCGTCGGCCAGCCCGTACAGCGCCTCCGCCTCGGCCACGTCGTCGCCGACGCCGATCCCGTCGATGGTGGTCATCTCCTTCCCACCTGCGACCACGCGCGTCACCACGCCGTCGGTGAAGACCAGCGTGCAGTCGACGTAGACGACCTCGACCGTGCCCTCCTTCTCGACCTTCGGGAACTTCTCGCCCGCGGCCTCGGCGGCGAGCGTCGCCTCCTCGACGCTCATGCCCGGACGCACCCCGCGATAGCCGGCCGACTGGATCGTCGAGGCCGCCCAGCCCGGATTCAACAGCGCCGGCAGACGGGCCGCCAACTGCGCCGGGTTCGCCGCGTCGAGGGCGAGTCCGTCGGTCGCGGCGGCCATGCAGTCGAGCTGCTCGGTCGCCAACGCGTTGCCCGCCGTCTTGAACCCGACGGTGTGCACGGTGATCCCGTCGAGGCTCTCGGCGACCTCGCAGGGGTCGGCGCCCAGCCCGTTCTTCCCGCAGTGGTCCTCGCCGTCGGACACGATCACAATCGCCCGCTCGCCGTCGTCGGGCAGCCCGTCGGCGGCCTGTTGCAGGGCCAACGCCATCGGCGTGAAACCGCTCGGCTCGACCTTCTCGACCGTCGCGGTGTACTCGTCTCGGTCCAACGGGCCGACCTCGATCAGCGTCGACACGTCCTCACAGCCGGCCGCGAGCTCCGCCTCGGACGTGCCGGTGCCCGTGCCATAGACCACCAACCCGAGCTCATGGCCGTCGGGCAGCGCCTCCACCAGACCCGTCACCGCCGCGCGCGCCGCGTCGAAACGGACGCCGGGCGCGTCGTCGGTCAGCATCGAGGCCGACGCGTCCAACACGATCATCGTCGGGATCGCGGGCACCTCGTCGAGCGCTCCCTCACCCGCCGCCCGCGTGTCGTCAGGCCGCGTGGCGAGCCAGACGACGCCCGCCACGACCAGCGCGACCGGCAACAGCGCCCCCGCCACCACCGCGACGAGCTTTCCAGGGGTCCACGTCCAGGTCGACATGGACCGACTGTAGTAGCGGCGACGCCTCGTGTCCTCCTTCACGAGAGGGGACTTCTCCCCCTAACGTTTCCGCGCGTCGAGGTGTTGAATGGTTGCGCGATGAGATCCGAACCCGAGAACGACGCACCTGGCCGCCGCCGCCGACTGGCGGCGTACTGCCGTCGTGCCATGGCGGTCTGGATGCTCGGCTGGATCGTGGCCGACGGGCTCGGATGGGGTTCGGTCGGCGACGCCCGGACCCCGGCGGCCTGGGCGCTCCACCTGTCGGTGACGGTCCTGTTGGTTTTCTCCGCGATCCATCTGCTGGCGCGTCCGGCGGTCGTCGTGCCGACCGTGCTGTCGCTGGCGGCGCTCGCGTTGACCGAGGTCGTCGGCCGCCTCGACACGCTGGCGGGCGTGTCCGTGGCCACCGGGTCGGCCGCACTGCCGATCTTCCTGATGGTCACGATGCTCGCGGTCTGCCTGCTGAGGGGCCGGGCGGCACTGCTGGCGGGCGGTCTCGCGGCGCTTCTCCACGGCGGCGCGACGTTGGTCCGGCCGAGTGCCGACACGCCGCTGCACGCCCTCGACGGCCTCGTGTTCACCAGTCTCACGGCGCTCGGCCTCGGCCTCGTCATGACGATGCTGCGCCGGGCGATCGTCCAGCTGGACGACGCCGAGGCCGCACGCGCGGCCACCCGCGCCATGCTCGACCGACGCGCCCGCGACCTGCGGGAGAGCGCCGAGGCGCGCCGGGTCCTGCACGACAAGGTCCTGCCGGCCTTCGCGCTCGCCGCCTGCGACCCGGCCGCCCCGGCCGACGCGGTGGCCGAGGCCGCCCGTCAGGCGCTCGACCAGTTCGGCGACCGCGCCACCTGGCACGAGTCCAGCTGGGAGGCCGGAGGCGTCGCCGTCGACGAGTCCTCGCTCGGCGCGATGCGCGCCCTGCCGCGCGACGTCGTGACGGCGATGATGGCGGCGACCGCCGAGGCGGTGCGCAACGCGCGGCGGCACGGCGGTGCGACCGAGGTCCGGGTACGGGCCGCCGCGTCGGCGCCGACGACCACCGTGCTGGAGATCGTCGACGACGGGCGGGGCTTCGACCCCTCGGCGCGCACCGGCATCGGCATCGAGCAGTCGATCCGCGGGCGTATGCGCGAGGTGGGCGGGTTCGTCGAGATCGACTCCGCGCCGGGGCGGGGAGCCACCGTGCTGCTCGGGTGGTCGGCCCACCAGGTCACACCGGTGCCGCCGCCCCCGGACGACGGGGGCGTGCCGACGGCGTGGGTCGGCATGGCCCGGTGGTACGCGGCGGCCTTCCTCCTGGCCGGGACGTGGCTCGCGCTGCGGTCGGTCGCCGAGCCGGGTCGTCTGTGGGTCACGGCGGCCTGCCTCGCCGCGATCTGGTTCGCCGTGCCGGTCGCGACCGGGCTGAGCCGCCGTGGCCGCGCCGGCCTCGCGACCGCCCTCCTGGCCCCGGCGTTGCTCGGCACGATGGCGGTCGGCCTGTGGCAGGTCTCGGTGATCACCTCGGCTTTCGTCGATCTGTGGGTCGTCGAGGTCGTGGCGGTGCCGCTGATGATCTGCGGGCTGTTCGTCTCACCGCGGTTCTCTGTGCTCGTCGGCTGTGTGTTCGCGGTCGTCATCGGCGTCTGGGCGGTGGCGGCATCCTCGGTGACGCCGTGGGAGAGCCTGGTGTTGGTGAAGACTCCGCTGCTGCAGCTCGGCGGGACTGCTGCTGCGGCGACCTATCTGAGGACGCTGCGTGGCTCGGTGATGTCGACTCAGGAACGCGTCGCCGAGGACGTGCTCGACGAGACGGGCGACGACTGTCCCGACCGTGTGGCCTGGTGGCTCCCCGCCGACGTCGAGGAGCGGGTGCGCGACGTGCTGCGACGGCTCGCCGCGCTGACCGAGGAGCCGGGGCCCGGCCTGGTACACGCCGCGACGCTCGTCGACCAGGAGATCCGCGACCGTATCGTCACCGGCGACCTCTTGTCGTCCGCAGTACACGACGCGCTGCGCGAGCTACGGGAACGAGGGGCCGTCGTCGTGCTCCAAGGGCCGGCGGCGCCGTTCCTGATCGACCCGGTCGTCGAGCGGACGCTGATCGGGCTGCCACGGGCGGAACGCCGGGTGCTGGTCACGCTGCCGACGGCGGAGCGTCGCGCTCTGACGGTCGTGTTCGTTCCCGCGCTCGACCCGCCAGACCTCGTCGTCCTGCTGACCCAGGCGCAGGAGCGGGAGGAGGTCGAGGTCTACCACGACGAGGACTCGACCGAGCTGATCGTCGCTATGCCGGGCGGGGGGGGGTGGCTCAAACGCCGGGCCGCAGTCGTAACGCGACGCCGTTGACGCAGTACCGCTGATCGGTCGGCGTCGGAAAGCCCTCGCCCTCGAAGAGGTGGCCCAGGTGTGAGCCGCACGTCGCGCAGCGCACCTCGGTGCGGACCCGGCCCATCGAGCGGTCCTCGACGTACTCGACGCGGTCCTCGGAGAGCGGGGCGTAGAAGGCGGGCCAGCCGCAGTGCGCGTCGAACTTCGTCTCGCTGCGGAACAGCTCCGCGCCGCAGCCGCGGCACTCGTACACGCCGACCGTCGGATCGGTCTCGTAAGGATGGCTGAACGGCCGCTCGGTGCCCGCCTGCCGCAGCACGTGGTATTCGGCGGCGGTCAGCTCGGCGCGCCACTGCTCGTCGGACTTCTCGACCTGGTGCATGAGCCCACTGTATTGCCATACTGCGACCCATGACGATTCCCCTGAGCGACCTGCTCCGCCACCTCGGCCCGGTCGACCTGTCCGCGGTCGACGCCCGCTCCACGCCCGGCTTCGACGGCGGCAAAGACGACGCGAAGGCGGCGCTCGGCGCGCTCGGCCCGGAGCTGGCCGACCTGCAGGAGCGATTGCACGCGGGCGGGCGCGCCGAGACCACCGACCGCTCGGTCCTGCTCGTGCTGCAAGGTATGGACACTGCGGGCAAGGGCGGAACGATCAGCACCGTCGCCGGACTCGTCGACCCGCAGGGCCTCGCCCTGGCCTCCTTCGGCAAGCCGACGCCCGAGGAGTTGGAGCACGACTTCCTGTGGCGGGTCGAGCGCCGTCTCCCGACCGCCGGACAGATCGGGATCTTCGACCGGTCCCACTACGAGGACGTGCTGATCGGTAGGGTGCGCCAGCTGGCCGAGCCCGCTGAGATCGAACGGCGCTACGACGCGATCAACGACTTCGAGCGACGGTTCACCGACCACGGGGGAGTGGTTGTCAAGTGTCTGCTGCACATCGACCGCGACGTGCAGGCCGAGCGGCTGCGCGCCCGGTTGGAGGACCCCACGAAGTACTGGAAGTACAACCCGGGCGACATCGACGAGCGGGCCTTCTGGGACGACTACCAGCGCGCCTACGAGATCGCCGTCGAACGCTGCTCGACCGAGGCCGCGCCGTGGCACATCGTCCCGGCGGGTCGCAAGTGGTACCGCAACTGGGCTGTCGCGACCCTGCTCGCCGAGACCTTGCGCGGCCTCGACCTCGCCTGGCCGCCCGCCGACTTCGACCCGCAGGCGGAGCTGGCGAGGCTGGAGGCCGACACCTGAGCGCCGGCCTCCAACGCCGTCAGACCCCTGCGAAGAGGTTGTCGAGCGAGACCAGGTCGACCGCGCCGACGGCGTAACGGGCGAGGATGATCGAGGCCACCTCGTCGTCGACGCCCAGCGGCTCGGCGACCGCCACGGCGCCGGCCTCGAAGGCGAGTTCCTTGACTCGGTCGGGAAGCTGGCCCGGCGCGAGGAAGAGCATGCCGACGGCGATGTGACGACGGCCGTCTGCGCGGTGGGCGCGCACCGCCTCGCCGGCCGCCGGGGGCACGCTCGACGCGAACGCCGCGATGGTCGGCAGCTTGTGGTGGTGGCCCCAGGCGCGGGCGGCGCGGGCGATGGCCGCGTTGGCGACCGGGTCGGTCGAGCCGGCCCCGGCCAGCACCAGCGCGTCGAGCTCGCGCACCCGGCGTGCCTTCAGCGCCTCGCGCAGGCGCTTGTCGAGCACCTTGAACAGCGCGCCCTCGATGCCGAGCACCTTGGTCGTCTGGATGCGGACGCCCTCGTGACGCTCGGCCGCCGCCGCGACGACCGCGGGCACGTCGTACTTCGCGTGGTACGCCTCGGTCAGCAGCAGCGGCACCACGACGATCTCGGAGTGCCCCTCGGCCACCAGCCGGTCGACGACGGCGTCGAGGCTCGGCTCGTTGTGGTCGAGGAAGGCCGGAGCCACGCGGAGGTCGGGACGCATGCACGCGACCGCCTCCGTCAGGGCTGTGATGGTGCGGGCCGACCGCGGGTCGCGGCTGCCATGCGCCAGTGCGATGAGTGCGGGTGCGCTCATGCTGTCCTCCTTTCATTGGGCTCGGCCCCCGGTTGGGGCGCGATGCTGTGGGGATTGAGCTGTCCGATGAAGCTGAGCTTGAAAGCGCGCAGACAGCTGCGGCACTCCCAGGCCCCGTGGGCCTCGCCGTGCGGGCGCAGGTCCTCGTCGGCGCAGTAGGGGCAGTGGAACGGGACCGCCCGGCCGCTCACCTGAGGGCCGCCTCGTCGGCGCGGGCGACCCATTGGGCGAAGGTCTCCGCCTCCTCTCGCTCCTCCAGGTAGCCGAGGGTCAGCCGCTCGACGTACTCCGGCAGCTGGTCGGCGGTCACCTTGTGGGCGCGCAGCTTGCGGCCGAAGCCGGCCTCCAGGCCGAGCCCGCCGCCCAGGTGCACCTGGAAGCCCTCGACCTGCTCGCCCTCGTCGTTGAGCACCAACTGGCCCTTGAGGCCGATGTCGGCGGTCTGGATGCGGGCGCAGGAGTTCGGGCAGCCGTTGAGGTTGATCGTGATCGGCGCGTCGAGCGTCGGCAGCCGGTCCTCCATCGTGCCGATGAGGTCGGCGGCGCGCTGCTTCGTCTCGACGATGGCGAGCTTGCAGTACTCGATGCCGGTGCAGGCCATCGTGTTGCGACGCCACTGCGAGGGCCGGCCGCGCAGGCCGATGGCGTCCATCGCCTCGATCAGCGACTCGACCCGGTCCTCGGCGACGTCGAGGACGATCAGCTTCTGCATCGGCGTCAGCGCGACCCGGCCGGAGCCGTGCGCCTCGACGACGTCGGCGATCTGGGCCAGCAGCGTGCCCGACACGCGCCCGACGGTGTTGGCGAAGCCGACGTAGTAGTTGCCGTCGACCTGCCGGTGCGCGCCGACGTGGTCGACCGGCGTCGCCGGGACCTCGGGGGCCTCCAGGTCGATCAGCGGGCGCTTCAGGTACTCGGTCTCCAGCACCTCGCGGAACTTCTCGACGCCCCAGTCGGCGACGAGGAACTTCAAGCGGGCGCGGGCGCGCAGGCGGCGGTAGCCGTAGTCGCGGAAGATGCTGACGACGCCCTCCCACACCTCGGGCACCTCGTCGATCGGCACCCAGGCGCCGACCCGCTGGGCCAGCATCGGGTTGGTCGACAGGCCCCCGCCGACCCACAGGTCGAAGCCGGGGCCGTGCTCGGGGTGGACCGCGCCGATGAAGGCGATGTCGTTGATCTGCGGCACCACGTCGTGGCCGGGATGGCCGCTGATCGCGCTCTTGAACTTGCGCGGCAGGTTGGAGAAGGCGCGGTCGCCGATGTAGCGGCTCTCGATGGCGTCGATGGCGGGGCGGCCGTCGATCAGCTCGTCGGCCGAGACGCCTGCCACGGGGCTGCCGAGGATGACGCGCGGGCAGTCGCCGCAGGCCTCCTGGGTGGACAGTCCGACCGACTCCAGGCGCTCCCAGATCGTCGGCACGTCGACCACGTCGATCCAGTGGTACTGGACGTTCTGCCGGTCGGTGAGGTCGGCGGTGTCGCGCGCGAACTCGGTCGAGATGCCCGCGATGGTCCGCAGCTGCTCCAGGTTCAGCTGGCCGCCGTCGACGCGCACGCGCATCATGAAGTAGCGGTCGTCCAGCTCCTCGGGCTCCAGAGTCGCGGTCTTGCCGCCGTCGATGCCGGGCTTGCGCTGGGTGTACAGGCCCCACCAGCGGAACCGGCCGCGCAGGTCGCCGGGGTCGATGCTGTCGAAGCCGCGGCGGGAGTAGATGTTCTCGATGCGCGCGCGGACGTTGAGCGGGTTGTCGTCCTTCTTGGACTGCTCGTTCGCGTTGAGCGGTTCGCGGTAGCCGAGCGCCCACTGCCCCTCTCCGCGCTTCTTGCGCGGACGGCGGGCGGGACGGGTGGAAGGCGGCGGGGCCATGGGATTCCTCACAGGCGGCAGCGCGCGGTGAGGCCGCAGGTCGCGGCGGTCACCGCGCGCCCGGACGAAAAGGGGTCAACGGGGCGCGGGTCGGCGACACATCATCGAACGCGCACGGCCCAGGTCCACGTGGAGACGCTCCACGAGCCAGACGGGGTGCGCGATCAGCATGTGAACGAGTTTGGCGATTCGTGTCGATTCAACCAAACTGAGTTCTCGAATAGTGGACAGTGCGTCCACGTTGTGGACGAGTGGTGTGTTCCAGCCTGGAATGACGTAGATCTCTGTGCCCTGTGTCACAGGGGTCACGTCACGAGGGGGTCGAGTGTCCGCAGGGCGTCGAACCGGCGGAACCCCCGGTCCCTGGTGACGAACGTGGCGCCGACCTCGATGGACAAGGAGGCCAGGTAGGCGTCGGGAATGTCGTTGCCGCGAAGTCGGTGACCGCGCACGAGATCGCCGAAAACAGCCCAGTGGCGTGGACCGGGGCGGACCACCTGGACGACCGGCGCGGCCAGCAACGCGTCGGCGAACTGCATGAACTGCTCGGGAGTCGTCGCGGTGGCGAAGACGCCGGGTCGGGTGACGATGCGTGCGGCGGCGGACAGCACCAGTTCGGAGATTCCGATCGTCTCGTGCGCGTTCAGCTGTTGCTCGAACCAGTCGGCCACCGCCTCCGCCTGGGCGTCGGCGTCGGGCCGCAGGGCGTGGATGAGGATGTTGACATCAGGAAAGAGCATGGGTCTCGTCGCTCAGCAGTTCCTCGATCTGGTCCTTGTCGTACAGGTCGACGCCCTCGCGCAGTCCGGGGCGTTCGTAGGAGAAGCGGGGCAGGCGCACGGGAGTCGCTGAGCTGGCCTCCGCCTGATCGAGGAGGAGGCGGCGCAGCGCGTCCTCGATCACCGAGCCGATGGTCCGGTGTGAGCGCGCGGCGAGTTGTTTGGTCTCGGCGAGGAGTTGGTCGTCGATGGTAATGGTGGTGCGCATGGCGGAATTTTAACATCAGAGAACTGATGTTTTGATGCACTCGTGTGGTTCGCGCAGCGGTTGCAGGGCTCCGGCTCGTTGACGCTCACTCCTGCTGCGGCAGGAGCAGGCTGACGGCGTAGCTGCCGAGCACGGTTCCGGCGAGGGCCGCGGCGACGAGCGTGCCTGCGACCGGCCAGGTCAGCATGCCGGCGGTGGCCAGGCCGAGAGTCGCGGCGGGGTGGAAGGCGGCGAGCAGGCCGATGGAGCCGAGGCCGCCGGAGAGGAGCGCCGGGACCGCGCCGAGCGCGGCGGGCCCGTTGCCGTCGACCGCCAGCACCACCCAGGCCGTGACGACGCCGACGAGCAGGCCGACCGCGCCGGCGGCCGCGAGCGACGGCGAGCCGACCAGCAAGGTCGGGCCGAGGTCGTCCTCGAACGCCTTCGCGGCCGCGCCGATCCCCACCGCGACGACCGCCTGCGCGGCGAGCATGGGCAGCAGATTCCCCCATGAGGCGCGGCGGACCAGGCCGAGCGCGACGCCCGGCAGCGTGCCGGCGACGTCGAGGCCGCTGGCCTCCTCGGTCGACGACAGCGTCGCGTACCAGGCGAGCAGCCCGGCGACGGCGGCGACGGCCGCCACCGCGAGGGCGGGGTCGGCGGCCCGGAGGGCGACGAGGGCGGTCAGGGTGAGGACGGCGCTGTGCAGCGCGGCCGAGGCGAGGGGACGCATTCAGGCTCCAGTCGGGGTCGTGCGCTGGACGATCGTGGACAGGTCGAGACCACGGGGCAGCGTGCCGAAGACGCCCGCCCAGTCGCCGCCCAGCCGGGACGCGCAGAAGGCGTCGGCGACCGACGGATGGCCGTGGCGGATCAACAGCGACGCCTGCAGGACGACCGCCATCCGGCTGGCGATGCGGCGCGCCCGCCACTCGATGCCGTCGAGGTCGGCCAGGTCGTCGAGCACCTCGGTCACGGCGGCGTCGAGCCGCGCGTCGAGGCCGCGCACGAGCCCGACCTCGGTCAGCCAGGCGTCGAGGCTGGCGGGCTCGCGCTGCAGGGCGCGCAGCACGTCGAGCGCGTTGACGTTGCCGCTGCCCTCCCAGATCGAGTTGAGCGGCGACTCGCGGAACAGCAGCGGCATGCCGGACTCCTCGACGTAGCCGTTGCCGCCGAGGCACTCCAGCGCCTCGGCGGCGAGGAACGGCGTGCGCTTGCAGACCCAGAACTTCGCCAGCGCCGAGGCGATCCGGCGCAGCGCCTGCTCGTGCGGGTCGTCGGCGCGGTCGAGGGCCGCCGCGATCCGCAGGCCCAGCAGCGTCGCCGCCTCGCTCTCGACCGCGAGGTCGGCGAGCACGTTGATCATCGCGGGCTGGTCGGCCAGCGTCGCGCCGAAGGCCGCCCGGCGCCCGGCGTGCCAGGACGCCTCGCTGACCGCCTTGCGCATGAGCCCCGCCGAGCCGAGCACGCAGTCCATGCGGGTGGCCGAGACCATCTCGATGATCGTGCGGATGCCGCGCCCCTCCTCGCCGAGCCGATAGCCGACCGTGTCGTCGAACTCCAGCTCAGCGGAGGCGTTCGACCGGTTGCCGAGCTTGTCCTTCAACCGGACGATCGAGAACGGGTTGCGCGAGCCGTCGGGCAGCACCCGCGGCACGACGAAGCAGGTCACGCCCCCCTCGGCCTGCGCCAGCACCAGGAACACGTCGTTCATCGGCGCGGAGGTGAACCACTTGTGGCCGCGCAGCAGGTACTCCCCGTCGGTTCCGGTCGGACGAGCCTGCGTGACGTTCGTGCGCAGGTCGGAGCCGCCCTGCTTCTCGGTCATGCCCATGCCGGCGAGCAGTCCGGCCTTCCCGGCGGGCGCCCGCAGGCCGAAGTCGTAGGCGGTCGAGGCGAGGCCGGGCGTCCAGGCGTCGGCGAGGCCTTCGTCGGCGCGCAGCGCGGGGATCACCGCGTAGGTCATCGTGATCGGGCACATGTGGCCCGGCTCGACCTGGCTCCACGCCACGAACCCGGCCGACCGGCGCAGATGCGCCGACGGCTCGCCCGACGTCCAGGGCGCGGCGGTCAGCCCGAAGCCGACGCCGCGCTCCATCAGCCAGTGCCACGACGGATGGAAGTCGACCTCGTCGACCCGGTTCCCGAAGCGGTCGACGGTCCGCAGTGTCGGCTCGTGGGCGTTCGCGGCCATGCCGTGCTCGCGCGCCTCGGCCGACCCGGCCAGCCGTCCCAGCTCGGCGAGCGAGCCGAGGACGGTCTCGGCGTTGTCGCCGCCGAGCGCGCGCACGGCGTCGGTCAGCGCGGCGTCCTCGGCCACGACATCGTAGCCGGTCAGCGGCACGGCTTGGTTCGCAGGTCGTCGTTGACGCGGGTCCATACCGATACGGTAGGCCCATGTCGGCCGTCCGCGGAGGCTGGCCGGACTTCGTGCTGCAAGCGCCGAAGGTCACGGCCCACGCCTTCTCCAACTGCTTCCGCAACCGGGTCACCGGCCTCGCGGCGGAGGCGGCCTTCTTCGCCATCTTGTCGCTGCCCCCGCTGATCTTCGGCCTCGCCGGCAGCATCGGATTCATCGCCGACCGCTACCAGGTGACGCAGGTCGCGGTGCTCAAGGACCGCGTCATCGAGCTGGCCTCCCGCGCGCTGACCGACAGCACCGTCGACGCGGTCATCGCGCCGACGCTCGACGAGGTGCTGGGCGGCGGCCGTTTCGACGTCGTCTCGGTCGGCTTCCTGCTCGCGCTGTGGTCGGGTTCGCGGGCGCTCAACGTCTTCATCGACACCATCACGATCATGTACGGCCTCGGCGGCGTGCGCGGCATCGTCAAGACGCGGGCGCTGTCGTTCACGCTCTACGTGGTGGCGCTGGTCATCGGCATCGTGCTCGTCCCGCTGGTGCTGGCCGGGCCCGACGTGGTCTCCGCGATCACGCCCGGGCCGGTGCGCTTCCTGACCGAGCTGTACTGGCCGACGGTGCTGCTGCTGTCGGTGGGCTTCCTCTGCACGCTCTACCACCTGGCCGTGCCGGTGCGCAAGAGCTGGCGGTCGGGGCTGCCGGGCGCCTTCTTCACCGTCGGCATGTGGCTGTCCGGCTCGTACCTGGTGCGCTGGGTGCTCGGCTGGACGGCCGGCGGCACGTCGATCTACGGCCCGCTGGCCGCGCCCATCGCGGTCCTGCTGCTGCTCTACGTCCTGTCGATCTCGGTGCTGATCGGCGCCGCCGTCAACGCCGCCTACGACGAGCTGCGGCACCCCGAGGACCGGCCGCCGAGCTGGTGGGCCCGCTACCGGTCATCGCGTGACCGCGACCCAGCCGTCGGCGCCGCTGATCCGCTCGAGGTCGTCGAGGGCGAGCTCGATGGCCGAGCTGGGGGAGCCGCAGGCGGGGAAGACGGTCGCGAAACGGCGCAGTGACTCATCGAGCCGGACGACCGTGCCCGGCGGGTTGGCGAACGGGCAGACGCCGCCGACGGGATGCCCGGTGAGCCGTTCGACGTCCTCGGCCCGCACCATCTGCGCCTTGCGTCCGAAGGTCAGCTTGTAGGCGGCGTTGTCGATACGGGCGTCCCCGGCGGCCACCACGAGGACGCAGGTGTCGGGGTCGTCGGATCGCAGCGCGATGGTCTTGGCGATGCGGGCGGGCTCCACGCCGAGTGCCGCGGCGGCCAGCTCGACGGTGGCGCTGGAGGCCTCCGGGACGATGACGTCGCCGTCGCGTCCGAAGGCGGCGAGATGGGCGCGGACCGTGTCGAGGGGCATGGCGCGATGCTAGGCGGTGACCCCTTCGAGGTAGAACCAGAGGCCGTCCTCGCGGAGGAAGCGGCTGGTCTCGTGCAGGCGGCCGGGGCCGTCGGGGGAGCGGAAGAAGGCGGTGAACTCCACGAGGGCCGTCTCCGCGCGGTGCACGTCGAGTCGGGTCCAGCGCAGGGAGTCGTCGAGGTCGAGCGCGGCCGGCCTGGTCGAGGGGTGCCAAGTGCGCAACAGGTGGGCGGCGTCGCCGAGTGCGAAGGCGGTGAAGCGCGAGCGCATCAGCCGCTCAGCGGTCGTCGCGGCGGCGTGGTCGGCGAGCGCCGGACCACAGCAGGCGTCGAGGGGCTGGCCGCTGGTGCAGGGGCATCGTGCGCTCACCCGCGCACTGTCTCACGCGCCGGGGTGGCTGAGGGTGGGGGTGGCGTGGGTGATGGTGAGGGGGGTGGGTGTTCCGGGGATGGTGATGGGGGTGTTGAGGGTTTCCTCTGGTCCGTCGTCGATGTGGTAGGTGACGGTGTAGGCGACGTCGACGGAGGGGTGGATGGGTGTGTCGGTGGTGGTTGTGTAGGTGTGGGTGACGTCGTGGTGGGGGTAGGGGTGTCCGGGGGTGGTGGTGGTGTGGTGGGTGCCGTCGCCGTGGTTCCAGGTGTAGCTCGATGGGGTGGCGGTGAGGGTGATGGTGTGGCCGAGGAGTTCGAGTTGGTGGGTGTGGGGTTGTGCGGTGGTGGTGTAGAGGATGGTGGGGATGCCGGTGAGGGTGGTGCCGCCGGGTGGTTGGAGGGTGAGGTGGGCTGGCGGGAGGGGGAGGGTCCGGGCGGTTTGTTCGATGTGGGCGGGGAGGTTGGCGGTGGCCGGTGGTGTGGGGGTGTCGGGGGTGTCGCAGCGGGTGGGTGCGATGGCGCATAGGTGGTCGAGGACGAACTGCATGACGCATGCGGGGTGGGGTGCGGCGAGGGTGTCGAGGGGGTCGCCGATCGCGCAGGCGAGTGCGAGGGGTCGTGTGGTGGCGGTGGCGGGTGTGGTGTTCTGGTTGGTGGTGTTGGTCCAGGGTCTGCTTGGGGTGGACCAGGCCTTGCCGGGCGTGTAACG
>NZ_JASGEK010000055.1:0-40625 GCF_047606445.1 Aeromicrobium sp. | reverse complement strand
GCGCCGTGTCCAGGGTCTGCGTCAACAGATGCCGCGTCGCCTCCTCGAAATCGGCCCGCGTGACACTGACCTGCTCGTCTTTGTCCTGATAGCGGCAGCGCACCTTCACCTCGCCGCGCCGCGTCAACCGGATCTTGGTGTCCTCCGCCTGACTCAACAGCTCGACCTCGAAGTCCGGATCGCTCATCGGATCCTCGTCACCGAGACCAGCCTGCGTCACGAACTTCTCCACGATCAACTCCGCCAGCGCCTGGTCCCAATCCGCGCCACCCAACGACCGGTTCCCATCAATCGCGACGACGTCGACCTTGCCTGGACCGACCGTCATGACCGTCGTGTCGAAAGTACCGCCACCCAGGTCGTAGACCATCACGGTCTCCTCCTGCTCACCTCGGACACCCACCGACAGCGCCGCGGCGACCGGCTCGGTCACGATCCCGACGACCTCCAAGCCCGCGATCTCGCCAGCCTGCTTGGTGGCCTCCTTCTCTCGCACGCCGAAGTACGCCGGCACCGTGATGACGACCTTGCTGACATTGCCTCCCTGCTCGGAGTTCGCAGTTCTGACCAACTCGGACAGGGTCAGCGCAGAGATACTCTCCGGAGTGAACGACTTACCCCAGAACTCCAACTCATAGTCGTCACCCATACGGCGCTTGATCAACGAACAAGTGTTGTCCGGCTCGGTCAGCTGCGACCGCTTCGCCTCCGCGCCGACCACGACGTTGCTCTCGTCCTCGAAGAAGACCACCGACGGCGTCGTCTCATCGCCCTCGAAGTTCTTCATCACCTCCGGCTGGTCGAGGTCGTTGATGTGGGCGATCGCTGAATAGGTCGTTCCCAGATCGATGCCATAGACCTTCTCGCTCATGCTTCAGACTCCTTCAGTGGGTGGGGTATCGGTGGCACCGACGACGGGCGGCTCATAGACGTACGCACGGACCCGAGCGGGCAGGAGCACTCGCTCGGCACCGATGTAGGCGAATCCCTGACGGATCACCTTCTGGATCCGGCGATCGAGCGTCGGATCCTCCGTCGCGACTTTCTGCACGACGTGGTGCTGACGCGGGTTGACCTCGAGATTCACGGTCGCGCCGACCGATTCGATGTCGAGATCGTCGAGCGCCTGCTCCAACTGATGTACGAAGTCGGCGAAGTCCCGTTCGGAACGGGCCTCCTCCCGGACTCGGGCATCCTCACCAGCCTGACGGGCCAACTCGTGGAGGCCCGCAAGCTTGGTGATGACGGGTTTGAGCAGCTCCCGCACCTGATCACCCTGCAACTTCTCGATGCGCGACTGGGCGGTACGAATGTTCTCCTCGTACCGTTCGGCTCGCGTGTGGAAACGACCAACCTGCGCGCCAAAGCCGTCGACCGTCTCCTGCAACGAGCGCACCGTGTCACTCAGCTCCATGAAAGCCTCCGACTCGACGAACGATGAGGCAGCCGCAGGCTGGTCGACCTCGACCTGGTCCGGCCTCGACTCCCGCTCCGACGTCTCCTCGTCCAGTAGCCCGTCCTCGAGGATCACAGTCCCGTCCGACGTCCCAGTGGCGTCGTCGCCGTCCGGATCCCCGGGATCGGGTCGCGACGGCGGCACAGACCGCTGACCTGCCGACTGCGGCGGAGGCGGAACCATCGGTTTCACCACTGGCCGATGCAAGCCTTCGTCTTCCTGATCGTAAAAATCGTCGCCCTGACTCACACGGGCCTCCTTGAGGACCATCAACACACCTGACCTCTGGAACATAACGGAAGAAGACTCCGCAGCGCAGCACTTCCTTGTCCCCATTTTCGGTGACAGGCAACCTCTTGACCCGCCACCCGTGAGCGGTTAGCTTGACCCCGTCGCCAAGGTTCCTGAGGCTGATGCGAGACGGCAGGCGCCACCAACCGTTCTCCACAACGCCCGCCTGCGGGACTGCCGCGAGGATCGCCACATCCACGAACCCACGTCGTAGTAAGGGAGCACCATGGGCATCGGCTGGAAGGTGACACGAGGCGTTTTCGCGGCGAGCAACTCCATCGGAAAACAAATGTCCAACTCCGCCGCCACAAGCGCCGCGATACGCAAGGCCAACCGCGGCCAACGAGCTGTCAAACGTGGCTTCATCGGCCCCTGGGACGAGGTGCCCGCCAACGCTCAGGACTTTCTTGACTACTCGGGCGTCGCCACCCCCGAAGACTTAGACATCCCCCCGTGGGCATTCCCCCTCGGCCGCTACGTCCTACCCAAAGCCACCATGTTCGGCGGTGGCTTCCCCTCCAAGAACGAGATAGGCCTCTCCCCGGAACTCGCCAACCGCCACACCGTGGTCTACGCGCCAGCCGGCAGCGGCAAGACAGCCTCGGTGATCGTGCCGTGGATCTACGAGGCCATGGAGCAAGGATATCTCGTCGTCGCCCTCGACCTCAAAGGAAACGGCGACCTTCTCTCCCAAGTACGGCAATACGCCGCGGCCAAGAAACCGTTGCCCGACGTGGCCATCACCAACTTCGACTACACCGATCCGCGCGAGTCGGTGACGTGGAACTGGATTCGCGACCTCAAAGACGACGAGGCCGCGACCGAGGCCGCGACCGAGGCGCTAGTGGGCCGCAAGCGCGACAACGACCCGAACAAGGAATTCCATCTGCGTGACATGAAGTGGATGCGTGGCCTCCTGGAATACGCCAGTTCCAGCGGCCACAGTTGGACCGTCGGCTCACTGCTGCGGCTGCTCGACGACCAGCCACGCTTCGCCCGCTACATCACCAATGCCGCCCCGGAACGGGCCCGCAGCCGCCTCGCCGACCTCGTTTACGACGCCGACTACTACACCAAAGTCCAGTTCGTGAGCACTTACCTAGAAATGCTCAACACCCCGGGATTCAACAGAGTCACCTCACGACGTGGGCTGCGCATGAAGAACACCGGTGATGAACCAGGACTGCTCATGGTGACCGCCCCCCTTGCGGACGGCAAGATGTCCGAGGCGGTTTCAGGACTCTTCCTCTCACAGTTCCTCACCACACAGCTGCACAAGTTCAACACAAGTTCGCGACCAGTCCTGCTCGTCCTCGACGAGGCTCCCCGCCTGCAAGAACGCCTCAACCTCCCGAAACTCATGGCGACTTCACGGAGTTCCGGTTTGAGCGCGCTACTCGCCCTGCAAGAGATTGAGGATTTCAAGAAAGACGACCGAGAGACGATCCTGTCGAACTGTGTCACGCATATCCTGCTGCCCGGAGCTGGCGCCGAGACCACCGGTTACTTCGGCAAGCGTCTGGGAAGCCGTCAGGTTTCCCGCAAGACACAGTCGCTCAACTATTCGCGCCAAAGTGGGCCGACCTTCCAGACCGGAGTACAGATGAACGAGGTTCCCGTGCTCGGGCGCACTGAAATGATGTCGCCACCCGGCGGATCCCACCACGCGCTCGTGCATTGCCACGAGTTGTCGCACAAACCGATTCTCGTCGACTTGACCCGCTACGATCTGCTCGACGGCTGACCCGCTGCGACGTTAGCGCCCCCGCTCCCGCTCCCGCTCCCGCTGAGCCTGCACTGTCTGACGAGTGGCGTTCTGACCGACCTTACGGACCGCCTCCTTACGCGCCGCCTCTTGACTGGCGACGATTCCGCTACGCCCCAGCGCACGATCACGTGACTCATTCCGCTGAGCGACGATCCTAGGCCGTTCGACGGGTTCACTCCCTCTATCCAAGTTGCGTTCAGGGGAACGCCCCCTCTGCTCACCAGCCATGTCTGCCTCCTTCTCCGACACAAATAATTAATGAGATTCATTCTCATGAATTTTAAATAAGACACCCCTCTTTCTAACAAGATCCGTCGCACCCGGCAACCCTCACTTTCGGTGACACCGAAACCTATTCATCTCCGCCCCAACCCTGCTACGTTCACAGAAATCACCCCTTCCCATTCGAGGAGAGACCATGTCAAAGATCGCCAAGTGCCGCCGCTGTTCGTCCGATGTCTACAAGTGCACCAGCTGCAACGGCCAGACGGCCAGAAGCTTCCTGGGCGACCGTCTGACCTGCACCCGATGCAACAACAGCGGTGGCCTCTGCCCCCAGCACGACGGCCACTGGCAGTGAGTGACCGGCGGCGTCGACACAAGGTCGACGCCGCCGCTCTGCGGGTCAAGTCCCTAGTCGAAGGATCACACGATGCCCACGCCTAAGCCAGCCGCCAAACGCTGACGCGCATGCCGGAACGCCACTACTCGACCTTCTGGCAGATCGGACGAGTGCAACTCTCACCGCGCTACCAAACGCACGTTGAAGTCGAGGTCGAGACCTCCCCACCCGCGCCGCCGACAGCTAAGCGCTGAACGGACGCACCGTTGACGTGCCGGGAACTTCCCATCACGCCGACTCGACGCGACCATTACGAGATTCTCCCAGGCTTCCACTCCGAACCCACCGGTTCCCAAGACGGGGTCGCGGCGAGTCCAGCGTCCGATAGCAAAGGCTCTCGGCGAAGCGGCTCCGCGCCGAACACGACGCGGTGATGGATGGGACCTACTACTACGACGCCGACGCACCACCACATTTCGACGATGCACCGGCACTTGTCCGTCCACACCAGAAACGCCCCGGCGTCTATCGACTGAAGCAGTTTCCCCACTTTCATGGGGAGCCGAGAGCGACGTCAGAGCAGGTGGAGGTCCGCGGAGGTGATGACGCCGGTGGAGACGACGTGGTCGACCAGGTGTTGGCGACGGTAGGTCTGGGGTTTGCCCGCGACGCCGCGCAAGCCGGGGACGCCACGCGCGGCGAACGCCTCGCACACGGAGTCGAGCATGCGCTGATAGGCGTAGACGGTCCAGCCGAGCGCGCGGGCGGCGTCGGCGTTGCTGGGCACGTCGACCACCGACCCAGGACGACGCAAGAGCCCTTCGGCCAGCACGACGAGCAGTGGCGCTGCGCCGGGGTCAAGGCCGCTCGGGCCGCGTCGGACGCCGAGTCCGTGGGGACGGACTCCTCGAACACCGGGTCGCAGGCCCGGACGACCGCCTCGTGCTCGGCCCCCGCCCACCTGATCGACACCACCGTCTCGGGCAGGACCACCGGCACAGGCCGCGACGGCGACACGGCAGACCGGAGCTGCCCCCGGTCGCCGCTGACCACGACACGCGCCGCCGGCTCCAGCGCCCCCAGCCACCACAGGCCGTCGCGTCGCCGGAGCTCGACCACCGGCCGTCCGCCGTCAGGCTCCTCGCCCCACTCGACCAGTCCGAGCGCGCCGCCGTCGCCGACGGTGAGCGCATGGTCGTCGACGACCACGAGCGTGACGCCCTGGAGCGTCACTTTCAGGCCCGACATGCGTCCTCCTCCGTCCGTCGTCTCACCTCAGATCATTCTTCCGAGAGCGCGACACGAACGCGAGCGCCTCTTGTCCTCATTTCTGAGGACAAGAGGCGCTGAGAAGGGGGAAATTCAGAGGGCGAGGTGGGCGCGCACGACGTCGGCGAGCTGGTCGGCGACCTGGGCCGCCTCCTCCTGCGTGGGAGCCTCGACCATGACACGGACCAACGGCTCGGTGCCGGACGGGCGCAGCAGCACCCGGCCGGTTCCGGCGAGCGCGGCGGTCGCGGCGACGACCGCGCCCTGCACCGCCGGGTCGGTGTCGGCGCGCGCCTTGTCGACGTTCGGCACGTTCACCAGGACCTGCGGCAGCCGGGTCATCACCGACGCGAGGTCGGCCAGCGAACGACCCGTGGCGACCATGCGCGCGGCCAGCAGCAACGCGGCCAGCACGCCGTCGCCGGTGGTGGCGTGCTCGGCGACGATCACGTGGCCGGACTGCTCCCCGCCGAGCGAGAAGCCCCCGGCGCGCATCGCCTCCAGGACGTAGCGGTCGCCGACGGCGGTCTGCACCGCCGTCAGTCCCGCAGCCTCCATCGCCTGGACGAAGCCGAGGTTGCTCATCTGCGTCACGACGACCGTGTCGGCACGCAGCGAGCCGGACTCCTTGAGCGCCAGCGCCAGGACCGCGAGGATCTGGTCGCCGTCGACCTCGCGCCCTGCGGCGTCGACGGCCAGGCAGCGGTCGGCGTCGCCGTCGAAGGCGAACCCGGCGGCCGCGCCGTGCTCGACCACCGCGGCCTGCAGGCCCGCCAGATGGGTCGAGCCGCAGCCGTCGTTGATGTTCAGGCCGTCGGGCTCGGCGTTGATCGTGACGACCTCCGCGCCGAGCACGGCGAAGACCCGCAGAGCCGACTCGTAGGCGGCGCCGTGCGCGCAGTCGAGCACGACCTTCAGCCCGTCCAGACCGGCGGGCGAGGCGGCGACGAGGTGGTCGACATAAGCCGACAGCTCGTCGTGGGCGTCGCCGACCCGGCCGACCTCGGCGCCGGTGGGACGCTCCCACGGCTCGCCGAGGCGCGCCTCGATCTGCCGTTCGACGGCGTCGTCGAGCTTGAGCCCGCCGCGCGCCAGGAACTTGATCCCGTTGTCGGGCATCGGGTTGTGGCTCGCCGAGATCATGACGCCCAGGTCGGCGCCGAGGCGCTCGGTCAGATAGGCGCAGCCCGGCGTCGGAACCACGCCGAGCCGCAGCACGTCGACGCCCGCCGAGGCGAGGCCCGCCACGACCGCTGCCTCCAGGAACTCCCCGGAGGCACGCGTGTCGCGAGCGACGACGGCCGTGGGACGGCCCGGAGCCGAGAACTCGCCCCGCTCGCCCAGCACGTGGGCGGCGGCGACCGCCAGATCGACGGCCAGCTCGGCGGTCAGATCGCGATTGGCCAGACCCCGCACGCCGTCGGTTCCGAAGATCCGACCCACGAGTCGATCAGCGCTTGCTGTACTGAGGCGCCTTGCGGGCCTTCTTGAGGCCGGCCTTCTTGCGCTCCTTGACGCGCGCGTCGCGCGTGAGCAGGCCGGCGCGCTTGAGCACCGGACGGTTGGCCTCCTCGTCGACGCCGTTCAGCGCGCGGGCGACGCCGAGACGCAGCGCGCCGGCCTGGCCGGTCATGCCGCCGCCGTCGACGCGGGCGATGACGTCGTAGCTGTCCAGCTGGCCGGTGGCCGCGAGGGCCTCCTTGGCGATCTGCTGGTGCAGCTTGTTGGGGAGGTACTCCTCCAGCGGCTTGCCGTTGACGGTCCAGACGCCGGTGCCGGGCACCACGCGGACGCGGGCGACGGCCTCCTTGCGGCGGCCCGTCGCGTTGCCGGGGGCCACGACGGCCGGACGGTCGGTCGCCGAGGCGGCGATGCCGGCGGACTCGGAGGTGTAGGCGACGCCGCTCTGGGTGTCGTCGAGGGTGCTCTGGGCCACGGTGCTCTGCTTCCTAATGCTCACTGAGAGATCTGCGTGATCTCGAACGGCTGGGGCTTCTGCGCTTCATGCGGATGGCTCGGGCCCGTGTAGACCTTCAGCTTCGAGATCTGGGCACGGCCGAGACGGTTCTTCGGGAGCATGCCGCGGACCGACTTCTCGATCGCCTTGCGGGCGTCCTTCTCGAGCAGGTCGCCGTAGGCGATCTGCTTGAGGCCGCCCGGGTAGCCGCTGTGGCGGTAGACCTGCTTGTCGGTGCGCTTGGCGCCCGAGAGGGCGACCTTCTCGGCGTTGACGATGACGACGAAGTCGCCGCCGTCCACGTGCGGCGCGTAGGTCGGCTTGTGCTTGCCCCGCAGCAGCGTGGCCGCCTCGACGGCGAGACGGCCCAGGACGACGTCCTCGGCATCGATGACGTGCCAGCGACGGTCGATGTCAGCAGGCTTGGGGCTGTACGTGCGCACGGCGTGACCCTTTTTCTCGAAGAAGTTGACAGACTCGGAGCGGGCTCCGAGAGAAATTCCACAGCGCCCGGGCGAACGGCTCGCGGGCACAACGACTCACAAGACTAACCAGACACGGCCCGTTGGTCAAAACGAGGGGGCGAACTCCACCTCGACTCATCACTTCCACGCCGCGCGTGAGCGCGGGTAGACTTCCGAACATGACCACGGCCGAACTGTTGAAGCAGGCGCGCAAACTCCCGCGCGAAGAACAGTTGCGGCTCGCCCACGACCTCTACATCGAAGCCGACGGCCCCTACGAGGATGGCGCCGAGGTGGAGTCCGCATGGGCTTCTGAGATCGGCCAGCGCCTCCGAGGAATCGTCGATGGCAGCGAGCCGGGCGTCCCTCACGATGAAGTGATGAAGCGCTTCAGCCGATGAACCCTGAGCCACGATGGCACACGGAGGCCATCGGCGATCTTGATGACGGCTACCAGTGGCACGAGGAACGCCAACCCGGCTTGGGTAGTGATCTCGCCGCAGAGTTGGACGTTCTCATCAAGCAGGCAATGGCGAGCCCGCTCCAACAGAAGCAGTACGAACACCCGAAACTCCCCGCCGGATGGCGGGTGCGCAAGATCCAACTGAGACGGTTCTCCGAGTACGGGCTGATCTACACGGTCGTCGAAAACACCTTCTGGGTCGTCGCTGTCGCACATGCGAAGCGACGGCCAGGCTTCTGGATCGACCGAATGAAGGCCTTCGTCCGACAGCAGCCCTGAGGTGTGAGCGAGTCCTACGAGCGAGCCTTGAAGGGACAGGGAGCGCAACGCGCCGACCGCGCCGCCAGATCGTCTCGCCCCCCGCGCGAACCCACAGATGCGCGCGGGGGCGAGGACGGGCTAGGTTTGCCTGCAGCGAGCGTCACACCCCGGCGCCACCGTGTACGTCACAGGAGACCCATCGTGACCGGAAAAGACACCCTGACCGTCCGCGACAACCGCACCGGCGAGGAGTACGAGGTCGAGATCACCGACGGGGCCGTGCGCGCCACGGACCTCGGCCGGATCGGCAAGACCGACGACTCCCCCGGCCTCAGCCTCTACGACCCGGGCTTCACCAACACCGCCTCCACCCGCAGCGCCGTCACCTACATCGACGGCGAGAAGGGCGTCTTGGAGTACCGCGGCTACCCGATCGAGCAGCTGGCCGAGCACTCCACCTATCTCGAGGTCGCCTACCTGCTGATCCACGGCGAACTGCCCACGAAGGAGCAGCACGACCAGTGGGTGCACGACATCACCTTCCACACCTTCGTGCATGAGAACCTCAAGGACCTCATGCAGAGCTTCCGCTACGACGCGCACCCGATGGGCCAGCTGCTGTCGAGCGTGGGCGCGCTGTCGACCTTCTACCCGGAGGCGACCAACGTGAAGGACCCCGACGTCCGCATGGCCCAGATCGTCCGGCTGATCGCGAAGATGCCGACGCTGGGCGCCTGGTCGTTCCGGCACGCGCAGGGCAAGCCCTACGTCTACCCGAACAACGAGCTGAGCTACACCGAGAACTTCCTCTCGATGCTGTTCAAGATGAGCGAGCTGAAGTACGACGCCGACCCCCGCCTGGTCAAGGCGCTGGAGGTCCTGTTCATCCTGCACGCCGACCACGAGCAGAACTGCTCGACGAACGCGGTCCGTTCGGTGGGCTCGTCCCAGGTCGACCCGTACTCGGCGGTCAGCGCCGGCATCGCGGCCCTCTACGGCCCGCTGCACGGCGGCGCCAACGAGGCGGTCCTGCGCATGCTCAAGCGGATCAAGACCAAGGAGAACGTCGCCGACTTCATCGCCGGGGTCAAGCGCGGCGAAGAGCGGCTGATGGGCTTCGGCCACCGCGTCTACAAGAACTACGACCCGCGCGCGAAGATCATCAAGAAGGCCTGCGACGACGTCTTCGAGGTCACCGGCGTCAACCCGCTGCTGGAGGTCGCGCAGGAGCTGGAGAAGATCGCGCTGGAGGACGAGTACTTCGTCAAGCGCAAGCTCTACCCGAACGTCGACTTCTACTCCGGCCTGATCTACGAGGCGCTGGAGTTCCCGCCGGAGATGTTCACGGTGCTGTTCGCGATCCCGCGCACCGCCGGCTGGCTGGCCCAGTGGGTCGAGCTGGTCGACGACCCGGAGCAGAAGATCGCCCGCCCGAAGCAGATCTACACCGGCCCCCGCACGCTCGACTTCACGCCCGCCGCCCAGCGCTGGGCCTGACGTCGGCGGAGCAGTCCGGCTGATCCCGTCGAACGAACGCCGGGCCGACCATCCCCCCGAGATGGTCGGCCCGTGCGGCGCATCACAGAGACTAGTCACACGTAGTCCTTTGTGACTAGTCCGCTGATGAGACCCCTCGACCGGACGGCGAGCGGAACACGGACTGGCCTGAATGAAAAGTGTCCTGACCTGCGACGACGCGCCTCGAAGCCATTCCGCGACATCTCACCCGCCCACTCACCCGCGTCTCACGATGCGGGACGAACTACACGTCGTAGGCGGCGACGATGCGGTCGGCGGCCTCTGCGGCGCCCAATCGGCCGGCCAGAATCTCCTCGCGCACCCGCTCTCGCTCGGCCTTGACGCCGTCGTGTCGGGTCAGCCGGTCCTCCAGCTCCTCGCGCACGAGCGCCCAGGTGAAGTCCAGCTGCTGGCGCGCGCGCTTCTCGGCGAGCCCGCGATGCCCCATGAACTCGCGGTGGCGCAGAATCCGGCTCCACACCGTGTCCAGGCCCGCGCCCTCCAGGCCCGAGCAGGTGAGCACCGGCGGCACCCAGTCCTGCGTGCCCGCGTAGACCAGCCGCAGCGCTCCGGCGAGGTCCTTGGCGGTGATCTCGGCCTCGCGGACCCGCTCGCCGTCGGCCTTGTTGACCGCGATGACGTCGGCGATCTCCAAGATGCCCTTCTTGATGCCCTGCAGCTGGTCGCCGGTGCGGGCGAGGGTGAGGAAGAGGAAGGTGTCGACCATGCCCGCGACGGTGATCTCGGACTGGCCGACGCCGACGGTCTCCACCAGCACGACGTCGAAGCCGGCCGCCTCCAGAATCGTCATCGCCTGGCTCGTGGCCCGCGCGACGCCGCCGAGGGTGCCCGCCGACGGCGAGGGTCGGATGTAGGCGTTCGGGTCGACGGCGAGCCGCGCCATGCGGGTCTTGTCGCCCAGCACCGAGCCGCCCGTGCGCACGCTCGACGGGTCGACCGCCAGCACGCCGACCTTCTTGCCCTGCCCCGTCAGATGGGTGCCGAGCGCCTCGATCGTCGTGGACTTGCCGACCCCGGGGACGCCCGAGACGCCCACGCGCACCGCGCCGCCCGCGTCGGGGGTCAGCTCGGTCAGCAGCTCGCGCGCGGCGACCCGATGGTCGGGACGACGCGACTCGACGAGCGTGATGGCCCGTGAGACGGAGGCGCGCCGACCCGCCCGCACGCCGTCGGCCAAGGCAGTCACGTCGATCACCCGCCCGAGTCTAGGGGTCGGGACCGAGCGGGCCGGACGCCACTCACGAGAAGACGCGCAGCACCAACGCCAGAAAGAGCCACGCCGTCAGGACCAGCACCGACGTGAAGGCCACGCCTCCGCCGATCCGATACCAGGCGCCCGACGTCAGACCGCTCGGCGCCACGGCGAGGTCGAACCGTCGCGGATCGCCCAGGTCGTAGACGACCTCGACCGCCTGACCGACCGCGACCGGCTCGATGGTCGCCCCGGTCAGCGCCCGCGCCTCGACCCGCGCGCCGTCGCGCGCCCTGAACTGGACGACGGGGAAGAACAACGCGACTCCACGTCCATGCCGACGACGAGGCCCTCGACGCGCGACACCCCACGCGCGTAGTCCGATTCCTCTTGTTCGACACGCGCGGCGTGACCGAAGACGGGGATCGCCACGAGCGCGAGCCCCAGCCCGGTCAGCAACAGCGTCATTCCGACGGTCATCACCGCTTCCTCTCCGTCGCCTGCCGTGAGCGCCTAACCCTATCGCTTCCCATACCTAGAGGAACGAGGTATATTACCTAGCAGATCTAGGCATGGAAGGTACTCATGCGCATCGACAAGGACCTCGTGGCCGCCTCGGCCACCCCTCTCGTCCTGGCGATCCTCGCCGAGACCGAGTCGTCCTACGGCTACGCCATCGCCCAGCGCGTCGGCGAGCTGTCCGAGGGGCGCATGGCCTGGACCGACGGCATGCTCTACCCGCTGCTGCACCGGCTCGAACGACTCGGCCACGTCTCCTCGTCCTGGCGGCGCGCCGAGGACACCGGCCGCCGCCGCAAGCACTACACGATCACCGACGCCGGCCGTTCCGCGCTCGCCGAACGACGTCGGCAGTGGCAGGTCGTCGCCGACGTCCTCGACGCCGTGTGGCGCGTCCCCCTCCCCGCTCCCACCCTGACAGGAGTCCGCGCATGAGCCCCCTCGACACCCAGATCGGCCAATGGCGGAGCTATCTCGAACGCCGCCCCGCCGTCACCGCCGGCGACCTCGACGAGTTGGAAGGACATCTGCGCGACCAGATCGACGCGCTCACCGGGGCCGGGCTGAGCGCCGACGAGGCCTTCCTCGTGGCCGTCAAACGCCTCGGCGCCGTCGACGCGATCTCCCGCGAGTTCGCCGTCGAGCACTCCGACCGCCTCTGGCGCCAGCTTGTGCTGCTGCCCGACGAGCCGCGCAGCCAGGCCGTCGTCGACGAGCGGCGGGCCGCGCTGGTCGTCGCGGTCGTGCTGGGCGTCGGCGCCGGGCTGCTGCTGCGCGCGGCGACCCTGTGGCTGCCGGAGGAGGTCGCGTTGCGCAACGCCAGCCTGATCGCGCTGGCCTTCCTCGCGGTCTACTTCATGCACGCGCGCAAAGCGCCTCCGGCGACGATGGCCGTCGTCGCGGCCGGCTTCGGCGGGACCTCGCTGCTGGTCAACCTGTTCCCCTTCGAGCTGGGCGGGGCGACCGAGTTCCTGGTCATCGCGCACACCCCGATCCTTCTGTGGAGCCTGGTGGGCCTGGCGTACGCCGGCTGGCGGTGGCGCGACAGCGCGGCGCGCATGGACGTCGTCCGCTTCACCGGCGAATGGGCCGTCTACTACGTCCTGATCGCGCTCGGGGGCATGCTGCTGCTCGGCCTGACACTCGCGCTGTTCGCCGCCGTCGGCTCCTCCGTGGCCGAGGAGCTGGCGCCGTGGATCGTGCCGATCGGGGCGGCGGGGGCGGTCCTGGTCGGCGCGTGGCTGGTCGAGGCGAAACAGAGCGTCGTCGAGAACATGCTCCCGGTGCTGACGCGACTGTTCACACCGCTCATGGTCGTGGTCCTGCTGGCGGCGCTCGCGGCCTTCGCCACCCATCCGGACCTGATCGGCGTGAACCGGGACCTGCTGGTCGTGATGACGCTGATCCTCATGGTCGTGCTCGCCCTGCTGCTCTACGCGGTCTCCGCCCGCGACCCCCTCGCCCCGCCGGGCCTGTACGACCTGCTGCTGACGGCCGTCGTCGCGCTGGCGCTCGTCGTGGACGCGGCCCTGCTCGTGGCGATGCTGATCCGGATCGCCGAGTTCGGCGCCTCGCCCAACAAGGTCGCGGCGCTGGGCCTCAACATCGTGATCGCGGTCAACCTCGTGTGGTCGGTGGTCCTGTCGTGGCGCTTCCACCGCGGCCGCGCCCCCTTCACGGCGCTGGAGGCCTGGCAGACGCGCTACCTACCCGTCTACGCCGTCTGGGCCGCCGTGGTCATCGCCGTCCTGCCTCCGGTGTTCGGGTTCGCCTGAGATCGAAGCCGGGCAAAACTGTCCGCACCCCGTGAGATGGTGTGTCACGATATGAGGGAATGGAGAAACAATCATGGCCCCACTTCTGACACCTAGCCGAGATGATCTGACCACCGAACGTGACAGCATCCTCGCCACAGTCGGCCTCAGCTACGAGGAGTTAGCAGAGAGGTCCGCGCGCTATCAGCTCGATGCCACGACCGACCGCCTCTTCCGTCGCCTGACCGACATTGCCTATTTGCTCGGCGATGAGTGACGACGCGCCTCTCCCTGGCCTCGACGACCAAGCACGACGATTCGCCACCGACCTCACCACCATGCTCCACACGGTTCTGGGCGATGGGGTACCCGGCTTCATATCGGAGGCTTCTCCGGTCACTGACAAGCCACAACGCCGTGTCATCGTCAAGACCATCGACGACCAAGAGATACCGCTACGAGTGGACGGTGTCGAGGCTCTTCAGCTCATCGCCAAGTTCACCTGCGAGTGGGACCATCAAGACGCTTATCTCGCTGTCCGCACGTCAGAGTTCCATGTCCGTTCCGCTGGCTCCCGCTCGAACGAGCCGCTGTTCCGCTATGAATTCGTCGACGCTATGCAGTCAGTGCTCCCCTCAGCACACCTGCACGTGCACGCTCATCGGGACGAGACGCTCTTCCAGCTCTTCCGCTCCACTACCTCGAAACGCGCCCAGAGCCGAGCCCGCAAGGCACTCGATCATCATCTGACCTCGCCTCGTCTGTCTGACATCCATTTCCCGCTCGGCGGACCTCTCATGCGTCCCGGTTTGGAAGACGTTCTCGGCCTACTCATCACCGAATTCTGTGTCGACACCGTCAAGGGAGCCGAGGAAGCACTGACCCAAGGACGACTTCATTGGCGACGTCAACAAGTCGGCGCCCTCGTCCGCGAGGCGCCTGAGCAAGCGGTCCGAGTGCTCAGGGAGATGGGATACGACGTCCGGTGGCCAGATTCCAAGAACCCGGAGCCGTGCGAGCGCACCGAACGCCTCGCCCGTCCCTGAAGCCTCGTCACCAGGTGTCGATGTAACGACCGTCGGAGAGAAGTCCGGGAGCCTATTCGTCCACGTCGGCGATGATCCAGCGGCGAGTGTCGGCGGCCCAGAGTTGGCGGCTCTGGCACAGCGCTCGTTCACGCTGACGCCCATGAACGCGAGCACGCGCGGCTCGACCAGCAGGTCGACGTTCCCGCGAGCGGCCTGGCCCTCCAAGTACCGCGTCGTGCGCTGGGCCACGTGGTCGCGGATCGACCGGCACAGCTCGCGGATCTCGGGGTCGGACAGTGGCCGCGCCGTAGCCGAGCCGTTCGAAGACCGCGCGGGCCGCGGCGACCAACTGCTGACGTCACCACGTCCCCTCGCGGTCCCTCTCCTCGCGGACCGCCCACGCCTTACCCCTGAGGCCATGGCGTCGCCGGTCAGCCGTCGAGTTGCGCGCGCAGCTTCTCGAGCAGCGACAGGGCCGAGTCGGCGATGACCGTGCCCGGCAGGAACACCTCGGCGGCGCCCATGTCCTTGAGCGTCGGCACGTCGTCGGGCGGGATGACGCCGCCCATGACGACCATGATGTCGCCTCGGCCCTGCTCGGCCAGCGCCTTCTTCAACTCCGGCAGGAGCGTCAGGTGGCCGGCCGCCAGCGAGGACACGCCGACGATGTGCACGTCGGCGTCGATCGCCTGCTGGGCGACCTCCTCGGGGGTGGAGAACAGCGGGCCCACGTCGACGTCGAAGCCCATGTCGGCGAAAGCCGTGACGATGACCTTCTGGCCGCGGTCGTGGCCGTCCTGGCCCATCTTGGCGACGAGGATGCGCGGACGGCGACCCTCGGCCTCCTCGAACTCGGCCGTCGCGTCGATGACGCGCGCGATGTTGCCGCCCTGCCCGGCTTCCGTGCGGTACACACCGGAGATCGTACGGATGACGGCCTGGTGGCGTCCGTAGACCTTCTCCAGCGCGTCGGAGATCTCGCCGACCGTCGCCTTGGCGCGGGCCGCGTCGACCGCGAGCGCCAGCAGGTTGCCGTCGAGCGAGCCGTCGGTGGTCGAGCCGCGCTCGGCCGAGGCGGTCAGCGCGTCGAGGGCGCGGCGCACGTCGTCGGCGTTCCGCTCGGCGCGCAGCCGCTCCAGCTTGGCGACCTGCGCGGCGTAGACGGCCGCGTTGTCGACCTTCAAGACCTCCAGCGGGTCCTCGTCACGCAAACGGTAGGTGTTGACGCCGACGACCGTCTGCTGGCCGGAGTCGATGCGGGCCTGGGTGCGCGCGGCGGACTCCTCCACGCGCATCTTCGGGATGCCCTCCTCGATGGCCTTGGCCATGCCGCCGGCGGCCTCGACCTCCTGGATGTGCGCCCAGGCGCGGTTGGCCAGCTCGCGGGTCAGCTTCTCGACGTAGTACGAGCCGCCCCACGGGTCGATGCTGCGGGTCGTGCCCGACTCCTGCTGCAACAGCAGCTGGGTGTTGCGGGCGATGCGCGCCGAGAAGTCGGTCGGCAGCGCGATGGCCTCGTCGAGCGCGTTGGTGTGCAGGCTCTGCGTGTGGCCCTGGGTGGCCGCCATCGCCTCGATGGCCGTGCGTTGAACGTTGTTGAACACGTCCTGGGCGGTCAGCGACCAGCCCGACGTCTGCGAGTGGGTGCGCAAGCTGAGCGACTTGACGTTCTTCGGGTCGAAGTCCTTCACGAGCCGCGCCCACAGCGCGCGACCGGCGCGCATCTTGGCGATCTCCATGTAGAAGTTCATGCCGATGGCCCAGAAGAAGCTCAAACGCGGCGCGAAGGCGTCGACGTCGAGACCCACGTCGAGGCCGGCCCGGATGTACTCGACGCCGTCGGCCAGCGTGTAGGCCAGCTCCAGGTCGTTCGTGGCCCCGGCCTCCTGGATGTGGTAGCCGGAGATCGAGATCGAGTTGAAGCGCGGCATCTTGGCCGCCGTGTACGCGAAGATGTCGGAGATGATCCGCATCGACGGCGCGGGCGGGTAGATGTAGGTGTTGCGGACCATGAACTCTTTCAGAATGTCGTTCTGAATGGTTCCGGCGAGCTTCTCCGGTCCGACGCCCTGCTCCTCGGCGGCCACGATGTAGAGCGCGAGCACCGGCAGCACCGCGCCGTTCATCGTCATCGACACGCTCATCTCGTCGAGCGGGATGCCGTCGAAGAGCGTGCGGGTGTCGTAGATCGAGTCGATGGCCACGCCCGCCATGCCGACGTCGCCGCGCACGCGCGGGTGGTCGGAGTCGTAGCCGCGGTGAGTCGCGAGGTCGAAGGCGACCGACAGGCCCTTCTGGCCGGCCGCGAGGTTGCGGCGGTAGAAGGCGTTGGACTCCTCGGCGGTCGAGAAGCCCGCGTACTGGCGGATCGTCCACGGCTGGGTCGTGTACATCGCCGGGTAGGGGCCGCGCAGGAACGGAGCCTGGCCCGGGTAGGTGTCGAGCGCGTCGGCGCCGTCGAGGTCGGCGGGCGTGTACAGCTCCTTGACGCCGATGCCCTCAGGGGCCAGCCACGGCTCGGAGCCGCCGACCGCTTGGGCGTAGGCGTCGGCATCGGGGGTGGGCGCCTGCTCGGGATCGAGCGGAAGTCCGGCGAAACTGCTCGGGACGGTCATCGCGCGAGCTCCTCTCGGGTACGGCGCAGGAAGGCCAAGGCGTCGAGACCGGCGAAGGCCTCGTCGACGGGGCCGATGTCGCGCCAAGAATCCGGCACACGTCCAGCGACGATGATGTGACGGGCGCCCGCCTCGCGCAGCGCGGCGACGAGGTCGGCTCCCCACTCGGCGTAGAGGCCGTCGGCTCCGGCGAGGACGGCGACGGGCGAGCCGTCATAGGCCGCGACGACGCTCTCGACGCCGTCGGTGGCTCCGGCGACGGTGACGTCGATGCCGCCCGCCGCGAGCAGGTTGGTGGCGAAGGTGGCGCGCGCGGTGTGCGCGGCGACCGGGCCCATGGTGGCGAGGAAGGCCTTCACAGCGACCGGCTCGTCGCGCATCGCCTCGTACTCGTGGGCGTAGCGGAAGACCTGAGGCGCGCTCGGGTACCGGCGGCGCTCGGGCAGCTCCTCGTACAGGTTCGGGAACTCGCTGACGCCGGTCAGCGGCATCGAGCGCTTGGCGATCTTGGCCGCCCGGGCGGTCGTGATCTGCTCGATCTGCTCGGCGATCCGCTCCCGCGCGGCGAGCACGCCGCCCGCCGCCTCGATCTCGCCGAAGGCCGTCCAGGCGGCGCGGGCGAGGTCGTCGGTGAGCTTCTCGATCACATGCGAGCCGCCGCCCGGGTCGGTGACCTTGGCGACGTGGGACTCGGAGATGAGCAGGCTGGAGGTGTTGCGCGCGATGCGGCGGCTGAACGCCTCCGGCAGGCCCAGCGGCTCGTCGAAGGGCAGCACCGTGACCGCCGTGGCCCCGCCGACGCCGGCCGCGAAGGAGGCGACCGTGGTGCGCAGCATGTTCACGTAGGGGTCGTAGCGGGTCATCATCGGCCGCGAGGTGACGCCGTGCTGACGCTGGCCTCGGTTCTCCTCGGCGACGCCGCTCAGCTCGGCCACCCGCGCCCAGGCGCGGCGGGCGGCGCGGAACTTGGCGATGGTCGGGAACTGCTCGTCGGTCGCGGCGATGCGGAACTCCAGGAGCCCGGCGGCCTCGTCGGCGCTGAACCCGGCCTCGGTCAGCAGCCGCAGGTAGGCCGCGCCCGCCGCCAGCAGGTAGGCGAGCTCTTGGACGTCGGAGGCTCCCTGGTCATGTACGGCCGTGCCGTCGACCACGAGGGCGCGGACGCCCAGCGGCAGCGCGATCTTCGCCGCCTCGACCGCCACGGCGAGGTCGGTCTCACCGGTGCCCCGGATGGCATTGCCAATCGGATCGACGCCGAGGTTCGTGCCAGGATGGGCGGTGATCGCCTTGTCCTCGATGACGGCGGCGAGCGCGCGGGCCGCGCCGAGCGGGTCGTGCGCGTCCTGCACGACGACCGGCGCGAGGTCGAGGAAGACCGGCTCCAGAATCGTCGCGAGCGCGTCGGTCGGCACGCCGTCGGCGCCGACGGTCAGCCACAGCGAGTTGACGCCGTTCTCCAGGTCGCCGAGCACGTCGTCGGCGGTGCGCTGACCGTCGGGATCGGTGAACCAGCCGCGGATGTCCCAGGCGCGGTTCTCCCGCGCGGCCTCCGTGCCCCGGGTGAACGAGCCTTGGCCGGGCAGACCCGGCTCCGGCAGCGACGCGGACGCCGCGGGCGTGCCCAGCGGCGTCACCTCGATGCCGTCGAGCGTGCGAGTGGTGAGCTTGGCCCAGGCCTCGGCGTCGGGAGCGTCGTCGGCGAGCTTGCGGGTCTTGCGCAAGACGGCGGCGGTGGCTTTCTCCCATGCCTCCAGGGTCGGCGTGAGTCCCTCGGCGAGCGGAATCGTCTGCTCGGCGGGGACGGCCGGCGAATCGGCTGACATGAGGGGCATCGTATCGAGACGCCTCACCGGCCCGTTGGCGCGGGCGTCAGGCGCGGCGAGGAAGCCGGCTTTTCATTCCCCGGGGCACGCGGGAGCCGCCGCCCGAAGCTGTCGAGGGGACGTCACGGCGCTAAGCGGTCGCGGACCCACCCGTCCCCGTCGCGGGTGAAACGAATCCGGTCGTGCAGGCGGTTCGCGCGGCCCTGCCAGAACTCGAAGGACGCCACGACGAGGCGCAGACCGCCCCAGCCCTCGGGGCGCCGCCCGGCGTCCGGGGAGGCGGCCGCCTCGGCCCAGCGGCGCTCCAGCTCGGCCCGGTCGGCCACGACCTGCGACTGCGGCGAGGCGGCGGCGCTGATCCGGCCGCCCTCGGGCCGGGTGGCGAAGTAGGCGTCGGACTCCTCGGCGCCCACCTTCTCGACCATCCCCTCCAAGCGCACCTGACGCGCCAGGTCGTGCCAGAGCAGCACCGCCGAGGCGCGCGGATTGGCGGACAGCTCCCGGCCTTTGCGCGAGTCGTAGTTCGTGTGGAAGACCGCGCCCGCGGCGTCGAGCGACTTCAGCAGCACGATCCGCACCGACGGCGTTCCGTCGGGCGTCGCGGTCGCCAGGGCCATCGCGTTGGGCTCGCCGATCCCGGACTCGACCGCCTCGGCGAGCCAGCGGTCGAACAGGGCGTGCGGATCGTCGCCCGCGTCGGACTCGTCCAGTCCGGCCTGGCCGTACTCGTGTCGCATCGCGGACAGTTCAGGGGTGACCATGCCCGCAACGCTAGCCAGGTGGCACGATGATGACCATGACTGAGGTACACCACGGACTCGAAGGGGTCATCGCCTTCGAGAGTCAGATCGCCGAACCGGACAAAGAAGGGTCGGCCCTCCGCTACCGCGGTGTCGACATCGACGACCTGGTCGGCCGCGTCCCCTTCGAGAAGATCTGGGGACTGCTCGTCGACGGGACCTACGAGCCGGGCCTTCCGCCGGCCGAGCCCTTCCCGATCCCCGTCCACTCCGGCGACATCCGCGCCGACGTGCAGAGCGCCATCGCGCTGACCGCGCCGGCGTGGGGCATGGGCCAGCTCTACGACATCAGCGACGAGCAGGCGCGCGAGGATCTCGCCCGCACCGCCGTCATGGTGCTGTCGTATGTGGCGCAGGCGGCGCGCGGCGTCGGCCAGCCGATGGTCCCGCAGGCCGAGATCGACAAGGCCTCGACCATCACCGAGCGCTTCCTGACCCGCTGGCGCGGCGAGGTGAACCCGGCGCACGCCAAGGCGATCGACGCCTACTGGGTCTCGGCGGCCGAGCACGGCATGAACGCCTCCACCTTCACCGGCCGTGTCATCGCCTCCACCGGCGCCGACGCGGCCGCTGCTCTGTCGGGCGCGGTCGGCGCGATGTCGGGTCCGCTGCACGGGGGCGCCCCGGCCCGCGTGCTGACGATGATCGAGGAGGTCGAGAAGCGTGGCGACGCGCGCGCCTACGTCAAGGAGCTGCTCGACTCCGGCGAGCGTCTGATGGGCTTCGGCCACCGCGTCTACCGCGCCGAGGACCCCCGCGCCCGCACGCTGCGCCGCACCGCCAAGGAGCTGTCCGCGCCGCGCTCCGAGGTCGCCGAGGCGCTGGAGCAGGCGGCGCTGGCCGAGTTGCGCGAGCGTCGTCCCGACCGCGTGCTGGAGACGAACGTGGAGTTCTGGGCCGCGATCGTGCTCGACTTCGCCGAGATCCCGCCGCACATGTTCACCGCGATGTTCACCTCGGCCCGCACCGCGGGGTGGAGCGCGCACATCCTGGAGCAGAAGAAGACCGGCCGCCTGATCCGCCCCTCGGCGATCTACACCGGCCCCCAGTCGCGTCGCGCCGACGAGGTCGAGGGCTGGAACCCCGCCTGGGCGACCGCCTGAACCACCCGCGCCCTTCCGGAGACGCAGGATGATGGTTTAAGGCAGCGATAGCTGCCGCGATCCATCATCCTGCGTCGAAGCACCGCGATCAGCGCGCTCGACCAGGGTCGCCGCGTGGGACCGCGACCCCGCCGGGTTCCACGTGCTCTGAGTCACGCGCTTATTGTTGGGACAGTGAATTCCTGGGTGGTCAAGTCCGTCGCGGCGGTGGTGATGTGTGTCGCCATCGTCGCCATCGCGTTGGGCTTGAACTCCCCCGACGGCTCGGTGCGCGACGACGACGCCCCGAACACGGTGGCCTCCGACGACCCGAAGCCCACTCCGTCGGCGGAGCCCGCGACCGAGGACGAAGCCGAGCCGGAGCCCGAGGCGACGCCCGAACCGACGTCGACCTCCCCGGCCGCCGGCCTCTGGCCGGGCCGTCCTGCGGCGGCGACCGAGAACGGCGGCGTGGTCGACTGGTGCCCCGCCGTGCAGGTCGAGGTGTCAGCGTCGGCGCGTTCGGCCGTCGGCGACGAGGCCGCACGCCAGGCGGCCTGCCGGGCCATCGCTTTCACCTTCGATGTGCGCTATTCCCGGCTGTCGCTGCCGCGCCAGTCGTACACGGCGGCCGACTTCGCGCCAGTGGAGGCCTTCCTCACCGACCACGCGCGGACGAGCGTCTACCCGCCGCGTGTCGACGCGGTGATCGCCTCGCCGCGCGACCGCGCCGCCCGGGAGGGCACCGGCGTGGTGCTGCTCGACGGCCCGGGCGCCGGCGCGGGCCGCAGCTACTTCGGACCGGCGTGGAGCGACGCGGGTTACGCGAACGGCGCGTGGATCCATCCCACATGGTCGACGATCTCGGTCGACCTCGACCGGGGCGGCTCCCGTCCGCGCCTCGCCGTCTCCTTCACCGCTTCGGCCGACCTGCCGGTGCGCGCCCCGGACGGCTCCACCGAACTGCTCACCGTCGACACCGACGCCACCTACATCATGGTCGGCGGACCCGACTGGAAGATCAACGGCTGGACCCTCCAGACCAGCTCCCACGGCTACACGCCGATGCGCTGACAGTCTCACTGGATCTCCTCGGCGATGCACGCCTCACGCATCGTGAAGGTCTGGGCAGTACCGTGAGCGGGTGAGACTGCGCATCGACCTGGCCTACGACGGCACTGAGTTCTCCGGATGGGCCGCCCAGCCCGGACTCCGCACGGTGCAAGGCGAGCTGGAGCAGGCGCTCGCCACGGTGCTGCGGCTGTCGGAGCGGCCTCAGGTGGTCTGCGCGGGACGCACCGACGCCGGGGTGCATGCTCGCGGCCAGGTGGCGCACGTCGACCTCGACACCCACCCGGGAGTGCTGGAGCGACGGCTGCGACGGCTCGTGCCCGGCGACATCCGGGTCAAGTCCGTCACCGAGGCGCCCGAGGGGTTCGACGCCCGATTCGCCGCCGTGGAACGCCGCTACGTCTACCGCATGACCGACCATCCGGCCGGCCCCGACCCGATGAGCCGGCGCATGATCGTGGCGAATCCCCGCCCGCTGACCGTCGACCTGATGAACGAGGCCGCCGACCACCTGCTCGGCGAACACGACTTCGCCTCGTTCTGCAAGAAGCGCGACGGCGCGACCACGATCCGCAACCTGCTGGCCCTGCGCACGATGCGCGGCGGCGAGACCATCGCCACGACCGTCCGCGCCGACGCCTTCTGCCACTCGATGGTGCGCGCGCTGATGGGCTGCCTCGTGGCCGTGGGCGAGCGTCGGCACCCGCCGGAGTTCGCCGCGGAGATCCTGGCCGCGCAGGTCCGCGACCCGCGCGTCAAGGTGATGCCCGCGCACGGCTTGGTGCTGGAGGAGGTCGTCTACCCGCCCGACGACCAGCTCGCCGCCCGGGTGGAGCAGTCCCGCCGCCGCCGCGACGAGCGACCCCTCCCCCGCCTCACCACCCCCTGAGGCGGTGAGTTATCCACCTTTGCCGCCAGGTCGGTGTCTCATCCACGTTATGAGCGCTCATAGGGTGGATGAGACACCGGCTTGACGGGGATCAGCCGAAGACCTCCTCGAGCGTCGGCGCGGTCACCGCTCGGTCAAGCCACCGCTCCAGTTGCTCGCGGTCCGCGCCCATCACTCGCTCGCGGACCGACTCGGACACGTCGAAACTGCGCCCTGCCAACACCCGCAGCAGACTTTCGGCCTTGCCCTTGACTTCGCCCTCGGCCTCGCCCTTGACCCAGCCCTTCTCAAAGGACTGCTGGTACTCGTCGCTGAGCCACATCCGAGGAATCGCCGTCGTGCTCATATACCTACTCCATTCGTCACGCACCGCTGCGCTCATCACGGCCTTGACCAGATCATCGTACGCCGCGACACCGTCAGCGCCCAGCTTCGCGAACACCTCGTCCAATGCTGCCGTGTACGCCGGAAACGCCTCGACCACACTCGCCTCCCGCATATGGGCCACCATGCCCAGCACCGCCGCCGCGGGATTCCTCACCGCCTGCTCCGGGTCGACGACCAACGGCACATCATCGGGCGTCACGATCAACGGCCGCACCAACAAGCTGATCCCCGACCCGTCGAACGTCTCCCGATACCGGGCGCCAAGCCGTCGGTCGGGGCAATACACGACCAGCGCGGCATGCGCCTTCACCTCGTTCTCCAGATGCGCCAGATACGCCCGCCACGTCCACAGCTTCCCCCGGTCGAGCGCACGCTGCACCTCGAACACCACCGCGAGTTCAGCCTCACCGTCCTCACCGGCGTAGACGAAGGCGGCGTCCGCGTGGAAGGTGCTCGGCTCCACGACACGCGACGACTCGGCGAACGGTGTCGCCGTGACCGACGGCGACACCTTCACCCCGAACGTGGACGACAACATCTCCGTCACCAGTTCGGGGGCACGTCGGACCAGTTCGATCACGACTTCATGTTCAGCGGACGGCATGGACCGACCCAACCGCAGAACGCCTGATCTGTCACCGGACTTATCCACACCACGGCCCTTGAGACACGAGCTCAGTGAGCCGTCATTTCGAGACCCCGGACGGGCCCGTGCGAACACGCGGGGTGGAGACGACGATCTGAGGCCGGGCCTTGCGGGCCGCCGAGGCGCCCGTGGCACCCCAGCGGCCCTTCCTCGGCCGTCTGGCCGCGCTGCTCAGCGGAACAGCACCCGCGCCGTGACGACGAGCTTGCCCTGCTGCTGGTCGACGGAATAGCCCGCCGACTCGATCACGTCGGCGAGGTCCTCGCCATTGTCGGCGATCATGTCGTTATTGACGAACATGAACAGGTCGCTCTTCCCGGCGTCCGGGATCACCTGGGTGAAGCTGTCCTGCGAGCCGAGATCGCCGGACTGGTCGGCGGCCTGCTCAGCCCAGGACTCGTCGTCCGTCCAGACCGAGAAGCCGTCCATGTCCTGGGCTTCCACCGACGTCGTCTCGCAGTACGCGTACGACTCGCTGTCCGTCCAGTCGTCGAGGTCGATGCGACCCTCGTCTTCCATCGCGTAGATGAACTCCTCGAAGTCGTAGTAATAATCGTCGTCGAGGTACTCGTCCCACCAATAGGACTCCTCCAGCGCGTACCAGTCGATGTCGCTCTCGTACTCCTCCTCGTAGAGCTCGGCGTCGAGGTAGGCGCCTCCATCGCTGAACACCGACTCCCCGCTGGCGATCACCAACCGGCCGGTGTCCTCGATCACGCAGTCGGCATCGCTCTCCGGCTCGTCAGGGAAACCCGAGTACGGCGATTCCGGCGTCGAGGCGGCCACCGCGAAGAAGTCGTCGTCGTCCCAGTCGTCGACATCCCCGACATAACCGATATCGAACGGATCACCTTCGACCGGGCCGAACAGCCAGCTGATGAACTCCCCTCCGTAGAGGTCCATCGAGTCGGAATACCCGAAGCCGTCAGAGTAGTCGTCGGCGACGTGCGCGCCGGCGCTGTCGCCCAAATTTCCCCAGTAGGCCGCGTACACCGAGTCGCCCGGCAGCGTGGTGGGGTCGAAATCGCCCTGCTCGACGCCGACGATCTCCTCGCCGAGCACGACGCCCGACACCTCGGCCACATCGCCGTCGACCCGGAAGGTGACAGCCTGCGAGGCGAACACCTCCTGAAGGCCGTCACGCGTGTCGGAGGTCATGTAGTCGTCGCCCAGCTCGGTGAGCCGCTCGCCGCTGAGCCACCCGGTCGCGATGCCCAACTCGCCCAACTCGGCGATGGTCTTCGAGAAATGCTCGTCGTCGGCCAACGACTGCTCCTTCGCCGCCTCCAGCGCGTCGTCGGCGGCGTTCTGATTGGCCGCGACGACCGCCCACTCGCCGTCGTAGGCGACGCCGAGGTCGTCGTCGAACTGGTCGGCGAGGTCGGGCAGGGAGTACTCCAACTCCTCGCCCCACTCGTCGTAGTAGTCGTACGCGCAGTCGTAGAGGTCGCGCAGTCCGTCCTCGGAGGCCTCCGCGTCGGTGGTCCGCACGACCAGGATCGGCGTGCCGCCGTCCTCCGGCGTCACGGCCGCGGCGATCGTCGAGCCGAGCCACGGCTCGATGTCGTCCTCGTAGTCGGTCGAGGAGCAGAACAGGTCGAGGACGGCCTGACCGGCGTCACGCTGCGCCGTCGCCGGGTCCTCGTCGACGGTGTAGTCGAGCGCGTCCAGGCCCTCGCTGAGCCGGTTCAACAGCTGCGCGGCCTCGACCTTCTGCGCGGCGCCCGGATCGGCGGTGAACTCGACGTAGGCCACCGCGTCGGCGGGGATGTACTGGGCCGCGTCGAGGTTGGATCCCTTGAGGAAATTGACGGCGAACACACCGCCCACCGCCACCAGCGACAACGCGGCCACGCCGACGACGCCCGCGACGGCCGCCCGTGCGCCGTAGCGAGGGATCTGCGCCGGCGACGCGCCGGTCTCTGTCGGGGGGGTGGAACGAGGGGTTCGGTCATATCGGGCCTTTCTCGGAGCGACGAGCGGGCTGTCTGAAAGCAGACTAAGGGCGCTGCCGATGTCCCGCCATGGGGAGAAGTCCCCTCATCTGCTCGGCTCCGGCCAGGGCGGAGACGCTCGCGAGCGTGAGTGCGAGACTGAAGTGTGAGCCACTACTTCGAGACGCCGGACGGGCCGACCACGACACGGGAGGTGGAGGCGACGATCTGGGGGCGGGAGCTGCGCTTTCAGACGGCGGGAGGGGTGTTCTCCGCTGACGGCCTCGACCACGCGACCGCCGTGCTGCTCGGCCACGACGACGCGCCGACCGGACGCGTGCTCGACCTCGGCTGCGGGTGGGGGCCGATCGCCTGTGGGGTCGCCGCCGCCTCACCGGAGGCCGAGGTATGGGCGGTCGACGTCAACGAGCGCGCCCGCGACCTCACCGCCGCCAACGCCGAGCGACTCGGCCTGCCGGTGCGGGTGGCCGCCCCGGAGGACGTGCCGACCGACCTCCGCTTCGACGCGATCTGGTCGAATCCGCCGATCCGGATCGGCAAGCAGGCGCTGCACGAGCTGCTGCTGCTCTGGCTCGACCGGCTGGCCACTGGCGGCGAGGCCCGCCTGGTCGTCGGCAAGAACCTCGGCGCCGACTCATTGCAGCGTTGGCTCGTCAGCCAGGACTACCCCACCGACCGCCTCGCCAGCGCCAAAGGCTTCCGTGTCCTGCGGACGAGACGCCGCTAGTCCGCGAAGACGTCGTCCAGAGCCGGGGCCGCGAGCACTCGGTCAAGCCACCGTTCCAGTTGCTCATGGCCGACGCCCATCACCCGATCACAGAGCGACTCGGACACGTCGAACCCGCGAGCCGACAGAAGCCGCAGCAGACTCTTCACCTCGCCCTTGACCCAGCCCTTCTCAAAGGACTGTTGGTACTCGTCGCTGAGCCACATCCGAGGAATCGCCGTCGTGCTCATATACCTACTCCACTCATCACGCACCGCTGCGCTCGTCACGGCCTTGACCAGATCATCGTACGCCGCGACACCCTCAGCGCCCAGGCTCTCGAACACCATGTCCAAGGCCGCCTCATAGGCCGGGAACGCCTCGCTCACCGACGGCGACACGCTCACCCCGAACCGCGACGACAACAACTCGGTCACCAGGTCGGGCGAACGCCGGAACAACTCGATGACGACCTCGTGTTCGGCAGAAGGCGTGGACCGACCCAACCCTGGAACCTCAGATCTGTCACCCGTGTTATCCACAATGAGGTGACGCACGCCGAGACGGCTCCGACACGTCACTCCTTCAAGAAGTCGTCGAAGAAGTCCGCGCTTCGACGAGTGACCTCATGATCGGGTCCGAGCACCTCCCGCTGCCGCTCCCACACCTCCATGAACAGCCGCCTCGCCTCAGGCGTCACGCCCGCGCACAGCATCGCCACCGCCTGCAGGAGCCGCGTCGCCAGAGTGGACGCGTCATCGGCTCCCCGGACGCGAGCGAGCCTTTCGGCCGCCTTCGCGAACATGTCGGCGGCCAGCTGGTCCTGGTCGTCGGCCATGGCCAGCTCCCCCGCCTCGAACCACGCCTCCATCGTGTCGGCGTGGTCAGGGCCGAGCGTCCGTTGCCGCCCGTCGGCCACCAACGACGCCACGTCAACGGCCGCGTGCGTCCGACCGTCCTTCTTGCGCGCCATCACCACCCACGCCAGGGTGTCGAGCACCGCCGGGTGGTCGAGGTCGTGATGGCGCTCATAACCACGAGCGGCCTCCCAGAAGAGCTTCTCGGCCTGCGCGTACAAACCCGCGCCATACAGCGCCTTGCCCTCGTCGACGCGCGCCGCAGAAGTCTCAGGATGGTCGTCGCCCAGCTCACGCGAGCGCCACCGGACCGTCTCGCGGAAAGCCGACGCCGCCACGTCGTAGCGACGGACCATCAGTGCCGTGTTCCCGGCCAACGTCACCATCATTCGGCGACGCGCGTCGTCCGCGCCGAACACCCGTGTCCGGCGCTCGACGACTTCGAGGAAGACCTCCAACGACTCGACCCACCGCTTGACCTGGCCCAGACGTATGCCCAGCATCTCCAACTGCTTCAGCGACTCCACGTCGTCGGGGCCCTTCGCCCGCGCCAGGGCCTCCACGTGGGAACGCCGAACCTCGATCTCCTCCTCGTCGCGGCCCGCCTCGGTCAGCGCCTTGACCCACAGCTCCTGCGAGACCAAGGTCTGTCGGTGCTCAGATCCCCACACTCGTCGGCCCCTCCGCACCACGTCCTCGAACAGCCGCGCCGCCTCATCGAACTCGTCGAGGCACAGACGCACCGTCGCCACCGACTGTCGCGCGTCGAGGACACGTGGGTCGTCAGCCTCGTACAGCCGTTCTCTCGCCTCGCTCAGGCGTACGCACAACGGCAACGCCTCCCGGTACCGCTTGGCATGGAGCATGTCGTTCGCGAACAGCCCCACCACCCGTAGCGTCTGCTGATCGTCAGGCCCGGACACCGCCTCCCGCCGTGTCAGGACGCCGCGATATCGGCTCGCAGCGTCATCGACGGCGCCGGAGCGAACGAGACTGCCCGCGTAGGCGAGTTCGGCCTCCATCGTCGCGTCGGCTTCCGGCCCGTCGTGCCGAACGTGCCAGGCGACCGCATCGCCGTGGTGCCGGGCCGCCTCGTCGTAGCGTTCCCGGTCGAACGCGACCAGCGCGGCCGCCCGCGAACACGCCGGAATCTCCGTGTCGCCCGGATTCTTCGCGTGCTTCGATTCTTCGACCAAGTCGTTCAGCACGCCTGCCGCCTCCTCGAGGCGACCTGCCCGGTGGAGGCGCTCGCCCAGAATCCGCCGACCCATATAGACGAAGCGGCTGTTCGGACCGTGCGCGTCGGTCAACGCGTCGAGGTAGAAAGCCTGGCAGGACACCGCCATCGCCCATTGGCCGGCGTACGCGAGGCAGTCGGCCGTTCGCCCCAGGGCGTAATGCGTCAGCCAGTGATGCTCGCCCAACGCGCGACGCGACTGGTGGTAGACGTCCCGGTACCCAGACGCAGCCGCCTCGAAGTCTCGCCGCTCCCAGAGGGAGACCGCCGCCGCGTACCGCTCTGCCAACGCCTCGGCGCTCTCACGCCCGTGCGCGGCCTCGGCGGCGCTCACTGCCTCTCGAACCTGGTCTGCGGAAGGGACGCTCATAGCGGCACTCTACGGCGCAGCGCCCGGCACCCAGCTCCCCTGGGGGCGGTGAGCTGTCCACGTTTCCCCGTGGAGCGGTGGCTCATCCACCGTATGAGCCCGTATAACGTGGATGAGCCACCGACAACCCGCCAAAGGTGGATAACTCACCGCCTCAGGAGGCAAAAAAACGAAGCGCCCGCCACCTGCGAAGGGTGACGGGCGCTTCTGAGGCGAGAGGCCTCAGGCCTCGGACTTCTCCTCGGCCGGAGCATCGTCGGCGGTGTCGGCCGCCTCGACCACGTCGGACTCGGTGGCCTGCTCCTCGGCGGGAGCCTCGGTCACGACGTCCTCGGGCTCAACCGGGACGGCCTCGGCCTTCGGGGCGGTGTTCTGCGCGCCGAACTCCTTGGCCTCGACGATCTCGATGACGGCCATCGGGGCGTTGTCGCCCTTGCGCGGACCGATCTTCGTGATGCGCGTGTAGCCGCCCGGACGGGTGGCCATGGCCGGGCCGATCTCGGTGAACAGGGTGTGCAGGACGCCCTTGTCACGGATGACCTTGACGACCTGACGGCGGTTGGCCACCGTGTCGGTCTTGGCCTTGGTGATGAGGTGCTCGGCGTACGGACGCAGACGGCGGGCCTTGGCCTCGGTCGTCGTGATCTTGCCGTGCTCGAACAGCGACTGGGCCAGGTTGGCCAGGATCAGCCGCTGGTGCGCGGGGCTGCCGCCGAGGCGGGCTCCCTTGGTGGGGGTGGGCATGATGTCTCCAGATGTGTGGGTCCGGTCCGCCCGCGGCTATCGCGGGCGGACCGAGAGTGACTCAGTACTGCTCGTCCTCGGCGAAGCTCGTGTCGTCGTCCTCGAAGGCGGCCGCGGACGGGTCGAAGCCCGCCGGGCTGTCCTTGAGCTGCAGACCGAGCTCGACCAGCTTCTCCTTGACCTCGTCGATCGACTTCTGCCCGAAGTTGCGGATGTCGAGGAGATCCTGCTCCGAACGGGTGACGAGCTCACCGACGGTGTGGATGCCCTCGCGCTTGAGGCAGTTGTACGAGCGCACGCTGAAATCGAGGTCCTCGATCGGCAACGCCAGGTCGGCGGCCAGCTGCTCGTCGACCGGCGACGGGCCGACGTCGATGCCCTCGGCCTCGACGTTGAGCTCGCGCGCCAGGCCGAACAGCTCCACCAGGGTGGAGCCGGCCGAAGCGAGCGCGTCGCGCGGCGCGATCGACGGCTTGGTCTCGACGTCGATCACCAGGCGGTCGAAGTCGGTGCGCTGCTCGACGCGGGTCGCCTCGACCTTGTAGGTGACCTTCAGGACCGGGCTGTAGATCGAGTCGATCGGCATGCGGCCGATCTCCTCGTCGCCGGTCTTGTTCTGCGCGGCCGAGACGTAGCCGCGGCCCCGCTCGACGACGAGCTCGACGTCGAGACGGCCCTTCTCGTTGAGGGTCGCGATGTGCAGGTCCGGGTTGTGCACCTCGACGCCCGCGGGCGCCTCGACGTCACCGGCGGTCGCGGCCCCGGGGCCGTCGGCCCGCAGGTACATGACGACCGGCTCGTCGATGGTCGAGGAGACCACGAGGCCCTTGAGGTTGAGGATGATCTCGGTGACGTCCTCGGTCACGCCGGGGACGGTCGAGAACTCGTGCAGCACCCCGTCGATCTTGATCGAGGTGACCGACGCGCCCGGGATCGAGCTCAGGAGCGTGCGGCGCAGCGAGTTGCCGAGGGTGTAGCCGAATCCCGGCTCCAAGGGCTCGATGACGAACTTCGAACGGAAGTCGTCGAGCACCTCTTCGGACAGGGTCGGACGCTGGGCGATCAGCATATGTTCTTCCTTTCCGGGCCACCGCTATATGAGACCCGGTCGATGGACGAGGGGATCAGATCTTCGAGTAGTACTCGACGATCAGCTGCTCGGTGATCGGCACGGTGATCTGCTCGCGGACCGGGTTCTGGTGGACCAGGATGCGGCCGCGGGTCGGCGAGACGTCGAGCCAGCCGGGCACCGTGTCGGGGTCGTGCGTCTCACGCGCGACGATGAACGGCGTCGTGTTCAGGCTCTTGGGCTTGACGTCGATGATGTCGTGCTTGCTGACCTGGAAGGACGGGATGTTCGTCTTGACGCCGTTGACGATGAAGTGACCGTGGGTCACCAGCTGGCGGGCGTGACGCCGCGTGCGGGCCAGGCCCGCGCGGTAGACGACGTTGTCCAGACGCGACTCGAGCAGGCTCAGCAGATTGTCGCCGGTCTTGCCGGGACGGCGCGAGGCCTCCTCGTAGTACCGACGGAACTGCTTCTCGAGGATGCCGTAGGTGTAGCGCGCCTTCTGCTTCTCCTGCAGCTGGGTGCGGTACTCGGACTCCTTGACGCGGGCGCGGCCGTGCTGGCCGGGCGGGTAGGGACGACGCTCGAAGGCGGCGTCGCCACCGACGAGGTCGACGCCGAGGCGGCGCGACTTCTTGGTGAGAGGACCGGTGTAACGGGCCATAGTCGAAAACTCCTGAAAGAGAAGGGCGAGCCGTCAGAGACGACGGTGCTTGGGCGGGCGGCAGCCGTTGTGCGGGCTGGGGGTGACGTCGGAGATCGTGCCGACCTCCAGGCCGACGGCGCTCAGCGAGCGGATCGCGGTCTCACGGCCCGAACCGGGGCCCTTGACGAAGACGTCGACCTTCTTCATGCCGTGGTCCATGGCCTGGCGGCCGGCGGCCTCGGCGGCCATGCCCGCCGCGAACGGCGTCGACTTGCGCGAGCCCTTGAAGCCCACGGTTCCGCCCGAGGCCCACGCGATGACCGCGCCGTTCGGGTCGGTGATGGTGACGTGCGTATTGTTGAACGTGCTCTTGATGTGGGCCTGGCCCTGAGCGATGTTCTTCTTCTCCTTGCGGCGCACCTTCTTGGCGCCGGCGGTCTTGGGAGGCATCAGGCGATCACTTCTTCTTTCCGGCGACGGTGCGCTTCGGGCCCTTGCGGGTGCGCGCGTTGGTCTTGGTGCGCTGACCGCGGACCGGCAGGTGCGCGCGGTGACGGCGGCCCTGGTAGCTGCCGATCTCCATCTTGCGACGGATGTCGGCGGTGACCTCGCGGCGCAGGTCGCCCTCGACCTGGTAGTTGGCCTCGATGTGGTCGCGCAGCGCGACGAGCTGCTCGTCGGTGAGCTCGTGGACGCGCAGGTCGCCCGAGACGCCGGTGGCGGCGAGAGTCTCGACGGCGCGGGTGCGGCCGATGCCGTAGATGTAGGTGAGCGCGATCTCCAAGCGCTTCTCGCGCGGGAGGTCGACTCCGATGAGGCGTGCCATGTGCTGGCAGTTCCTTTCATTCGGCGAAGGTGTGGTCACCTGCGGCGCCCCAGCTGCCTCCCGTGGCCTTCCTTGCGGGCCACGGAGCCGGGCCCCGGCCTTCGCGCCGGGGGTGACGCCCGATCCCGAGGGACCAGGCGAGCCGTCAGATGTTCAGTGATGCGGGTGAGGAAGTCTGGATCAGCCCTGGCGCTGCTTGTGCCGGGGGTTCTCGCAGATCACCATGACGCGGCCGTGGCGACGGATCACCTTGCACTTGTCACAGATCTTCTTCACGCTCGGGTTGACCTTCATGGAGAAGCTCTTTCCTGATTCTGAATGCGTGATTGTCGTTATGAAGTTGTCACCGGGCACAGGTGTGCCCGGCGGTCACGCTCGACCGGCGAGCGTCACTTGTAGCGGTAGACGATGCGTCCGCGGCTGAGGTCGTAGGGCGAGAGCTCCACCACGACCCGGTCCTCGGGGAGGATGCGGATGTAGTGCTGGCGCATCTTGCCGCTGATGTGGGCGAGCACCTTGTGCCCGTTGGTCAGCTCGACACGGAACATCGCGTTGGGGAGGGCCTCCACCACCGCGCCTTCCATCTCGATGACGCCTTCTTTTTTCGCCATGAACCTCATGCCTCGGATTGCTTACGTCTGACGGCCGTACGCCTGCGCGAGCGCAGAGCAAGGCCGACGTGCGAGTCTACTCCGCCCTCGCCGCGCTGGCAAATCGGGCCGGGCTCCGCTCAGGCGCCGAGGCAGCTCGCCCCGATCACCTCGTCGGCTTCCTCGTAGCCGTCCGCGCCGAGCACCTCGACGCTCTGGCGCAACAGGGTGCTGTACGAGTCGTCCTCGACCTGCTCGCCCGTCGTGGTGACCCGGGTGCGTCCCGAGGCGGTGGCGCAGACCACCGGCGTCTCGTCGGCGACCGTCCACCCGTCACCGTCCCACGAGGTGTTCGTCGCCGCGAGATGGCTCGTGTCGCAGTAGAAATCGGAGCAGTCGTTCACCGTCGCGTCGAGCGTGCCGTCGTCGCGCAAACTCATCGAACGAATGCGTGAGCCATCGTCGGCTGCGGGGATCTCGCCGGTCTGCTCCATCGTCTCGGCGTCGAGCAGGGCGATCTCGCCGGACGCCGTCACGACGGCGAGGGTCGTGCCGTCGGGACTCAGATCGACCGCCTGGCCGCCGAAGATCGCCTGTTGCTCCATCGAGAAGTCCTCCGAACGGGTGACCTCGCCGTCGTTGCCGAGTCGGATCAACCGGTAGCCAGGGATCTCACCCTCCTCGCCCGTCCAGTCCGTCGTCATCACCAACAGGTAGGCGGCGTCTTCGCTCGCGTCACGCAGATAGGCCGGCGGTGGCGCCTCACCGAACTCGACCTCTTGGAAGTGGCCTTCCTCCTCCGGGAAGTCCACCGCGTCCACCTCGTCCAAGTCAGCGTCGAGACGCCTCACCTGCAAATGGTCCTCTCCATATTCGAAGAACACCACTTCCGAGCCGGCGACCTGCGCGTCGTCGCACACCGAGCAGTCAGCGGACGCGACGAGCGAGCCGTCGTTGACGTCGTAGCCGTACAGCATCCACGAGTGTCCATGCGCGCCGCCAGCGTCCTTGAAATACGCGGTCTCACCGATGAAGCCGATCGGCGTCAGCGTGTCCGAGCCGTTGTCCCTGGGATTGCCTTGAGTTGTCACGATCTCTTCGCCATTCCAGATCTGAGCCACCGGCTTGTAGTCGCTTCCGTAGCTGCTCGCCCAGGCGATGTAGTCGCCGCTGCCGTCGCCGACGGGGGCGATCGCCTGCTCGCCGGAGTCGACGTCGACGTAGGTCAGCGTGGACACCGGCTCGGGCGCCGGGCGCACCGAGACGACCCGCTTCGGCGCGTAGCCCTTCCACGCCCCGTCGGGCGAGTCCGGGACGGTCACGTCGCGGTCCAACGTGCCCAGCGGGTTGCCGCAGGCGCAGCGCACGACCGGCGTCCCCGCCGCGTCGACCAAGACTGCGCTGCCGGCCTGGAGCACCGCGTCGTAGGGCGTGGCGCGACCGTCCTCATAGCCGTGGTTGACGACGGCGGTGTCGCGGGTGAGCGCCACGGCGGCGAGGGTTCCGACATAGTCCGCGACGTCGCCCTCGTCGACGTCGAGCGCGCCCGCCCACGCCTCGCGCTTGTCGTCGTCGGCGTCGAGGAAGTCGACCAACGCCTCCTTGTCGCAGGAGCCGACGTCGTTCGTGCCGCCGTACAGACCCGGCGTGGAGCCCTCGACCTCGGCGCTCAAGGCCAGGTCGTCGACGTACGCGCGCGCCTCGTCGGAGAAGGAGACCTCCGAGGCCACGCTGTCGGTGAAGGGCGACTGTCCCGGATCGTCGACGGCCTCCAACACCACGTCGCCGGAGCCGGGTCCGCCGTCACGCGTCAGCCACCACCAGCCGCCCGCCCCGACGGCGCCGGTGACCACCAGCGATCCGGCAAGGGCCACCGCCGCCCGGCGCGACAGGCCTCGGGACGGTCCAGGGGGCGACGACGCCGACGGCGGGGGAAGCGCACTCATACGGTCGACCTAAGCACCCGCGCTGCGGGGAGAACTCCCCTGGGTCCGCGCCCGATGGCGTCGGACGACGACCCACGCCACCAGAGCCATGACCAGGCCCGCCACGATGGCGGCCGGCGCCTCCCAGGTGTACGCGCCCATCACCGTGATCGGCTGTTCCACCCGGAGCCATGTCCCGTCCTCGTCGAAACCCTCTGGTCCCTCGAGCAACGCGTCGTCGCTGACCAGCTCGGCCAAGGTGTCGCTATCGAGGTAGACCGCATGGCTCTCGGCGTCCTCGCAGATCGTGTGGTTCGGCTGGAAGGCCTCGGCGACGTCCGACACGAAGCACAGAGGCGTCGGAGGTGCTCCCGTCGACCGGCGGCGGTGGCAGCGGCGTGTCGCTCTCGGACATATTCCTCCCAGATACGGTCGCTCCGATCTTGGCACGGAAACACGGCGCTGACCATGGCCGACGGTGTCCACGAATTCGAGGACAGCGCGAGACCGGCTCGCTGTGGTCCAATGTCGTGGAAGAGAAGGGAACCCCATGACAGCCACCATCGACGTCGACGCGCCGACGATCAACATCGCGGCGTTGGACGACCACCCGGTCGTGCTCGACGGCATCGCCGTCGGGCTCTCCCGGCTGCGCCCGGACATCCAGCTGCGCTTCGTCGCCCAGAGCATCGACGAGCTGCTGGCCCACGACCTCGCCGACATCGACGTGGTGCTGCTCGACCTGGAGATCCCCGGTCCGACGACCGCCGCCGACCACGTCGCCGCGATCCTCGCACGGGGTCCGCGCGTGCTGATCTTCACCGCAGAGAACGAACGCGCGGTGCTGATCCAGCGCGCCATCGCGGCGGGCGCGTCCGGGCTGGCGCTGAAGGCCGACCCGATGCCCGATCTCGCCGCGGCCGTCACCGCCGTCTCCGAGGGCGATCTCGCCTTCTCCGGCGCCGTCGCCCAGGCGCTGCTGGCCGACTCCACGATCCTGACCCTGTTGACCGACCGGCGGATCGAAGTGATCCAGGAGGTGGCCACCGGACTGCCCTACAAGTCGATCGCCCGTCGTCTCGGCGTGACCGAGGCGACGATCCGCGAGCACGTCAAACGCGCGGTGGCGGCCTACCAACGGCGCGGCGTCGAGGTGGGCAACGCCCACGGGCTCGTCCGGCAGGCACGCAAAGACGGTTTCATCGACGACTGACGATGACGACCTCCGCGACCGCCCCCGGGCGGCACGCGCGTCGGATGGCGCTGTTCTGCCGGGGCAGCCTCGCCGCGTGGATCGCCGTGTCCGTCCTGCTCGACCTCGTCCGCTGGTCCTCCGGGACCGGCGCGACCGCCGTCGGCGACCGGTACGGGCGCGGCCTGATCGTGCTGGCGCTCGCGGCCGCCGCCGACGGCCGCCATCTTCGTCGGCCTGTCACTCGCCGTCGCCGTGACGGTGCGCGAGGGGGCGTCCGGCGTCTCGGCCGACGCCGGCGGCCCGGCGTTCAACCTCTTCGTCATCGCGATGATCGCCGCCGCCCTCCTGCTGCCGAGGCGAGGCGCCCTCGCCGCCGGCGCCGCCGCCGCGGCTCTCCACGCCCTCGGGCGCCTGCTCGGCGCGGGACACTCCTGGCTCGACCTCGCCGACGAGCTGGTCGCGGTCGGCTGCACGGCCCTCGCCCTCGGCGTCCTGATCGACGCCCTCCGCCGCCTGACGACGTCGCTCGACGAGGCCGAGGCGTTCCAGTCCGCCACCGCCGCGTACCTGGCCGAACGGTCCCGTCAGCTCCATCACGACGCCCGGACGCGCCGCCTGCTCCACGACGAGGTGCTGTCGACGCTCGCCCTCGCCGCCGCACGGCCGACGGCGCCGACCCGTGCGGTCCACGAGGCCGCCGCCCACGCGCTCGCCACGCTCTCGGCCCACGGCCACCGCCCCGGGTCGGCCTCCTTCGACCGCGACGGCGTCCACGTCGACCATCCCTCCTTCCAAGCCTTGAGCGACCTGCCCGAGCCGGTCGTGGACGCGATGACCGCCGCTGCGGCCGAAGCGGTCCGCAACGCGCTGCGGCACAGCGGCGCCACCGTCATCACCGTGCGCGCCCACCGCACGTCCGACCACGAGACGGTCCTGGAGGTCCGCGACGACGGTCGCGGCTTCCATCCGACGGCCGATGCCGCCTTCGGCGTCAACTCCTCCATCCGGGACCGCGTCCGGGGCGTCGGCGGGGTCGCCGAGATCCACTCGGCCCCCGGCGACGGCTGCCTCGTCCGCCTGCGGTGGTCGTCGCGACAGCTGACACCGCTCCCGCAGCCTCCGTCGGCTCCGTCCCGTCCAGCGCCCAGCCGTCGCGTCATCGCCTGGTTCGGCGTCGCGCACGCCTGCGGGAACACCTGGCTCGCCCTGCGCCACCTCGACCATCCCGGCTCTCTGCGGGTGTCGCTCGCCTGCGTCGCGCTCGCCTGGCTGCTGCTGGCCCTCGCGGTCCGTCGCGCCCGGCTCGCCCCGACCTCGACCCTGGCGGTCACGCTGCCGTTCGCGCTCGCGCTGCTGACGGTCGGCCTCGCGGACGCCGGCAGCGGGTCGCTGGCGACCTTCGACTCGTGGATCGTCGGCCTCGCCACCGCGCCGCTGCTCGTGTGCGGCGTCTACGCCTCGATGTCGGCCGGCGTCGCGGCCGGCCTGGTCTACTCGGCCGTCGTGGCCTCCTGGGCCGCGGCCGATCCGGGCATCGCGGTCACCGGCGCGCTGGGCGTGATCGCGCAGCCCCTCGCGCAGATGACCGGCCTCGCCCTCGTCGGGCGCTACGCCCGCGGCCTGTCGTCGTCGGTCGAACGCGCCGAGGACGACACCGCCTCGCAGATCGCCGCGCAGCTCCGGCACGGCGAGCCGCTCGCGCTGCCGGAGCTGCCCGACGGACTGGACGGCCGCCTCCACGCCCTGCTCGACCGTCTGCGCCGCCTCGCCGACGGCCCCGACGACCAGCTGCTCGGCGAGATCCGGCTCGTCTCCGGCGAGATCCGCGACGCGCTCACCGCCCCGGGCGCCCTGACCCCGTCGGCGCGCGAACGACTGCGGCGCGTCCGGGAGGCCGGAGCGACGGTCACGCTGCGCGGCAGCGGGCGTCCGGTGGTCGCCGGAGACCGGGTGTCGCAGGTGCTCGCCCGCCTCCCGGCCACCGACGGCTCGATCACCGTCACCCTCCCCGACGCCGACCGGCCCGTCCTCCGCGTGGTCCTGGTCCCCGCCGTCCCCGCCGACCTCCTCCCGGAGCTCTCCGCCCTCGCCGCGACCGTCGACGGCGAGTTCTACCACGACACCGACGCGACCGAACTATCGGTCGATTTCTCCTGAGCCCGCGTGTCTGGAGGAGCGCAGACCGTGTCCGGCGCCTTAATCTCGGGGGCATGAACATGCCGGCGGACACCGTGGACACCACGCCGACGACTCCTGCCGCCGCCCCCCGCCTGACCCTCGGCCAGAAGATCAACGGGACGCTGGCGGTCCTCGTCGGGGCCTACGCGACGGCCGTCGGCGTCCAGCGCGTCCTGAAGCTCGACGGGGCCTGGGACCTGCTGAGCCCGTTCGGCCCGCTCGGCCATCTCGCGGGGTCCTCGCAGCTGCTCGGCGTGCTCGCCCCGCTCGTCGGCCTGCCGCTGGCGGTCGCCGGAGTCCTGTCGCTGCTGCCTCGCTTCGAGCGCGGCCGGACGATCCTGCTGGTCGCCGCGCTCGTCAACCTGACCGCCTGGCTCGTCTACCTCATCGTGCTGGCCGTCGCCGACTACCGCCACGGCGGCGTGCTCGCCGCCTACTACTCCAGCCGGAGCCGCTGGCCCTACGACATCGTCACGATGACCCTCGTCCCGGCGCTCTCGCTGGTGATCGTCGACCAGTGCTTCGCCACCCGGGTCCGGGCTCCGGACGACGAGGACGAGTCGGCCGTCGTGGGCCCGGCCGACGTCGATCCGATCACGGTCGAGCCCGAAGAGGTCGAGCCGGCCGAGCCCTCCCGCTCGCGTCTGGCGTCGCTGCGCGGCCGCAACCGCCGCCGAGACGTCGACGCCCCCGCCGGGCCCCCGGTCGTTCCGGCCATGGAGTCCCCCGGCGTCGAGCCGACGCGGCCCACCCTTGCCGAGCTCCTGGCGCAGTCCAACGCGGCGGCCGCAGCGACGCCCGCGCCCGCGCAGCCGTCGGCTCCGCCAGTCGCCCCGGCGACGCCCCCCGACGGTCGCCGAGGCCGTCACGCGGCCCCTGAGCCGTCCCCGTCTCCCGTCGAGCCGGACCTCGCCGCCGAGATCGAGGCGACGCCCGAGCCTGAGCCGGTCGTCCCGGCCGCGCCGATCCTGCCCACACGCCCGGAACAACCCCTGAGCGCCGACCCGCTCACGGCGCCGGCCGAGCACCGGCCCGAGCCGACGGCCGACCCGCTGGAGGCCCTGCTGACCCACGACGCTCTCAACGAGGAACTCGTCGAGCCGTCGGAGGCGCCACAGGGGCACCGCGCGGCACCGCGCGGCGAGGACGTCGTCGCGCCGACCTCGCCGGTCGCCCCGGTGTCGCCCGAGCCGCGTCCGAAGCCGACCTCGGCGGCCCCCGCAGTGGTCCCGACGATCGCCGAGGCCCCGGTCGAGGCGACTGCGGGCTACCCCGCGTTCACCGACGATCTGCTGCCGCTGCCCGACCCGACGACCCAGGCGTACTTCATCCGCATCGCCCGCGGCGAGTACGGCCCCTACAAGTGGGAGCAGGTGCACGGCTTCATCGCCGAGGGCCGCATCCGTCGCACGACCGCGATCCGCACGATGGACACTGATTTCCGGCCCGCCGGGGAGTTTCCCGGGCTCTTCTCGTGAGTCGGGTGCGCGCGACGAGCGCCTGCGGCTTAGTCTTCACGCCATGACGAGTTCCACGCACACGTCCGAGCCCGCCTCCTGGGCCCGCCGCTTCGGCGCGGCCCGCGTGTTCGGTTTCGCCATCGCCGTGTTCCTCGGCGGCTATCAGGCCAACAGCGTCCTGGGCCACCTGTTGGTGATCGTCCGCGACAGCGCGCTCAGCCTCTACAGCCCCTTCGGCGACGGGCGCGCGCGCGGCGTGCTGCTGTTCCTGGCCTTCTGCGCGGCCCTGTTCGGAACGCTGGCCGGGCTGACCGCACTGTTCGGCCTGGTCGCGCGACGCTGGACCATCGGCGTGCTGGTGCTCACCGTCTTGTCGGTGCTGGCGCAGGTCGGGCTGCTGCTGCTGGCGCTCGACAGCTCCAGCCGCGACACCTTCCTGCGCCCCGGCACCGGCTGGGAGACCGACGAGGGCCTGCCGTACACGGCCGCAGCGCTGGTCTTGCAGTCGCTCGTCATCGTGTTCTGCCTGATCGCCGGCCGCAAGCCGGTCGTCGAGGACCCGTCGGTGCTCGACGAGACGCCGCGCATCTTCTGGGCCGACGAGCCGAGCCCCTGGGCCGAGGAGGCCGATCCTGTCGAGGCTCCACCGGTCTCCTCCTCGCGGGCCGAGGACGACTACGCTCTGGGCGGCCTCGACCGGCACGACCGTCCGACGCTCGCCGCCGAGCCAGCCGACGAGGAGCCCGAACCGCAGGAGGACGCCGACGAGCCCGAGGAGGAGCCCGACGTCTTCCTCATCATCCACGGCGAGGAGTACGGCCCCTACACCCCTCGGCGCGTCCGCGACTTCATGACCGAGGGCCGCATCCACCCCGGCACCCTGGTCCGCATCGGCGACGAGCGCAAACCCGTCTCCGCCGTCCCCTCCATCTTCGGCTAACGACCCCCTGAGGCGGTGAGTTGTCCACCTTTGCCTCGGTAGCGGTGTCTCATCCACCCTATGAGCGCTCATAGGGTGGATGAGACACCGG
>NZ_JASGEK010000054.1:0-36858 GCF_047606445.1 Aeromicrobium sp. | reverse complement strand
TGGTCGTGTTGGACGCGTCGGCGTCGATGTTGGCCGACGACGCGCCGGGTGTGCGTTTCGAGGCGGCTCGGGCGGCGGTGACGTCGTTGGTGGAGGCGTTGCCGGAGTCCCATGAGCTGGGTCTGGTCGTCTATGGCACGGGGACGGGCACGTCGGACGCGGAGTTGGAGGCGGGTTGTGAGGACGTGTCGACGTTGATCGAGCTTGGTCCGTTGGACAAGGACGAGTTCGTCTCGACGGTCGGCGAGGTGGCGCCGCGTGGTTTCACGCCGATGGGCAAGGCGTTGCGGACGGCCGCCGCTGAGCTTCCGGACGAGGGCGATCGGGCGATCGTGATCGTGTCCGACGGCGAGGACCATTGCGGCGCCCAGGGGCTGGGCGAGGACCCGTGCGAGGTCGCTGAGTCCTTGGACGGGGTCACGGTGCACACGGTGGGGTTCAAGACGGCGGGGAACGCGGTCGCGACGGAGCAGTTGGACTGTGTGGCGGCTGAGACGGGTGGGCTCGCGTTGGACGCGGCGAATCCGGCTCAGTTGGAGGCGCGTCTTCCGGCGGTGTTGGATCCGGAGTGGGCGGCGTCGACGATCCAGCCGGCTGGTTATCGGGGTGTGGCGCCGGGGATGACGGTCGAGGAAGCCACGCTGGCGGCGGAGGCTGCGGGCGAGGAACTGGGCGAGGTGGCCGCGTCGGGGACGGTTGAGGTGGTCTATGTGGACTGCACGCTGGTGTTCACCGATGGTGTGCTCACTCAGGTGGTCTCCGATAGTGAGGACATGCGGACGATCGATGGTGTGGGGATCGGCGACGACGTCGCCGAGGCGGAGGCCTTGTACGGGCTCGCGGATAGTCCGTCAGTCCCTGAGCAGGGCACTGTCACCTATGTAGCTGATGAGTCCACCGGTACGGGGTACAAGATCGCTTTCACTCCTTCCGAAGACGGTCAGCTCTCAGGACCGATCACCCAAGTGATCCTCTGTCGGTGTGCCCCGCCAGCACCTGAGGAGGCGGAGGCGCCCGCGCCGCCAATCGCTGACTCAGAGAATCCGTCGGCCGCCATCGCCTCGCTGATCGACGAGTACTGGGAGACGTACATGACCTGCCGTGGCGGGACGGACCCCGCTGACACTTCTGCGGCTTGCGTTCGTCGTGATGAGATCGACGTCGATCTGGCGGAAGCGGGCTGGTGTATGCGTCCGATCGATATCAATGCAGATGCGGGCGGCGGCCCTGACTACAACATCGGGGCCTACCGCGGCTGGAACATCAGGAACGAAGAAGGCTCTGTCTGCGTCGGGTGAGGGCAGCGCCAACTATCGGGCGGGCTTCGGCACGGACACGCGCTGAGATCTTCTCGGCGGGTTAACCCGCGGGCCGGTCGTATAGGACATACTGAGGCCGTCCGACGGGGGGAACGGGAAGGCCATGACGGTGACAGGTGAGCAGGCCGCGCTCGTGGAGCGGGCGCGCGCGGGCGACGCCGAGGCCTTCACCGAGCTGGTGAACGAGAGCCGCGACCTGCTGTGGTCGGTCTGTCTGCGCGTCACCGCCGATCCGCTCGACGCCGAGGACGCCCTACAGGACGCGTTGATCGCCGCCTGGCAGAACATCCACAAATTCCGTGGCAACGCCAAGTTCAGCACGTGGTGCTATCGGATCGCGTCGAACGCGGCCATCGCCGTGTGTCGCAAGCGCCGGTCGGTCCCGGTCGACGCCGCCGACGTCGCCGGATTGCTCATCAGTGCCGACGAGACGGGGCAGGTCGACGACCGCGACCTCGTCACCGCGGCGCTGCGCGAGGTGCGAGAGGACTTCCGCGAGGCGCTGGTGCTGCGCGAGTACGGCGATCTGACCTACGCCGAGATCGCCGAGCATCAGGGAGTCGGCGTGCAGACGGTCAAGAGCCGGATCAACCGGGCACGCTCGCAGCTGTCCGAGGCGGTCCGGCGCGCGACAGGCTGACTCGGCCGCCCGTTCAGCCGAACCGGGCCGGGTCGATCTCGAACCAGATCTGCTCCGAGCGCCCCACCACCTCGCCCTGAGGCGTGTGCAGGGCGGTCGAGGTGTAGAACTTGCGGCCCCGGCGGTCGTCGAGCCGCCCGCTGGCGTGCAGGCGCTGGCCCGCCGGGACCGGCGCGAACACCTGCGCGGTCATCCGGCCCAGCACCATCGGCTGCGAGCAGAAGTCCGCCGCCCAGCCGCCAGGGCAGTCGAGCGCCGCCCAGACGACCGGCGTCGGCATCACTCCGTCGACCGCCATCGCCGGATGCGGATCCCAGGGCGCGGCCGTCCACCCGGCCGACACCTCGCCGCTGAAGATGCGCAGCCCCTCGCCCTCCTCACGAGCCGGTCCGCAGGTGAAGCAGCGGTCGAAGGGATGGTGGTGGTGTCCGGCGTAGTTGGCCAGGCCGCAGGCGACCCGCTTGGCGTCGGGGCTCGGCAGGGCGGCTCGGTCGAAGCCGCCCCGGGAGGCGCGTCCGATGATCGTGCCGCCGTGCGACTCCAGCCGGACCTCCTCGCCGGAGCGCTCCCACGCGAGCGGCGTGTCGAGCGGCGGCGGCATGTGCAAAGTCGCCGTCACCGGGGTGTCGGAGGGGAGCTGCGTCGCGAGCAGGCCGCACACATAACCGCCGTTGCCGGAGTGGTCAGGCCCGTTGAACTGCGCCGGGATCGTCACCATGAACGCCACGGTAGGCGATCCCCGTCACGGTGTCGTCAGCGACTCGACGCGCTTTCGTCACCGACTCGTCGGCCAGGTGAGGGCACGCTTAGCCACGTCCATGGAACAATGGCCCGCGTGAGCGACCTGATCGACACCACCGAGATGTATCTGCGCACCATCTTCGAGCTCGAGGAGGAGGGCATCGTTCCGCTGCGCGCGCGCATCGCCGAGCGTCTGCACCAGTCGGGCCCGACCGTGAGCCAGACCGTGGCGCGCATGGAGCGCGACGGTCTGCTGACCGTCGAGGGCGACCGCCACCTCGAGCTGTCCGAGAAAGGACGGCAGCTGGCCACTCGCGTGATGCGCAAGCACCGCCTGGCCGAGCGGCTGCTCACCGACGTCATCGGGCTGGAGTTCGAGTACGTGCACGAGGAGGCCTGCCGTTGGGAGCACGTCATCTCCGAGCAGGTCGAGCGTCGGCTCATCGAGCTGTTGGAGCATCCCACGGAGTCGCCGTACGGCAACCCGATCCCGGGTCTGGCCGAGTTGGGCGAGCAGGTCGACGAGAGCGAGTTCCTCGACGGCGTCCAGTCGCTGCCGCGGGCGGTGCGGAGTGCGGACGAGCCGCGCCGCCTCGTGGTGCGCCGGATCGCCGAAGAGGTGCAGAAGGACACGCAGGTCATGTCGGTGCTGCGCCGGGTCGGCGCGCTGCCGGGCAACGACGTGCTGGTCACCCGAGGCCAGGACGGCGTCGTGGTGGCGCGTCAGGGCGAGTCGGCCGAGATCGACAATGACGCGGCGGTCCACATCTTCGTCTCGGTGTGACGCCGGTCGTTCGGGTCGCGCCGGTGAGACAAGCCGACGACATGCGGAGGTTGACGCGATGACGGGGGGACGGGCGCCGGAGAGACCGTCGACCTGGTCGCGGCTGCACGTCTGGTTCCTGGGGGTCGGCAGTCTGACCCTGGGGTGGATTCTCGTCGTCGTCGGCGCGCTGATGATGCCCTTGCCCGGCCCGGGCATGATCGGGCTCGTCAGCGGGGTGGCGCTCCTGGCTCGACACTACGCGTGGGCGAGGCGCGTGCTGGACCCGCTGCAGTTCCGGGCGGTCGAGGCGGCCAAGTACAGCGTCGCGACGATTCCACGGATCATCGTCAGCTTTCTCGGCGGCCTGTGGCTGTTCGCCACCGGGGTCCTGTGGTGCTGGTCGCCGACGATTCCGGAGTTCACCGTGTTGGGCGTCGGCTTCGGCCCCGAGCTGCCGGCCGCCGGCTGGGGGGTCGGCCTCGGACTGGCCGTCTCGGGGTCGGCGGCGTGGGCGCTGCTCGGCTACAGCGTGTGGCGCTGGCGAGTTCGCCCCGGCCGTTCCGGCTGAGCCAGGCCGAGCCGGTACGCTCGTCGCGCGGCTCCGGCCGTCCCCGCCCTCGTAGCTCAGGGGATAGAGCACCGCTCTCCTAAAGCGGGTGCCGCTGGTTCGAATCCAGCCGAGGGCACGAGTCGTCGACGACCGCAGGCGCTGAGGCTCGCGTCAGGTGAGGGTCGGTCGCGTGGGCTCCGTCGCTCGCTCTGCGAGTGACGGAGCCCAGCCGAGGGCGCGAGCCGGGCTGCGGTCTCCGCCGAGAGCACGTCGAGGAGGCGTTGATGACGGAAGCACGAGAGCGGGCCGAGCGGTTGCGGCGGGCGGCGGAGCTGCTGGGCGACCTCGAACCGTCCGGCACGCGCGACGACACCGACGAGGGATGGGGGGATCGCTCCGGCCCCGGCGGTCGCGACCAAGAACTCCTCCGCGACGTCCCGCCCCATCACGGCTGACATGACGACGGGCTCCCTCCTGATCAGGAGGGAGCCCGTCGCCGTGGTGGTGGAGGGTCAGCCGCGCGACTTCAGCGCGTCGCGGATCTCGCGGAGCAGCTCGATGTCCTCCGAGACGTTCTCCGGCTCGGGCTCCTGACCCGACTTGCGCAGCTCGTTGAGCTTGGCCATGGGGACCACGATCACGAAGTAGACGACGGCGGCGGTCAGCACGAAGGTGATGACGGCGTTGATGAAGCCGCCGACGTTGACGAAGGTGGCGGCGTTGTCTTCCAGGATCCGGAAGCCCAGGCCGTCGGCGGCGTCGGAACCGCCGATGGTGGCGAGCAACGGCTCGATGAACGCCGACGTGAACGTGGCCACCAGCGCCGTGAACGCGGTGCCGATGACCACCGCGACCGCGAGGTCGACGATGTTGCCGCGGAGCAGGAAGTCCTTGAAACCCTTGAGCATGTCGATTCCTTTGAGGGAGGGAGACGGGCCGGTCCCGACTCGTCTCCCACCGTAGACGACCGGGGCGGCCCCGGCGGCGTGCGCTCCGTCGTGTCGGCTCACCTGGCCACGAGGGTCAGGCCGCCGCTCAGCCCTGCGGCCGCCAGCGCGGCGGCGGTCTCGCTCGGGGCGACGAGGCCGACGGCGTCGCGGGCGTCCTCGGCGTCCTGCGCGTCGGGCAGCGCCGCGACGGTGACGCCCTCGGCGACGGTCGTCGGTGCCTCCTCGCCCTGAGGGTCGACGGCGATCACGTCGACCTGGTCGCCGACGCGCAGCGCCCGCAGCGCGGCGGGGTCGCTCACCCGGACGGTGGCGAGTGCCGGGTCCTCGACGTCGAAGCCGGACAGGTCGCGGGCGTCGACCACCCGCCGGTCGGTCATCACCTCCCCGTCGCGCACCGGCCCGGCCAGGGACCGCCCGACGACCTCCTCGACCGACGCCGCCGCTCCCTCGGGCACCGCAGACGCGGGCAGGTCGACGACGCGGACCTGGTCGCCGGTCAGCACCGACCCGGCGGCGAGGTCGTCGCCGGCGACGACGGCCGGCCGGGTGTCGCTCCCCGGCGCGCGGGCGTTCAGGGCGAAGAGGACGGCGAGGCCCGCGCAGACGGCGGTCAGCAGGCGTCGATGGGCGAAGACGAGTCGGTCGATGCGTTCCATGCCGGCAGGCTAGGACGGAACGCCGCGACGCGGGGAAACTTATCCACAGGCTCAGGAAGAGCTGCTGGACGACGACTCGTTCGACGACCCCGACCGGCTGTCGGTGCGGTAGAACCCCGACCCCTTGAACACGACGCCGACCGCGTTGAACAGCTTGCGCAGGCGTCCCGAGCACGCGGGGCACTCCGTCAGGGCGTCGTCGCTGAAGGACTGCTGGACCTCGAGCGCTTCCCCGCACTCGGTGCACTGGTACTGGTAGGTGGGCACTGTTGTCTCCGGCATTCGATGACTCGTTGGACGTTGCCGTGCAAGGGTACAGTTGGCCGCATTGTGAACGAGCCTCCGAGTACCGGCCCTGTCCATCCCCTTCACATTCCTGACGACTCCGCGCGCCGGACGGGGGCGCCGCGCTCATGACCGAGCTGGTCCTCCTCGCCGTCGCCGTCCTGCTCATGTTCGCCTGCGGCCTGTTCGTGGCCGCGGAGTTCTCCTTCGTCACCGTCGACCGCGCGTCGGTCGAGCGGGCGGCGGCCGAGAACCGCCCCGGCGCGAACGGCACGCTCAAGGCGTTGCGCACCCTGTCGACGCAGCTCAGCGGCGCGCAGCTGGGCATCACGATCACCAACCTCGCCATCGGCTACCTCGCCGAGCCGGCCATCGGCCGTCTGCTGCACGGCCCGTTGGAGTCGGCCGGGCTGTCGGGAAGCGGTCTGAGCGTCGCCTCCTACGCGGCCGCGCTGACCGTCAGTACCATCACGACCATGCTCGTCGGCGAGCTCATCCCGAAGAACATCGCGCTGGCGGTCCCGATGGCCACCGCCCGCTGGACCCAGCTGCCGCAGCGGTGGTTCACGGTCGTCACGGCCTGGCCGATCCGCTGGCTCAACGGCACCGCCAACGCGATCCTGCGCTCGTGGGGGGTCGAGCCGCAAGAGGAGCTGCACTCGGCCCGCTCGCCGTTGGAGCTGCGCTCGCTGGTGCTGCGCTCGGCGCAGGAGGGCGCCATCGACGACGACACCGCGCGCCTGGTGGCCCGCAGCATCACCTTCGGCGACCGCACCGCCGCGGACGTCCGCACGCCGCGCGTCCGGGTGACCTTCCTGGAAGGCCGCGAGCCGGTCGCGGCGGTGATCGAGGCGGCCCGCTCGACCGGCCACTCGCGCTTCCCGGTCATCGGCCGCGACCCCGACGACGTCCTCGGAGTGGTGCATGTCAAGCACGCGGTGAGCGTGCCGGTCGAGCGTCGCCGGGCCACCCGGATCGAGGACGTCTGCGCGCCTGCCGTGACCGTGCCCGACAGTCTGGAGCTCGACCCGCTGCTCACGCTGCTGCGCGACCAGGGCATGCAGATGGCGGTCGTGCTCGACGAGTACGGCGGCACCGACGGCGTGGTCACGCTGGAGGACCTGGTCGAGGAGATCGTCGGCGACATCGCCGACGAGCACGACCGGGTGAACGCCGCCAGTCGTCACCGGCGCGACGGCACCTGGTCGCTGTCGGGCCTGCTGCGCCCCGACGAGGTGTTCGAGCAGACCGGCGTCTCGTTGCCCGAGGGACCGCACTACGAGACCATCGCGGGCCTGGTGGTGCAGGAGCTGGGACGTCTGGCCGAGCGGGGCGACACCGTCACGATCACCGTCGACCCGACGCCGGAGGACGAGGACGACGAGCCGGAGCCGCTGCCGGTGCGCCTCACCGTCGAGCGGGTCGAGGGACGCCGGGTCGACCGGGTGACCATGACCGCGGAGGACCCGCCCCCGCCGTCGCGGATCGTCACCGGGCCGCGACGCGCTGACGCCGACGGGGAGGAGGCGCGATGAGCCTGTGGCTCGGCCTGGCCGTCACGGTCGTCCTGTTGGCGCTCAACGCGCTGTTCGTGGCGTCGGAGTTCGCGCTGATCTCGGCGCGCCGCACCCAGTTGGAGCCCGCCGCCGCTCATGGCTCGCGCGCCGCCAAGCTGGCGTTGCGGGCCATGGAGAACATCTCGCTCATGATGGCGGCGGCGCAGTTGGGCATCACGATCTGCTCGCTGCTGCTCGGCGCGGTCAGCGAGCCGGCCATCGCGCACGCGGTGGAGCCGGCCTTCGAGCAGGTCGGCGTCCCGCACGTGCTGGTCCATCCGGTCTCCTTCTCCATCGCGCTGACGCTGGTCGTGTACGCGCACGTCGTCATCGGCGAGATGGTGCCGAAGAACCTGGCCCTGGCCGCGCCCGACAAGGCGTCGCTGGTGCTCGGCCCGTTCATGCTCGCGGTCGTGGCGGTGCTCAAGCCGTTGGTGATCGCGCTGAACGCGGTCGCCAACGCGGCGCTGCGGCTGCTGCGCATCGAGCCGAAGGACGAGGTGGCGTCGACCTTCACCCACGACGAGGTCTCCGATCTGGTCGAGGAGTCGCGGCGCGAGGGCCTGCTCGACGACGACGAGTACGAGTTGGTGCAGGGCGCGTTGGAGTTCCAGGGCGGGTCCATCGACGACGTGCTGCTGCCGACCGACGTGCTGGTGACCATAGATCGCACGGCGACGGCGGCCGACGTCGAGGTCGCCTGCGCGGAGTCGGGCTTCTCCCGCTTCCCGGTGCGTGACGGCAACGGCGCGCTGGGCGGTTATCTGCACGTGAAGGACGCGCTGGAGACCGAGGCGCGCGCGCGGGAGCGGGTGATCGCCGACAAGTGGGTCCGCCCGCTGGTCACGGTCCCGGTCGGCGCGAGCCTGTTCGACGCGTTGCGTCTGATGCAGGCGCGCGGCTCGCATATGGCCCGTGTGGCCGACGCCGAGGGCCGGGTCGTCGGCGTCGTCATGCTGGAAGACGTCCTGGAGGAGCTCGTCGGCGAGGTCCGCGCCACGGACCGTCCCGCCTGACTTTAAGGGGAGGGGCGGAAGAGGCCTGCTTCGGTGAGCACGAGGTCGACGGGGCGGTCGTGCGGTTCGGCGGGCACATGGGCGACGAGCTCGTCGCTGAAGACGACGGCGCAGGTGAGCGGTCGGCGTGGGGCGTCGTCGAGCGCGGCGAGCGCGCGGTCGTAGTAGCCCGCGCCCCGGCCGAGCCGCACGCCGTGGAGGTCGACGGCCAGCGCGGGCAGGTAGACCACGTCGGCCTCGGCCAGCGGGTCGCCGGGCAGCGGCTCTCCCTCCGGTTCGGGCACGCCGAGCGCCGAGCGCCGCAGCGGGGCGGAAGGGTCGTGGGCGACCCAGTCGAGACGGCCCTCGGGCCGGGTCAGCGGCACGAGCACGTCGCCCGGCAGGCTGTCGATGATCGCGTCGGTGGGCGGCTCGTCGGGCATCGCGAGATAGACCGCCGCCCGGCGCGCCCGCGCCAGCACCGGCTCGGCCGCCGCGTGGGCGGCCAGCAGCGATCCGATCTCGTCCCGCCGGGCGCCGTCGCGCGTCCGACGGGCGGCCAGGACCGTGCGACGCAACGCAGCTTTCGACGTCCGCTCGCGCTCGGAATCCACACCGCGACGCTATCGTGTCCGGATGGACGGATTGACCGCAGCGCAGCGACGCATGATCGACGCGGGCGTGCCGCAGCAGGCCATCGACGTGTTCAGCCACTTCTACCGGCAGTTGGAGGCCGGGGCGACCGGCATGATCGCCGAGGCGGACGTGGAGCCGCTGACCGGCATCGACCACGCCGCCCATCTCGACACCGACCCCGAGGAGCTGCGTCGCGCCGCCGACCAGACCGTCGTCATCAAGCTCAACGGCGGGCTCGGCACCTCGATGGGCATGGACCGGGCGAAATCGCTGCTGCCGGTGGCGCCGGGGCTGTCCTTCCTCGACGTCATCGCCGGCCAGGTCAAGCACGTGCGCCGGACCCACGGCGTGCGGCTGCCGCTGATCTTCATGAACTCCTTCCGCACCCAGGAGGACACCCTCAAGGCCCTCGCGGTGTACCCGTCGCTGCGGACGCCTGGTCTGCCGCTCTACTTCCTGCAGAACTCCGAGCCGAAGCTGCGCGCCGACGACCTGACCCCGGTCGACTGGCCCGACGAGCCCCAGCTGGAGTGGTGTCCGCCGGGCCACGGCGACCTCTACACGGCGCTGCAGACCTCCGGCATCCTCGACCTGCTGCTGGACCAGGGATTCCGTTACGCGACGGTGTCGAACTCCGACAACCTCGGCGCGGCGCCCGACCCGGGCATGATGGCCTGGTTCGCGGCGTCCGGCGCGCCCTACGCCGCCGAGGTGTGCCGCCGCACCCCCGCCGACGTCAAGGGCGGCCATCTGGTGGTGCGCCGCGACGACGGACGCCTCGTGCTCCGGGAGACCGCGCAGACCCCGGCCGAGGACGCTGCGGCGGCCGCCGACCTGACCCGGCACCGCTTCTTCCACACCAACAACCTCTGGTTCGACCTGCGCGTCCTCAAAGACACCCTCGACGCGCGCCACGGCGTGCTCGGCCTGCCGCTGATCCGCAACGTCAAGACCGTCGACCCGACCCGGCCGGACTCGCCGGAGGTGATCCAGATCGAGTCGGCGATGGGCGCCGCCGTCGAGATCTTCGACGGCGCGACCGCCATCGAGGTCGACCGGACGCGCTTCCTGCCGGTCAAGACCACGAACGACCTGATGCTGTTGCGCTCGGACGTCTACGAGATCGGCGAGGACTTCCAGGTGTCCGCGGTCGTCGATCCGCCGTTGGTCGACCTCGACAAGCGCTTCTTCGGCACGATCGCAGACTTCGACGACCGGGTACACCACGTGCCCTCGTTGCGTGCGGCGACGTCGCTGACGGTCCGGGGCGACTGGACCTTCGGCGAGGAGGTCGCGTTGAGCGGCGACGTCGTGCTCGAGGGCGACGCGCTCGGGGCGTAGCCGCCGGTTTTACGCACGCGGTATTAGGCTGAGCGACATGGTCTCAGAGGGGAGCGACAACGAGACGGGCTCCGGGCCGTCGCGATCTGCGGAGCCGGTGGTGTCCGAGCCCGTGGCGCAGACGGCTCCGGCCGAGTCCGACGAGCAGCCGCCCGCAGCCCGCGAGGAGCAGCCGGCGCCGCCGGTCGACCCTCCGCCGCGCGAGGGACGCCATGTCGCGCACCCGCGGCCCGGCGAGGTCGCCCGGCCGCGTGCGCAGAGCATCCCCGACGGGATGCTGACCGTCGAGGACCACCTCGAGCACGTGCTGCGGGGCATCGGCCCGCTGGCGCCGTATCCGCAGCCGCTGGTGGAGTCCATCGGACTGCCCGTCTACGACGACCATGTGAGCGAGATCGACCTGCCCCGTTACGACCAGGCGTTGGTCGACGGGTACGCCGTCGCGGCGCTCGACGCGGCCGGGGCGACCGAGACGATGCCGGTCACGATGCCGATCACCGGCGAGGTGCAGCCGGGAGTGTCGCGTCCGTTCGCGATCAGCCGGGGCACCGCCGCGCGGATCACCGCCGGCTCGCCCCTGCCGACCGGAGCGGACTGCGTGATCCCCGGATCGCACGCCGACCAGGGGCAGCGCAGGATCGGCGTGCGGGTCGAGCCGCGCGTCGGCCAGGGCGTGCTGCGGGCCGGCAGCGACATGAAGGTCGGCACGAAGGCGGTCGAGGCGGGCGCGGTGCTCGGCCCCCGGGAGATCGGCCTGCTGGCGGCCCTCGGCGTCGACCGCGTCGGCATCCGTCCGCGTCCGCGCGTGGTCGTCATCTCGGTCGGCGGCGAGTTGCGCGAGCCGGGCTCGCACATGTCGCACGACTCGGCCTTCGACGGCAACACCTCCATGCTGGCCGCCGCGGTCCGCGCCGCCGGGGCCATCGCCTACGCCTCGCCGCCGGTGCCCGACGACAGCGCGGAGTTCGAGCGGGTGCTCAGCGACCAGCTGGTGCGCGCCGACTTCGTCATCACCTCCGGCGGCATCGACCAGGGACATCGCGGCGCGGTGCGGCGCGCCCTCCAGCGGGTGGCCGAGGCGCGTTTCAGCGAGGTCGGCCTCTACCCGGGACGACTCCAGGGCTTCGGCAAGGTGTCCGACGGCAACAAGCCGATCATCGCGCTGCCGGGCAACAGCGTCGCGGCCTATGTGAGCTTCGAGGTGTTCGCGCTGCCCGCGCTGCGCCGGCTGATGGGGCGCTCGCCCTACCGGCGGCCGATGGTGCACGCGGTGCTGACCACCGGACTCGAGTCGTTCCCAGGGCGCCGGCAGTACGTGCCCGCGGTCTTCGAGGTCACCTATCGCGGGGCCAGGGTGACGCCCGTGCCGCACTCGGAGGAGCTGCGGATCTCGCAGTTGGCGCAGGCCAACGCGCTGGTCGTCGTCGGCGAGGACGAGACGGCGCTCAACAAGGGCGACACGGTGCGGACCCTGGTGCTCGACCGGCCGTTCTAGCGGCATGTCGTCGCCGTGGAACGTCGCGCTGACGCACGGCCGGATCGGCGTCCGCCCGATCCGTCGCTCTGACGTCCCCCGTTGGGAGCGGTTGCGCGCCGAGAACCAGCAGTGGCTGACGCCGTGGGACGCCACCTTGCCGCCGGGCGAGGCGCAACAGGTGACGACCTACCGGCAGATGGTGGGGGCGTTGCGCCGCAAGGCCAAGCGGGGCGAGTGGATGCCGTTCGTCTCGACATGGGACGGACGCATGGTCGGCCAGGTGACGGCCAGCATGATCAGCCGAGGCCCGGCCCAGTCGGCGAGCGTCGGCTACTGGGTCGCCGCCGACCACGCCGGTCGCCGGATCACTCCCACGGCGGTGGCGCTGGTGTGCGACCACCTGTTCGGCGCGGCGGGCCTGCACCGGGTCGACGTCGCGATCCGCCCGGAGAACCACGCGAGCCTCGCGGTGGTGCGCCGGCTGGGCTTCACCGAGATCGGCCTGGCTCCGAAGTATCTGCACATCGACGGGGCGTGGGCCGACCACCGGCTTTTCCAGCTGCTGTCCGAGGACGTGCGGGGTCGGGTGATCGATCGAGTCGACACGCCGGTAGAGCGTTGATCTCTTACCGATTCCTTAGTCACACGAGCCACACAAGAAACTTTTTGCCCCAATTTCCTCAGGGGTTACCACCTTTCACCCAAGTTGCGGTACGGTGAAGGCGTGTCCGGAGGAGCCAGTGGCGTTGTTTTCGCCGTCGTCGTCATCATGTGGGTGGCCTATGTCGTGCCGCTCGTGCTTCGTCGCTACGACGAGGCCAGCACCACGTCCTCGTTGGGGTCGCTCACCTCGTTGAGCCGGGTCATCCAGCGTCCCGGGAAGCGTCCCGCCGTCGAGCCCGAGCCGGAGCCGGTCCAGGCGGTCGAGCGTCCTGCCGCGCGGTCGGCCGCGCGTCGTCGGCGCCGTGTGCTCCTCGCCTTGGCCGCGCTGCTGGCCGCGACGGTCCTGTTGGCGGCCACGAGCGTGGTTGGCCGGACCTGGGTCGCGGTCCCCGCGGTGCTGTTGACGGCGTGGCTGGTGGCTTGCCGAATCCAGGTCCGCGGAGAGATTCTGGGGACAGATGAAAAAAAATCTGAGATAGTGCCGTCATGGGACGGTTTGAAGTCCGTCTCACCGGTGACACCCGTATCGGAGGGAGTCGTGGAGAAGGAGTCCGCGGCCGGGGTGCCAGAGGAGAAGGCGGCCAGAAAGACCGCCGCCGACGAGGAGGACACCGTGATCGTCTCGCATCAGTTCGAGGACTTCGAGCCGGACAGGGAGCGCGTGATGGAAGAGGCGCCGCTCGACCCGAGTGCGCTGGAGGAGCAGTTGCTCGTCGCCGCCACGACGGTCTCGACCACGGGTGTGACGCTGTGGGACCCCCTGCCCGTCACGCACAAGACATATATCCGCAAGCCTGCCCCGGCGCTGGCGCGCACCGTCCGCACCGTCGACTTCACGGGCGCTTCCGCCGCTGACGACGTCACCGCCGCCCCGGGCGAGCATGGTTCGCGGAGGGCCGTCGGCCACTGAGTTCGTCTGAGTGTTAAACTCAGGATCGCCGTTCGCGGCAGGGGGCATTGGCGCAGTTGGTAGCGCGCTTCGTTCGCATCGAAGAGGTCAGGAGTTCGAATCTCCTATGCTCCACTAACGAAGAAGAGCTCCACCCGAGGAACGAGGGTGGAGCTCTTCTTCGTTATATGACCTAGCGATTCGGGGAGCCACCGCAGCGGAGCGAGGATGGCGGAGTTTCCTATGCTCCACCCATGGCTGGAGGGCCCCGCTGATACAGCGGGGCCCTCCAGTTTTTCGTTTCGTGCGGGGTCCTCCGGCCATGAATCAAACATGGCGATTCGAGGAGGAGCGTGGAACGAGCGAAGGAGCCTCCTATGCTCCCTCACGAGGGTGGGGCCTTCCTCGCTCGCGCCTCAGCCGGGGCTTCGTCCGCGCCACGGCCACCGGGCCTCACGTCCAGCGGTCGTCCACGAGGCACTCGACCCGCGTCGCCCAGCGGGGCGTCGGGGGGAGCTCGTCGCCCCGGCGGCCGAGCAGCGCGACGATCACCGCGGCCCCGGGCGGTGGCGTGGCCGGCCACGGGGTGTCGCCGTCGGTGAGGCAGATGACGACGTCCGGTCGCGGACGCTCCGCCTCGACCTCGCGGAACCCCAGCCGCAGGTCGGTTCCGCCGGCGCCGACGAGCCGGGCGTCGCGGGCGCGACGGACCTTCTGCACGGTGTGGACGGCCGCGTCGACCGAGTAGACCGTCACCTGCGCGCCGGGGACGCCGAGGGCCAGGAGCGCCCCGTCCACCTCGCCGAGCGCCCGGGCCAGCAGGTGGTCGTCGACGCTGGAGGAGGTGTCGACGATGAGCGACACGCGGGGCGTCGGACGGCGCTGTCCGGGCAGGACGACCCCGGGCAGCGACGCCGTGCGGCGCGAGGGCCGGGCGTACGTGTGGTCGCCGCGCCCCGCCGCCCAACCGACCGCGCGTCGCACCGAGCTGGACAGCAGCGGCTCCCACGGGACTTCGGGCTCGAGGACGCGCGCGACCCAGCGCAGCGCGTCGCCGGGTGTGTCCGAGCGCTGGGACGCGTGCTTGCGGTACTCGACGGCGACCATGCGCCGGATCTCGGCCGCCTCGTGGACCGACACGGCGCCGAGGTCGGCGTCGGGCCCGACCTCGTGCGGTCGGAGGAGTCCGTCGGCGCCGCTGCCGCAGCCGTCGGCGGACCACCAGGAGTCGGGCGGACTGTCGGGCCGCTCGGCCGACAGCCCGGAGATCATCGCGAAATACTCCTCGGCGGAGCGTCCCGACGGGAGGTCCTCGCCGTCGGCGTTCGGCAACCGCTCCGGCGCCAGCGCGTCGGGGGAGAGCGTGTGGGCGACCGTGAGGTCGCAGGCCGTCTCCCACGCGGGGGCCACGCCGCGGTCGACGTCTTGGTCGCGCGCCCGCTCGGCGTGGTCGGCGAGAAGGTGCCACGTCACGTGCGCCAGCTCGGCCGCGACCTCCGGCACCGTGGCCGTGTCGAGCCACGCCTCGTTGAGATAGACCCGCCACCACTCGTCGCAGCTCACGGTCGTCACCGCGTCGGTGGCGACCGGGATGAGCGCGTAGAGCGCGTGCGACAGATACGGGAGGTCGCGAGGGGCGTCCGCGCCGCCGGGCGTCGTCGGCGCGCTGACCAGCCACAGTTTGGCCGCCGCCAGTTTGCGCGAGTCCATCTCAGGCCGGTCCGGGGAGCAGCCCGGCGAGCGCGAGCGCCGGGACGAACACGGTGACCGACGACGGCACGAGCGAGCCGGCCGGCCGGACCTCGGGGCGCATCAGGGAGCGGACCACCGGGACGGCGGGGTCGACGCCGGCCTGTTCGGCCGCCCGCGCGCAGACGTCGACCGCCGCCGCCCAGCGCTCCGGGGAGGGCTGACGGGAGTACGCGCCGAGCACCGCCTGCAGCGTCACGAACACCCGGTCGGCGCGCAGGCCCTCGAAGTCGAAGCAGCCGGGGTCGGCCAAGAGCGCCTCGGGGTCGGGCAGATCCTGGCGGTCGCTCCACGCGAGGTACTCGTGGGCGACCGACGCGCCGACGCAGCCGGTGACGAGCAGGCGGCGCACCTCGGGGTCGGCGTCGACGGCGCGGGCGAACGCCGCGAGACGCGCCGCGTAGTCCCAGGTCCGGGGCGTGGGGAAGGCGCGGCCGCGCTCCTCGGCGTTCGACGGGATGACGCTGAGCTGCGACTCCCGCGCCCGCAGGAAGCCGGAGACGAGCACCCGCTCGTCGTCGAGGGCGGCGCGGTACCCGTCCGGCTCGGCATGGACCGGCATCGCGGGCCACACGCCGGTGACGAGGCCCTCGGCGTAGACCTCGTACGGCATCGACCAGTCCAGGTGGACGAAGCGGCTCGCGGTGGGCGCCGCGAGCTCCCACCCGGCGGCGGCCACGTCGGAGGGGTTCGCGGCGGCGACGAAGGAGACGCTCTCGGGCAGTCGCAACGAGCCGACCTCGTAGTGCGTCAACGGACGCAGCGCCGCCGCCTGCAGCGAGGGGGAGGCGGTGCTGAACTCGTCGAAGAACGCGATGGACGGCCCGTCGTGCTCGGCGAGCCGGGTGGCCCAGGCCGGCGGCGCCAGGCTCACCGAGCCGTCGGCGATCACCGGCAGACCGGCGAAGTCCGACGGCTCGCTGTGGGTGATGATGACCGTCTCGACCAGCCAGCCGGTCTGGGCCGCCGACTCCACGGCCGCGGTCTTGCCCTCGCCCGGATTGCCCCACAACAGCACCGGGACGCGCGCTGACACGCAGATTCCCAGGGCTTGGAGGGCGTGCTCGTAGGCGGCGCGTGTTCGTATCGTCATGGGTGTCGGGACCTCCGGGGTGGCGTCGGGCGGGCGGCGGTGCGAGGGGCGAGGTCGTCGGCGGTGCGCGCGCCTGCGGCGACCGCTCGGGCGACGGCGTGCCGGTCGCCGAGGATCTCCAGCATGACGGCCAGGTCCGACCGAGGTAGAAACCGACGGGCAGGGGCGCGCGGGTCGCGGCTCCGACGGCGGCGAGCTCCGGGAGGTCGTCGGGGTGGACGCCGGCTCGCCAGAGGTCGCGTGCGCCGTCGGGTTCGCGGACGAGGCCGGCGACCTCCGGGTCGACCGGAGGCAGGTCGTCGTGCGGTCCCCAGGCGCGCTCGGCGGCGTCGAGGAAGGCGGTGAGATAGGTCGTCGGGATCGCGCGCCACCGGGCGAGATGCGTCGTGGAGCGAGTGTGGCTGGCGGCCGCCGCGGCGTCGCCGTAGAGCGTGTCGCGACAGCAGCCCGGCAGCGCGTGCCCGGCGGCCACACGCCAACTGCCGCCTCGGTCGACGGACAGCGGGACGCGGGCGCGTCGGGTGGCCACCTCCCAGGACGCGCGGAACGCGGCGACCAGCCGTTCGACGCGCGTCACGCAGGAGGGGCCGCCGCCGAACGCCTCGGCGACGCGTTCGGCCTCGGGATCGTGGGGCGTGGTCACCGACCAGTCGGCGTGGACGGCCACCGGGTGCGTCGTCTCGCCCGCCGCGCCGCCGAGGCAGGGCAGGCGGAACTCGACGTCCGGCTCGCCGGGGGAGAGGTCGCGCATAGCTCAAGGATCGCCGGTCGGCGCGCGTTCGTCATCGGCGCATCCTCCCGTGGGGTTCCGACAGCGCCTGTGATGGAATCGTGACGGGGCCGGAGGAGGAGGCGGGCGACGATGGACACCGAGTCTGTGTGGGCGAGGCCGCTGGTCTTCGAGGTGCCCTGCACGACCTCGGCGCAGGCCGAGCCGGGACCGCCGCATCGCGTCGTCGTCGAGCCTGACGGGACGGTGACCACGCCGCACGATGCCGACGCCGAGCGGGCGGCGGCCGCGCTGGGCGGCTACCGGTCGTGCGTGGACCTGGTGGAGGAGGCGGTCGCGGTCTTCCGGGAGGCCCTGCCGCTGTGGACGCGACAGGAGCGTCCGTCCATGGAGGTGGGGAGGTGGGGACAGATCGATCTGGCTCCAGCCCAGCGGAAATCCTGCTGCTACCGGGCTCTCAGCCGCTACAGGCCGGGCCACGATCCCGTCGGCGACGCTCAGGCGGTGTGGGACCACGTGCTCGGCGCCGAGCATCAAGCGCTCGTCCTCGTTCCGCCGCGGCCGGGGCGGGGTCGGATGCCGGGTTTGCACGGCAGGCCCTCGATGAAGTGGGAGCGCCGTGTGCCGGTCGGGCATCTGGCCGCGCTGACCGAGGCCGCGCTGACCGAGGCCGCACGGGCCGCCTCGCCGCCGGTTCCATCCTGCGGACCCGAGACGTCGCGGCTCGCGTCGGCCGAGACGCTCGCCGAATTGTGGGCGTGCGGCGTCCACCCCGACGAGCTGCGCCGGTTCGCGCGGTTCGTCGACATCGTGGGCGAGCCGCTGACGGCGGAGTTCTACGTCGTCATGGTCTACGGCGACGTCGACGAGGATCGGCTGGCCCGGCTGCTGCGCCTGCGTCCGACCGTCGAGGCGGCCGTCTGGCTGGCGCTGCGGTCCGACGCGAAGGCGAAGGGGAGCACCGACGAGTGGGAGTTCTGGCTGTCCGCCGGGCTCACGCTGCCCACGGTGTTCACCGCGCTCGACGGCGGGATGGCTCCTGAGCAGGTGACCCGTCTGGCCGAACGCCTCGACCGTCCCGTCGTCGACATGGCCCGGACTCTCGTCCGGTGGTTTGACACCCTCTGCTTGCCGGAGTACCGGCATTTTCAAGCGCTCCGCCGTCATGGCGTGCACAGGCCGAGGCTCGACATCGATGAGATCTTCGTGCTGTACCGGGAGGTGCGGCAGCGTCGCGAGGCGAAGGAGCTGCCGCCGGGGACCGCGACGCGCACCGACCTCGCGGTGATGCTGGAGATCTTGGGCGGGCGCGAGGCGGTGCTCGACGCGCTGGGCGAGGGCGTGGACTCGCTCGACGATCTCGACGCCTACGTGATGGCGCGGCCACCGGTCGAACCGGACACGCTCCTCCCCGACGACGACGGCGAGCCGTTGCACCTGTCCGACTACGGCCTCGACCCCTTGTACCACCACGAAAGCACCTCGTGGTGGCCGCACCTTTTCGGCGAGAACTTCGACCGGGCCGGTCGGGTGTACGTCGTCGAGGACACACAGCGCGAGGACGAGCGTCCCTGCCGGGTGACCTGTGACGGTGAGGGTGGCGTCGTGACGACCTATTTTTGCGGCGATCACTGGGTTCCCTGCTCGGGCGTGATGGAGCAGATCATCGCGCGCGCGGAGGCCGAGGAGCTGGATCGGCACTTCTCCTGAACACCCCGAACCGGCGCGCCGGCGCGTTCACGCTCATCAGCCTCTCCGCCCGTGGTCGCCTGTTCCCGCAGCGCTCCATTGCGTCCACTCGTTCGTCGAGGACGGCGGAGAAGGATTCGAGGAGCCGATCACAGCCGAGGTCAAGGGCGGCGAAGCCGCACTGGTGGATCTGCCGCCACGAGGGGACGGGAACGGTTGTCGTCGGCGTCCTTGTGGCGGACAGACGGTGGCCGGGGGAGCGGTGGCGGACGTAGCGTGTCGGCATGGGTCACGGACACGATCACGGCCATGCCGGCGCGGGCGTCGCGCACCGGGGACGTCTGGTCCTCGTGCTGGCGATGTCGGTCGCGGTGCTGCTGGTGCAGGCGGTCGTCGCGATGCTCACCGGCAGCCTCGCGCTGCTGGCCGACGCCGGGCATATGCTCAGCGATGTCATCGGCATCGTCTTGGCGCTGGCGGCGATCACCGTCGCCCAGCTGGGCGGACGTCCCGGGTCGCGGCGCACCTTCGGCTACCAGCGCACCGAGGTGCTGGCGGCCGGCGCCAACGGACTCGTCCTGCTCGGCGTCGCCGCCTGGGTCGTCTGGTCGGCGGTCCGTCGGCTCGGCGACGCCCCGCACATCGACGCCGCGCCCGTGCTGGTCGCCGGGGCCGTCGGACTGACGGTCAACGTCATCGGTCTGTTCTTGCTGCGGGCCGGGGCCGAGGAGAGCCTCAACGTGCGCGGCGCCTACCTGGAGCTGATGGGCGACGCGCTCGGCTCGGTGGCGGTGCTCGTCTCGGCCGGGGTCGTCTGGGCGACCGGCTGGCACGCCGCCGACCCGGTCGCCTCGCTGCTCATCGCCGTCTTCATCGTGCCGCGCGCCGCCTCGCTGCTGCGCGAGGTGGGCGAGGTGCTGATGGAGTCCACGCCGCGCGACCTCGACCTCGACGAGCTGCGTCGGCACTTGCTCGCCATGGACGGCGTCGCCGACGTCCACGACCTGCACGTCTGGACGATCACCTCCGGCATGCCGGTGATGAGCGCGCACATCGTCGTGGAGGCGTCGATCACCGGGCTCGACGAGTCACAGGCGGTGCTCGACCGCATGCGCGCCTGCCTGGCCGAGCACTTCGACGTCGAGCACTCCACCTTCCAGATCGAGTCGCCCGGCCACACCGAGCCCGTCGGCCATCTGCATCACTGAGGCGCCGCCCGCCCCTGCAGGCGCGCCACGAGGAGGTCGAGCCAGCCGCCGACGTGCTCGCGGGCGTCGGGGGTGTCGGGGTAGCGGCAGCGCAGGTGCAGGCCGGACTCGTCGAGGATGAACCACAGCATCACGCCGTTGGTGCGGATCGTCGCGCCGACGTAGCTGGCGTCGAGGGCGGCGGCGTCGACGCGCACCGGCAGGCGGCGCAGGTCGAGCCAGGAGATCGCGAACATGCCGGGGGCCTGGGGCATGCCGCCCCACGGCCGGAGCAGGTCCTCCAGCGGCCACGACCCCAGCGCGATGGCCTCGCGCACGGCGGCCGCGGCGGCCTGCGGGGCGGGGTCGGCCGACTCCAGCACGGAGTTGGTGATGAACCAGCCGACCGAGTCGTGCCAGGTGGCGTCGTAGCGGCTGTGCACAGGGAAGACCGCGCGCAGCGGCGAGTCGGCGAGCGCGAGCGTCGCCTCGGTCATCTCCGCGACGGCCAGCGCGAGCGTCGACACGCCCTCGGCCTTCGCGGCGGCCGAGAAGGCGGCCGAGCTGTGCACGTCGAAGACGTCGCGCACCTCGACCCGTTCGGGCTGGGGGTGCGCGTCGCCCAGCGGCGTCGGGAAGCGCGGCATGACGTCGCCGCTGCTGGCGAGGATCTCGGCCCAGCGGCGGCGGATCGGCTCGGGGGCGAGGGGGCGGTCGCGCAGGGCGCGGGTGTGCTCGGCGAAGGCCGGGACCGGGGTGCGGTCGAGGGTCCGGCCCGCGGTGATCGCGTCGAGCGCGGCGAGCAGGTCGCGGGCGATCACCAGCATCGACCACATGTCGACGTGCGCGTGGTCGGCGGCCACGACCACGGTAGGACCGGCGGCCGTCTCCACGACGCACAGTCGGTGCGACGGCGTGTTGTACGGGTCGCAGGATCGGTCGAGCACCTCGCGCAGGGCCGCCTCGACCGCCTGGCCGGCGCCGATCGGGTGCTCGACCCACGCGCCGGGCGCGATCTCCACCTCGGCCAGGACCGGCTCGCCGCCGTCGCCGGGCGTGAACGCCGAGTGCAGCGTGCCGTGCCGGGCGACGACGGCCAGCCAGGCCGCCGACAGCCGTTCGCGGGGAACGGGGGCGGCGAGCCGGAACGACAGCGCCATCCAGGAGCCGCCGCGCGACCCGGCGCCGACGTGCCGCCGCTGGTCGAAGGAGACGGGAAGGCGGCGGTCGGTCGGGGTGGCGGCGACGTCATAGCCCCACAGCCGACCGAAGGGGAGCCGCAGATGGGCGACATTGGTCAGCCGCATACCCGTACCGTAGCGGGTGGAACGTCCACGAGTGAAGGAGTCGCCATGGCGAGGTTCGGTGTCCCCGGTGCGGAGCTGGACGTCGAGGTGAGCGACGAGGGCGGCCACCCGGTCGTCCAGTTGCACGGGCTGACCTCGAGCCGGGCACGGGACCGGCTGCTCCTCCTCGACCTCGGACGGGGGCTCAGCGGCACCAGGCTGCTGCGCTACGACGCGCGCGGGCACGGCCGCTCCACCGGGCGCGCGGTCCCGCAGGACTACGTGTGGCCGGTGCTGGCCGATGACTTGTTGCGGCTGCTCGACCACTGGTTCCCCGGCGAGCGGGTGCACGGCGTCGGCCCGTCGATGGGCGCGGCGACGCTGCTGCACGCGGCGCTGCTCGACCCCGACCGGTTCAGCGGTCTCACGCTGCTCGTCCCGCCGACGGCCTGGGAGACGCGCGCGGCCCGCGCCGACGAGTACCGGCGACTGGCCGACGTCGTGGAGGCCGGCGGCCTGGTCGGGCTGGCTGCAGCCGACCGCCACGTGCCGCCGCCCGCCGCGGCGGGGACGCCGGAGACGAGACCGGAGGTGGCCGAGGCGCTGCTGCCCTCGGTCTACCGGGGCGCCGCGCTCACCGATCTGCCGCAGCGGTCCGCGCTCGCGGGATTTCACGTGCCGACGACCGTGCTCGCCTGGACCGACGACCCCGGCCATCCCGTCTCCACCGCGGAGGCGCTGGTGGAGCTGGCCGCCGACGCGCGGCTCCGCGTGGCGAGCACGCCGGAGGAGTTGCAGACCTGGCCCGGGGTCCTGCGCGAGGACGTGGGCCGATGCGTGGGGAGGTAGATCAGCAACCTTTCGGCGTTCCGTGAGGTACCTCAGCAACCTCATCGCCGCCGCGTAGGGTTGCTCGGCTACCGCTCGGGCTTTCATAAGGTTGCTGACGTACCTCCCCGCGCTCAACGCCAACGTGTGGGTGAGAGCCAGGCCACAGGGGTCGAGTTCGGGAAAAGGTCTGACCTAAGTTAACCTCTCCTAAGCAAGCTATGCCTCACTGCGGGATCGATCGCAGGGGGGCTTGACGCCTCTCGTTCCTTGGAGGAACAGCATGACATCTCGCCTGGTCGCTCTCCTGTTGAGCGCTGTGCTGGCCCTGGTGATCGCGCCGACGGCGACGTCGGCCGCCGAGAACGGGCCCGCCGTGCCCGACTGTGATTCCTTGACGGAGAAGAACGCCGGGGACGTCGAGGTCGTCAAAGAAGGCGCCCGCATCACCATCGCGACCGACGAGGAGCGCGTCTACCCCGTCCTCTATCCGGGCGACGAGGACCCGGTGACGGTGGGATGGCTCACGCCGACCGACGGCGTCATCGGCATCGACCTGTCGATCCAGCCCGCGGGCGAGATCGTGGTCGCGCTGCTCGACGCCGAGGGCGAGGTCCTCGGGTGGGGCGCGACCGAGCTGACCGAGGAGGAGTCGAACGCGCCGGAGCCGAAGAAGGAGAAGGTCGAGGAGAAGGGTGACGTCTCCCCCGCCGTGCTGGCGGTCGCGCTCGTGTTCGCGGTGCTCATCGGCGGCGGGGCCCTGTTGGCGTACCGCAGCTCCCGGTCGGGCGCGTCGACGGACGACGACGCCCAGACGGACGACGGTGACGCGGAGGACGGCGACGCGACGGACGGCGACGCGGAGGACGGCGACCGGTGAGCGCCCGACGGCTGCCGCTGCTGGCCGTCCTCGTCGCGCTGCTGGGCGCCCTGCTCGTGGCGTGCGGGTCGGGTCCGAAGGCCGACGCCTCGGACGGCACCGCCAAGAACGTCCCCGGCCTGGCCGACGGCACGCCGGTCCGGGTGGTGAAGAACGTCAAGGACGAGGACGTCATCGTCCCCGCCGATCCGCAGCGGGTGGTCACGCTGGCCGAGGTGCCGCTCGACGGCGCGCTGAGTCTGGGCGTGAAGCCCGTCGGGTCGGTCAACGGTCGCGGGCAGAGCGGATTCCCGAACTACCTGGTCGACCAGACCGAGGGCATCGAGACGGTCGGCTCGGTCGCGCAGTTCAACTACGAGGCCATCGCCAACCTCAAGCCCGACCTGATCCTCACCTATGCCACGGTCGCCAACAACCCCGAGGTCGTCGAGATCCTGGGCCAGATCGCGCCGGTCTACTACGCCGGCTATGCGGGCGCGGAGTGGAAGACCACCTTCCGCCACATCGCCGACGCGTTGAACAAGAAGGCCGAGGCCGAGGAGGTGTTGGCCGACTTCGACTCCTACGCCGCTGAGGTGAAGGCGAAACTCGACGACGCGGGCTACGCCGACAAGACCTTCTCCATCGTGCGCTGGCAGGGGTCGAACGCCTCGCTCATCCTCAACGAGCTGCCGCCGGGCATGGCGCTCAAGGCGCTCGGGCTGGCGCGCCCGCCGAACCAGGACAAGGAGGGGCGCGGCCATTCCGAGCCGGTCTCGCTGGAGAACCTGGAGGAGATCGACGCCGACTACATGTTCTTCGGCACGCTCGGCGGCTCGTCGGTCGACAACCCGAACGCGGGCGGCACCGCCGACATCGCGGGCGCGGAGAAGGCGTTGGAGGAGGCCGAGGGAGTGCCGGGCTTCACCCAGCTCACGGCGTACAAGAACGACGGCGTCATCCTGGTCGACGGCTCCCTGTGGACCTCGACGGGCGGCCCGATCCTGATGCGCGGCATCGTCGAGTTCATTGAGGCCGAGCTGCTGTGAGGCGGTTGGCTCACTGGCTGGCCGTCGCGCTTTTCGCCACGACGCTGACCGCCTGCGGGTCGTCGCCGACGGCGGACGGGTCGGACGGGACGGCGAAGAACGTGCCGGGTCTGGCCGACGGCACACCGGTGCGGGTGATCGAGGACGTCGACGAGCAGGACGTGATCGTGCCGGCCGCGCCGCAGCGGGTGGTCGCGTTGAGCGAGCCGGTCCTCGACGGCGCGCTGGCCCTCGACGTCACGCCGGTCGGCTCGGTCACCGGACGCGGCACGGAGGGGCCGCCGAACTACCTCAAGGACCAGGCGGAGGGGATCGAACTGGTCGGCACCGTCGCGCAGTTCGACTTCGAGGCCATCGCCGCGCTCAAGCCCGACCTGATCATGACCTACGCCTCCGGCGGCAACACCCCGGACGCGGTGGAGGTGCTGAGCCAGATCGCGCCGGTCTACTTCGTCGGCTATGCGGGCGCGGACTGGAAGACGACCTTCCGCCATGTCGCGAACGCGTTGAACAAGTCCGACGAGGCCGAGCGGGTGCTCGCCGACTTCGACGTCGAGGCCGCGCTGCTGTGAGACGTTCCCCGTGTGGTCGGTGAGTGATCCACCTTGTGAGCGCTCATAGGGTGGAAGATCCACCAACCCACGGGCAAAGGTGGACAACTCACCGCCTTGAGGGGGTCGTGAGGCGCGGTGGCGGGGGTGGAGGCGGAGGGGTGACCTCGGTCTCATCGGGGGAGGGGTCTGGACGGAAATGTCTGATGTAAGTTACGCTCGCCTAAAGAAAGACAGACTTACCTGAGAGGAATGCTCCCATGGCACAAGCCGGAGCGCACGCCGGGCGGTCGGACGCCCTGGCCGCGCGGTCGCGCCATGGCGGATCGTCCGTCTCAGGGAACCAGGCAGGAGTCGCTGTGCGGCGGGTCGTCCCGACGCCGACGCGACGACATCAGGCCCATCTGATTGGGGGAAGAGGAAGGTGCTTCAGATGAACACCACCATCATGGAGGTCGGGGGCGCGCGGCCCTTCGACCTGAGGCGCGCCAGCGTCCTCGTCGCCGCGCTGGCCATGATCGCCACGGCGTTGGGTCTGGTCACGGCCAGCCCGGCCAAGGCGAGCACCAATGAGATCAACCTGGCGCTGTCCGGTGCGGTCACCGGTGCGAGCGTCCTCTACGACCTCTACGACTTCTCTGGACAGGCGAACCAGAACGTGCGAGTCGACCTCGTGCGCGACGGTGAGTCGTTCGCGCGCAGCACGCAGAGCGTTCCGCTCGACAGCGCGGGCGACTCCGGGTTCACGGGCATCTCGGTCCCGACCAACGCGCCGCTCGGCGTCAACGCCTACCGCCTGAAGGTCTACAGCTCCGCGAGCGTCCTGCTCGCCACGAGCGATCCGATCACCGTCAGTTCCGGTGGCAACCGTGTCACCAACCCGGGCGACCACGCGAGCGGCACGGAGTCGGTGAGCGTGCAGCAAGGCGGTCTCTGGACGTTCAACGGCACGAGCTTCACCGCCAACGGCGACCTGGAGGCCACCGCGACGGTTGCAGGTGTGCCGAACACGGTGCTTGACGGTGTCGGCCAGAACGGCAGCGGCGAGTGGGATCTGGACGCCAGCGGCAACACGCAGGGCATCGTCCGGGTGAAGGTGCCCGCGAGCACGCCGACCGGCAGCTTCGCGATCACCTTCAGCGACGGCACGAAGACCGTGACCCGCACGCTGACCGTCACGGCGGCGGTCGCCGCCACGGTGACGGTGAACAGCTCGACGGCCTCCACGGTCACCATCAGCGGCACGGGTTGGACGCATCCGACGGCGGCCGCCGGTTCGGTCATCGCCATCAAGATCGACGACGGCGCCTACTCGCACGTGGACAGCCACTATGCCACCCACCCCCAGCCCGGAGTGGGTGGAAACATCGCCAACCAGTCGGTCTGGTACGCCATCCAAGCGGACTCCAGCGGCAACTTCTCCAATGTCGTCATCCAGTTGCCGGACGGCAGCGGAGCGGGCACTGGCTCCACGTGGGTCAGCAGCACCGGGAGCTTCAACCCGTCGGCGTCGCACACGCTGCGTCTGCTCTCCGGCAACCTCTACCAGCCGTCCCCGACGGACACCAGCCGCACGGTGGAGAGCGCCGCCTTCTGAGTCTGTGACCGCTGTGCCACTCCGCTGAAGTGCGGGGCCTGCCGCGTCACACGCTGACGCGGCAGGCCCCACCCCTGATGTTCTGAACGACCCTTCCCCGCACGCCCTGAACGATTGTGACGAGAGCCATGACTGCGATGACCCTCCCCTCGACCCGCCACGCCGCCCGTTGGGCGCGTCATGTGCTGGCGTTGGCGCTCGCCTTGATCCTCATGGGCTCGATGGTCGTGTCCGCCACGGCCCCGGCGAGCGCGGCCGAGGTCGAGCCGACGCCCACGCCGGAGGCGACCGCGCCGACCCTCGCCTGGACGGCCGACGCGCTCACCGTCGCCGCCGGGCAGACCGCCGAGCTGACCGTCACGGTCGTCGGCGCCGAGGGCGCGGACCACACCCTCGACCTGCTGCGCTGGGATGCCGCCGCCGGAGCGGCCGGCGAGTTCGTCGCGCTCACCGACGAGCAGCACCCGCAGTTCACGCAAGAGGGCGTCGTCTCCGGCGAGCACACCTTCGAACTGGCCGGTGTCACCGAGGCCGAGAACGGCGCGCGCTATCAGGCGCGTCTGCGTCCCGCCGCCGACCTCGCCGCGACCTCGGCGCTCTCGGCGCCGTTGACCTTGACCGTCACGCCCGCTCCGACGAGCCCGGAGCCCCACGTCGACGAGGCCGCGCCGTCCGCGCCGCAGGCCGACCCGTCCGTCATCACGCCCTTCGCGGCCGAGGCGTCGGAGCCGCCGGTGGAGTACACGGCTCCTGATGGGGCGAAGATGTGGGTGCCGTCGACGTGGGTCGAGGGTGAGGATCTGGTGGTCACGGGCGAGGGGTGGTTGACGTCGGAGGGTCAGCCGTCGGGGATCGTGTTCTCGACGCAGTCGCCGCGGGTGACGTTCGACGAGTCGGTGACGGTGTTCGCGGACGCGTCGGGCGCGTGGTCGGCGCGGATTCCTTATCCGACGCCGGATAATTCGAATCTGGCGGCCGCGTGGGCTGCGGGTCAGACGGTGCGACTGCGCGCGGTGAGTGGTGCGTCGGTGGCTGGTGATGTGGTCCGTAGTGTGCAGTCCGATCCGGTGACGGTGGTCGGTGGTGGTTCGTCGGAGCCGGTGGTTCCGTCGTTCACGGCGCAGCCGGCCGATGTGACGGTGGACGAGGGCGGCGACGCGGAGTTCTCGGTGTCGGCGTCGGGTGAGCCGGAGCCGAGTCTGCGGTGGGAGTCTTCCACGAATGGCACGGACTGGGCTGTGGTCGCGGGTGAGACGGGTGAGACGTTGCGTCTGTCGGGGGTGCAGGTCGCGCAGTCGGGCACGAAGTATCGGGCGGTCGCTGTGAATAGCGCGGGCGAGGTTGCGTCGAATCCCGCCACCCTCACCGTCACCCCGACCTCGCTCACGGCTCCAGTGGTGAGCACGCAGCCGCAGAGCGCGTCGGTGCGGGCGGGCGAGAGCGCCAGCTTCACCGCCGCCGCCACCGGCCACCCGACGCCGGCCGTGCGGTGGGAGTCCTCCGTCGACGACGGAGCCAGCTGGTCGCCGGTCGCCGGAGCCACCACCGGCACGCTCGCGCTGAACGCCGTCGCCGAGGACATGACCGGCACGCGCTACCGCGCGGTGTTCACCAATAGCGAGGGCTCTGACACGACCGCCGAGGCCACCCTCACGGTGACCGATCCGGGCGACATCCCCGTAGGCGGGCGCCCCTATGTGACGGTGCAGCCGCAGGACGCCGCGCACACCAAGGACTCCATGCTCGTCTACTTCCGCGCCGAGGTGGCCGCCACCACCCCGCCGGACTCGGTGCAGTGGGAGTACAAGCTGCCCGGCACGGACACCTGGTCGCGGGAATGGAGGCTCAACAACGACGTCACCCGCACCCTCGGCGCCACGGAGTCCGGCGACTACGTCTCGACGCTGCCCGTGGGCGCCGGTTACCTCGGCACCGCCACCGGCAACAGCGTGGCCAACGGCACCCAGTACCGGGCGGTCTTCGTCAACGCCGACGGGACCACCGTCACCGAGCCGGCCACGCTGACCCGACCCGAACCGACGTTCCAGGTGGTCGGCGACGGTCCGTACCGCATCGGCGACACGATCAATCTGGAGTACAACGGACCCAACGGGTCGTGGAAGTACTTCCTGGTGACGCCCGACGGCCACAGCATCAACATGCAGGCGGGCAATCAGTACGGGGAGGTACCCGGGAGCGAGACCTGGGGCGACGCCTTCAGGAGCAGTTACACCGTTCCGTGGCGCTATGTGTTGGAAGCCAACTCCAACCCCGGCCACAGCAACGGCGACGTGGCGCAGTTCAAACCCGGCGCCGCTCAGGTGCAACTTCGCAGCGGGGATGTGGTGATCGCCTCCCAGGAGATCGAACTCGCGCCGCGCGAAGGCGACGACCAGCCGCACCGCATCACGGTGCAGCCGGAGGACCAGTCCGCCGCAGTCGGGGAGTGGGTGGAGTTCCGCGCCGAGTACGAGGCCAGCGGCGCCTACGACATCTGCTGGCTGACCATCGGCCGTGACACTCCGGCGGGTTACTGCACTCCGGCGCAAAGCAACGGCGGGTTCGTCGTGAGCTACGAGAACGGTGTGGCGATCTTCCGGATGAAGATCGGCTCCGCCTACAACTACAACCTGCAACTGCAGCTCGCGATCAGCAACGCCTCCGGCTATGAGCTCTCACGGGTCGCCGGCCTCCAGAGCCCCGAACCGGTCGACGTGACCGCCGACCTGCCCGCCACCGCCGTCACCGGCGCCGGCCAGCCGACCACGCTCACCGCGACGGCCACCGGCAAGCCCCGCCCGAGCGCCACCTGGTACTCCAGCGCCGACGGCCAGGACTGGACCGAGGTCACCGGCGGCGAGGTCGCCGCGACGAACAGCGACGCCTGGACCACCACCAGCACGCTCACCTTCGCCCAGACCGCCGCCGAACAGAACGGCCTGCGCTACAAGGCCGTCTTCGGCAACGGCCTGACCACCGACGAGACCCGCGCGCTCGCGCTCACCGTGGCCGCCGACGACGTGCCGGTGAGCCTCGGCGACCACCCGGCCGACGTCACCGTGGAGGCCGGCGGCGACGCCGTCTTCACCGCCGGCGCCACCGGCGTTCCCAGCCCCACCGTCCAGTGGGAGTCCTCGACCGACGGCACGACCTGGTCGCCGGTCGCGGGAGCCACCGGCGCGACGCTCAAGCTGGCGGGCGTCACGGTCGCGAAGAACGGCACGCGCTACCGGGCGGTGTTCACCAACAGCGCCTCGCCGGACGGCGTCGCCACCGAGGCCGCCACGCTGACCGTCGTGCCCCGCGCGGTCATCCGCGAGTACTGCGGCAAGCACTACGGCCCGCGCGAGGCCGACGCCGGCCACGAGTTCTGCTTCAAGGGGCCGGAGAAGGTCGTCGTCGGCGAGCCCATCGTCATCGAGGGCGTCGGCGGCTACCTCGCCACCGACGACACCACCGGCTCGGTCGTCAACTTCTTCCTCGACGCCGAGTTCTCCGGCGACCCGAAGACGCTGTACAGCACGCGGGAGGTCAAGCACCCCGTCACCGGCGCGGCCATCACCGACGACCGCTCGCACGCGGTCGTGCAGGCCAACCCCGACGGCACCTGGCGCGTCGAGATCCCGTTCCCGACCAATGAGAACGCCTACACCACCCCGGCGCAGGACGTCGCCGAACTCTGGAAGACCGGCACCAACCACTCGGTGCGCATGCTCACCGGCTCGCTGCTGACCAGCCCGGCCGACCGCCAAGGCGGAGCCTCGCTCTACTTCACGGTCGTCGACAGCCTCGACGAGGAGGTCCGTCCCGGCGTGCCCGCCTACGAGCACCAGACCTTCGACTCCGAGGTCGCCGGCGACGAGGCCGTGGCCTGGCTGCAACAGTCCGTCGAGACGTCCTCGGGCCAGATCAAGCTCAGCGGCAACGGCTGGCTCACCGCCGACAAGTCCGGCCCGTCGCGTCTCGTCGTCCGCCTGGTCGACGAGGACGGCACGCCGCTTCGACGCACCGGCGCCGACGTGATCGACGGCGACCCGACCATCTGGCAGGTCGTCGACGCCCGCGACAACGGCGACCTCGACACCGCCCTCGAACTGCCCGAGGACGCCGCCCCCGGCGACTACCTCGCCGTGCGGATCGACACCTCGCCCGACACGCTCGCCGGCGACGTCGCCCGCCACTGGGAGTCCGCGCCGCTCGAGATCGACGGCCAGACCTACCTCCCGCCGCTGACCGGCACGTGCACGGCCGGCGAGACCGAGTACACCTACGAGCTCGCGCCCGGCATGGCCGTCCCGGCCGCCAACGTCGGCGGCACGATCCGGCTCACCGGCCAGAAGTGGTGCAACAAGGTCGGCACCGGCTCGCTCATCGCGGTCAAGATCAACGCCGGCGGCTACTCCCACAAGGGCGCCGAGTCGGCCGAGATCGTCAACGCCGCCACCGGCGAGGTCGGCACGTGCCAGGCGACGGTCTGCCTGACGAACAAGACCATCTGGTACGTCATCGAGGCCGAAGACGACGGCAGCTTCGACGTCGAGATCCCGCTGCCGGACCGCTCCAACTCCGTCCCGGGCTTCGCGGAGGGCTCCTACACGCTGCAACTGCTGACCCGGACCATCGCCGCCGACCCGTACTACGAGGGTCAGCGTCCCGACCCGTCGCGCAGCCTCGCGACGCCGGAGTTCACCGTCGTCGCCGAGGGCGTGCCGCTCGACGACGTCAAGCCCGGCAAGCCGAGCGCGCCGCCGGAGGCGCTGCACGTCGACGACGACCTGCCGACGTCGGCCCAGGGCGGCCTCACCGTCAGCCAGCAGGCGACGCAGTGGGTCGTGAAGGTGCCGAACGCCGAGCCCGGCGACTGGGTCTACGCCAGCATGTTCGACGGACCGTCGCCGCGCCTGCCGTGGGGCAGCGAGTGGTTCCAGGTGAGCGCGACGGGCACCATCGCCCTGCCGCTGGCCGGGGCCACCCTTCCCGTCGGCTCCAACAAGTTCGCCGTCCAGGCCCGCGACGGCTCGCCCCTGGGCTGGACCTGGGTCGAGGTCGAGGCTCCGGCCGAGACCCCGAAGCCGCAGACCCCGTCGGCGCCCGCGACCAGCGGTCAGGCCGCCAGCGGCGCCACGGCCGTCGCCTCCAGCAGCGGCTCGGGCAGCTCCGGCGGCGTGGCGCTCGCGGCCGGGACCGTCTCCCAGCCCAAGCCCGGCCACACCCCTCCCGCTCCGGTCGAGCACTACCGCGACCTCACGTCGGCCAACGTCGGCCCGGTCGTCGGCGTCGAGAGCGAGGGCAACCTCGTCGTCACGCTGCCCTCGGTCGAGCCCGGCACGTGGGTGTACCTGTACCTCTACCCGGAGAAGGGCGACCCGGTGCCCGTCGGCTGGGTGCAGGTCGGCGACGACCATCTGGTCACCGTCTCGCTCAAGAGCATCCCGCCCGGGCTCAACAAACTCGCCTTCGTGAGCCCCGACGGCGCGATCGTCGGCTGGACGACGGCGCAGGGGCCGGACGCGCCGGACGGAGTCGAGACGAAGAACGAGGCCTCCGTGGCGTCAGTCGTCGAGGACCTGATCGAGAACGGCGCGACCTTCTGGACCTGGCTGCTGATCGCCCTCGCGGTGTTCGTGGTGCTGGGCTCGGCGGCGGCCGCCATCGCCCTACGGACCCCGCCCAACACCGGACCGCCCGCCCCACCCGTCGCGTGAGAGAGAAGGACACCGACATGCGTGACAAGAGACTGTCGACCCTGCTGGCCCCGCTCGGGGTGCTGCTGACCCTGCTGACGCTGACCCTGGTCGGACCGGCCCGGGCGCTGCCGCCGGGCGGCCCCGGACCGGAGACGCCCGGCACCACCTCCCGGGTCTGGCCGACCAACGTCGGCCCCGGCGGCGTCCTGCACTTCGAGGTCGCCGGCTACCCGGCCAACGAGACCGTCTACATCAAGATCGACGACGGCAACATGTGCAGCGACACCTCGCACGGCGCCTGCGTCTACCACACCCAGAAACTCGACTCGAAGGGTTACGCCAAGGGCTCCATCGTGCTGCCGGCCGACATCGCGAACGGCGCCCACTGGCTGCGCATGCTCGCCACCGGCGACGTCTTCGACGACGACGGCAACAAGATCGGCTACACCGGCTACACGCGTCGCGGCGGCAACGACTTCACCGTCGTCCCCGGCGGCGTCACCGACGGCAGCGGCGCCCCGACCGTCGCGCTCGCCGACGTCTCCGGCCCCGCCCAGGGCACCGACACCAAGGGCGGCTCCGGTGGGGCCTCCGGAGGCGCCGTCGCCACGGTCGAAGGGGGCACCATCGAGCTCGACGCCGCCGGCGAGGGCGGCGAGGGCGAGGAGGACGGCGCCTCGGACGACACCAAGGACGCTGCCCAGGTCGTTCCCTACGAGAAGAGCGGCGGGCTGCCGACGGTCGGCATCGCGGCCGTCGGCGGAGCGCTGCTGCTCGGCGCGGGCTTCATCGGCTGGGCGCTGCTGCACCGTCGCAAGGCCATGGCCGCGGCGGCTGCTGCCGCGGCTCCGGCGGCCGCTGAGTGACGGCGGTCCAGAGCGGGAAGGCCGCCACCGGCCGGGCCGAGATCACCCGGCCGGGCACGGTCAGGGCCGGGGCGGTCGTCCTGGTGCTCGCCGTGCTGGCGGTGGCCTGCCTGCTGTCGCTGTCGGTCGGCTCGAAGCCGATGACCGTGGCGCGGGCGTGGGAGGTGCTGCTGAGCCCGGACGGCACGTGGGAGTCGACCGCCGTCCACGGCCACCGCGTGCCGCGCACGATCCTCGGGGTGCTCGTCGGGGCGTCGCTCGGCGTGGCGGGCGCGCTCATGCAGTCGCTGACCCGCAACCCGCTCGCCGACCCCGGCGTCCTCGGCGTCAACGCGGGGGCGTCCTTCGCGGTCGTGCTGTCGGTGGCGCTCGTCGGGCAGAGCAGCATCGGCTTCTACCTCTGGTTCGCCTTCCTCGGCGCGGCGCTCGCCTCCGTCGCGGTGTACGCGCTGGCGACCGTCGGACAGCGCACCGGCACGCCGGTGCGTCTGGCGCTGGCGGGCGTGGCGATCAGCGGGGCCTTGCAGTCGCTGACCACGACCGTGATCCTGCGCGACCAGGTGGCCTTCAACGAGTTCCGCTTCTGGGTGGCCGGATCGATGGAGGGACGGCTCTACGGGGTCGTCTGGACGGTCACGCCGTTCATCGCCGTCGGGCTCCTCGTCGCGTTGGTCCTCGCGCCGGCGTTGAACGCGATGGCGCTCGGCGAGGAGACCGGGCGCGCGCTCGGCGTGCGGGTCGAGAGCACCCGGCGCTGGACGGTCGTCGCGGTGACGCTCTTGTGCGGCGCGGCCACGGCGGCGGTCGGTCCGCTGGTCTTCGTCGGGCTCGCGGTGCCGTTCGCGGCGCGGCTCATGGTCGGCAGCGACCAGCGCTGGGTCACCGGCTTCAGTCTGGTCCTCGGGCCCGCGTGGCTGCTGACCGCCGACGTGCTGGCCCGCGTGCTGGTGCGCCCCAGTGAGGTCGAGGTCGGCATCATCGCGGCGCTGATCGGCGCGCCGGTGTTCGTGGCCATCGTCCGCCGTCGAAGGATCGCGGCGCTATGAGCGCCCGACGACGCGCCTCCGGGGGACGCACGATGATGCTTTTGGGTCGCTATCGCTACCGAAACTCATCATCCTGCGTGCCGGAGCGGACGGGAGGGACTGTCGTGACCGACCTTCAGACACACGTCCGGGCGAGTCTGCGGCGGCGGCACCACATCGTGCGGGTCGGGCCGTGGTCGGCGCGCTTCGAGCGACGCGGCGCGCCGGTCTACCTGACGCTGTTCGCCGTGGCGGTGGCCGCCGGGATCGCGGGCATCCTCATCGGCGACTACCCGATCTCGCTCGGACAGGTGGTCGCGTCCTTCGTCGGGACGGCGACCGACCCGCTGGCCCAGTACTTCGTGACCGACGTGCGGCTGCCGCGCGCGGTGACGGCGCTGCTCGTCGGGGCCGCGCTCGGCACGTCCGGGGCGATCTTCCAGACGATCTCGGGCAACCCGCTCGGCAGCCCCGACGTCATCGGCTTCACGACCGGCTCGGCCACCGGGGCGCTCGTCCAGATCATCATCGTCGGCGGCGACACGCAGGCGGTGGCGCTCGGCGCGATCGTCGGCGGGCTCGCCACGGCGGCGGTCGTCTACGGGCTGGCCTGGCGCGGGGGCGTGGCGGGCTTCCGGCTCGTGCTCGTCGGCATCGGCGTCAGCGCGACCCTCGCCGCCGTCAACTCGCTGCTCATCGTCAAGGCGCCGTTGGAGAGCGCGCAGGAGGCGGCGTCCTGGCTGGCCGGGTCGCTCAACGCCGTGCTGTGGCCGGAGGCGCTGAGCGTCGCGCTGGCGCTGGCGGTCCTGCTGCCGGTCGCCTGGGTCCAGTTCCGCGCGCTCAGCTCCTTCCCGCTCGGCGACCTCACCGCCACGAGCCTCGGCGTGCGGGTCGAGCGCAGCCGCTTCGTCCTGATCGGCGTCGGCGTCGCGCTCATGGCCGTCGCCACCGCCGCCACCGGCCCGATCGCCTTCGTCGCGCTGGCCGCGCCCCACCTCGTCCGCAAGATCACCGGGACGGCGGGCGTCGGCATGTTCGGCGCGGCGATGATGGGCGGCGTGCTGGTGCTCGTCAGCGACCTCGTCGGCCGTCGCGTCTTCGCGCCGGCCGAGTTGGAGGTCGGCGTCGTCACCGGCACGATCGGCGGCCTCTACCTGATTTTCCTGCTCATCGTCGAGAGAAAGCGGCTTTAGCGATATGTCGACTATCACGGACTCCCGTCTGCGCGGCGAGGGGCTCGTCGTCGGCTACGGCGACACCCCGATCCTCGACGGCGTCGACGCGCAGGTGCTGGACGGCGAGCTGACGGTCATCGTCGGCCCGAACGCCTGCGGCAAGTCGACGCTGCTCAAGGCGCTCACCCGCATGCTGTCGCCGACGTCCGGCCGCGTGCTGCTCGACGACCGCGCCATCGGCGACTTCGCGCCCAAGGAGGTCGCCCGGCGGCTCGGCATGCTGCCGCAGGCTCCGACCGCGCCCGACGGCATCACCGTCTCCGACCTCGTCGCGCGGGGCCGCTACCCGCACCAGGGCCTGCTCAAACAGTGGTCGCAGGCCGACGAGCAGGCCGTGGTCGACGCGCTGATCGCGGCAGGGGTGGCCGACCTCGCCGACCGCGACGTCGACCAGCTGTCCGGCGGTCAGCGCCAGCGGGTCTGGATCGCGATGGCGCTCGCCCAGGAGACGCCGATCCTGCTGCTGGACGAGCCGACCACCTTCCTCGACATCGCCCATCAGGTCGAGGTGCTCAACCTCTGTCGCGACATGCGCGAGCGCGGTATCACGGTCGTCGCGGTGCTGCACGACCTCAACCTCGCCTTCCGGTACGCCACCCGTCTCATCGTCATGTCGCAGGGCGCGATCGTCGCCGAGGGCGCGCCGAAGGACGTGGTGACCGCTGAACTGATCGAGGACGTCTTCTCGCTGCCGTGCCAGATCATCGACGACCCGCAGACCGGCACGCCGCTCGTCATCCCGTTGGCGTGAAGCATGCCGCCGACCCCGCCGCGCGTGCCGCGCCCCACCCCGCCCCCGGTCACAGGCGGTCCGGCCGACGACGTCCTGACCGCCGGGGCGGCGTCCGGCCGGGGACCGTTGGTCGAGGAGCTGGGCGACGGGACGGCGGTCGTGACCTTCTGGTGGCGCGATGCCGAGGCGGCGGAGGTGCTGCTGTTCGTCAACCGGATCGTCGACCCAGATCGTCTCGACGCCTCGCTGATGGAGCGCGTGCCGGGCACGGATCTGTGGCGACGCTCCTACCGGCTGGCGACCACGTGGCGCGCCGCTTACGCCTTCGTGCCCCGGCGGCCGGGGGAGCCGGCCCCCTGGCTCGACGCCGAGGGTCGCGTGCGGGTGCGGGCGGCCTTGCCGTCGGCCCGGCGCGACCCGGGTGAAGCCGACTGGGTGCGCCAGCGCGACGGCGCGGTCCAGTCGGTGATCGCCCTGCCCGACGCCCCGCCGCAGCCCTGGCGGCACGAGCGTCCGGGCGTCCCGCGCGGGTCGGTGGGCGAGGAGGTCGCGCCGGGTGGCCGCCGGGTGTGGGTCTACGAGCCGCCTGCCGGGCCGGTCGAGCGGACGTTGGTGGTCTTCGACGGGGAGTCGTGGCGCGACGTGCTGCCGACCTCGCTCGACAACCTCCTGGCCGACGGCCTCGTCCCGCCGACCCGGGCGCTGCTGGTCGAGGCGGGGGAGCGGCGGACCGAGGACGTGGCCGGCCGGGTGGTCGACGCCTGGGCCGCTGACGAGCTGCTGCCGTGGGCGCGCCAGCGCTGGGGCGATCCGGGGCGCGTGGTGGTCGCCGGTCAGAGCCTCGGCGGCGTGGCGGCGCTGCGCACGGCCCTGCGGCGGCCCGGCCTGGTCGACGCGGTCGTCGCCTCGTCGGCCTCGCTCTGGCTGACCGAGGACGAGCCGTGGGACGTTCCGGCGGTCCGGGGCCTGACCGTCCGCCTCCAGGTCGGCCGCCACGAGTGGGTGCTCACCGCCCCGCACCGCGCCCTCGCCGACCGGCTCGCCGCCCTCGGCGCCGACGTCGACCTCGCCGAGTACGACGGCGGCCACGACATGTCCTGGTGGCGCGGCTCCCTCCCCGACGCCCTCGCCACCCTCACCTCCCCCTGAAGCGGTGAGTTGTCCACGTTTCGGGCTCCGTCGGTGACCGGTCCACGTTATGAGCGCTCATAGGGTGGACAGGTCACCGAC
>NZ_JASGEK010000053.1:0-20342 GCF_047606445.1 Aeromicrobium sp. | reverse complement strand
TTCGCGCGGCGGGTCGGCTGAGCCGCCGCGCGAAGGCCGCGCCTCAGGACTTCGTGGCCTCCAGGCCCGCCGCGACCAGGGCGAAGACGCCCTCGCCGATCCCCTCGAAACCGTCGCCGACGGTCAGGCCTTGGTTGAAGCGGAAGTATATGCCCTCCAAGATGACCGCGAGTTTGAAGAACGCGAGCCCGAGGTGGAAGCCCATCGAGCTGACGTCGCGGCCGGACCCCTCGGCGTAGCGCCGCAAGATCTCCTCGGGGCTCGGGTAGCCGGGGGCGCGCGGGGCGTCGGTGACGAGCGAGCCGCCCTCGACCATCGACATCTGCTGGTAGGCCAGCATCAGCGCGACGTCGGTGAGCGGGTCGCCGAGCGTGCTCATCTCCCAGTCGAGCACTGCCGTGATCTGGTCATGCTCGTCGATCAGCGCGTTGTCGAGCCGGTAGTCGCCGTGCACGATGGCGGCGTCGGAAGTGGTCGGCAGCTGCGCCTCGAGGCGCGCGACGAGCTCGTCGATGCCGGGGATGTCGCGGCTGCGCGAGGCGTCGAGCTGTTTGTTCCAGCGGCGCAGCTGACGTTCCAAGTAGCCGTCGGGGCGGCCGAAGTCGCCCAGGCCGACGTCGGCCGGATCGACCGCGTGCAACGCCACGAGCGTGTCGACGAGGCGGTCGGCGATGGCGCGCACCCGCTCCGGACCCAGCGGCTCCAACTGTTCGGCGCGCGCGTACGGGGTGCCGGGCACCGACGACATGACGTAGAACGGAGCGCCGGTGACGCTGTCGTCCTCGCAGTGCGCGTGGACGACGGGCACCGGCACGGGGGTGTCGGCCAGCGCCGACATGACCCGCTGCTCGCGGCCCATGTCGTGCGCGGTGGCCAGCACGTGGCCGAGCGGCGGTCGACGGAGCACGACCTCGGTCTGTCCGTTGGTGATCCGATAGGTCAGATTCGACTTGCCGCCGGTGATGAGCGAGGCGCTCAGCGGCTCGCCGAGCAGGCCGGGGACCTGCTGGGCGAGCCACGCTCCGACGGCGGGGAGGTCGAGCCCGTCGACCGCTTCAGCCATGGCGATCAGTCCTTCGGTCCGCCGGCGACGTAGATGACCTGGCCGGACACGAAGCCCGCGCCCTCGCTGGCGAGGAAGGAGACCGTGTGCGCGATGTCCTCGGGCTGGCCGACGCGGGCCACCGGGATCTGCTTGGCGTTGTAGTCGATGAAGTCGTCGAAGGCCACGCCCATGCGCTCGGCGGTGGCCGCGGTCATGTCGGTCTGGATGAAGCCCGGGGCGACGGCGTTGGCGGTGACGCCGAACTTGCCGAGCTCGATGGCGAGGGTCTTGGTGTAGCCCTGGACGCCGGCCTTGGCCGCGGAGTAGTTGGCCTGGCCGCGGTTGCCCTGAGCCGAGGTCGAGGACAGGTTGACGATGCGGCCGAACTTCGCCTCGACCATGTACTTCTGGGCGGCCTTGACGGTGTTGAAGGCACCGCGCAGGTGGACCGCCATGACGAGGTCCCACTCCTCGACGGTCATCTTGAACAGCAGGTTGTCGCGGATGATGCCGGCGTTGTTGACGACGATGGTCGGCGCGCCGAGCTCCTCGGCGATCTGCGCGACGGCGGCGTCGACGCTCGCGGCGTCGGACACGTCGCAGGCGAGGGCGAGGGCCTTGCCGCCGCTTGAGTTGATCTGGTCGGCGACGGCCTGGGCCTGCTCGGCGTCGAGGTCGAGGACGGCGACCTGGTGGCCGTCGGCGGCGAGGCGCTGGGCGGTGGCCGCGCCGATGCCGCGGGCGGCGCCGGTGACGATCGCGGTGCGAGTCTCAGTCACGGGTTCTCCTTGGAAGTGAGGGGAGGCGGCTAAGCGCTTGCTTAGCTTCACTGCGCACGGTAGCGCATTCCCCGACCCTGCGGGAGGGAGCCTTCGAGACCCCGGGGGCCCGGGCGAGGGACCGCCCGCGATGATCGTCGCGTGACGACCTACCGACTGCCGATGCGCTGGGCGGACATCGACCAGCTGAACCACGTCAACAACATCGTGTACCTGGCGTACGCCGAGGAGGCCCGCGCTGCGCTCGTCGACGACGGCGTGATCGACGGAGGTCTGCGTCCGACGCGCATCGCGGTCGACTTCGCCCTGCCGATGCAGCTGTCGAAGCGTCCGGTGCTGGTCGGGCAGGAGGTCGACGGGTCGCTGCTCCGGCAGGAGATCGCCCAGGAGGTCGACGGGAGCCGGGTGGTCTTCGCCCGCGTCGAGACCGAGCTGGGCGTGCCGGGACGGCTGGGCGACCCGCAGCTGGACGGCGTGGCCGTGCCCTTCCGGGGACGCCGGGGCGACCTCGGCCCGTCCGGTCGCGTCGAGGCGGCGCAGGTCTTCGAGTACTTTCAGGAGGCCCGCATCATCGCGATGTCCCAGGGGTGGACGGACGGACGGCTGGGACAGCTCGTGCTGGCCCGGCTCGAGGTCGTCTTCGGCGAGCCGGTCTGCTGGCGGCCCGAGCCGTGGCAGTTCGTGATGGGCGTGGAGCGGGTCGGGACGAAGTCGTTCACCCTCGCTGCGGAGTGGCGCGACGGCGACCGGGTGCTCGCGCGCAGCCGGGCGGTCCTGGTCGGCTTCGACGTCGCGACGCAGTCCGGCCGGGCGCTCAGCGAGTCCGAGCGGGCCTATGTGGCCGAGTGGGGGAAGGACGGTTAAGACGAGGCCTGGTCCGGCTCGGGCGTGTTGACCATGAAACTCGCCGCCCGCACGACGTAGTCCCAGAACGCCGCGTCCTGCTCCGGCGTCAGCGACACCGCGTCGAGTCCCGCCCGGAAGTGCGTCAGCCAGCGCCGCGCCGACGTCGGGGTGACCGGGAAGGGCGCGTGCCGCATGCGCAGGCGGGGATGTCCGCGCTGCTCGCTGTACGCGGTGGGGCCGCCCCAGTACTGCTCCAGGAACATCGTGAAGCGCTCGGCGGCCGGGCCGAGGTCCTCCTCGGGATACATGGGACGCAGCAGCGGATCGTCGGCGACGCCTTCGTAGAAGACCTGGACGATCCGCTCGATGGTGGCGCGGCCGCCGATCTCCTCGTAGAAGGTCGTCGTCACTGGTTCTCCTCGTAACGCTGGTCCTCGATCATGGCATGCGGATCCCGGTCTCGTCGAAACGGACTTTGATCCGCTGCCGCATCGCCCGGGCGACGAGCCACTGCTTCAGCGGCGCGGTCTTCAGCACGACCCGCACGACCACGCCGTCGGTGGAGAAGCGTTCCACACCCCACACCTCCGGCTCTTCGATGATGACGCCGTGGTAGGTCTCGTCCTCCCACAGCGCGTGGGCCTCCTCGGCGAGGATGCGCTGCACCTCGTCGATGTCGGCCTCGTAGGCGACGGTGATGTCGAGCACCGTGCGCGCCCAGTTCTGCGACTGGTTGCCGACGCGGACGACCTCGCCGTTGCGCACGTACCAGACGGTGCCGTTGACGTCGCGCATCCGGGTGACGCGCAGCCCGACCGCCTCGACGGTGCCGTTGGCGTGGCCGAGGTCGATGGAGTCGCCGACGCCGTACTGGTCCTCCAAGATCATGAAGACGCCGGCGATGAAGTCCTTGACGAGGGTCTGCGCGCCGAAGCCGAGCGCGACGCCGAGGATGCCCGCGCCGGTGAGCAGCGGAGCGATGTTGAAGCCGAGCTTGTCGAGCACCATGACGGCGGCGATGGTGATGATGGCGAGCGTGGCGATCGAGACGAGCAGGTCGCCGATGGCACGGGCGCGCTGTTGACGCCGCTCGGAGGCTCCGGGGCGCAGGTCGGCGAGCAGCTCGCCGGCCTTGGAGTTCGCCAGGACCCCGGGCACGCTGCCTTGGCTGGCCTTCTTGACGACGCGGCGGATGAAGCGTTTGACCAGCCACCGCACGGCGACCGCGATGAGGACGATCACGAGGACGCCTGCGGGCCGTTCGACGAGGTATTCGTAGAGCTTTCCGTCGGGCAGTGTGAGGTCGAGGTCCGGCATGACGCCAGCGTACGGGCCGGTAGGATGACGCCATGCCGACTCCCGCGCGCCTGCTCGCCCTCGTCACGTCTGTCCTCGTCATGCTCGTCATGGCCCCGGCGGCCGCCCTGGCCGACGCGCCGAACACGTGGGAGGTCGAGAAGGAGCCGCTCGACGTGCTCGGCTACCTGGTGCTGCTCGTCGGCATCCCCGGCGCGCTCTTCGCCGTCATCTGGGTGATCGCCTTCGCGCTGTCGCGCAAGAACTACACCGCCCCCGCCCCGGGCTCCGAGAACGCGCACTGAGTCTTTCCGACATCGGCTCGGTGTCCTTCGAAACTGGGCAGGCAGTGAACGGAAGACTGGAAGATGTCGGCCAGAAGCACTAGAGTTTGTCACGCAGGATGCCTTGGCCTCCCGTATCGCCTTCGACCCCGCCCCGTGCGGGGTCGTCGTGCGTTCAGGGGATCTCCACGCGATCGGTGACGAGACAGCGGTCGATGGTGTTCCATAGTTGTCGGATCGCTCGCGTCTCACGGGGGTCCGGTGAGTCGATGTCCACCTTCCGTAGGCGGATGAAGGCGACCATGTCAGCGGCTTGGATCAGGCGGCTCTCATGCGATGGAGTGAAGTGGATCGTGTCGATGATGCGGTCGATCTCGACGGGTTTCTCGGAAGGCGTGGTCCAACGACGGTAGTCCGTCAGTAACTTCCGGTGGCGGTCATCCTTGTGGTACTCATCACAGATGAGCAGCGCGAGGTCGTTCTCGTTCTCAGCGATGAGTTGGATCTCCTCAAAGATCCTGGTGAGGCCGACGGAGTAGGGCGGACGAGGACTCGCGTGTCGAGATCGGTGTGCTGTGACATCCAGCCCGCGGATCACGATCCGGACGCCAGAGGCGGCGATGAGGTCGAACACGTCGATGAAGACACGGACACGTTGCCGAGGAGCGAGCGTGGACCAGTTCTTCTTGCCGTGGAACACCTCATAGCCATGTAGCTCTTCTCGGTAGTGGAGGGCGGTGTGTGACGCGGACAGAGATGCCACGTGGTCGTCAAGGGCCTCCGATAGCGATTTCACTTGCTCCGGAGTCGCGACGACAGCGGCGATGAGGAACAGCCTTGGCGAGAAAGACTCATCGGCATAGGTGAGCAGCATCGGTCCGTTCTGTGGCAGGGGACGGACACGAAGCAGTCGAGCGATGTCGCTATGACTATTTCACATAGTCATAGCGACACCATTCGGTTCAGCGGGAGCGGGCGCGGAGGGAGCGGGCGAGGTCGTCGCGGCCCTCGCGGACGTAGCGCAGAGCGGCGGCCGGGGCGGTCGTCTCGGCCAGCCAGGCGTCGACCCGCTCCAGCGTCTCGGCGCTCGGGTTGGCGTTCGGGAAGAGGTTGATCAGCGCGATCTGGCCGATCCACACGCCCATCTCGTCGATCACCGTCTCGGCCATCGACAGGTACTTCTCGACATAGGGCGCGAGCACGTCGGCCTGGCCGGTCACCTGGATGCCGCCGGCGATGGAGCGACGCGTCTCGTTCGGGGTCGAAGGATCCTCGACGGCCCGGCGCCACGCCTCGGCCTTCGCCTCGGGCGTCGGCCGCAGCGCCAGCGCGCCCGCCGCCCGCTCGCGGCCGGAGTTCGTGTCGTCGCGGCGCAGCTCCTCGGCGATGACATCCTCGTCGGCCACGCCGATCCGGGCTAGCGCCGACACCAGCGTCCACCGCAGGTCGGCGTCGACCGTGAGGCCGTCCAACTCGCCGGCCAGCAGCGTGTTCAGGAACTCAGGCGAACGCGCCGCGCCCGCGTAGCCGCGCACCAGCGCCAACTGGTGGTCGCTGCCCGGCTCGGCCGCCTCCACCAGCGCCCGCAGCCCTGACTCCCAGCGCTCGGCCAACTCCTCGGACTGCGCCTCCGGCGTGTAGAGATTGACCGCGCCGAGCCCCTGCCGCAGCAGCGAGCCGACCGCCACCAGGTCGGACTCCGTGCCGACGCCCGCCAGCACGAGGTCGACGAAGTCGCTCGACGCCAGCTCGGCGTCGCGGGTCATGTCCCAGGCCGCGCCCCAGCACAGCGCGCGCGGCAGCGACTCCGCGAAGGACGCGATGTGGCCGACCAGCGTGGCGAAGGAGCGCTCGTCGAGGCGGATCTTCGCGTAGGTCAGATCGTCGTCGTTGAGCAGCACGAGGTCGGGCTGCTTCGTCCCGACCAGCTCGGCGATCTCGGTGCGCTCGCCCTCGACGTCGGTCTCGATCCGCTCCGTGCGCACGAGAGAGTCATCGACCAGGTCGTACAGGCCGATGGCGATCCGGTGGCGGCGCAGCGTCGGGTGGTCGGGGTGCGCGGTCTGGGTCACCGCGAAGGACGTGAACGCGCCGTCCCCGCCGACGGCGAAGTCCGACGCCAGCGTGTTGACGCCGGTGGTCTGCAGCCACTCGGCCGCCCACGACGTCAGCTCACGCCCGGACGCCGCCTCCAACTCGACCAACAGGTCGGTCAGCGTCGTGTTGCCGTAGGCGTGCTTCGCGAAATAACTGCGCAGTCCCGCGAAGAAGTCCTCCTCGCCCACCCATGCCACCAACTGTTTGAGCGACGACGCGCCTTTGGCGTACGTGATGCCGTCGAAGTTCGCCTCGACCGCGTGCAGGTCGTAGTTGTCGGCCGCGATGGGGTGGGTCGAGGGCAGCTGGTCCTGGCGGTAGGCCCAGTTCTTGCGGCTGTTGGTGAAGCCGGTCCAGGCGTCGGTGAAGCGGGTCGCGTTGACCTGCGCGTGGTGCGAGGCGAACTCGGCGAACGACTCGTTCAGCCAGAGGTCGTCCCACCACTTCATCGTCACGAGGTCGCCGAACCACATGTGCGCCATCTCGTGCAGGATCGTGTTCGCGCGCGACTCGTAGGCGGCGACGGTCTGACGGCTGCGGAAGATCATCTCGTCGCGGAAGGTCACGCAGCCCGCGTTCTCCATCGCGCCCATGTTGTACTCCGGCACGAACAGCTGGTCGTACTTGCCGAACGGGTAGCCCATGCGGAAGGCGCCCTCGAAGAACTCGAAACCCTGCTTCGTGATGAGGAAGATGTCGTCGGCGTCGAGGTGCTCCACGAGCGACTGGCGGCAGAACACGCCGAGCGGGATCTCGCCGAACTCGCCGGAGTAGGTGTCGCGCACGACGTGGTAGTCGCCGGCGACCAGCGCGGTGATGTACGTCGACATCTTCTTGGTCGGCGCGAAATGCCAGACGGCCGTGCCCTCGCCCGCCGGGGTCGGCTCGGGGGTGGGGGAGTTCGACACGACCTGCCAGTGCGACGGCGCGGTGACGTGGAAGGTGAACTCGGCCTTGAGGTCGGGCTGTTCGAAGGTGGCGAACACGCGGCGGGCGTCGGGCACCTCGAACTGGGTGTAGAGGTAGACCTTGTCGTCGGAGGGGTCGACGAAGCGGTGCAGTCCCTCGCCCGAGTGGGAGTAGAGGCAGCGCGCCGCCACGACCAGCTCGTTGCTCGTCTGGAGGCCGGTCAGCGCGATCCGGCTGTCGGCGTAGGCGGAGGGGTCGACCGTCTCGCCGTTGAGCGTGATCGACTCGACCTCGGCGTCCACGAGGTCGACGAAGGTCGCCGCGCCGGGGGTGGCGGAGAACGTGAGCGTGGTGACCGAGCCGAATCGCTCGTCGCCCGATTCGGTCGGAGCTAGTGTGAGGTCGAGCGCGACGTCGTATGAGGCGTCGGAGACGACCGACGCGCGCTGCTGGGCTTCTTCACGGGTGAGGTTGGTGCCGGGCATGGTTCCGATCGTGTCATGCGGGAGGTCGCGAGAGGATGACGAGGTGACGATTCCGACAGGTCCCGTCGCGGCGCCGGACCGGGTGCGTCGCCTCGCCTGCGGCGCCGACGTCGTGTGCGTGTGGAGCAACGACTACGGCGGACTCACCTTCCGCACGACCGGCCCCGAGGGTCGGTTCTACATCAAATGGGGACCCCGCAATCTCGAGTTCGCCCTGCGCGACGAGGCGGAGCGGATGGCGTGGGCCGCGGGCTGGACGCGCGTGCCGCGCGTCCTCGACCAGGGGCAGGACGACGAGCACGAGTGGCTGGTCACGGCCGCGATCGACGGTGCGAGCGCGGTCGACCCCCGCTGGATCGCGGAGCCCGCGACCGCTGTGGCGGCGGTGGGCAGGGGGCTGCGGGCGCTGCACGACGCGCTGCCGGTCGTGGGCTGCCGGTGGGACTGGGGCGTCGAGTCGCGGATCGCCAACGCCGAGCGGCGGGGGATCGCCGTTCCGGAGAGCCTTCGCCGCGCGCCGGAGACGGATCGGCCGGTCGTCTGCCACGGCGACGCCTGCTGCCCCAACACGCTGCTCGACGCGAAGGGAGACTGGCTGGCACACGTCGACCTCGCCCTGCTCGGCGTCGCCGACCGGTGGGCCGACCTCGCCGTGGCTTCGACGAGCACAGTGCGGAACTACGGCCCCGGCTGGGAGGACGCCCTCATCGAGGCGTACGGCGTCGAACCCGACCGAGAGCGCCTCGACTACTACCGGAGTCTCTGGAACGCGACCTGAGCCCAGCGACTCGCCGTCCGACGCCCGTCAGGCAGTCCCTGAGGCTCCCAACTCGAAGGGGGTCACCCTCGGGTCAAGTCCGCCAGCGTCGGTCAGACGGTCGGTGGGGGGTGTTCGCACAGGTCGGCGAAGCCGAGTCCCATGCGCTGCGCGTCGTCACGCGGAGCCTGGTCGGCTTCGCCGCGGAGGTGGTCACGGCGTGGGGCGGCGAGTGCTTCGACGGCGGTCTTCAACTGCCTGCTCGGGCTTCCGGGAGCCGGAAGTCCCCATATCCGGGTGCCGTCATGGTTCGACCCTTGTCCGCAGCGCCCGGGTGTAAGTGCTCAGCGTGGTCGTCGCCGAGGCGTGGCCCGTTGCCTGCTGACGGCGACGACGCCGCACTCTGCGACGACGAAGCCGTCGGCGAGATAGGGCGCTTCCATCGGATTGGCGGTGCGTGCCACATTTCTGTCGGTGCCCCTCGATAGGGTCTTAAGCATGGATGTCGCGCCTACCGTCTCCTCGACGCCCAGAGCAGTGGATCTGTTCTCGGGCGCTGGCGGGTTGGCGTGTGGGCTGACCGATCGCGGGTTCGACGTGCGGCTCGGGTCTGATGTGTGGTCGCCCGCAGCCGCCACGTACCGGGCGAACTTCGCGGACCACGACTTCGCTGAGGTCGACATTCGCGATCTGTCGGCAGCCGACATCGTCGCAGCGAGTGGCGGTGTGGCCCCGGATCTCATCGCCGGTGGCCCGCCCTGTCAGGGCTTCTCGTCAGCGGGCGCGCGAGCCGCGAACGACGAGCGAAACACGCTGGTGGGTTGGTATGCGCGCCTCGCGGCTGAGATTCGACCGCCCGTGGTGGTGTTCGAGAACGTCGAAGGTTTTCTTACCGCGTCAGAAGGAAGGTTCGTCACGGACCTCCTGGACCCACTGTTCGAGGCGGGATACACCATCCGTCTTGAGAAGTTGAATGTTGCCAACTTCGGCGTTCCGCAGCTCAGGAAGCGTGTCATCGTTCTTGCCGCTCTCGGTCGTCATCCGCTCCGACTAGTTCCCACGAACAGCGCAACGGGAGCGCCCGGTGTGTGGCGAGTCGGAGCGGGTCTCCCGCCGACTGCTACCTCCGGCCAAGCGTTGGCTGGAGTGCCAGTGCGGCCGGACGACCGGATTGCCGAGGTCCGCGAGCCAGGGGAACTGGAGCTCGCACGTATCCGTGCGTTGCGGCAGGGGGAGACCATGCGTGACCTTCCAGAACATCTTCAGCACCGAAGCTGGAGTGCGCGAGCGAATCGGCGGGTCAGTGACGGCATGCCGACTGAGCGGCGCGGTGGTGCGCCGATCGGCCTGAGACGGCTCCGTGCGGATGAGCCTTCGAAGGCGATCACAGGCGCGGCCACCCGGGAGTTCGTCCACCCGACGCAGGACAGGACGCTCACCCTCAGGGAAGCGGCGACATTGCAGACGTTCCCTGCGAGCTTCGAGTTCCTTGGCACTAAGTCTGAGATCGCGACTATGATCGGCAACGCGATCCCGCCTAAGTTCGCAGCCGAGTTGGCGTCGGCGGTCAAGGACACACTCGCTGAACCCCAGGGGTCGGTTTCTGGGGAGGTGGTTGACTTCCGCAGTACCAACGCGGAGGCCATGAGCCCGGCTCTCACCCGCGTCGTCGACTTGGTTGAGCAGCGCTACGGCATTTCCCAACCGGCGCTGGCCCTTTTCTGAGGACCTTCACTGTGGCACTCACAACAGCTCAGTCTGCCGCCTACACGAAGCTGCGCCAGACCTCATCGTCAGGACAGGCCGTCGCGCTATCAGACGACGCTGTGCGTGCGTTGATCTTCATCGCGGCAAGAGATCTCGACCTTACAGGGGCGCTACCAGTGCCTGACGAAGTTCCGAACCTGTATGACCCCGAGTTCGGCCTGGCGTTCGAACTTCCCGGCGATGATCCTCGCGACCTCTACGAGACGCTCATACGAGCGAACCCTGAGGCCGAGACTTTCGTCGCGTGCGCAGCCGCCATTCACAAAGCTCGACTGAAGTATCAGAGGGTTCTGGCATCTCAGCCGCTGGCCTCGATGGATCAGGTTGCTCCCCGTGGGCTCCTCCAATACGGGCAGGTAGAACCAGCCCCTTTGGCAGCGCTATTGGTTTGGCGCAAGTGGTTGTACGACCTTGATAACCGGGCAGCCCAGGACACCGGCTATCTCTTCGAGCCTGTGATTGCGGGAGCGATAGGCGGCGTCCCGTATTCAGCAGCCAAGAGCCCAGTACGGCGGGCGTCCGGCAAGGGCGGCCGACAGGTCGACTGTCTGAAGGGGGCCTGCGTGTATGAGATCAAACTTCGTATCACCATCGCTGCGAGCGGGCAGGGCCGATGGGGCGAGGAGTTGCAGTTCCCCGCCGAAGCCAAAGACTCCGGGTTCACCCCCGTGCTCGTAGTTCTCGACCCGACTCCCAACCCGAAGCTCGACGAGTTGATCCGGGTCTTCCGTGCGAACGGTGGGGAGACCTACATCGGTGACGACGCGTGGGCCCATCTGAAGGCTGAGGCTGGACCCGAGATGGCGGTCTTCCTAGAGAAGTACATCCGTGAGCCTCTTGATGAGATCTACTTCGCCCTCGATGAGGATGAGCCATTGCCGTCGCTCTCCTTGAGTGACCAGGGAAGCCAGATTCGTGTGGACATTGGTTGGTCCAGCGTCACGATCGAGAGGGACCAGATCGCCGATCCTGACGACGCGTCCGACGCCATCCCCGACGAAGGCGGGGACTTCCTGCCGGGGATCGAGTGACTGTACTGGTCCGGGACAACACATGTGGCAAAAATGTGGTGGGACAGCACGTCGCGACCAACGAAAGCCAACGAGCCCAGACAAGGAGTTGAACCACCGCTTTGCCGTCTCAGCTCCGGGTCGCCGTCACGTACGTCAGGCCGCCCGCCGGTCGCACCTCGACGTCGGTGAAGCCGTCCTCGGCGAGCCACCGCTTCAACTCGACCCGCGAGCAGCCGGGGCCGAGCACGCCCGCCACGCGGCCGCCGACCCACAGGCCGCGGAAGCGCAGCGGGCCGTCGGTGACCATCGTGCTCAGCGCGAGCCGTCCACCAGGCAGCAGCACCCGCCCGAACTCGCCGACCGCCGCGCGCGGGTCGGGGAAGCAGTGCAGGCTCGTGAAGGCGAGCACGAGGTCGACCGAGTCGTCGGGCAGCGGCAGGTCGCCGACGTCCATCTCGACCGTCTCGACGCCGTCCAGGCCGAGGGCGCGCGCCTCGCCCCGCGTGCGGGTGAGCATCGCCGGGGAGATGTCGGCGGCGAGATAGCGGAGCCGATGGTCGCGCGGCAGGTCGCGCAGCGCGATACCGCCACCGCACGGGATGTCGAGCACCTGGGCGCCCGCCGGCAGCTCAGCGAGCTCGGCGGCGGCGATCCGGTGCAGCACCCCGACCCCCGACCCGACGCCGATCCGCCACAGCAGGGCCCCGAGCCGGGGGTCGGTGGAGATGCGGTCGTAGACGATCGCCCAGGGGTGGTCGCGCTGCCACGACCGGCTGGACCCGTCGGCGTCATGCGGTGCCATGGACGAAGCATAGTGAGCGACGACCGCGAGACTCGTCTCACGGAGTGAATGAGGCGACGCGCGACCACCGTCTCAGGCAGGATGGTCCCCATGACGGTCCCCTTCGCCGCCTCGGAGCGATCGACGGTCGGCATCGAGTGGGAGCTGGCCCTCGTCGACGCCGACTCCGGCGACCTGCGCCAGGTCGCCGAGTATGTGCTCGACGCCGTCGCGCCGGTCGGCGGCGGCCAGCATCCGCACATCCGCCAAGAGCTGCTGGTGAACACCGTCGAGGTGGTCTCGGGCGTCTCCCGCACGGTCGCCGAGGCGGGGCGCGACCTGGAGCAGAGCATCGAGCTGATCCGCACCGTGACCGACCGGCTGCGCGTCGAGCTGATGTGCGCGGGCACCCACCCGTTCTCCCGCTGGGACATGCAGAAGGTCACCGACAAAGAGCGCTACGCCGAGCTGATCGACCGCACTCAGTGGTGGGGCCGGCAGATGCTCATCTACGGCGTCCACGTGCACGTCGGCGTCGAGGACCGCGACAAAGTCCTGCCCATCGCCCACGCGCTGCACGGCCACTACGGACACCTGCTCGCGCTCAGCGCCTCCTCGCCGTTCTGGGGCGGCAAGGACACCGGCTACGCCTCCAACCGGGCGCTCATGTTCCAGCAGCTTCCCACCGCCGGCCTCGGCTTCCAGTTCGACACCTGGCCGGAGTTGGAGGGCTACGTCGACGACATGCTGCGCACCGGCGTCATCGACGTCTTCGACGAGATCCGCTGGGACATCCGGCCCTCGCCGAAGTTCGGCACCTTGGAGGTGCGGGTCTGCGACGGCATCCCGAGCCTGCCGGAGTTGTTGAGCGTGGCGGCGCTGACCCACTGTCTGGTCGAGCACTACTCCCGCGAGCTCGACGCCGGGCGCGAGCTGCCGATGATGCCGCCGTGGTTCATCCAGGAGAACAAGTGGCGGGCCGCCCGCTACGGCATGGACGCCATCTTGATCCTCGACCGCGACGCCGACGAGCAGCTGGTCACCGACGACCTCGCCCGCTGGCTGCGGGTGTTGGAGCCGGTCGCGCACGACCTCGGCTGCGCCGACGAGTTGGCGGGCGTGGAGCAGATCGTGGCCCGGGGCGCGTCCTATCAGCGCCAGCGGGCGGTGGCCGCGGCGAACGGCGGACGGCTCGACGCGGTGGTCTCGGCGCTCGTGGAGGAAATGCGCACGGGCCGCCCGGTGTTGCCGCCTGTATGACTGCTGCTGAGACGACCGCTGAGACCGTCGACTTCTGGTTCGACCCGCTCTGCCCGTTCGCCTGGATCACCTCCCGCTTCATGCTGGAGGTCGAGAAGGTCCGCGACGTGCGCACCGTCTTCCACGTGATGAGCCTGTCGGTGCTCAACGAGGACAAGGACGTGCCCGAGGAGTACCGCGCGATGATCGCCGCTGGCTGGGGGCCGGTCCGTCTCGGCGTCGCCGTCGAGGCCGCCCACGGGTCCGACGCGCTGCGCGACTACTACACGGCCATCGGGACGAAGCGGCACAACGAGGGCCGCGACTTCTCACCTGAGCTGTTCGCCGAGGTGCTCGCCGAGATCGGCCTGCCCGCCGAGCTGGCCGCCGCGGCCGACGACACGTTCCTCGACCAGGCGGTGCGCGACTCCCATCAGGTCGGCATCGACAAGGTCGGCGAGGAGGTCGGCACGCCGGTGGTCGAGGTCGGCGGCGTCGCCTTCTTCGGCCCGGTCCTGCAGTCGATCCCGAAGGGCGAGACCGCCGGAGCGGTGTTCGACGGCGCGCGGGCGCTGGCGGGCTACCCGGACTTCTTCGAGCTCAAGCGCACCCGCCATGGAGACCTCGACTTCAGTTGAGGCAGGCGGACGGGCGGGCTCTCGCAGAAGATTTGCTGAGAGCTGACTGAACGTCTTAGGATGGGTGCGACTTCTCCTGGGTTTCCGGGGGGATACGTCTCTTGGTGAGGTGCCCGTGAAGAAGCTCCTGTCTGTCACAGCGTCCGGTGCCCTGGCCGCGACCGCCGCCGTCGTGATCCCGCTGGTGACCGCCTCGCCTGCGATGTCCGTGCCCGGCACGCCGGGCGTCCCGCAGCCGGGCGTGGCGGTGTTCCACGAGGATTTCGAGGGGCGTGAAGGGTACGGGCAGGGGGTGCTCTCCGACACCCAGAACGCCGCCGGAGGCGTCGCGCTGGTGGGCGGTTTCACCGGTGTCGACGGCAATACCTACACGGCGGAGGGGGCGTGGGCCGAGACGTCGAGCTACAACGGGATCGTGGCGTCGCCGTACACGCCGAACTCGACCCTGATCGCCTTGGGCGTGGGCGACAGCGGTTCCCGTAACCAGATACGCAACCTCGCGGGCTATCTGGGCACCCTCAACGGCACGGGCACCGCCAACCACGCCGTCTCGGCCTACACCGGCGGCACCACCCCCAATCCGGGACCGGATCTGGTGGAGTTCGCCACCAACGGCCCGGTGACCACGGCGACGCCGGTCGGCAACCGGTTCCTGACCTTCTCGGTGAACGTCGCGGCGATCAACTGCAACGCCAACGGCGGCAACGGCGCCGGCGCCCCCAAGTTCAACTTCTACTTCGACGACGACAACGGGATCACCGACGTCGGCGGGAGCGACCCGGTGCCGTTGAACAGCACCCCGGTCCAGGCCTGCACCGGCAGCTCCGGCACGGCCACCTTCACCGCGCCCGAGCCCGTGCTGTGGGACCACGCGCAGAACCCGTATCTGGTGATCCGCAACGCCAACGGCAGCGGTATCGGCAACGACCACTCCTTCGACGACATCAAGCTCGTCGACGTGTCGCCGCAGATCGACAAGGAGTTCGTGTCCCCGTTGACGTCTCCGGGCGGCGTCTCGACGGTCCGGCTGACGGTGACGAACACCTCCGAGCTGGCGGCGAAGGAGGGGTGGTCGTTCACCGACGAGCTGCCCGAGGGGCTGGAGGTCGCCCCGAACCCGAACTTCTCGACGACGTGCACGAACGGCGCGCAGACGGGCGCTGTGGCGGGGTCGACGTCGGTGGACCTGTCGGGCGACCTCGTGGAGGGCGAGGAGTTCTGCACGCTGCAGTTCGACGTGATCACGCCCGAGGACGCCGACGAGGACACCACCTACGTCAACGGTTCGGGCAACATCACCGACGCGGTCGGCGTCACCCCGCCCGGCGACGCCGAGCTGGGTTTCGGCGACCCGCTGTTCGGCGGCTGCTCCGACCTCATCACCTTCGACGACGAGGCCGAGAGCGAGACCTGGCGCCGGGCGACCGTCGAGCAGGACGGCGTGACGATCAGCATCCCCGAGGAGTCGGTCGACTGGGTGGACGACGAGGGCAACCCGGCCCCGTCGATCTACAGCGCCGACTTGGAAGGCGGCACCTGGACGGAGGTGTGGACGCCGGAGTTCGCCGAGAACGGCTACAGCAGCGACTTCTCGTTCCTGGACGACCCCAGCGAGGTCCTGCAGTTCGACTATCTGAACGACACGGGCATCGGGTTCAACATCTACGTCGCGGTCGTCGGCAACAACGGCGAGCGCTACTGGTACAACTTCCGCGATCAGATCACCGACTCCACCACGTGGAACCGGGTGCGGGTGCCGATGGACCCGGAGCAGTGGCGCACAGGGGTGGTCTCGGGCACGGGCGTCGACATGGACTCCGACCCGCCGACGGCCGACGAGTTCAGCGCGGTCCTGGCGAACGTGGACCGGTTCATCATCTCGGTGGAGGGCCGCTCGGGCTCGGACGCCACGTGGATCGACAACTTCGGTCAGCCGTGCGACGACTTCGGCGACGCTCCGGACACCTACGGCACCACGTCGGGAGCCGCGAACGGCGCGGCGCACCGGGCGGTGGGCCTCGACGCCGACACCGGCGTCGCGCCGCTCATGCTCGGCTCGACGGTCGACGTCGAGGACGACGCGACGCCGACCGCCACGGCGAACGGCGACGACATCGTCCCGGCGGGCGCCAACGACGAGGACGGCCTGCTCTACCCGTTGGCGGTCGCCGACGGCGTGGCCACGGACGTCACCGTGAACGTCACCAAACCGACCGACGAGGCGGCGACGCTGGCGGCGTGGATCGACGTCGACGACAGCGGCACGTTCGAGGCGGGCGAGCTGGTGAGCCTGGTGATTCCGGCGGGCACTGCCTCGGGTCCGCAGGCGGTGACGCTCCCGGCGATGACCCTGCCGGCGTCGCAGCAGGCCCTCGCGCGCTTCCGGCTGTTCTCGGGCGAGATCGCTGAGGACGCGCTGTCGCCGATCGGCCCGGCCATCGGCGGCGAGGTCGAGGACCATCTCGCCGTCCCGGCCGACCCGGACATGACCATCGTGAAGCGGTCCGAGCTGCAGGACAGCAACGACAACGGCACCGCCGAGGTCGGCGAGACGATCCTGTACTTCTTCGACGTCGAGAACACGGGCAACGTGCCGCTGACGAACGTGTCGGTCGACGATCCGAAGATCGCGGCCGCCTCCGACGAGGTGCTCGAGGTGTTGGCTCCGGGAGCGGAGCACACCTTCGGCCCGGTGGTCTATGTGGTGACGCAGGAGGACGTGGACGCCGGCGGCGTGGACAACACCGCGACCGCCACGGGCACGACGCCGGCCGGCGGCGAGTTCGAGACGGCGGAGTACGAGAACGAGGTGCCGGGGCCGGAGCGCGTGCCGGGTCTGAGCATCGAGAAGTCGGCGGACCTGGACGACGAGAACGGCAACGGCCTGGCCGACGAGGGCGAGACGATCGACTACTCGTTCCTGGTGGTCAACACCGGCAACGTCACGATGAGCGACATCGTGGTGGAGGACACGAAGGTGACGGGTCTGGACCCGCAGAATTTCTACCTGTTGCCGGGGGAGGAGGTCACGGTGACGGCCGACCCGTACGTGGTGACGGGCGCGGACGTGCAACGGGGCAGCGTCGACAATGTGGCGACGGCTGTCGGCACGGATCCGACGGGCGGGGTGTTCGAGAGCGCGGCGTCGGAGGTGTCCACGAAGACGCCGGGGCCGGAGCTGCCGACGACGGGCTCGGGCGTGACGCCGTGGTGGGTCCAGCTGGGTCTGCTGCTGATCCTGTTGGGCGGCGTCGCCTTCGTCGCGGCCCGCGTCCGGGGACGCGCGAGCGTCTGACCGAGAGTCGCCGAGGGAGGGGAGCCTCGTGTGAGGCTCCCCTCCTCGCGCTGACAGGATGGAGATATGCGCGTTCACGTCGCGGCGGACCACGCCGGATACGAGTTCAAGACCCACCTGCTGGCCTGGCTGGCCGAGAACGGCTACGAGCCGGTCGACCACGGCGCGTTCGCCTACGACGCGCTCGACGACTACCCGCCGTTCTGCGTCGACGCCGCGCGGGCCGTCGCCGACGATCCCGGCTCCCTCGGCGTCGTCCTCGGCGGCTCGGGCAACGGCGAGCAGATCGCCGCGAACAAGGTCAAGGGAATCCGCGCGGCGCTCGCGTGGAGCACCGAGACCGCCTCGCTCGCCCGTCGGCACAACAACGCCCAGGTCGTCTCGGTCGGCGCGCGCATGCACTCGACCGAGGAGGCCGTCGCCATCGTCGAGGCCTTCCTCACCACGTCGTGGAGCGAGGAGGCGCGGCACCAGCGCCGCATCGACTTGCTGCTCGGTTACGAGGACACCGGCTCCTTCCCCGACGCGAGTGCCTGAGGGGCACACCCTCCACCGTCTCGCCGCCGACCTGACCGAGGCCTTCGCCGGACGTCGGGTGCGTTCGTCGAGTCCGCAGGGCCGTTTCGCCGCAGGCCGGATCGACGGGCGTCGGCTCGACGTGAGCGAGGCGTGGGGCAAGCATCTGTTCGTCGGCGTCGAGGACGTCCCGTGGAAGGTCCACGTGCACCTCGGCCTGTACGGGTCGCTGCGGCTCATGCCCGGCGGGCGGCACGACGTCGTGGGCCAGGTGCGCTGGCGGCTGACCGCCTCGGCGCGCTCCGGCCCGCCGGTCACCGCGGACCTGCGCGGCCCGACGGTCTGCGAGATCGTCACGCCGCCGGGCATGGACGCCGTCCTCGACCGGCTCGGCCCCGACCCGCTGCGCGCCGACGCCGACCCCGAGCGGGCCTTCGCCAGGATGCGGAGGTCCCGGCGTCCGGTCGCCGCGCTGCTGCTCGACCAGTCGGTGCTGGCCGGGGTCGGCAACGTCTACCGGGCCGAGGTGCTGTTCCGCCACGGCGTCGACCCGCTGCTGCCGGGGAACGGGCTCGACCACGCGACCTGGCAGGCGATCTGGGACGACCTCGTCGCGCTGATGCGGGTCGGCGTCGAGCGGAACCGCATCGACACGGTGCGTCCCGAGCACGAGCCGGAGGCCATGGGACGTCCGCCGCGCGTCGACGACCACGGGGGAGAGGTCTATGTGTACCGGCGCGACGGACAGCCCTGCTGGGTGTGCGGGACGCCGGTCTCGACGAGCGATCTCGACGGGCGTCGGCTGTTCTGGTGCCGGGTGTGCCAGAGGCCGGATAGGGTCGCCGTGTGAGCACCCCCGCACGCCGCCTCCTGCGCGCGTTCCCCGACCGACTGCACGACGCCGTCATGCGGTGGCGCAGCGGCTCGCGCGAGGGCCAGGTCATGGTGCTGTCGTTCATCGTGGCGCTGGCCGCGGTGTTCCTGACGATCTCGCTGATCGACTACGACCGCATGCCGATCAGCGGCTTCTACGTGCCGTTGCTGCTCGGCATGCTGCTGCTGCGCTTCTGGCCGCTGGTGGGGCTGGTCGGCGTCGTCGCGGTGTTCAGCGTCGTCACGGTCGTCGCGGAGGGGCCGATCACCACGGCACGGGCCACGTCGATGACGCTCATGTCGGTCTCGACGGCGATCATCCTGTACCAGTCCAGCCGTCAGCGGTCCGGTCTGCCGGGACCGCTCGGCCAGGCGATGCTCGTCGACTTGCGCGACCGGTTGCAGTCGCAGAGCAAGGTGCCGCCGCTGCCCGAGGGGTGGCGCTGTCAGTCGGCCATGGACACCGCGGGCGGCGTCAACTTCGCCGGCGACTTCCTCGTGGCGAACCTGTCGAAGGACGAGCGGCATCTGGAGATGATCCTGGTCGACGTGTGCGGAAAGGGCGTCGGCGCGGGCTCGCAGTCGCTGCAGTTCGCGGGGGCGCTCGGCGGGCTGATCGGCGCGCTGCCGCCGCAGGGGCTGTTCGCCGCCGCCAACGACTTCCTGCTGCGCCAGCGGTGGGACGAGGGCTTCGCGACCGCCGTCCACGTGCTGGTCGACTTGGAGAGCGGCGCGTACTCGATCCTCAACGCGGGCCATCCGCCGGCGATGCGGTGGGACGCGCTCGGCGGGGAGTGGATCGTGGACGGCGCGCACGGGCTCGCCCTGGGCATCCAGGAGTTCCCCGGCTTCGAGCAGACGTCGGGCCAGCTCGACCCGGGCGACGCGCTGATGTTCTACACCGACGGGGTCGTCGAGTCGCGACAGCGCGACGTGGGGTCCGGGATCGAATGGCTGCGCCAGGTCGCCGGCCCGGTCGCCGCGGAGGGCTTCGACAACGCCCCCCGTCGCATTCTGGCGTCCAGCGACACTCGGGGTGACGACCGCGCGGTGCTGATCCTCGAACGCACGGCCTGACCCGGATTCTTCGGACAGGCCGCCGGTCTCCTGCGATGATCGGCTATGGACTACTGGACGCGGTCGATCTCGGCACGGCTCACCGAAGGGTGGGAGGAGGCGTTGGTCACGCGGCGTCTGACCCGCGACCATCGGGTCGACGTCGAGTGGCTGAACCTCGCCACGGGTGTGTCGATCGTGCTGGTCGCCGACTCCGGCGTCGACTATCGGCGGGTCAGCGCGTCGATGAGGCCTGCGAAGGCCTTCGACCGTCCGGCGCAGCTGCGGGTGTTCCAGCGGGCGTTGAACTGGCAGGTCTTCGAGATCACCCGCGCGATCCTCGGCACGGCCGGTCTGATCGCCGACCCGTCGCCCACGGTCGCGACTTTCGAGCGGGCGCAGGAGGTCTGCGTCCCCCTGGTCGAACGGGCGCTCGGCGGCGACCTCGGCGGCCGCCACCGGGGGAGATGAGGAACGCCCCTCCCGTCGGGCCGGAAGGGGGCGGCGGAGCGGACGACGGGACTCGAACCCGCAACATCCTGCTTGGAAGGCAGCGCACTGCCACAAACGGCGCTCTGCTCACCCTGGTCGTCGACCACGGCGTCGCACCTGCGGTCGCGACGTCGCGTGATGGTCGGGAGTTTGCAGCATGAACACACGCACTGA
>NZ_JASGEK010000052.1:0-34092 GCF_047606445.1 Aeromicrobium sp. | reverse complement strand
TTCGCCTCTTCCGTAGACAACACACGCGACATGACTCAAACCCTCCAATAGAAGAAATGTGAAACCCCACACACCCCCGAGACGAACCACAACCTAGTCGACCCCCCAACCACACCGCAACCACCCCCGCCTACGTGTTCTGCGATCGTGCTGGAGGCCTGAGAGCGGTCGGTCTGGGGACGGGGCGAGGACACCGTTCGGGCACCCCTTCACGCTCCTTGAACTTTCTCAAGCAATCTCGCCATGAAGCCGAATCGAGTACCATCGCGGCATGACACGCCTGGCCCGATGGGCCATTCTCGCGACGCTCACCCTCGGGCTCTTCACCATAGGATCGGCTGCCATGGCGACCCAAGCGCCCGAGCCGACCCTCCATGTCAGCACCACCACCGCCGACCCCGGCGACACCATCGACGTCACCGGCCACTGCCACCATCCAGGTGTCCAAGCCAACGAGCTCTTCGTTAACTTGGATGCTGTCATAAATGAAGACGGGGCACCGCCGGTTGTGGAACATAACATCCCTGTCGAGCCTGACGGCTCAGTCCAGGGCTCCTTCATCATCCCCGCCACAGCCACACCGGGCGAGTACCGCCTGTCACTGACTTGCTATAGCGACGACCAGGCCCTTGATTCCCGCACCTTCGATTTCACCGTCACCGGCGAGGTCACACCACCCGCGACCACACCGCCGCCCACCACTACTCCTCCAGCCGCCGCCGCGCCAGCGACAGCCGCCCCTATCAGCGACACCGACGAACACCTCCCCAACACCGGGAGCACCGTGCTCGGCACACTCCTTGTCGGCGTACCCCTCCTCGCCGCCGGAGCAGCACTCCTCCTCCTCCACCGCCGACGCGCACACACCGCCCCATGACACGCCACGCCCTATGGGCCACTTCGACCCTCAGGTCACGACGGCCGGCCTTTCCAGATGAAGCCCCTGGCGCGCTGAGGTGCGAGACCGTGCGACTCCTTGTATTCCAACGATCCCCGGCCTTTCGAGTCAGAGAGCGACCGTAGTCATGACCCAGCGGCCCGCTAACTGAGCGCGGCGTAGTGGTCGGCGGCGGCGACGACGCGGTTGTTGTAGTCGACTGAGGCGTTGTAGGCGCTGACCGCCGCGATCCAGTTCTGGTCCGACGACAGGTCGCCGCCCGCCTCGCACAGATAGACGGCGGCGGCCAGCGAGGCGTCGTCGACGTCCTGCGGGTCGGCCTCGCCGTCGCCGTCGCCGTCGGCCGCGTAGAGCTCCCACGTGGACGGGATGAACTGCATCGGACCGACCGCGCGATCCCAATGAGTGTCGCCGTCGAGCTCCCCGTCGTCGCTGTCGGAGATCGCCGCGACGCCGTCGCCGTCGAGCGCGATGCCGATGATCGCCGGCGAGGCCAGCCCGTCGTCGCCGATGGAGCCGCCGAAGATCGTGCCGTGGCCCGACTCGACGTGGCCGATCCCGGCGAGCGTGGTCCAGCCGAGCGAGCACGAGGGATGGGTCGTGGCGACCGCGATCGACGCACCGGCGTAGGCCGCCAGCGCGCGGCGCGGGATGCCGGTGGAGGCTGCGGTCTGCTCGACCCAGACCGGGTCGGCGAGCTCGTCGACCCCGACCTCGCCCGACCCGACGGCCGACGGCTCGGAGGCCGTCGAGCTCGGCGCCTGTTCGACCAGCCCCTCCGAGGGACGGTTCCACCGCACGGCGGCCACGACGATGGCCGCCAGTCCGAGCAGTCCCAAGGCCACCGGGACGGCCAGGGAGATCCAGAAGACACGGGAGGACGAGGAAAACATAACCCCGACAGCGTAACCGCCCTGCGGTGAGGCTCGTTTACTCCTGGTCGCCGCGCCACCGTCGCTCGAAGGGCAGCCGCCAGCTGTGCGGCGCGATGAGCTGATGCACCGCGTTCGGCCCCCAGGTGCCCGGCTCGTACGGACGCACCGGCGACGGGTCGTCGAGCAGCGGCTGGCTGACCTCCCACAGCCGCTCGATGCCCTCGGCGGTCGTGAACAGGGTGCGCTCGCCCAGCATCGCGTCGAGGATCAGCCGCTCGTAGGCCTCCAACACGTCGCCCTGACGCCCGGTCTCCTGCATCGCGAACTGCATCGACAGCTTGTCGAGCTTCATTCCGGGGCCCGGGCGCTTGCCGTAGAACGACAGCGACATGCGCGAGGCGTCGGCGAGGTCGAAGGTGAGGTGGTCCGGCCCGGAGCGCCCCACGCCGGAGCCGTCGGGGAACATCGACTTCGGCGGCTCGCGGAAGGCGATGGAGATGATGCGCGCGCCCTCGGCCATCTTCTTGCCGGTGCGCAGGTAGAACGGCACGCCGGCCCAGCGCCAGTTGTCGATCTCCGCCTTGAGCGCCACGAAGGTCTCGGTCTCGGAGTCGGCCGCGACCCCCTCCTCGCCTCGGTAGCCGTGGTACTGGCCGCGCACCACGCTCTCAGGCGTCAGCGGCAGCATCGAGGCGAAGACCTTGTTCTTCTCGATGCTGATCGCGTCGGAGTTCAGCGCGGTCGGCGGCTCCATCGCCATGAAGGCGAGGATCTGGAACAGGTGGGTGACGACCATGTCCTTGAACGCGCCGGTGCCCTCGTAGAAGCCGGCCCGGCCCGCCACCGAGAGCGTCTCGGGGACGTCGATCTGCACATGGTCGATGAAGGTGCGGTTCCAGATCGGCTCGAACAGGCCGTTGGCGAAGCGGAAGGCGAGGATGTTGAGCGCGGCCTCTTTGCCGAGGAAGTGGTCGATGCGGAAGATCTGCTCCTCGGCGAAGACCTCGTGGATCGCCGCGTTGAGGGCCTTCGCGCTGGCCAGGTCGGTGCCGAAGGGCTTCTCCATGATGATGCGCGCGTCGGTGACGAGGTCGGCCTCGGCGAGCTGTCCGACGACGTCGAGGGCGGCCTTCGGCGGCACGCTCAGATAGTGCAGCCTGCGCACGCCCTCGCCGAGCTGGGCTTCCAGCTCGTGGGCGCGTTCGGCCAGCGCCGCCGCGCCGTGGGTGACGTTGACGTAGGAGAGGCGTCCGGCGAAGTCCCGCCAGTCGTCCTCGTCGATGTCGCGGGTGCCGAACTCCCGGCAGGCCTGCTCGGTGAAGCTCCGGAACTCCTCGTCGTCGAAGTCGTCCATCGACGCGCCGAGGATGCGGGTGTCACCGACGAGACCGGACTGCGCCAGGTGCATCAGCCCCGGCAGCAGCTTGCGTCGCGCGAGGTCGCCGGTCGCGCCGAACAGGACGATGAGATACGGCTGCTTCATTCCGTCAGCCTAGGCCCGTTTCGTTGCGCTCAGGTGAACTCCGCGCGGCGGGGACGCACGATGATGGGTTTGGGTAGCGATCGCGTCCCAAAGACATCATTCTGCGTCTACCCGGTACGCAGGATGATGGGAAAAGGCAACGTCAACAACCTCAACCCATCATCCTGCGTCTCGCGGAGCCCTCAGATCAGGCGGCGGTCGCTGGCCCAGCGGGTGAGCTCGTGGCGGCTGGACAGCTGGAGCTTGCGCAGCACGCTCGACACATGGGTCTCGACGGTCTTGGGGGAGATGAACAGCTCCTTGGCGACCTCTTTGTAGGCGTAGCCGCGGGCGATGAGGCGCATGACCTCGCGCTCGCGCTCGGTGAGGCGGTCGAGGTCGGTGTCGACCTGCGCGACCTCGACATGGCCCGCGAAGGCGTCGAGCACGAAGCCGGCCAGGCGCGGGCTGAACACCGCGTCGCCGGCGGCCACCCGCCCGATGGCGTCGATCAGCTCCGGCCCGGAGATGTTCTTGGTGACGTAGCCGCGCGCGCCGGCCCGGATGACGCCGATGACGTCCTCGGCGGCGTCGCTGACCGACAGGGCCAGACAGCGCACCTCGGGGTGGCGCGTGCCGACCCGGCGCAGCACCTCCTGGCCGCCGCCGCCCGGCAGATGCACGTCGAGCAGCACCACCTCGGGCAGCGTCGCGGCGATCACCGCCACCGCCTCGTCGGCGTCGCCGGCCTCGCCCACGATGTCGACCGCCCCGGCGATCTCGGCGCGCACGCCGCTGCGGAACATCGCGTGGTCGTCGACCAGCACGACCCGTCGGCGCCCGCCCTTCTCGGACTCGGTCATGCGTTCTCCTCCTCGGCCTGGCTCTCACGGGGCAGCGTCAGCGCGACCTCCGCGCCCTCGCCCGGCGCGCTGCGCACCCGGGCGCGGCCGCCGTGCCGACCCATGCGGTCGACGACGGAGCCGCGCAGCCCCATCCGATCCTCCCCGACCGCCTCCGGGTCGAAGCCCGTGCCCCGGTCCCGGACGAACACCTCGACCTGCGTCGGCGCCACCTCGGCGAAGACGTCGACCCGGTCGACCCCGGCGTGCTTGGCGGCGTTGACCATCGCCTCGCGGGCCGCCCGCACGAGCGCGGCCACATCCGGGTCGAGGGCCAGGTCGCCCTCGCCGACGACGACCAGCTCGACGGCGATCCGGTGGTCGTCCTCGACCTCGTCGGCGGCCTGCCGCAGCGCCGCGGCGAGCGTCGTCCCGGCCAGCTCGCCGCCGCCGTACAGCCAGGCGCGCAGCTCGCGCTCCTGACGTCGGGCGATGGTGGCGACGGTCGCGGGGTCGTCGGCGTGCTTCTGCAGCAGCGCGAGGGTCTGCAGGACCGAGTCGTGCAGGTGGGCGGCCATGTCGGCGCGCTCCTGGGACCGCGCCCGCTCGCGCCGCTCGGCTCCGAGGTCGGAGACCAGCGAGGCGATCCACGGCCCGACCAGCACCGCCGCGCCGGTGAGCGCGACGACGATCGCCAGGCTCGCGTCGGCCAACGCCGTCCATCCGGCCTCGACCGTCACGAGGTAGGCGCCCGCCCCGACCACCAGGCCGAGGCCGACGAGCGTGCGGACCACCGACAGTCCCCGGAACCGCTGGCCCAGCCCGACGTCGTCGAGCCCCCGCCACATGACCGCGAGCCCAGCCGCGCCGACCAGCAGCGGCACGAACAGGCCCCAGGCGACGCCGTGGCCGCTCATCTGGAGCGCCAACCCCACCCCGGCGCCGAGCGCCAGGACGGCGGCGGCCCGTGTGTGGTCGATCCACGTCAACTGGCGTCCGGTGCGCAGCCCGCCACGGGTCGCGGCGGCCAATCCGGGGCTCGCCGGCTCCTCGGTCGCAAGCGGCAGGAAGCGCCACAGCAGCAGATAGGCGACGAGTCCGGCCCCGTTGAGGAAGACCGAGACCACGAAGGTCAGCCGCACCCACAGGACGTCGACGCCCAGATGGTCGGCCACACCCGCGCTGACGCCGGAGAGCAGACGGCGTCCGGCGGGGCGGGAGGCGCGGCGCGCGGGAGGTGGCGGAGTCACCGCACGATGGTCACACGTGCAGGCGGCGCGGCGCTATCGGGTCTTTCCCCCCATTCCAGGCCCTCGCTCCAGGGACCCCTCAGGGACCGACCAGGGTCTCACCGGATACCGCGGGGCGACGGGAGCGGCCACGATGGAGGCATGAGCCAGAGCACGACACCGCCTCCCCCGCCGCCCGGCGGCCAGGACTTCCGTTCCCTCCCCGACACCCAGCGCGCCACCGAGGGCCGCGTCGTCGCCGGCGTCGCCGCCGGACTCGGCCGCCGCCTCGGCATCGATCCCGTGATCGTGCGGGTCGTCTTCGTCGCCCTGTGCTTCGCAGGGCTGGCCGGGCTCGTCCTCTACGCGACTTTGTGGTTCGCGCTGCCGAGCGACGACGGACGGCCGAGCGTCATGGCCGACTGGTTCCGCCTCGGCGCGAACGAGCCGCAGATCCGCACCGGCGCGCTGATCCTCGGCGGGGCGCTCGCCTTCGCCTCGGTCGTCGGCGACGGCGGCTGGTTCTGGGGCGTCGCGACGCCGATCTTCTCGCTGTGGCTGATCGTCCCGGCGCTGTTCTGCTACTGGCTGTTCGTCGTGCTGCCGCGCGGGAAGGGCCAGGCCGCGCCGCCGCCCCGGCCGACGGCTGCGCCCGACGCGCCTCCGGCCGCGACCCCGCCGACGCCCCTGCGCCGATCCTTCGCCCCGCCGGTGCTGTTCCTCGTCACGATGTGCGCCCTGCTGATCGCGCTCGGCGTGCTCGCCGCGGTCCACGCCGGAGCCGGGCTCGACCTGCCCGTCGCGGCCTACCCGGCCCTCGCGCTCGGCGTCGTCGGCGCCGGCCTGCTCGTCGGGGCTCGCTGGGGGCGCAGCATCGCGCTCGTCCCGGTCGGCCTGCTGCTCTGCCTCGTGCTCGCCGTCTCCGCGCTCGTCCCCGACGGCCCCGTCGGCGAGTTCCGCCCGACCCCGGCCAGCGCGGCCGACGTCCGCTCCGACTACGAGCTCGGCCTCGGCGACCTGCGACTCGACCTGAGCCAGGTCGACGACCCCGACGAGCTGCTCGGCCGCACCGTCGCCATCGACGCCGGGGTCGGCCAGGTGACCGTCATCGTCCCCGCCGACCTGCCCGTCCGGGTGGAGAGCCGGATCGAGGGCGGCGAGATCGTCGTCTTCGACCAGCGCCGATCCGGCCGCGAGGCGGTCCTGGAGACCGCCTCCGGCGACGAGCCCCGGCTCACCCTCGTCATCGACCAGACCTTCGGCCAGACCCTCGTGGAGCGAGCATGAACCCGCACTCTTTCAACGCCTGGAGCTTCCTGAGCGGAGCCCTCTTCGTCCTGATCGCCGCAGGGTGGACGCTCGTCGCCGTCGGCGCGGCCGAGCCGGTCCACCTGCTGCGCGCCGCCCCGGTCGCCCTGATCGCCCTCGGCGTCGGGGGGCTCGCGCTCACTCTGCGCAAAGCGCCCTGATCGCGACGCCGGTGTCGTCGGCGAAGAAGCCGTCGACGCCGGCCCGCGCGAAGAGGCGGTACTCCTCTGCGGCGTCGCCGTGCTCGGCCTTGACCTCGCCGATCCGCAGGTCGAGCGGCAGGAAGTTGTTCTCGTCGCGCATCGTCCAGATGTGGACCAGCAGACCGGCCGCGTGGGCGTCCCGCACGAGGCCGGTCTCGCCGATCAGGCGGTGGTCGGGCTCACGGGCGATGACGAGGCTCTTGTTCGGGCCGATGCCGTCGGCGTAGCCGGCGATCCAGGTCAGCTCCGCAGGGGCCGTGAGGTCGGCGTACGTGCGCGGGTCGCCGGCCACCTCCAGGTCCCAGGGCGCGTCCTTGCGGTCCATCAGCTGGATCAGCATGACCGGGGTGCGGCTCCGCAGGCGGCGCAGATTGCCGGTCTCGAAGCACTGGATGACGATCGGCACGGGGCTGTCGACGCGGTTGAGGTCACGCCGCTCCAGCGCCTCGATGAGCCGGTCGTCGAGGCTGAGGCCGATCTCGTCGAAGTAGCTCGGGTGCTTCGTCTCGACGTAGACCCCGACCTGGCGCGGCGCGGCCTCGGCGATGTCGAGGACCTCCTCGAAGGTCAGGATCGGCTCAGTCCCGTTCCGCCCGACGTTCTGCGGGCGCAGCTGGGGCAGCCGCTCGACGGTGCGCAGCGTCTTCAGCTCGGCCAGCGTGAAGTCCTCGGTGAACCACCCGGTCAGCTCTTTGCCGTCGATCACCTTGGTGGCCCGACGGTCGGCGAACTCGGGATGGTCGGCGACGTCGGTGGTGCCGGAGATCTCGTTCTCGTGGCGCACGACGAGGTGGCCATCGGAGGTGCAGACGACGTCGGGCTCGATGTAGTCCGCGCCCTGTTCGATCGCCAGCTCGTAGGACGGGCGGGTGTGTTCGAGACGGTAGGTCGGCACGCCGCGGTGGGCGATGATGGTCGGCCGGTTCACGCCCGCATCATGTCACCTCGGAGTGGCTCGCAGGTGGACGATCGGTGAATCACTCGCGACGTCGGGCGGTGCGGACGGCGACGACGGCGGTCAGCGCCACGACGGCGACGACGAGGCCGATCAGCACAGCCTTGTCGTCGGCCGAGGAGCGCAGGAGGGTGACCAGTCCGACGCCGACCGTGGTCCACAGCGTCGCCCACAGCGCGGCGCCGGGGACGAGGCCGAGCAGGTAGCGCGGGAAGGTCATACCGGCGAGTCCGGCGGCGAGGTTGATGGCGGTCTGCGCGCCGACGGTGAGGAAGCTCAACGTGACGGCGGGCGGCCCCCAACGGTCGACCTTCTCGGTGGCCGCCCGCATCGTCTCGCCGGGCGGGCGCTTGCGGGTGACGCCGGCGGCCATCGCGCGGCCGAGTCCGTAGGTGGCGCCCGCGCGCAGCAACACGATGACGAAGAAGGTCAGCCAGGCCCAGCCCCACGGCCACGACTGGATCGTGTCCATCACCTCGCTCACGGCAGCTCCCGGGTCAGGATGATCGCGTCGACGCCGCCGGGGTAGTAGCGGCGACGGCGGTGGATCGGGGTCAGGCCCGCGGCGCGGTAGAAGGCGAGGGCGGCGTCGTTGTCGGCGGCGACCTCCAGCATCAGTCGTTCAGCGCCCTCGTCGGCGGCGGCCTGGGCGAGGTCGGCGAGCAGCCCGCGGGCGTGGCCGTGGCGTCGGGCCGACGGGTCGACGGCGATCCGCAGGAGGTCGGCGGTGTCGGCGAGGACCGAGCAGGTGGCGTAGCCGGTGACCGCGCCGTCGGTCTCGCTGACACGGACGATCCGGTCGGGCAGGTCGAGCTCGGCGCGCAGTTGGCTCTCGTTCCAGGCCTGGGCGGGCGCGAATCCGGCCTGTTCGACGGCGACGAGGGCGGGCAGGTCAGCGGCGGTCACCGGACGGGTGACGGGGGTCATCGCTGGTCGAGGGGCACCGCGTCGGGGCGGCGCAGGTACAGCGGCTCCAGCGGCAGACGTTCGGCGGTCCCGGCGACGACGGCCTCGGCGAGCGCGGCGGCGGTCGGGTCGAGGGGGCCGCGCGAGCCGCCGAGGTGGTCGGCGTGCAGCTCGGCGCCGCGTCCGACGATCGGCACGCCGGGGAACCGTTCGGCGAGGGTGGCGGGGGCGGCGACCTCGGGGCCGTCCTGGCGTCGTCCGGCCGCGTCGTAGCGGGCCCAGTAGACCTCGCGGCGGCGCGCGTCGGTGGCGACGAGGAAGGGCTCGTCGAGGTCGGGCGCGGCGGCGAGCGCGAGCGGGTCGAGCGAGCACACGCCGTGCGCGGTCAGGTCGAGGGTCGAGGCGAGGGTGAGCGCGGTGACGACACCGACCCGCAGTCCGGTGAACGGCCCCGGCCCGACGCCGACCGCCACGTCGGTGAGGTCGGCGGGCGCCGCTCCGGATTGCGCGAGCGCGGCCTGTATCGCGGGGGCCAACTGCTCGCCGTGCGCCGTGGCCCCCTCCGCGTGCGCCTCGCCGACGACGCGCGTCCCGTCGTGGACGGCGACGGTGATCGCCGGAGTGGCGGTGTCGAACGCGAGCAACAGCACGACGTGAGCCTACCCTGACTCGATGACGATCTCTCCGTCAACGTGTCAGATCCCTGGACGTCCAGTCAGACCTTCCCTCAAGGTGAAGTCATGACCAAGGAAAGGACCTACCATGACAGCTATGACCGTCGAAGCGTTGAGGATGCCGCGAGGACGACCCTTGACGCGCGCGGACTTGGAGACGGTCCCCGATGACGGGCACCGCTACGAGTTGGTCGACGGGGTTCTCATTGTGAGCCCGGCGCCCTCGTGGGGACATCAGCGGGTTCTTCGCCGTATCTTCCGACACGTCGACGCCGCCTGCGCACCCGAGAACGAAGTGATCTTCGCGCCTTTCGATGTGATCCTCAGCGAAAACACCTCGCTTCAGCCTGATCTGGTCATGGCCGCCCGGACGGATTTCGCCGTGAAGGGCCTCTTCTCCACGCCCCTCCTGGCCGTCGAAGTCCTGTCCCCCTCCACCCGCGGCGTCGATCTGCTGCTCAAGAAGGAACGGCTCGAGCGCGCCGGATGCCCTCACTACTGGGTGGTCGATCCTGACGAGCCCTCCGTCACCGCATGGGCCCTCGCCGACGGCTCCTACCACCAGGTGGCGTACGTCTGCCGCGACGAGACCTTCTCCGTCGCCTCACCGGTGACCATACGGCTGACGCCCGCCGAGCTGGTCGCCTAACCGAGCAGCGTGGACCGCAGCGGGACGCCGACCCACCGCGCGCCGTGGGGGGTGACGGTGACGACGCGGGGCTCGTCGAGGTCGTCGGCGTCGTCGGTCTCGGCGGCGCTCGTGCCGAGGGGGTCGTCCGACGCGGCCTCGCGACGTTCGAAGCGCAGGTGCAGGCGGTCAGGGCTCAACTGTTCGGCCAGGCCCTCGCCCCACTCGACCACCGTCACCGACTCGGCCAGCGAGGCGTCGAGGTCGAGGTCGTCCAGCTCAGCGGCCGACCCGAGCCGGTAGGCGTCGACGTGCACCAGGCCCGGACCGTCTGCGAGCGGGGGGTGGTGGCGGGCGACGATGAAGGTCGGCGAGGTGACCGGGCCGCGCACGTCGAGCCCGTCGGCGAGCCCCTGCGTGAAGGTGGTCTTTCCCGCCCCGAGGTCGCCCGACAACACCAAAAGGTCGCCTGCCCGCAGCAGCCCCGCCAGCCGCCGGGCGAGGTCCTGGGTGTCGTCGGCGGTGCGGGTCTCGCGGGCCAGCCAGAGCGTCTTGCCGAACTCCAAGAGCGTGCCCTCGCCGCCGGTGCGCACATATTTGCGCCGCTCCCAGAACCGCACCGTGTCGGGCAGCTCGGCGCGCACGTGCAGCCAGATCCCGTCCTTGCCGCGCTCCTCGGCGGTGTCCTCGGCCACGCCGACCATCGCCGAGGCGACGCCGCGCGACTGGATCTCCGGGTCGACCGACACGCGCCGCAGCCCCAGCAGCCCCGGCCGCGACTCGTCGAACAGCAGCGCGCCCATCGGCCGCCCGCGGCGCTCCACCAACAGCCCGCCGGAGGTCTCTAGGACCTCACGCACCGAGGCCTCGGTCTCCTGGGTCGCCGTCGACGGCGGGTCGAGCTCACGGCGCGCGCCGAAGGAGCGCCGGATGATGTCGGCGACCACGGCGGCGTGCTCGGGCCGGGCCTCGACCACGTCGAGGGCGCGCAGCGGGCTCATCGGACCCGGCTCACCAAGGCGTCGATCGCGTCGTCGACCGGACCCGGCTGCTCCAGCATGACCATGTGACCGGCCCCCTCGACCAGCACCAGCTCGGCGCCGTCGATCTCCTCGGCCAGGCGCTTGCTGTGTTTGGCGGGGGTGAGCAGGTCGTCGGTCCCGCAGAGCACCGTCACGGGGATGTCGGCGAAGGTCGAGAGCGCCTCGAACAGGTCGAGCGAGGGGAAGTTCGGGTAGAAGTCGAGCAGCACCCGGGTCGAGGCCCGCGCGATCATCTCGTCGCACATCGCGGCGGCGGCCGGGCTGGCGTCGGGGCCGACCGCCCACCGCTTGACGACCGAGGAGCTGTTGAAGGCGCGGCCCCAGTCGAGCACGGGACTGGAGAGCCGCAGCAGGCCGCCGAGCCGTTCCAGCGCCGGCTTGCCGCGCATGAGCTTGCCCGCGCTGGTGCCGACGAGCAGCGCCCCCACGACGACCCGGCCGAACAAGTCGGGCCGGTCGGCGGCCAACCGCATGATCGTCATGCCGCCCATCGAATGACCGACGAGGAGCACCCGGCCGCGCGCGTGCGCCTCGATCACCCGTGCGAGGTCGTCGGCGAGCAACGCGAAAGTGGAGTTCTCGCTGTGGGTCGCGCCGGAACGTCCGTGCCCGCGATGGTCGAGGTAGACCGTGCGCACCCGGCCGCGCAGGTGGAGCCGCTGGAAGTGCCAGGTGTCCTGGTCGCACATCCAGCCGTGCACGAACACGACGGTCAGATCGCCGGGGGCGTCGTCGACCTCGACGTGCAGCGGCGTGCCGTCGGCGGCGATGACGGCGAACTCCTCGCCGCGCACCGAGCCGAAGGGCTGGTCGCCGACCAACTGGCGACGTCGGTCGTGGACGCGACGCTGGCGCAGCACCGCGGCGGCGGCCCCCGCGCTGGCGAACGCCCCAGCCGTGACGGCGAGTTTGGTCAAGCGCTTCATGACATTCCTCCGTAGACATGCTGCACACGGCCGCCGAGTCCGGTGACGACCTCGTAGCCGATCGTGCCAGACGCCTCCGCCCAGTCCTGCGCCGTCGGCTCCCCGTCGTCGCCGGGGCCGAACAGGGTGATGAGGTCGCCTGCTCGCGCGGGCAGGTCGCCGAGGTCAACCATGAGCTGGTCCATGCAGATCGTGCCGACGACGGGCACGCGGCGTCCGTGGATCCACGCCGACGCCCGGCCGCTGGCGGCGCGGTGGATGCCCTCGCCGTAACCGGCGGGCACGAGGCCGAGCGTCGTCCCGCGGTCGGTGACGTGGCGGTGGCCGTAGGAGACGCCCTGCCCGGCGGGGACTCGTTTGACTCCGGCGAGGCGGGCGCGCAGCGTCATCACCGGGCGCAGCGGGACGTCGTGGACGAGCGAGGGGGCGGGCGGCAGGCCGTAGCTGGCGATGCCGGCGCGGACGAGGTCGAAGTGCGCGCCGGGGCGGGTCAGCAGCGCGGCGGAGTTGGCGAGGTGGCGCAGCCCGGGGTCGACGCCCGCCGCCTCCAGTTCGGCGACGGCCTCGCGGAAGCGCGCCTCTTGGGCGTCGTTGGCGGGGTGCTCGGGCTCGTCGGCGCAGGCGAGGTGCGACCAGACGCCGGTGATCGCGAGGCCGTCGCCGGCGGCACGGCGGGCGGCGGCCACCAATTCCGGCCACGCGGCTCCATAGGCGCCGTTGCGGGCCAGACCGGTGTCGACTTTGAGCTGGAAGCGCGGGACGCGTGCGGCGGCGCGGATCTCGGCGAGCTGGGCGGCCGAGGAGGCGGTCACCTCGACGTCGTGCTCGGCGGCGGCGGCGAAGTCCGCGCCCGGGGCGTGCAGCCAGCACAGCAGCGGTCCCTCGTCACCGGCGCGGCGCAGCGCCAACGCCTCGTCGAGGGTGGCGACGCCGAGCCAGTCCACGCCGGCCGCGCGGGCGGCGCGGGCCATCGGGACGAGGCCATGGCCGTAAGCGTTCGCCTTCACCACCGCCATCAACTGGGCGCCGGGGGCATGGGCGCCGAGACGGCGCAGGTTCTCGGCGTAGGCGTCGAGGTCGACGTAGGCCTCGATCTGGGGGATGGTCACCAGTCGTTCACCTGGCTCAGTCGTCCGGACAGGAAGTCGGCGATGACGCCGGGCAGCTCCGCCGCGATCTGCGAGGCGGTGATCGGGCCGCCCGGATTGGCACGCACGCCCGCCGCCCCGTGGAAGAAGGCCCCGAGCGAGGCGGCGTCGTGGGCGTCGAGTCCGGCGGCCAGCAGCGAGCCGACGAGCCCGCCGAGCACATCGCCGGACCCGGCCGTGGCGAGCCAGGGCGTGCCGGAGAGGTTGACGCGTGGCGTGCGGCCCGGCGTGACGACGAGGGTGCGGCGGCCTTTGAGCAGCACGGTGGCCTTCCAGCGGTCGGCCGCCTCGCGGGCGTGCCGCCAGGGGTCGGCCTCGACCTCGGCGCGCTCGACGTCGAGCAACGAGGCCAACTCCCCCGCGTGCGGGGTGAGCACGGTCGCCTGTTCGACCGGCCACTCAAGACACGGCAACGCGGCGGCGTCGACGACCAGCGGAACCTCGTCGTCCAACGCCGCGCGCAGGTGTTCGGCCGCCGTGTCCTCGCCACCCGAGCCGACGACCCAGGCCTGCACCCGGCCCGCCCCGGCCACCACTTCAGGAGATTTATCGACAACTCGAAGTTCGAGGTCGGCGTCCCCGACGAAGCGGACGTAGCCAGCCAGCCCCGCCTGGGCGCCGGCGACGCTGAGGTGCGCCGCGCCCGGATAGCGCGACGATCCGGCCCGCACCCCGACCACCCCGCGCGTGTACTTGTGCGCCCGCGACCCGGGCGCGACCCAGCTCAGCAGGTCGGCGTCACCGGCGGCGATCGCCTCCACCGCCGGTCCCGACAGATACGCCCCCAGGCCGATGTCGGCGACCTCCACGATTCCGGCGACGTCGGCCGCCGGACCGACCAGCAGGCCCGGTTTGAACGCGCCGAAGGTCAGCGTGCGGTCGGCGCGCAAGAAGACTCCCGGCAGCGTGCCGTCGTCGACGCCGATCCCCGAGGGCACGTCGACAGCGACCGTGAACGGCTCGTGGCGGCGCTGCCACGCCGCCCACTCAGCCGCCTTCTGTGTCAACCCGGGCCGAGCGCCGATGCCGAAGACCCCGTCGACGCAGACCGGCTCGTCGCTCGGCGCGTCGACCTCCCTGGCCCCGGCGGCCCGCGCATCGGCGAGCCCAGCGGGGTGCGCCTTCTCCGCGTCGAGCAGACACAGTCGGACAGCGCGTCCGGCCCGCGCCAGGTGGGCCGCCGCGTAGAGCGCGTCGCCGCCGTTGTTGCCGGGACCGATCAGGAACAGTGTCGTGGCGTCGGCGGGCGTCCATTCCAGGAGCCGGTCGGCCAACGCGCGGGCCGCCTGCGCCATGAGCGCATCCCAGCCGACGTGCTGAGCCGCGCGTTCCTCGGCGGCGCGGATCGCCGCGACCTCGTAGCCGACGAGCATTCAGTCCGCCTCGGCGACGACGAACGCGGTCGCCACCGGACCGTCGTGCGAGATCGACAGGTGCAGCCCGGTGATGCCGAGGTCGCGGACCCGCGCGGCCGCCTGGTCGTGCAGCGCGAACGACGGAGCGCCCCGGTCGTCGGTGACCACCTCGATGTCGGTCCACGACATGCCCGCCGGGGCCCGCAGCGCTTTGACGAAGGCCTCCTTCGCCGCGAACCGGGCCGCCAGCGACTCGGTCGAGAGCGTGGCCTCGGCAGGGGTGAAGAGCCGCTGCCGCAGCGTCGGGGTCCGTTCCAAGGACGCGGCGAACCGTTCGACGTCCACCACGTCCACCCCGATCCCACGCACGCTCATGAGGGTCAGGTTACGTCCCTTCGAGGCTCGGGCGCGGACACCCTCACAAGCGGGAGGTGCCCCGCCTCGGAGGGACAGACCCACTCCGCCATGACGGACTTGACGGGCGCTTAGAGGTCGAGCGCCTCGATGTAGGCGATCCGGCCAGCGATGGCCGCCACGAAGTTCGCCACCGACACTTCGACCACCGGCTCTTCAAGGATTCCATCACCCTTGCGGGTGGTGAGCACGCAGGTGGCGTCGTAGAGCCGTTCACGCACAAGCCGCTGCGCGAGAATCCGGTAGCGGTCGATGTAGGAGGTTTCCGAGAAGATCGGGTCAGCTGGAAAGAGCGTTCTGGGGTCAACCCTAGAGACGCGCGAGGACACGTCGGAGTGTTCGATGACGAAGACGAAGCCGAGCCACGGGCGGACCGAGCCGAAGGTTCCCTCTTCGTAGGCCTTCCAGATATCGACGGCGTTCCCGAGCGCTTCTTCGGTCCGGTTATTGAAGTTGTTGCCGATCGAGCCGACTTGGGACTTGAACTCCACAGCCGCGACGAGCGCGCCCTTGAAGGTCACGAGGAGATCCCAGTCCTTCGACCGGCGATAGTGGCCCGGGAGCGTCAGCCGGGCGCCACTTCGCACCTCAGCGCCACGCTCCACGAGCGGAGCGAACAGTTCGGCCACCGTATCCTCCAGTGGACGCAGGTGCTTGCCACCCGTGACAGCGCCACGCGTCCCTGCGTCCAACTGGCCGGACTCAACCTGGCGCTGGGCCTGCGCGTCACGCCTCGTCCAAAATGCGCGGATCGCCGTGTCGAAACTCTCGAAGACACTCACGCCGCGACGCTCATCTCGCTCAAGCCGTAGGCGCGCAGTGAAGCACGGTTTGCCGCTTCGCGGTCGCCTCGCTCGAAGGCGTCGGCGAGTTCAGCCGCAAGATCACCGCCAAGAGAAGACGGCTCGGGTACTCGGATCTTGCGGAGGTACTGCGACTGGAAGCGGAGCGTGCCGCCACGCATTCGCACGCAGTATGCCTCAATGAAGGATTGAGCAACCGACGACAGGAGCAGGCCGCCGAGGACCTTCAGATCCCACGTCGGCGCGGTGATCCAGTAGAGGTTGTGATGGGGGTAGTGGCCACCGGCCTCGTAGACCGGAGTGATCTGTGCCTTCATGTCCTGGAGCAACAGCTTCGGCTGGTCGAGAAGCGATGGGTTGACCTTGTCGATGGTCTTGAACCAGGCATCGGGCCGCTTGCGCGCGACGTAGCGGTCGCGGAGCTTTGGATGCCGCGCATAATGAGCCGCCAACTTCGGGTAGTCGGCAAGGTTGACCAGCGACCCGTCTGGCAACCACGGGTTGAGCAGGACGTGGCCACCCCAGGAGAAGGTCCCTTTCCGGACATCGTCGGTCATGACGACGGGAAGTTTTCGGTCGTCCTCGACATCGACGTCGGACGGCACGATGTAAGCCTTGTCGGCGCCTGTAGCGATGCCTATCCCCACCTTCGCACCAGTCTGCTCGATGGTGGGGAACCGCGCGTTGAGGTCGTCCAACAGCGCAATGCTGTCAGGGTCCCCCGCTGGCCACAGGTCGTCGCCCGAGAACCAGTGGGCGATCCGGTGGGCACTGAACGTCGACGCGCGCTCTGCCAATGTGTCCGAGAGCGTGAACCGTGTCAGCCGCTTGGCGGCACGTTCATCAAAATCGGCGTTGCACTCCGCGATGACGGCGGAACCTTGGCCAGCCCGGGTCAACACGGTGATCGCGGGGTAGGCGCTGACATCGGCGTCGAAGACGTCCGCGTCGTGCATCTGCCACACCGAGTCGACCGCGCACAAGGAGGCGACAAGGCGACGCAGTTGCGCGCCATAGGCGTTGCGCATCCAACGGTCGGCACAGATGAAGGCGTGCTTTCCGCCCGGCTTGAGTTGGGTGACGCCCTTCTCGAAGAAGGCGACGTAGATGTCTGCTCGCCCGCTCATGGAGCGGTACATGTGGCGGTACATGTAATCGGCTTCGGGATCGAGCTGATCGGAACGAATGTAAGGCGGGTTGCCGACGACGACGTCGGCCCGGACGTCTTCGTCGTCGAGCAGGTAGTCGGCGGCCTTGAGCCAACGTCCGGCAATCCGTCGTGCCTCAGCGAGGGTTGCGCCTGCGTCCACGAGCATGGACACGCTGGCTTTGACGCAGGTCTCGACATGTTCGGCCTGGAGGTCGTACCCCCGCAGGCACTCCTGCAAGTTCGCGGGAGAGGCGCCTCGACGGCGTGCCGAGTCCAGCAGCCGCTCCACCATAGGAATCCAAAACGCACCAGAACCCACCGACGGCTCGACCGCCATCAGCTTCGTGAGATCACGGTCCGTGGTGTACCCGACAAGGTCGAGCATCGCGTCAACAACCCAGCGCCGTGTGAAGACCTCGCCATAGTTACGTTCACTCATGAACGCCAGCCTATGCGGGACCCATGACACTCTTCAGATCTCCACACCGCTGGCGCCGACCTCGGCTACGTGGACGACCTGTCGACGCGCGACCCCACGCGTCACTCCACCGTGACGGACTTCGCGAGGTTGCGGGGCTGGTCGACGTCGTGGCCGAGCAGGGCGGCGTACTCGCAGGCGAAGATCTGCAGCGGGACCGTCGAGACGAGCGGCTGCAACAGGGTGGGCACCTTGGGCAGGCGGATGAGGTGGTCGGCGAAGGGGACGACCGACTCGTCACCCTCCTCGGCCAGCACGACGGTGCGCGCGCCACGGGCCCGCACCTCCTGGATGTTGCTGACGACCTTCTCGTGCACCTCGTCGCGACCCTCGGGCGGCACGACGACGAACACCGGCACGCCCTCCTCGATGACCGCGATGGGGCCGTGCTTGAGCTCGCCGGCCGCGAAGCCCTCGGCGTGCAAGTAGGCGAGCTCCTTGAGCTTGAGCGCGCCCTCCAGCGCCACCGGGTAGCCGACGTGACGGCCAAGGAAGATGAACGACGTCGCGCCGCTCAACTCCGCAGCCAGAGCGCGGATCCCCTCGGCGCCGTCGAGCACCCGCTGGATGGCGTCGGGGGTGGCGACGAGGTCGTCGAGGATGCGGGCGATCTCCTCGCCGTACATGGCGCCCTTGACCTGCGCCAGATACAGGCCGAGCACGTAGCAGGCCACGACCTGGGCGAGGAAGGCCTTCGTGGAGGCGACGGCGACCTCGGGGCCGGCGTGCGTGTAGATGACCGCGTCGGACTCGCGCGGGATGGTCGAGCCGTTGGTGTTGCAGATGCTCAGCACGCGGGCCTTCTGCTGACGCGCGTAGCGGATCGCCATGAGCGTGTCCATCGTCTCGCCGGACTGGCTGATGGTGACCACGAGCGTGGACTGGTCGAGGATCGGGTCGCGGTAGCGGAACTCGCTGGCCAGCTCGACCTCGACCGGGATGCGGGTCCAGTGCTCGATGGCGTACTTGGCGACCATCGCGGCGTAGTACGAGGTGCCGCAGGCGATGGCGATGATCTTGTCGACGCCCCGCAGCTCGTCGTCGGACAGGCGCATCTCGTCGAGCTGCAGGCGTCCGCCCGCCGTGTGGCGGCCGAGCAGGGTGTCGGCGACGGCCTTGGGCTGCTCGGCGATCTCCTTGAGCATGTACCACTCGTAGCCGTCCTTCTGGGCCGCGGAGAGGTCCCAGTCGACGGTGTAGGTGGTGGTCTCGGCGGGCGAGCCGTCGAAGCCGGTGACCTCGATGTCGTCGGGGGTGATGACGACGACCTGGTCCTGGCCGAGCTCGACGGCGACGTTGGTGTGCTCGATGAAGGCGGCGACGTCGGAGCCGAGGAAGTTCTCGCCCTCGCCACGACCGACGACGAGCGGCGAGTTGCGGCGCGCGCCGACGACGACGTCGGGGCTCTGGGCGTCGCAGATGACGAGCGTGAAGGCGCCCTCGAGGCGGCGGCAGACCGCGCGCACGGCGTCGGGCAGGGAGTCGCCGGCGGCCAGACGGTCGGCGACGAGGAAGGCGACGACCTCGGAGTCGGTCTCGCTGAGCAGGTCGCGGCCGGACGCCTCGACCTCATCGCGCAGCTCGGCGAAGTTCTCGATGATGCCGTTGTGCACGATGGCGACGCGGCCCGTGCCGTCGAGGTGCGGGTGCGCGTTGGCGTCGTTCGGTCCGCCGTGGGTGGCCCAACGCGTGTGGCCGATGCCGGTGGAGGCGGCCGGGAGCGGGTGCTCGGCGAGCACGCCGTCGAGGTTGACGAGCTTGCCGGCCTTCTTCGCCGAGGCGATCGTCCCGTCGGCGACCACCGCGACGCCGCCGGAGTCGTAGCCGCGGTACTCCAGCCTGCGCAGGCCGCCCATGACGACTTCGACGGCCGACCGCGGCCCCACATATCCGACGATTCCACACATGGTGATCAGGGTACCGACTCCGCTTCCGATCAGTGCCGGCGCGACAATGGTGTCCATGTCCCGCGAGCTGTCGCCCTACGTCGAGCTGGAGCGCGACGCCTGGGCCGCCCTGGCCGGCGACGCGCCGCTGCCGCTGACCGACGGCGAGCTGGCGCAGGTGCGCGGCATGGGCGAGGAGCTCGACCTCGAGGAGGTGCGCCAGGTCTACCTGCCGCTCACCGAGCTCATGGCGATGCGCATCCGGGCGGCGGCCGGATTGCACCGCGCGACCGAGAAGTTCCTCGGCAACCCGCAGCCGCAGCGCACCCCGTATGTGATCGGCGTGGGCGGCTCGGTGGCGGTCGGCAAGTCGACGGCGGCGCGGCTGATCCGCGAGCTGCTGGCGCACGGTCCGGGCCAACCGACCGTCGAGCTGGTGACCACCGACGGCTTCCTGCTGCCGAACGCCGAGCTGGAACGTCGCGGCATCCTCGACCGCAAGGGCTTCCCGGAGTCGTACGACCGCAAGGCGCTGCTGCGTTTCATCATGAGCGTGAAGTCGGGCGCGGAGACCGTCGAGGCTCCGGTGTACTCGCATCTGACCTATGACGTGACCGACGAGGTGGTCAGGCTGAACCGGCCCGACATCGTCATCGTCGAGGGTTTGAACGTGCTCGCCCCGGCGAAGAAGCGCGGCGACGGCAGTCCCGGCCTGGCGATCAGCGATTTCTTCGACTTCTCGGTCTACGTCGACGCCCGCAACCGCGACATCAAGCGCTGGTACATCGAGCGGTTCCTCGACCTGCGCCGCACCGCCTTCGCCGACCCCGACTCCTATTTCCACCGCTACGCCGACTACAGCGACGCCGAGGCGGTGGCCCGCGCGGAGTGGCTGTGGGACACGATCAACTGGCCGAACCTGCGCGAGAACATCACCACGACCCGGGGGCGGGCCGACCTCGTGTTGCGCAAGGACGCCAACCACTCGATCAAATGGGTGCGGCTGCGCAAGATGTGAGTCAGGCGGGAGATACCCTCTGTCTCTTTCGACTCAAACCGGCATCCTGATCTCATCTCTCGTTCTCGCTCCGTGAGAGGAACCCATCATGACCTGGCCAAGCCGTCTCACCGCAGTACCAACCTCTCGTTTGTTCCACGACCAAGAAGTGACGCCCTCCGCGAGAACCGAGGCATCACCCGAACAGTTGCGTCAGCACATGTCGCAGGTGCCAGCCGTGTATCAACGGCTTCGTGATGGCGCCAACGACGCTGATTTCGAGATGATGCGCTCCCATCCAGACCCGCGAGTACGCGCGATCGGCGAGTCGTACCACCACCTCTTCTCGCCCGCAGGACGTGACGGCCGCCTAGAAGCCGACTGGCGAGCTGACGGGAATCTGACGATCAACCGCGGACACCATCGTGTTGAAGCCGCCCGCGAGTTGGGACTCTCCTACCTTCCGGTGCATGTGCGCGCGCCAGACCAGACGACCTTGACCGAGGCCTGTCGCACCTATGAGAACGAAGTCGCCGCACGGGAGCCAGAAGTGGTGGCGGTTCATCGCCGCCTCGCCGCCGAACGCACTCGCAGGAGCATCGCCCAGCGCGATCCAGTGACGGGCCCACGGCTCGAGACGCGATCCGATGAGTGGACCCGTCCGTCCTCTCCGCGCCCCGAGCGATCCCGCTGATCCTCAGCGCTGGCGCATCTACGACAGGCTCAGACCAAGCGAGCGGCTGGTCTGCGCAAAGGATTGACGGCTCGTCGTGCTGAACTGTTTGACCACCAACAACTGCAACAACCGCTTCTCTTGCTCCGACGTCTGCGCCCTGGTGTGAAAACAAGTGTAGAAGACCGAGCCCCTCCCATACTCGGCATGCGCCATCAACGGCCGTCCCGCGTACTCGCCACTTCCACGCTGAGCGCGGATCAACGTCTCTCCGCCACCGTCGAGGAGCGCCCAGGAACCCAAGTCGAAGGTGATCTCGAGCGTTGATCCGACCACACTCTCAAGTTCCGAGTCCAGCACTTCAGCCTGCACCTTGCCAGCACGCCCGCGATGCCCACCGAAACGGAACAAACCAGGGAAGGCTCGGGAGATGAGAGTGTCCGCCCGATCAGAGGCGTAAACACATCCTCCTGCCTCGACGAAAGCCCGCAATCCCTCCGTATCAATCTCGTCTCCTGTGCCACAGTTGAGAAAAAGGATCGTACAGTCGTAGTCGCCTCCATAGGGCTCGTAAACAACTCCCATCGACCCGAGAATCCGCCCGATGTCGTCTGACCCAGGACTCGTCACATAGACTTTCTGCGCTCCGTATCGGTCGAGGTGCGGCCCGGGCGGGTACTCAGTGACGCCCGCCCCGTCGTAAGTCCGTCTACGCCACTTGCTCATCGTCGCTCTCCTCATCGGCATCGGCACGGGCGCGTTCGAGGAGACGCTGCGCGAAGAAGGCCAACGCGAACAGCGAGACGCCGAGCATTACCAAAATCCCACCAACCACAGGTGATCCTCCTTCTTCACGCAAAGACGACGAGGCCACCGCGTAGAGCGTCACGAACACCGCTGACCACAGCACGCACGACGGCGCCGCCCACGCCACGAACCGGCGGAAAGGGAAACCGTTGAGTCCCACCACGAAAGGGGTGACCGTTCGAAACACAGGGATGAAACGCGCGGCGAGGATCCACGGCCCGCCACGGCGTTCGACCTCGCGGGCGATCCGGCCGCTGCGCTCACGACCGGCGCGTCGGCGCAGCCAGCCGTGGCGGCGCGCGCCGCGCCTGGCCCACCGTCCCAGCCAGTAGCCGCTCACTTCGCCCGTGAACGCCCCGACCGAGACGCACACGCCGAGCAGCAGCCCCTCGCCGACACTCGCCACCGCGGCCGACGCGACCAGCATGACGAGGTCGCCGGGCACCGCGAGGCCGGTGACGATGTTGGTCTCCAACAGCGCCGCCAGCCCGGCCAGCAGCGCCCGCGCCGACGGGTCGAAGGTCTGGACCCAGTCGATCAGCTCCCCGGCGGGCGCGCCCAACGCGTCGAGCTGCTCCCACATCCAGTTCCAGAGGCGCCGGCCCGAGCCGTCGGGGATCATCGCGACGACTTCTTGAGCGTCAACCCTTGGGCCATCGAGGCGATGGAGTCGGCCAGCGTGTCGTTCGTCGCGGTGCGCGGGGCCGCCTCCTCGGTCGAGATCGTGGCGAGCTCCCGCGCGCTCCCCTCGCCCAGCCCGCAGGTGAGGATGCGGATGCCGTCGGCCACCAGTTCGGCGGCTTTGCGCTCAGCGGCGGCTTGCGGGCCCAAGTCGCCATCGCCGAAGATCGCCACCACTCGGTCGCCGACGTCGAGTGCCATCAGCTGCTCGTGGGCCTTGGTCAAGAACGGGACAGCCTTGTTGCCGCCTGACGCGCGAGCACGGTCGAGCAGTCCCCGGGCCGCCCTCGGGTCGGAACTCGGCGCGACATCGTCCTCGATACCGTGATGCCACAAGATGACACCGACCGAGTACCCCGCGTCCGCCGCCTCCTCGACGAAACGATGACAGCCCTCGACCGCCTTGCGGATCCGGTCGCCCGACATCGACCCGCTGACGTCGAGCGCCAACACCACCGCGCCGCCGAACTCCGAGCGCAGCCGCTGGAAATTCGGTCCGACCGGATGCTCGGTGACGCCGTCGGCGTCGAAGGTCCTGCGCGTCCACCCCGCCGCCACTACCGGTCACCTCCCAGTGTCAGACCGCCGACGGCCTGACGCTGGTCGGCGACCTCGGCGTCGTCGAGGACGCCGTGGATGAACGCCTCGACGACCAGGCTCGACTGTTTCTTGCCGTGGGAGGACTCCACGGAGATGCGCCCGTCGAGGCCGACCGAGACCCACAGCGACAGCGGACTGCCCGCCGGTCGCGGCGGAATCCCGACTATCTCACCCTCCAGAACAATGCGGTTGTCAGCCACGTCGTCAGAGACGACTGCGCCACCCTGCTCATAGAGCTGGATCCGCGCCCGGTCCTGGTCATTGACAATCGTCGCCACGACATGCTCATGGCGCTCGATCGGCAACGGCGTGTTCGCCGGAATGAAGTGCTGAACGTACGGATCCTCACGCCACGGCTCCTGGCTGGAGTGAGTCAAAAGACCGATCGAGCGTGGCAGAACCGGCGTGATGCGACGCATGTCGCCCAACGCTCCCGCTCGCGTCGCCAACGACACCCCTGCGCTCCGCGACGCGTCGGCCAACTGCTCGGCCAGGACCGCTGCGCCGCGTGCCACCGCCTTGTCCGGATCGACCAACTTGACCGGCAGGCCAAGGCTGCTGGCCAGGGACTCCCGGATCATCGGCATACGCGTCGATCCACCGACAAGCAGGATCTGGTCAGGTCGCGGCGCGCCCATGCCCGCCGCCGACTCCACCACACGGCCGACCGTCTCCAAACACTGGGCGATCAAACCTCGCGTCGCCTCCTCGAACGCCACGCGCGTGATTCGCAGTTCGATTGTTCTGCCCTTGAAGCGGACCCGTTCCGTCACACGGTCCCGACCCGTGAGTTGACGCTTGATCCGCTCGCTCGCCGCCTCGATCGCGCCCATGACATCGTCGTCGTAGTGCAGATCATCTGCGTCGGAGAGTTCGTCGACCTGCTCCCAAAGAAGTTCTTGGATAGCGCTGTCCCAGTCGAGGCCACCAAGGCGGGTCTCACCGTCGACCGCCCAAACTCGTGGAGTCCCCCGGTCCATACCGACCATAGCGACGTCGAAAGTGCCGCCACCGAGATCGAAGACCAGGGAAGTCAACTGGGGCTCGTCAGCCAGGCCGTAGGCGTAGGCGGCGGCGACTGGTTCCGCAAGCAACTCCAGACATCGCAACCCGGCGATTTCGGCCGCCGCCGATGTCGCTTCTTTCTCCGCCACGCCGAAATACGCTGGAACCGTGATCACCGCCACAAGGTCGTCGGCCGACACTCCGAGGTCTGCGGCGGCATCGGCGGCGAGCTGTCGCAAGATGATCCCAGAAACACCCTCGGGGGTGTACGTGGTCCCGTGGAACTCCAATGGGAAGTCCTGCCCCATCTGTCGCTTGATCCCAACCACGACATTCTCCGCGTCGCGGCCAAGCATGCGTTTCGCCTCCTCGCCGACCAGAACAGATCCCACAGCGTCGAAGTACACCGCTGACGGCGTGAGCTCACTGTCATCAGTGCTCCGAACGACCCGTTCTCGTCCGCCGAAGGGTTGATGGACAACACAGGAGTAAGTCGTCCCCAGATCGATCCCGATGCTGACGGTCATCACGAATCCCACGGCCAAGGGATGAAGCTGGCCACGGCCGACTGCATCTCCATGAGGTCGTACAGCGCCGAGTCCAGCAGCCGCTGCGCGTTGTTGTCGGTGAACGACCACACCAACAACGCGATGACCGCGAGGGCGACCAAGACGAGGTGGACAACGCTCCAACACGTGCGGAAAGTCCAATAGATGAGCGGTATGCCGTCTTTCATGCTTCTCCTCCTGTCTGTGCCCCGACCATCTGCCCCGGGAGCACCGCGAGTCTGGTGTCGGCCTCGCTCAACGCCCAGTCGATGACGCGTAGCGGGTGCGTCGGGTCGAAGCTGTCGCGGCATTGATAGGAATCCACCGCGAAGTACGAGACGTTCTTGAAGTCCCGCCGGATCCGGCGTACCAAACCGCTTCCGCCTCGGTCTTCCAGCCAACTCTTGACCGAGTCGGAGTCGGCTGGATCCAACGCCCCGATCGTCGGCACGCCACGCAGCACATCGACCTTGGTCATGACGACCGCGAGACGTTTGCCGTCCAACGAGATGCCAGACGCCTTCAACCGTTCGACCACGCTGTCGTAGGAATCCTCCGGATCGCCTTGAGCCACCGCGACCGTCCCATCAGCCTTCGCCACTCGCAATTGGTCGTGAACCAACGGCAACGCCAGCGGGTCGAGGACGAACAGAAGCACTTCGGAGGTGTCGATATAACTCAAGGCCTGCGACCTCTGCCAGTCGCGGAAGTACTCGCCAGCCGCGTCGATCGCTTGGATCTCAACTATTTTGCCGTCTCGTTCCATCGCGAACGGAAGAGCCGCCGGAAGATCCTCGTGAGTCCTGGTGAATCGATGGTTGGAAGCGATCGAGGCCTTGGCTGTTGTAAAGAACTCCTCCGCACGGTCGTTGAGCGGGCTTAGCGCGCCGCGCAGGCCGGTCAATATCTGATCGAGCCCCACCAGCCCGCTGGAAAGAAACTGAGTCTTGCCCGCCCCGACCGCGCCCATCACCGGCAGCATCACCACCTGACGGGTCCCGCTACCCTTCGGAAGTTCTGTGTCACAGAAGGGACACAGCGTCACCAAGTGCTTCGCGGCCGCCCCGACGGTTGTGGGAAAGCCGGTGCCACAACCACAACGACGGTGCACGATCCCCAACGGGCCCGGACGAATATCGCGATGGATGGCTGAGCATGCGGGACTCGCGCACCGGTAGCTGGGGATCGTCGTCTGCCGGTAACAACCAGGATTCACACAACGCAGATCAGCCTTGTCTCGTCGGCGAAGCCACCGATCATAGAAGTCGTGAACGAAGATCGCCACTCGTTGCGCGGCATAGACGAGCCCGCCCAACAACGCCATCACCACCAGCCAGGTCACGATCGAGGCCCAAACTCCGACCGTGAACCCCAGCACTGGCGCCCAGAACAGGGCGACCCACACCCAGAAGAAATCGTCTTCGGTGGCGAACCAGTCCCACAGGTCGATGAAGATCTGCTTTGTGCGGGCGACAACCGCCGTCGCGTCCCGTCGGGCTTGGTGCGGGTTGTACACCGGCCAAGCCCAGTCCCAGTCGAACGCCATCGCACGCCCGCCAGGCGCGGCGCCGAGAACGTTGCCCGCACGTACCTCGTCGGGGCTCGCAATGGCAGCCGCATGCACGCCGCGCCCGGTGAGCACCCGCACGGGGATGGCCAAGCCCACGACAATGCCGCTGAGGAGTCCGCCGAAGAACAGAACGGTCCACGCCACCAACACCCAAGCGAAAACCCGCAACAGCACCGCCAACACGGTCCAGACAACGAAAAATACCGCCACCACACCCGCGCATAGCCCGAGGAGCCAAAATCCGAGTTCTTCCATCACTCAGTCCTTTCCACGACTGAAGAATCCACCGGAACGAGGCTTCGTCCGACGTGGCTGTTCCCCCCGACCGCCCGACCGTCGAGAACCACGACGACGCGGGTTCTCCCCCTCGGGCAAGTACTCCTCCACCCCAGCGAGGCGTGGTTGTTTGCAGGCCAACTCAATCAACTTCGGGTGACGACGAGCTATCTCCCTCAGAACGTCGTCGGCGGCCTTCCTAACGCCTTCGTGCGGTGACTCCAAAGCTTCAAGAGCCTTGCCGACCCCCTTGAGCGCGCGATCCTCGGCGACGTGGCCCGCGTGCTCCATGAGCGCCGCACGGACAGCCGCGTCGCCCCAGTCGCCAGCAGCCCGGTAGAGCTTGTCTCTCTCAGTCTCGCTTCCCGACGCGAGGAGCAACCGACCAATGCCGGCTGCGAGGAACGGCGTGATCGTCGGCGCGTCCACGGTGATGTCAGCCAGCGACTGCTTCGGCTGGCGAGGCATATGGCGCAACAAATCCTCAACCACTCGACGAGCGGCGAGATAAGACTTGGCGAAGCGGGCGAGGGAAGGCTGCGCACGATCAGCCAACACGGTCATCAATGGCAGCCAGGCGTCACCCGGAGGAACATCCTGTGACAACGGTGGAGGCGAGCTAGCAGCCATCCGGTTGACCGCCTCGATCACTGCCGCTTCCAGCTCCTGCGGCATACCCTGTCGTTCGATCCAGGTCGTCCAAAGCAAAGCCGACTCCGGCAGACGCGTGTCGCCCAGCACGATCTGCCATGCCTGCTCCGGCAGACGTCCAGCTCGTTCCAACGGTTCGCGGCGGTCCGCCGGGGCGAGTCGGCCGAGCTTGCTCACACTCATCCACTCGTGCAGTTCTGGCTGGTCGACAGTCGAGGGCAGGAAATCCCAGACGCCTTCGCCAACCGCGTCGACCACCTGAAGGTCACGAGCACGCAGCCCAGCGAGCAACTGTCGCGCCACCGACTCCTTGATCAGTGATCCTCCCAACCATCGCTCCACTGCGCCGTCACGGCCGAGACTCGGGTCACGCAGCCAGGCGGCCGCCATACGGTCCAGCGCTGGGCTGACGGCCGACCGAGTGACCCGCCCGTTGACCAACGACGCGGCGGTCAAAGCGGTCGGCAAGCGAGACTCCGACGTCTGGTCCAACACATGGACCACGCACGACCCCGCCGCATCCTGTTCCTCGACCGACGACCATCGCAACGGCGCCGTGAGCATCGCCAACTCCGCTAGGAACACGCTGCCGGCATCGGGGCGGGCGGCAGCTGCTTCGAGGGTTGGTAACGCCATCGCCATCGCCATCTCGGGAACGCCAGCCGAGAACATCGCACGCATCGTCCGACCTGTCCGGGAGAAGTCCTCCGCTGTCCGCGGCCCGTAGGAGACAATCGCCTCACACAACTCGTCCTCGTACAGCCGCAAGTCGTCGTCTTTGCCCGCGCCCACCAACTGTTCCGCGACGGTCATCGCGATGTCCCACGCGGGCCGCCCGGCGGTGACGGCGCCCTCGACCGCGACGAGGCTCGCAGCCTTGTTCGCCATCTTCGGGCCCAGCGCGCTCTCCCAACGACGAGCGATGTCGATAGCCTCCAGGGCGTCATCCATCCCACGGTCGACCACCCAGGAAGCTCGTTCCCTCGCGCTGTCAGTCGGAGTGATCTGCGGCATGCTTCGAGCGACAAGGTCGAGGACGTTGCCCGAATTCAAGTCAACCGATCCGAACTCGGGGCTGAATCCAACAATCCGTGCGCCGGAGCCGACCCGATTCGGATTCTCCACCAGAGCGCGGAAGGGGGTGTCGTGGGCGGTCTGCGCGTCGAGGAACAAGGTGCCCAGCGCGATCCAGCGCATCACCACCTCGATGTCGGGGTGGACCAGGATCAACTTGCGCGGTTGCTCCGCGACGGCCTCGTCCAGCATCGTCAGATAGTGCGGGAGGATCGAGGTCGCCCATGAGTCTTCGGTGATCAGCTCCGCGAGCGCGTCGACCTCGAACTCCGGCCGGATCCGCAGCGGCGTGGTCCAGGCCTCGATCCGCGGGCTCGAGGCCTTCTCCAGACGCCAGTCGAGCGCCCCGAACAACTGTGCCGGCCGATAGGGCAGGAAATCGTTCGGGTCCGAGGTGACGATGGTCTGCGTCAGCTGGTTGCCTGCGCGGCCGCTGTTCGTCGCACCGGTCGACCGGCCCCGCGACAGATAGCTCCGTCCGTCGTCAGAGGTGACGTACACGCAGGTCGGGGGGTGGCTGAGCGCGTCGTGGCTCAGCGACCAGGCCGAGGTCACGATGTGTTGCAGCGGTCCGCGGATCCGTTGCAGATCGGCGCCGGTGATCCCAGCGGAGACGGCTTGGAAGTTGAATCCGTCGACGCCGTCGACGGCCTCGCTGGCCAGGACATCGGTGTAGACGGTCACGTCGAAGGACATCTCAGCCACCCGCCTTCGGCAGGAAGCCACGGTCAGCCATGAGCCAGAGCAGCGGCTCGGCGACCCGATGGGGCAGCAGTCCACGGTTGTTCATCCGACCCGCGCGGTAGTCCGGCTCGGCGCCGAGCGCCGACGCCCCGAAAAGTCGGTAGGTCTCGTAGTTACGATCAAGCTTTTGAATGAGGCTGGCCCCACCCCACTGCTCGATCATGGAGCCGACATGGTCGTGCACGGTCTGCGACTCGCCCTCGTCGAAGACCGGTCGCGTCGAGGACGGTTGACGCAGCGGATGGTCGGCGGGGATCTCGTCGAAGAAGGCGTCGATCTTGCTGATGACGACCGCGACCGGCTGCTTGATCTTCTTGTTGCGCTTGACCTTACCGACGGCTCTGAGCACCGTTGTCAGCGCCGCCAGCACCGACTCCGGACCCGTCTCAGGCAACCACGCCCCCCGGTCGTCGGCCCGTGCCCGGTTGGCGGGGAAGCCGAAAGGGTCGAGCAGCAAGATCACGCCAGAGGTCGCGCCCAGGTATACCTGGCTCATCGCATGCTCCGTGGTGGCGAAGTCCTCACCAGCGTTGTCGTAGAACGAGAACACCGTCGACTCTTCTGTCGCGCGACCCAACGCGTTCTTGCGCGAGTAAAGCCACTGGTAGACAACGGGGTCCTTCTTGCCACTTGAGCTGTTCTCAGGAGTCTGTCCTGGCAGCCCGCCGCTGGACTGGAGCATCCTGTCTCGGTTTTCTTTCAGGACCAGGGAGAGCCCTGAGCTACCACCGACAGGGTCGATTGAGGCGTCGAAGCGGTCCTCCACGCCGTTCTTCAACTCGTCGTGCAGCACCGACAGCATCACGGTCTTGCCCGAGCCGCGCACGCCAACGAGACCGAACAGGGCCGAGTCCGCGCCATAAGCATCAGGAAGGAGCGAATGGCACTCCGGGCACATGGGCAAGCCCGGTTCAGCCCCACACCCCCGACATAACCCTTTAGGCGCATCGTGAGGAATGACCGGAGCATACTCATCAGTGTCTCCAAAATATCGGACTCTCACCTCATCTCGAGTCTTTCCGCAAGGCTTTTTCCCTGCCTTCTGAAGACCCGAGCACCGATAAGCGAGTTTTCGCGTGTCAATCTCGACGTAGCAGTACGGGCAGGGAGCCGTGGACTTGAAAAGAGCCATATTTTCACCTCGTGGCATTCGTGAAAAATAAATCAGTCGCGCTCGGTACGTCCTAGACTGGAGACAAACCCCTCACGTCCAGGAACCACCGCAGTACCCCACCGACATTTGACCCGAAGGTCGAGCCAAGAACAGAAGCACCGAAAAAACAAGTCTGCGAGAAGTTCTTCTCAATAGTTGTCACGATCTCGCCACAGTGGTTCTCATTCAGGAGACGGAGGATCTCCTCGCTTGGGGGATACGCGTTCGACAACGACTCCTCGAACAGGTCGGTCTTTGTCACAACCACAGCGAGAGGCGTGTCGATGGGCTGGTTTTTCTTCAACCCGTTCCTCACACGCAACAACGCCACCAAAGACTCGACCATCTCTTTCGTTTGGCCGATGCTCGGACCCAGAATGTCACCTTCACACTCCCGATGCGTCTTGACAGTGGCTCCGTCCAGCACCAACAGAAGCTCCGTCGCGCCGCTGAGGTAGTCACCCGCCACCTGATCGACGCGGACCGACGACGCGAAATCCGAACCTGAAGGATCATGAAACGAGACAACGGCCTCTTCCGATCGCCCAGCGCGGTCGTACCAGCTCAACGCGTAGGCAGCGGGGGCTGAATCAAAGAACCTGACTGTCTGCGGAGGCAACAACTCGCCTGACGATCCACGCAAATCCCTCCAGTACTTTTCGAGTAGATCGCATCCTCCCGCTTCGGGCACGGCATGAACAGCCACTGCCGACTGCAACGGGAACATCTCCGTCAACCAACCGTGGTAAGCCGCCAACAACACCGACTTGCCCGAGTTGAAACCACCGATCACCCCCATTGACAGGGTCGTCGACGAGATCGCCGCGGGAAGGAACGAATGACATTCCGTGCAGACACGCACCTGGGCGTCACCGCCACAGACCATGCAGCGGACTCGTCCGCTCCCGATCGTCACGGGACCGCGAACAGATCTATCCTGAAAACGTTCCCGCCGCACCGGGTCGACTTTGCGAGAGCAGCCTCCCCCGTTCATCTCGCCTAGGACGCACCGGTAGGCCTGATAGTGGTCACTGGCGACCGCGAAGCAGTGAGGACAACGCGTGACCGTTGCGCGACGACGAGGCATCAGGATCCCTTCATTTGACTGGTCGGAGGATCTTCGAGCCGGACCTTCGCGCCCTCATCAGCGAAAACTCGCACCCAGAACGGGGGGACGACCTTGCCGAAATCCACCTCGAAGGTCGCCGCCCCCGGGGTCTCACCCGCGCCGAGATCGACGGAGCAACCGATGGCCACATGTCCGTCGGTAACAGCTCTGGGCATGAACTTGGCCTCTTTGAGTACCACCATGAGCGGGAGCGTCCCGCGGAAGTCCGCCGCGGTGACGGTGACCACAGCCTTGCCCTTGCCGCCCAGCCGGGAACGTTTCACCGACAGCGAATAGCCCACCACCGGCACCGCACCACCCTCAGCGAGCGCGACCCTCACCGGCGAGAACACCCACCGCTCGCCCTCGTAGACCACCACGGTCGAGAGTGTCAGCTCCCTCACGTGATCGGCGCCGGGCAGGCGCGGTCCTCCCTCACGGAGGTAGGCCGTCCGCGTGACCTCACGCGTTCGGCGCTGACCGGCTGCCGTCCAAGCGATCTCGACGTTGTAGTTGCCTTCCGGCCACTCCCACGACAGACGCAACTCGTTGCCCAATCGGTCGACCTCTGGATGGCGAACAGGCGGAGCGCTTCCCTCGATTACCGCGGCTCCCACCAGGCCACCGTCACCATCGACCGTCACCGGGACGAGACGGCTGACGTCAGGCAGGGCGTCGAAGTCTCGCACCGTCCGGCCGTCGGAGGCCGGTCCGGGCTTCAGGGTGATCCGGCTGCCCTTCTTCGCAGCCAGGTCGACGTTGGACAACGACAAGCCTGGCCTGAGCTTCTCCTCCACAGGAAAGACCCACAGCTCGACCGTGTAGCCGATGATGGTTGACCAACTCGCACGGTGCCCGCCCTCGACCGACTCGACGCGGAGATCATCGACGGGACGGATCAGACCACGCGGGATAGCGTCGATTTCCGCCGGAGCGGACGAGCGCCGTTCGCCCCCGGGCAACAGATAGACCGCCGTGGCGGCGAACCGATACTTCGTTCCGGTTCGCAACCCGGACACCGAAAGCTGGCCCGGTGTCGAGGGCCGGTGCTCACGTAGCGAACCATCGGGCGCGATTTCCGTAATCACGACGCCGGAGGCCTGCGGAGGCGTCGACCACGACAGCGCGACGTCTGTGACGCCCGCCGAGGCCGTGAGGTCCGACGGCGCGGGCAGCACCGTCGTCGTCGTGACGGACGGATCTGAGAAGTGCGCCCCGTCCTTCGAGGCGAACACCGCGTAGTGCAGCGACCGACCGACCAGGGGACGCGGATCGTGGAAGCGCCCCTCCGTGATGTTCGTGGTGAGCACGTCACCGTCGCTGGGGCCGACCGGGATGGCGCCAGCGGAGCGGACCACCGTATAGCGAGCCTCTGCCCCGGCGCCAGACCAGGTGATATCGACGCCTTGGCCCGCGCTCCGCGCCACTACCGCACCTGGTGGCGGCGGCGGAAGGACAGCCAACCTCGACGCCAGCGTCTCATCCCCCACGTCGACGCTCATCGCGCCGCGCAGCGCCGTCTCGGCGGCCGCGTAGTCACGGCGTCGGCGGGCTACCTCGTACTCGGCGAGCAGATCGCGTTTCTTCTTCTCCGCGGCCTCGAGACGCAATCCGAGCTGCGCCTTCTCGACAGCCTCATCCTCGGACATCTCCGGCAAGGCGTCGAAGAGCCGCCGCGCCTCGTCCAGAGCTCCGGCCACGAGCTTGTCCGTGACGTCGGCCAAACCGCGCGCCTGGCCCGCCTCTGACAGCTTCACCACGATGCGCGAGGCGTCGACCTCGGCGAGTCCAAGGTCGACTAGGTGGTTGCGGACACTCAATTTGGTGCGACCGCTGTTCAGCAAGGACTCCGCCTGCCCCATCACCGAGACCAACGCCATCTGATGCAACTCGCTCTGCGAGCCCAGGAGCTTGACCTTGGACAACGCGTCTTTGACGTCCTGGTGGGTTTTCGCGTTGAAGCGCCTCGCCGCTTTCTCCAGCTCCTTCGCCGCAGTGCCGACGTGGCTCAGGGATATCTCCGTGCGCCGACCGTTCTCCTCGAAGGACAGCTCGTCGACCACACGGACAGCCATCGGTTTGGCCGTCGAGGTCGACCACACGAGGGCATCGACAATGGTGCGGAACTCTGGATGCTTGGTGACATCCTGGATCTTCTTGACCGGCTTGTCCTCAGGCGGCTCGAAGTCAGGTCGAACCTCGACCCCTTGCGCGTTGAGCGCCATGACGAGATCGCGCTGCGGCACGCCGGAGAGGCCCTCGTTAGCGGCGAGTTCGGTCGCCTCCTCAATAGTCAGCAGCTTCAACGGGCGGTCCTGAGCGATCATGCGCGCGAAGTTCTCAAGCTGCCCCTTGAGCGCCTGCCCTCGCTCAGCCATCAGCGCGCCCCACAACGCAGGGTCGTCCAACTGACCGAACTTGCCCAACTCATCGAGCAACCGCGTCAGCAACAACGGCCCCGACCCGAGACGCGCATTCTTGTTCAACGCCTTCTTGACTCCCCTGAGGTGCGCGCCGAGTTCCGCCGCCGACATCGAGGGGTCGACGCCGAGCAACTCGCCCAGGTCGAGACGAGCCGCCACCTCGACCTTGGGCTTTGGCGCGTCCAACGCCCGCAACACCTGATTCAACGCGTCGAGTCGCGCGCTGTCTTTGGCTAGCGGCCGCAAGACCTCCTCCGCGTACGCCCTCTGATCGAAACTCATGCGTCCTGCCTTTCTCGGCGGGCGGCATCCAGCAACCGGCGCGCGTGGATCGCGGCGCCCTGGGCGACCGCCAGGTCGAAACCCGTCGGCTGGGGATCCCAGCCCAGCTGGCTCCGCAGCGCCTCGTCGACCATCGGCATGCGCGCGGAGCCGCCCGCGAGGAGCACCCGGTCGATCGTCAGCCCCGACGCCTTCTCCTGCGCCGTCTTCACCGTCCGCCGCGCCGTGTCCAGGGTCTGCGTCAACAGATGCCGCGTCGCCTCCTCGAAATCGGCCCGCGTGACACTGACCTGCTCGTCTTTGTCCTGATAGCGGCA
>NZ_JASGEK010000051.1:0-35593 GCF_047606445.1 Aeromicrobium sp. | reverse complement strand
TCGATGAACGCGACACCTTGACCAACACCTCACGCTGGGAGGCGGAGACCTTCAAGGGGGCTGCCGGAGAACGCATGCTCCATCCTACAACACAAACAGATACCTATTTGCGAGCCACACCACTAGACAGACGTCGGCGCCGGCGCCGATCTCGTACAGTGCGGTCATGCCCGAGTCGTGGGCGTCGAGCGAGGCGACGCGGAAATCGATGCGGGCGAACCGCAGTCGCGACACCTCGCCGGAGCTGGCGGTACGGCGGCTCGTCCACGCGAAGGGTCTGCGCTATCGCGTCGCCGCCCGCCCCGAGAAGGACCTGCGACGCACCGTCGACCTGATGTTCGGGCCGACGAAAGTCGTGGTGCTGATCGACGGCTGCTACTGGCACGGCTGCCCCGACCACTATCGCGTGCCCGCCACGAACCGCGACTACTGGAGCGCCAAGATCGACCGGAACCGCGAACGCGACCGCGAGACCACGGCGATCCTCACCGAACGCGGCTGGACCGTGCTCCGCTTCTGGGAGCACGAGCCCGCCGAGACCGTCGCGGCCCGCATCGAGCGCGAGGTCCGCGCGCGGCGAACCCGACAGTAGCTTTCCGACGACCGCCGCCGACATGGTGAGATGGACCCATGTCGCGCCTCGTCGTCGTGCCCCTCGCACTGCTCTCAACCCTCGCGCTCGGCGCCTGCGGCGGCGGGTCGGGAGCGTCCGGCGACCCGACGCCCACCGCGACGGCCACGAGTTCGGCGGCCCCCGAGGCGCTGTCGAACCTGAGTTGCGCGGCGGGCTCCGACGGCCTGTGGAACGCGACCGGCGTGATCGAGAACAGCGGCGACGAACCGGCATCCTTCACCGTCGACGTCTACATCGGACCGGTCGACGGCGCCGAGCGGCTCGCTCAGCGCACCCGTGTGGAGAACATCCAGCCGGGCGGCGCGGCCCCGCTGGAGGTCACCGGTCTGAGCGCCCAGGGCGACCCGGCCAGCTGCCACGTGCGTGTCCTGCGCGAGAGTCCCGCCGAACCGTCCGCCACGCCGACGCCGTAAAAGCGACTCGCCCCCGCCAGCGGTGCTGACGGGGGCGAGTCGCTGTGCGCTCAGGCGCGCGAGATGGCGACCATCTCGTCGCGCTCGACGACCTTCTTGCGCTCACGCTGGTGGGCGTCGTTCTCACCGAGGGCGACCTCGTGGGCGTCGAGCTTCTCCCAGCCCTCCCAGGTCGTGTACTCGACGCCACGGCCGTCGAGATAGCGGTCGAGCGCCTCCGGCTCGGCCTGCTCGGCGGCCGACAGCGCCGGCGCGTCCTCCAGGAGCATGCGGATCGTCTCGGCGGCGTCGGACTTGGTGTGGCCGATGAGGCCGACCGGGCCGCGCTTGATCCAACCGGTCGCGTAGACGCCGGGGATGTTCTCGCCGGCCGGATCGAGCACGTGGCCGCCGTCGTTCGGCAGCACGCCCTTGGCCTCGTCGAAGGGGAGGTCGGGGATCGGGTCGGAGTAGTAGCCGATCGCCCGGTAGACGGCCTGGACCGGCCAGTCCTTGAACTCGCCGGTGCCCCGGACGTTGCCGGTGCCGTCGAGCTCGGTGACCTCGGTGCGCAGGCCCACGACCTTGCCGTCCTCGCCGAGGATCTCGACGGGGTTCTGGCAGAAGTGGATGTGGATGCGGTGCGGGGCGCCCGAGGGCTCCTTGGCGAGGTAGTTCTGCAGCACGTCGACGACGAGCTTCTGGCTCTTGGCGGCGCGGATGGCCTCCATCGAGCCCTCGTCGAACTCGAAGCCCTCCGGGTGGACGACGACGTCGATCGTGGGGGAGTGGCTCAGCTCGCGCAGCTCCATCGGCGTGAACTTGACCTGCGCCGGGCCGCGCCGGGCGAAGACGTGGACGTCCTTGGCGGCGTTCTTCTTCAGGCCCTCGTAGACGTTGTCGGGGATCTCGGTGACCAGCAACTCGTCGGCGGTCTTGGCGAGGATGCGGGCGATGTCGAGGCCGACGTTGCCGACGCCGAGCACGGCGATGGACTCGGCGTGCGGCTGGAAGTCCCACTCGCGGCTGACGTCGGGGTGGCCGTCGTACCAGTAGACGAAGTCGGCCGCGCCGTAGGAGCCGTCGAGGTCGAGGCCGGGGATGTCGAGGCCGCGGTCGCGGCGGGCGCCGGTGGCGAAGACGACGGCGTCGTAGAAGGGCCGCAACTCGTCGAGCTTGACGTCGACGCCGAAGTTGACGTTGCCGAAGAAGCGGATGGACTCATTGCTCATCACGCGCTTGAGCGCCTTGATGATCTCCTTGATCCGCGGGTGGTCCGGCGCGACGCCGTAGCGGATCAGGCCGAAGGGCGTCGGGTCACGATCGAGGATGTCGACGACGACGCCGTCGAAGCCCTCGGGCAGATCCGACTTGGTGAGGATGTCAGCGGCATAGACGCCGGCCGGCCCGGCGCCGACGATTCCGACACGCAGCTTCCTGCTCATACGGCAACTCCTGGAGTGAGGACAACGAAGGCAAGCCTAAAGCTCTGCGCCAACTCCCGTGAAATCCCGTCCGCGATGTGAATATCCACCCAGTGGCGCAGATCACATGACCTCAGCCCTCGTCGCCCAGAACCTCGTCGAGACGGTCGGCCGTAGCGGCCGCGCGCAGCCAGGCGTCGAGCTGGGCGAGGTCGGTGGTCGCGGCGATCCGCTGACGCGCCTCGTCGGAGACGTCGACACCGCGCACGGACAGGATCAGCAGCAAGTCCTCGGCCTTGCCCTTGCGTATGCCTTTCGCGTGAGCGATCTGGTTGTCCTTGCTCAGCCAACGGTGCTCCGTCAGTGCGCTGCTCATGTACCTGCTCCATTCGTCACTGGTCGTCCCGGACATGACCGCCTTGACAAGATCATGGTAGGCCGCCGTCTGGTCGGCGCCCAGCCTCGCGCGCAACGCGCCCATCGCCGCCGCATAGGCCGGGAAGGCCTCATCGATCCGCGACTCCCCCATGTGGGCGACCAGACCGAACACGGTGAGCTCGGGATACTGTTCGGCCTCCTGCGGATCGGTCCTCAGCGGTAAATCGTCCGGGGTGACGATGAACGGCCGTAGCACCAGGCTGATCCCATCGGTCGCGGCCATCTCCCGATACCGCTGTCCAACTCGCGGATCCGGGCAGTAGACCACCAAGGCCGCCGGAGCCCTCGTCTCGTTCTCGATATGCGACAGGTACAGCCGCCATGTCTCGCGTTTGCCCGGATCGAACGACCGCTGCACCTCGAACACCACCGCCAGCTCCGGTTCGCCGCCCGCGGCCGCGCACACGAACGCCGCGTCCGCGTGGAACGTCCGCGGCCGGACCACCCGCGCCGCCTCGGAGAAAGGCGTCGTCGTCAGGCCCTCGGACAGACTCACCCCGAACCGGGACGACAACAGATCCGTCACCAGTTCCGGGGAGAGCCGGATCAACTCGATGACTGCTTCATGTTCTGCAGACGGCATGCGTCCGACTCAAACGCAGAACGCCGAGGCTGTCACCCACGTTATCCACAGGCAAGCAGACCGCTATGAGCGATCAGCGCAACGACTCGTCCTCGCCGCCGTCGACCCAGCCGTCGTATCGGAAAGCCTCCCGCAGCAGGAGTACCAGGGCGATCATGCTCAGGACCGTGATGGTGAAGTTCACCGCCAACGGGAGGAGCGCCGACAGGAACCAGTAGTGCACCATCGTCACCACCATCAGCAGGAGCGTCAGCTGGAACCACCGCTGCCGCAACAACCGCAGCACACGCGACCGGCTCTCCATGGCTTTTCTCCTCATCAGCGGACCCCGGCCCAGCCTACGGCCAGTCGTCAGCGTGGCGATTCGTCCTCCGCCCACTCGTCGTACTTCATGGCCTCCCGCAGCAGAAGGACCAGAGCGATCCCGCTCAGCAGCGTGACGACAACGTTCAGCGCGAACGGAAGACGCGACGCCAACAGCCACGAATACAGCGAATAACAAACAGCGTTCAACGTCATCAGCTGGAAGAAGCGCTGTGCGGACAACCGTCGAAGACGCTACCAACCGGTCATGACGATGAGCGGCGGCGGTACAGCGTGACGTGCGACCCGGCGGCGAGGACGGGGAGGTTGGGGACGGTGCGGAGGGCCTGGTGGGCGGCGTCGAGCTCGGTCTCCAACTCGACGACCCGAGCCGAGAGCGCCGCGACCTGGCGCTCCAAGTCGATCACCCTCTTGACGCCTTCAAGCCCCAGCCCCTCCGACGTCAGGTCGGCGATACGGCGCAACAGGGCGACGTCGGCCAGCGAGTACCGGCGCCCCCCGCCCCCCGTCCGGCCGGGCTCGACGAGCCCGAGCCGGTCGTAGGTGCGCAGGGTCTGCGGGTGCAGCCCCGACAGCTCGGCCGCGACGCTGATGACGAACACCTTGGCGTCGGCGCCGGGCGGGGTGAAGGGGATCGAGCTCATGACGACACCGTGGCCTTGAACAGCGCCTCTCGGGGATCGTCACCGCCACGGGCCGCACGCAGCGCCTCGACAGCTCGCTGCTGCTCCGGCGTCAGCGACTCCGGCACCGACACCTCGACCGTCACCAGCAGGTCGCCGCGACGGCCCGAGCGGGCCACGCCGCCCTTGCCCCGCACCCGCAGGGTGCGGCCGTGCGGGGTGCCCGCCGGGATGCGCATGGTGACCGTGCCGCCCTCCATCGTCGGCAGCGTGATGTCGGCGCCGAGCGCGGCCTCGTCGAAGGCCACCGGGACGGTCAGCGTCAGATGCTCGCCCTTGCGGCCGAACAGCGGATGCGGCGTGACGTGCACCAGCAGCATCAAGTCGCCCGCGGGTCCGCCGCCGACACCGGGCCCGCCCTTGCCCTTGAGCCGGATCTTCTGGCCGTCCTGCACGCCCGCCGGAACCCGCACCTGGATGGTGCGGCTCGACGGCGAGCGGCCCGATCCCGTGCACGTCGAGCAGGGATGCTCCACGACCATGCCGCGACCCCGGCAGCGCTGACACGGCTCGGTCATCGCGAACACGCCGCCGTTGGCGCTGGTCTGCATGCCGCTGCCCTGGCACTTCGGGCAGACCGACGGGGCGGTGCCCGGCTCGGCGCCCGTGCCGTGACAGGTCACGCAGGCCTCGTCGCTGGGCAGCCGCAGACCGACCGTGACGCCCTCGACGGCCTCGGTGAAGCCGATGCTCACCTCGGACTCGAGGTCGTCGCCGCGGCGGGCCTGCGTCTGCCGACGACGGCCGCCACGACCCCCGAAGACGCCGCCGAGGATGTCGCCGAGGTCGAAGTCGAACTGCGGACCGCCGCCCGGGCCGCCCGCTCCACCGGGGAAGCCGTTCTTGAACTGCCCGAACAAGGTGCGCTGCTCGTCGTACTGACGACGCTTGGTCGCGTCCGACAGCACCGCGTACGCCTCGGAGACGTCCTTGAAACGCTCCTCGGCGGCCTTGTTGTTCGGGTTGGCGTCCGGATGGTTCTCGCGCGCGAGCTTGCGATACGCCTTCTTGATCTCGTCGGCCGACGCGTCCTTGGACACGCCCAGCACCTGGTAGAAGTCCTTGCCGGACCAGTCAGTGGCGCTCACCGGGCCACCTCCCCTCAGTGGATCGAATCATCGGGTCACTCCGTCGTCGGCGCCTCGGCCGGCGGCCCGGGCACGGGCTCCTCGGCGGGAGCCGGGACCGGGGTCGACGCGGGGTCGACCACGGCGACGACGGCCGTGCGCAGCACCCGGTCGCCGACGCGGAAGCCGGTGCGCATGACCAGGTCGAGCGAGGTCACCTCGACGTCGGGCGACTCGCCGGCGTGCGTCACGGCCTCGTGCAGCGCGGGGTCGAAGGGCTCGCCCTTGACGCCGAAGGTCTCCAGGCCGTGCTTGGCGACCGCGCTCTGCAGGGCGTCGGCGACGGCCTTGAAACCGCCGGTCAGCTCGCCGTGCTGGTCGGCCCGCGCGACGTCGTCGAGCACCGTCAACAGCGACTCCAGGACCTTCGCCTCGCCCTGCGCCGTGGCGACCTCGCGGTCACGCTCGACGCGGCGCTTGTAGTTCAGGTACTCGGCCTGGAGACGCTGCAGGTCGGCGGTGCGCTCGGCGGCCTCCTTGCGCGCCTCGGCGACCGGGTCGGGCTCCGGGTCGGCCTCGACCACCGGCTCCTCGACGGGCGGCGGAGGCGGGACCGGAGTGGTCGGCTCGCCCCCCGGGGGGGCGGGGGCGGCCGCCTGCTCGGCGGCCCCCCCCGGCTCCGGAGCGCCCTCGGGCGCCGTCGGGTCGACGTCAGGCACGGGTCTCACCCTCGTCGTCGACGATCTCGGCGTCGACCACGTCGTCACCGGCGTCGGTGACGTCGTCGGCTCCGCCGGTCGGGGCGCCGGCCGCGGCCTCGGCGGCAGCCGCCTCGTACATCGCCGCGCCGAGCTTCTGGCTCGACTCGGCCAACTTGCCGGTGGCGGCCTGGATCGCGTCGGTGTCCTCGCCCTTGAGCGTCTCGTTCAGCGCGTCGAGGTCGACCTGGACCTCGTTCTTGAGCTCCTCGCTGACCTTGTCGCCGTTCTCGGCCAGGAACTTCTCGGTCGTGTGCGCGAGCGAGTCGGCCTGGTTGCGGATGTCGACGGCCTCGCGGCGCTTGCGGTCCTCCTCGGCGTACTGCTCGGCGTCCTTGACCATGCGGTCGATGTCGTCCTTGGACAGCGCCGAGCCGCCCGTGATCGTCATCGACTGCTCCTTGCCGGTGCCCCGGTCCTTGGCCGAGACGTTGACGATGCCGTTGGCGTCGATGTCGAAGGTGACCTCGATCTGCGGCACGCCGCGCGGCGCCGGGGGCAGGCCGGTCAGCTCGAAGGTGGCCAGCAACTGGTTGCCCGCGGCCATCTCGCGCTCGCCCTGGTAGACCTGGATCGCGACCGACGGCTGGTTGTCGTCGGCCGTCGTGAAGACCTCGCTGCGCTTGGTCGGGATGGTCGTGTTGCGCTCGATGAGCTTGGTCATCACGCCGCCCTTGGTCTCGATGCCGAGGCTCAGCGGAGTGACGTCGAGCAGCAGCACGTCCTTGACCTCGCCGGCCAGCACGCCCGCCTGGAGGCTGGCGCCGACAGCGACGACCTCGTCGGGGTTGACGCCCTTGTTGGGCTCCTTGCCGCCGGTGAGCCGCTTGACGACCTCGGTGACGGCCGGCATGCGAGTCGAGCCGCCGACGAGCACGACGTGGTCGATGTCGTTCACGCTGACGCCCGCGTCGCGGATGACGTTGTTGAACGGGGCCTTGGTGCGCTCGAGCAGGTCGGCGGTGATCTTCTCGAACTCGGCGCGGGTGAGCGTCTCGTCGAGGAAGACCGGGGTGCCGTCCTGGACCGTGATGTAGGGCAGGTTGATCGAGGTGGTGGTGGAGCTCGACAGTTCGATCTTGGCCAGCTCGGCCGCCTCGCGGATGCGCGGCATGGCCATCTTGTCCTTGGTCAGGTCGATACCGGTCTTGGCCTTGAAGCTGCTGACGATCCAGTTGACGACCGCCTCGTCCCAGTCGTCGCCGCCGAGGTGGTTGTCGCCGCTGGTGGCCTTGACCTCGATGACGCCGTCGCCGATCTCCAGCAGCGAGACGTCGAAGGTGCCGCCGCCGAGGTCGAAGACGAGGATGGTCTGGTCGTCGCCCTTGTCGAGGCCGTAGGCGAGCGCGGCCGCGGTGGGCTCGTTGATGATGCGGCTGACGTTGAGGCCCGCGATCTCGCCGGCCTCCTTGGTGGCCTGGCGCTGGTGGTCGTTGAAGTAGGCCGGGACGGTGATGACCGCGTCGGTGACGGGCTCGCCCAGGTAGGCCTCGGCGTCGCGCTTGAGCTTCTGCAGGATGAACGCGCTGATCTGCTGCGGCGTGAAGTCCTTGCCGTCGATGCCGGTGGTCCAGTCGGTGCCCATGTGGCGCTTGACCGAGCGGATCGTGCGGTCGACGTTGGTGACGGCCTGGTTCTTGGCGACCTTGCCGGTCAGGACCTCGCCGTCCTTGGCGAAGGCGACGACCGACGGGGTGGTGCGGGCGCCCTCGGCGTTCGCGATGACGGTCGGCTCGCCGCCCTCGAGGACGGCGACGACGGAGTTAGTGGTACCGAGATCGATGCCAACGGCACGTGCCATGAGTGAATCCTCCTGCGGATCGGGGGTGGCGTGGGGTTGAAGTTCGACAGTCAGATGACTTGAGTCTGATCGTATCAACTTGACCCTGAGGCCGTTCATTCCCGTCTGGACGAAGAAAATCCGTCGTGACCCTGGCGGCGGCTACCGTGGGTCAGTCGCCTAGGGAGAGGCGGCATCTGTTCCGAGAGGGAGTTCGTCATGGCCGAAAGCCACAGCAAGTCGTCTGCCCAGAAGCCGTCCGGCCGAGGTCATGCCCTCGCGATCCTCGGGCTCGCCCTGATGGTGCTCGCCGCGCTGGTCGTCTTCGTGATCGCGCCGAAGCTGACCCAGCTGCCGGGCGACTTCAGCAGCACCGTCGACTACGAGGGCGAGTCCCGCCAGCTCGACCCCGCGACGCTGACGCTCGGCGACCCGGTCGACGTGACCGCGACGCGCGAGGTCGAGGTGACCGAGACCGACGGGACGACCGCGATCATCGCCAGCACCTCGACGGCCAAGCTGCCCAGCGGCGAGAACACGACCGAGAAGAAGTTCGCGGTCGGCCGCACGGACTACGAGCAGATCGAGGGCGTCGACGGCGTCGACGACCAGAAAGGCGGCATGGTCATCTCGCATGTGCGCCGTCCGAGCACCGACGCCTTCACGGTCTACGACGCGACCACCGACAGCGCCCAGCTCGTCGAGTACGTCAAGACCGAGACCATCGGCGGACGCGAGGCCTACTACTTCGAGGGCCAGACGGTCGCCCCCGTCAAGGCCGAGGGCACCCTGGAGGCCCTGCGCGAGAGCGTCGGAAAGTCCATGAAGACCGACGGCACGGTGCTGCCGGCCGCGACGGTCGCCGGCTTCGTCGCCGACCCGCCCGAGGGCCTCGACTTCGATCCGGCGGAGCTGGCCGAGGCCCTGGCCGAGACCGGCGACGAGGTCCCCGCGAAGTACATCTCGACCAACACCACCAAGGTGTGGATCGACACGGAGATGGGCTCGCCGCTGCAGACCGGCCAGGAGCAGACGATCTCGCTGTACGCCGGGCTCGACGGCGACATCGACTACCCGCTGCTCGACCTCAACAGCCTCGAGCTGATGTCGGACGAGGAGGCCGTCGAGCGGCTCGCCGACACCGCCGGCACGAACGCGGGCCTCATCAAGCTCGCGGAGGTCTACCTGCCGCTCGGCATCGCCGCCATCGGCCTGTTGCTGCTGACCCTCGGTCTGCTGCGCTCGCGTCGCGGCTGATCGCACCGCGCGAAGCGGCCCGGCTATCTCGCGGGAGCGGGGGCGAGCAGGCAAGATGAGTCCATGACCGACGACGAGACCGGCTACTGGTTCGAGGCCTCCATGTGGGGTGCGGACTGGCCGCCGCGCGAGCCGGGCGAACTCGGCTCGGGACCGCGCGCCTTCCGTGAGGCCTGGCGCGGAGGCGACACCCCGGCCGACCGGCTCCGTGCTCTGCGCGCACTGAACCCGAAGAAGATCGTCGCCGACTGGTGGAACTCGCCGTCGAAGCACGATGCCTTCGCCGAGGCCAACGGCCTCACCTTCGAGCGTCACTCCTATGAATCGACTCCCGGCAGCATCCTCCGGTTCGGAGAGCGTCGCGACATCTACACCTGGGAAGGTCCGCCGACCGTCGAGTTCGGCAACCACCACTCGCCGGTGCAGCGGGTGGAATGGCTGTTCGGCTACATCGCCGTCGACCACGCGCTCAGCCTCCCGCGCATGGTCCTCGACGCCCGCGCCAACGACGCCACCCCGCCGCGCGGGCACTGGATCTACGCCGATAAGTCCCACTACTCCAGCCTCGGCGTGAACTTCCGCGGCTCCGACTCCGCCTCACCGAGCGGCCGGTCGAAGGACGGGAGGACGCTCCACACCGCCATCGGGAAGTTGGAACTGCTCGACCTCGGCCCGGAGACCGGTCGTCTCTTCCAGGCCTTCGTCGAGCCTGGCCGCGAGTCGGATGCCCGCGCGTTCCTGTCCGGCGACGCGCTGCGGCTGATGGGGGAGCTGAGCGCGACGTTCGACATCGGCATCACCGAGAACCGGATCTTCCTCTATCTCTCAAGCGTCGAAGTGTCCTGGTTCGAGGCCGACCGGTGGGCGTGGGTATTCTCGGTGGCCTCCCAAGTGCTCGACCGCCTGGGACTGTGGGACCCGGCCGTCCCCGAACGCCCCGCCTTCTACACCGACCGGTGCCTGCCTGCACCGGATTGGATGATACGGCGGGGCAAGCCCTCACCCGGCTTCACCACGATCATGGATGGGATCTTCGGCAATGGCACCGGCCACTACTGAGCCGCCCGAGTTCTGGTTCGACGCCTCCGCCCTGACCCGCCAACGCCGGGGGCGACGGGGTAAGGCGATTGGCTCCTTCGCCAAGGCCAACGACCTCGTCTATGTGTCGTGGATCGACCCCGGCGAACGGGACATGCCGAGCCTGCTCCTGCGCAACACCCGCACAGACGTCATCTCGTACCCGAGTCCGCCCGCCGTCGAGTTCGGCAACCACGGCTGGCGCTACTGGCTCGGCAGCGACGACTTCGTCCCGTCGCGGCAGGGGTACATCGCGGTGCGCCACGACCTGCGGTTGCCGCGCCTGCTCATCAGCTGCTCGACCTTCGGCGCGCTGACGCCGCTGCACGTCGGCTCCGCCGCCATCACGGCGCTCGGCATGCTCACGTTCGCCGAGCAGAGTGCCGGACCGGACCACTCCGCTTTCCACCGGTTCCGGGACCGAGGCTCCCTGGTCGAGTTGCCCCCCGACATCGGTTTTCGCGCCCACTGCGAGAAGGGGCACGAGGAGCAGGCGCGCATCCTCCTCGACGGCGAGGCGGCCCGATTGCTCGCCGACCTGAGTCAGTCGTTCAGCGTCGAGGCGAACGAGAACTGGCTGTTCGCCTACAGCCACTACGGCGACATCACGACCCGCGACGCCGAGGTGTGGGCGTGGGCGTTCGCGGCGATGTCGCGGCTGCGCGACCTCGCCCGCGTCTGGGGCGCCGACCTTCCGCCGATCCCCTTCGCCACCGAGCGGCACATCGCCCGACCGCGCCAGCTCGACGGGGCACTGGGCCGACTCAAGCGGAGGCCGACATGACCCCGCCCCTGCCCGTCGCCGAGGCCGCCCGGCGGCGCGGCTGGTCGTATGTCGCTGTCGACACCTCGCTGGCCGCGCACTTCCGCGACCTCGGCGGCTGCGAGGTACGCGAGGTGGTCCGCGGCGAGCACGAGGGACGGCGCTTCCTCGCCTTCGAGCGTCGGCACTCCAGCTCCCATCTCGACCCCAACTCGATGGTGCAGATGGACTCCACGAGCCTGTCGCAGATCGTCACGCTCGACCTCGGCGTCGCCTTCCCCGACTTCGAGGTGACGCCGCGGAACACGCTCAGCCGACTGCTCGGACACCGGGGGACGGTCACGACGGGCCACGCCGGATTCGACCACGCCAACGCGATCCGGTCGCCCTCCCCGGAGTTCGCCGACGACGTGCTGCCCACGCTCCTTTCGACATTGCTCGCCTGGCCACCGGTCGCCTGGCGCTTCGAGGGGTCGTCGCTGGTGACGGTGGCCGACGGCTCGCTCCACGTTGAGCACATCGACGCGATGCTGTCGTTCGCCACGGCCGTGGCCGCCGCCATCCCGCCCGCCGTCTGGAAGCGCCTCGGCGGCTCCGCGACCGTCGGCTGAGGAAGGCCACAAGCATGAACGCCCGTCCCGACCTGACGAACCTCCCCCGCTTCCTCCATCGCCTCGGCGTCGATCGCCTCGGCCCGCGCGACGCGGAGGCGGCGGGGTTGGCGCAGGCAGCACTGGAGGCCGGCTGGACGGTGGAGGACTTCATCGGCCCGGTGCAGATGGATGTGTGGTCACTATCGCTGCGCCGGGGCGAGCGGCGACTCCGCTTCGGGATCGAACGGGGCTACGCCGACGGGGTCCGCTACGACGACGGGGGCGGCTGGCGCACTCTGAGCGCCGACGAGGTCGCCGCGCTCACGGCGTCGCTGTCGGCTGACAACGAACGGCCTGCCGGAGACGGTCAGCGGCCCCGGCGGAGGCGCTCGTAGCGTTCGCTCCGGTGGTCGGCGGGGCGGATCGGGGTCGGCGGGGTGGCGAGGTCGTCGAGGCGGGCGGCGACGGCGACGCCCTGCGCACGGCACAGGTCGGCGAGACGCGCGAACTCCGCGTCCTCGTCGTCGGCGAAAGAGGCGAAGTGGCCGCAGAGAGCCTCGCTGAGCGTGCGCCCCGCCAGCAGTTCGAACTGGCCTTCGGTGTCGAGGCCGACGATCGGCGACTCCTCGAACTCGGCGTCGTCGGGACCGTGCCAGTAGCCGATGGCCCGGCTGTCGTCGTCCTCGGCGACCCAGGTGATGAGCTCGGCGGTCGCCGCCATCGCCTCGACGTTGGCCATGATGTCGGGATCAGCCCGGTCGGCGTCGGTCAGATACGACTGGTCAATCACCTCCGGCTCCTCGCCGCCGCTGAGGAATCGGAGCCCCTGGTCGCTCCACGGCGTCGGCTCGCCCGCGACGGCGCGCCCGTGCCACAGCAGGTAGTCCGGCGGCAGGCCGACGAGGTGCTGTTGCAGCGTCACGACCACGGCGGCCACGTGGCGGTCGGGGTCGGCGTGCGAGTTGTTGACCAGCATCACCGCCCGGTCCTCCACCGGCCACCAGATGGCCCGCTCCGCGCCGAGGCTGTGGATGACGCGGGTCGGCAGCTGACGGAGGTCGAGCGGCCCCTCCTCGGACAGGTGCGCCGCGTCGGCCTCGAAGCGACGGGCCTCGCCCCACGCCGCGTCGGCGGCGTCGGCCACGGCGTCGCACAGTTCCTCCAGCGCGTCGGCGTCCGAAGTGGCGCCCAACGGCAGCAGGTGCGCCAAGTCGAGCGACACGACCTCCAGCCCGTCGATCTCGGTCTCCACCGCGTCGTCGGGGAAGTCCCGGCCGAGCAGTTCACGGATCACGCCCATGACCACCGAGAGGCCGCTGCCGACGATCACATCCTCATGGTCGTCGTCAGAGCTGGACGGAGCGGCGGAGGTCATGCGCCCAGTCTCCCTCAGGACAGGGCGACGCGGCGGACGGGTTTCGGGACGCGGTCGGCGTGCTCGGCGAGGAAGGCGTCACGCAGCTTGGGGGCGCGGCGGCCGACCTCGCGCAGCGCGACCCCGACATTCGAGCGGACCATCGGCTCGGGGTCGTCAACCAGCAGCGCGGACAGGCGCAGGGCGTCGTCGAACAGGTCACGCCGGATGAACAGGAAGGTCGCGGTGATCGCGGTCCGACGGCGCATCGGCTCGTCCGACGCGGCGAGGTCGTCGAGGATCGCGGCCCGGTCGGGGTGGTCGACCAGATGCCCGCCGACGACCCGCGGCGCCGACCGGTCGACCAAATCCCAGACGTCGATGTGGTCGTGGTGATCGAGGTAGAGCGCGCACCAGGCGGCCCGGTCCTCGGCGGTGGCCTTCGGGGAGCGCGCCTTGAAGTCGAGGATGCTCACCGCGACCATGCGGCACTCGTACTCGGGTCGGCGCAGCAGCGCGGCGACGTCGTCGAGGTCGGCGTCGATGTGCCGTTTGGCGGTGTCGAACACCTCCTTCATGCGCACGCCGATGACCCGCTCGGGATCACCCACGCGCCCGAGCACCTTGGCGTGTTCGGTCGGATTCGCCGCCGCCCGCAACTCGTCGACGATCGTCTCGACCCGGGTGCTCATGCGCTCGGTGTCTCCGGTTCGTGGGCGACGCGCGATCCGAGGAAGGCGGCGAGCAGGCTGGCCGCGGCCACACAGGCCATGAAGGGCGCGAAGATCGCCTCGACGCCCCAGACCGTCGCGGCAGCGCCGGCCAGGATCGTCGGGACGGCCATCGACCCGTACGCCAATACGTAGAAGGCCGACATGACCTCGCCGCGGTGGGCCGCCGGGATGACCTGGCCGAGGTGGCGCAGGGAGCTGCCGAAGGCGAACCCGAAGAAGAAGCCGAGGATCAGCGAGGCGGCCGAGACCCAGATCGCGTCGCCGACGTGGATCGCTAGGACGCACAGCCCCAGGCTGACCGCCGTGCCGAGGTCGCCGGCGATCGCGGCCGGGCGCGCGGGCCAGCGGGCCGCGACCTGCTGGCTCACGGCGGCTGCCGCCGCGCTGCCGCCCACGATGAAGCCGCCGAAGACGAGGTTGTCGGCGCCGACCGCGACCGACGCGAGGGTCGGATACAGCGACAGCAGCACGCCGAGCACCGACCACGAGGCCATGACCCCGATCGCCGCGAACCGGAAGTCGGCGGCGATGTCGGCGGGCACCTGCGGCCGGGCGACGTGCAGGGTCACCGCCCGGTCCTCGGTGTGGGTCTCGCGCATCGCGAGGACCGCGGCGAGCGCGATCGCCGACAGCACCGCCAGGACGGCATAGGGCACGACGAGCGGCGCGGGACCGTACTCGGCGTGCACGGAGGTCAGGACGATCACGACGGAGATGCCGATGTTGAAGGCGATCCCGGTGCGCCGCCCCGTGGCCGCGCCCTCGTCGGGACGCAGGTCGAGCAGGGCGGCGCTCGACACCACCACGACCGTGCCGACCGAGAGTCCGTGGATCACCCGGGCGACGATGAGCATCCAGGCCGCCGACGCGACCATGAAGACGACGAGCCCCAGCACCAGCCCGGAGGTGGCCGCGATCAGCAGCGGCCGGCGTCCGTAGCGATCCGAGATCGAGCCGGAGGCGAGCACCGCGATGAGCGCGGCCGCGGCGTAGGCGGCGAACACGACCGTCGTGGTGATGGGCCGGTAGCCCCACTCCTCGGCGTACATCCCGTAGAGCGGGGAGGGGGCGCCGGAGATGCCCAGACCCAACATGATGATGCCCATGAGCGCCGGATAGGCCCACCGCTGAGGTCCGACAGTCACGAGATCAGCGTAGAGGTCAGGGGCGCCACTGCGGATCGCGGCCGAGGAAGCCCATCAGTCGGTCCACGACCGGGGCGTCCTCGGGAACCGGGACAGCCGGGCCGTACTGACCGGACGCGCGCAGCATGTCCTCCATCGGCGTCATACCGGCCAGCAGGTCGGCGCAGGCGTCCTCGTCGAGGCGGTCGTCCTGGCCGGTGGCGCGGGCCAGGTCCCAGGTGTGCATGAAGACGTCGGTCGCGTAGAAGCGGTCGATCGCCTGGGCCAACGGGAGTGTGCCGATGTGCGGATGGGTGAAGTCCTCGTCGGCGCCGGGGCCGTCGAGGAGCGCCTGCACCTGCTCGCGGTGGCGCTGCCAGGCCGCGACCGGATCGTCGGCCGGGGTCGGGCCGGCGGCGAGGTCGATGCCGCCGGCAGACAGGAAGCCCGGCAGCCATTCGACCAGGTGACCCACGACGTCGCGGGCGGTCCATCCCTCGACGGGGGCCGGGCCGTCCCAGTCGGCGGCACCGTTCACGCGATCGGTGAAGGCGTCGGCGACGGCCCGGTGACGCTCGGCGGGAGTGGTGGGAAGAGTCATCACAGGGCTCCGTCCGTGAGCAGTCCGTCGATCTTCGCGTAGCCGTCGTTGACGCCGGTCTCCATGCCGCTGCGCAGCCAGGCGTCGCGGCTCTCGATGCTCTCGACGAGCGACTGGGCGCGCAGGCGCGTGCGGCCGTCGCCGAGGTCTTCGAAGGTCAGCGTCTCCAACGAGACGCCGTCCGGTTGGCCCTCCCACGTGAAGGTCTGCACGATGCGGTTCTCGGTGATGTCGTGGAAGGAGCCGTAGAAGGCATACTCCTCGTCGCCACGGCTCTGCACGAATCGAAAGTGACCCCCGCGGCTGGCGTCCCAGCGGTCGATCCGCGTCGTGAGGTCCTTCGGGCCGACCCACCGGGCGAACACCTCCGGGTCGGTGTGGGCCCGCAGGAGTTGGGCGGGGGTCGCGTCGAACTCGCGGGTGATCGTGATGATCGGCAGGGTGGGGTGGGCCTCGATCACGGCCTCGGGGCGGGTCGTCGTCATGATGCTGCTCCTTCGTGGGATGTGGTCTCGTCGTTCATCTCGGCCAGGACGGCGTCCAGGCGTCGGTAGCGTTCCTCGGCGCGCTGCCGGTATCGCTCGATCCAGGCGGTCATCAGGTCGAACACCTCCGCTTCGAGATGGACCGGGCGGGTCTGCGCCTCTCGCCCGCGGGTGACGAGCCCGGCGCCTTCGAGCACCTTGAGGTGCTTGGAGATCGCCTGGAGGCTCACGTCATAGGGCTCGGCGAGTTCGCCGACCGTCGCGTCGCCGTCGGTCAGCCGCGCGACGATGTCGCGTCGCGTGGGGTCGGCGAGTGCCGAGAACGCCAGGGACAGCCGGTCCGTCATGGTCCATCCTTTGTCAACCGTTTGGTTGAAGAAGAGTAGGCGGCCGCACGTCGCCTTGTCAACCATTCGGTTGAAGGCCTCGGGGCTACCGTCGGGACATGGGTGCTTCGCTGTATGAGTTCGACGCGCACGACCAGGCCGATCTGCTGCGTCGGGGTGAGGTCACCGCGACCGACCTCGCCCAGGCGCATCTGGACCGCATCGAGCGCTGGGACGCCGATCTGCGCTCCTTCGTGACCCTCACGCCCGAGGCCGCCCTCGACGCGGCGCGGGCGATCGACCGGGCCGGCCGTGCGGGCGAAGGATTCGCGGGCGTTCCGACGGCGGTCAAGGACCTCACCGCGACCGCAGGGGTCCGTACGACGATGGGCTCACGACTGTTGGCCGACCAGGTTCCCGAGGTCGACGCGCATGTCGTGCGGCTGGTCCGCGACGCCGCGCTGGTGAGCCTCGGCAAGACGAACACACCGGAGTTCGGACTGTCGTCGTACACCGACAACGACCTCGTCGGTCCGACCTCGACGCCCTGGCGGGTGGGCCTGAACGCGGGCGGGTCGAGCGGCGGCGCGGCGGCGGCCGTCGCGGCCGGACTCGTGCCGTGGGCGCTGGGCAGCGACGGCGGCGGGTCGATCCGCATCCCGTCGAGCTGTTGCGGCGTGGTCGGGTTGAAGCCGACGCGCGGCCGCGTGAGCCCCGGGCCGCTCGGCAGCGACTGGAGCGGGCTGGCCTCCGACGGACCCATCGCCCGGACCGTGCGCGACGTGGCCGCGCTGCTCGATCTGATCGCCGTGCCGCAGCCGGGCGACGCGCGCTTCGTCGGGCGGCCCGCCGAGCCGTTCGCGGCTGTGGTCGACCGGGAGCCGGGACGTCTACGCGTGGCGGCCTGGGGCGACCCCTATCTGCCAGACGTCGCGACCGACCCTCGCGTGAAGGCCGTGTGGGAGGACGGCTGTCGGGCGCTGGCCGCGCTCGGCCACGACGTCGAGGTCATCGACAACCCCTTCCCGCCGGAGTTGGAGCCGCAGTTCAACGTCGTGTGGAGCAGCGGCATGGCGGCCGCGCCGATCCCGCCGGAGGCCGAGCCGCTGCTGCGCCCGAACACCCGCTACTGGCGGCGGCGCGGGGCCACCCACTCGGCGGCCGAGTTGGCCGGGGCGATGCAGTTTCTGGAAACCACGACGCGTTCGGCGATGAGCTCGCTCGCCGACTACGACGTCTTCTGCACACCCACGCTCGCGATGCTCCCGCAGCCGCACGCCTGGTTCACCGCGACCGACGACCCCGCCGAGGCGCACCGCCGCGAGCTGCTGTTCACCCCGTTCACGGCCGTCGACAACATGGCCGGGATCCCGGCGGCCAGCGTCCCCTTCGGCCGAGCCGACGGACTCCCCGTCGGCCTCATGCTCGCCGCCCACGCCGGACACGAGACGACCCTGCTGTCGCTCATGGGCCAGCTCGAGGCGTCCGTCGCCTGGCCGACCGCGCCTGTCGATCCGGTCGAAGACATCCGGTCGAAGACGCACGATGATGGATTGAGGCACCTATCGCAGCCCAAAAGCATCATCCTGCGTCACCCCGGAGACCGAGAATGATGGATTCGGGTCGCTCCCACGACCCAAACCCATCATCGTGCGTCCCGGGGAGCCGGTCATCCGCGCGCGGTCATGACGATGGGGTCGCCGTCGGTGATGGCGACGGTGTGCTCGACGTGGGCGCCGCGGGAGCCGTCGGCGCTGCGGATCGTCCAGCCGTCGGGGTCCATGACGATCTCGTCGGTCGTGTGCAGGAACCACGGCTCGATGGCGATGACGACGCCCGGCTTGAGCGGGTAGCCGCGCTTGGGACGGCCGTCGTTGGGGATGTGCAGGCCGCCGTGCATCGTCCGGCCGACGCTGTGCCCGCCGAACTGCTTGTTGATGCCGAGGCCGTGCTTGCGGCCGACGTCGCCGATGGCGCGGCTGATGTCGCCGATCTTGAAGCCCGGGCGCGCCACCGCGATGGCCGCGTCGAGCGCCTCCTGCGTGACGTCGATGAGCCACTGGTCTTTCTCGTCCGGCGTGCCCACGATCATGCTGACCGCCGAGTCGCACACCCAGCCGTCGACCGTGACCGCGAAGTCGAAGCTGACGAGGTCGCCGTCGGCGAGCCTGTAGTCGTGCGGCAGGCCGTGCAGGACCGCGTCGTTGACCGACGTGCACAGCACCTTGCCGAACGGGCCGTTGCCGAACGACGGGGCGTAGTCGATGTAGCAGGACTCCGCGCCGCGCTCGCGGATCATCTCGTGCGCGAGGGCGTCGAGGTCGAGCAGGTTCACGCCGACGTCGGCGGCCTCCTGCAGCGCCGTCAGCACCTCGGCCACGAACCGGCCGGCGGGCCGCATCTCGTCGATCTGCGCGGGGGTCAGGAGGTCGATGGCCATGCGCGTCAGCCTAGGTCACTCGACGAGAACGCCCTCGCGCGTGTAGGACTGGAACACGTACTCGCCGCGCTGGTCGTAGGCCGAGACGAACATCCACACGTCCGGCGGGTCGTACTCGCCCGGCGCCCTCACCGACACGTGGCACTCCTCAGCGCCCTCGGCCTCGAGGCGGTCACACAGGCGCCTGAAGTCGAAGCCCAGGAAGTCGCCCACATCGAACGGAACAGTTCCAAAGCTGCGTTGCTCCGGCTCGCCCTGCGACCATTCGCCGTCCCAGTAGTAGGCGACCACTTCTTTCTCGCCTGTCGGCACGTACACCATCGCCATGTCGGGGTAGAGAACGAACTCCGCGACCTGACGTGTGCCGGCCTCCTCGATGAGACTGGCGACGACCTCCTCGAAACCGTCCGCCGTCAGCAGGTCGACCGTCGGCCCGTCCGCCGAGTCCTCCGGAGCGGCGGTGGACGGGGACCACTCGGACTCCCCCGATCCGACGCCCGAGAGGTCGGGTCCGAAGGTGACGACCGCCGTCACCACTCCGGCGACCAGCAGACTCACGACGACCACCACCAGGCAGCCGCGACCCGACGACGGCTCCGGGTGCAGCGGCTCGGCCAGGTGGTACTGCGGCGGCGGCTGGGGGATCACTCGGGCAGCTCAGGCGCGGCGGGAGGCGAGGGTCATGGCGACCGTCGCGTAGAGCAGCGCGACCGCGCCGACCGTGGCGTACCAGCCGTGCGGCAGCAGCGAACGGTCCGGCGCGGTGATCGTCATCGACACGAGCGTGGCGCCGCCGAGCAGCGAGGCGACCATCGCCGAGATGACCAACGGCTCGCGCGAGGCGTCGTCGGTCCACGTCTGGTAGGCGATGGCGGCGATGACCACGGTGGCCGCGATCAGCGCGATCCGCACCGGCAACACCGCGCTCTCCGGCCAGGCGGGACCGAACGTCTCCACGCCCCACGACACCGCTACGACGACGATCGCGATCCACATGACCAGGACCCGCTTCGACCATTGACCCATGACGCTCACCCTAGCGACTCCTCCAGACTCTTCCGAAAACGCTGCATGCCGCCGAGCCAGCGGTCGCGGTCGACGGCCTTCTGCTGCTGCATGCGGTCCACCTCCGGGTGCGGCAACGCCAGGAAACGGCCCTCCTCGACGGCGTCGAGGGCGACCCGAGCCACCTCGGCGGCCTCGATCGGCTCGCCCGCCGAGACCACCGCGCGCATGCCGAGACGGGCGTTGGGGTCGACGCTCGTCTCGCCCTCCTCCAGCATCGCGGTGCGCACGCCCATCGGGCAGGCGCAGCACACCTGGACGCCCTGGTCGCCGTAGGTCGCGGCGAGCCATTCGGCGAAGCCGAGCGCGGCGTGCTTGGTCGCCGAGTAGGTGGGCGAGCCGAGCTGGGTGAGCAGGCCGGCCGCCGACGCGACGCTGACGAACACGCCATCCGCGCCCCCGGCGGCCGCCTCCTCGGTCCAGCGCGGCACGAGCGCCCGCGCCGCCGCCACCTGCGACATCACGTTGACCTGCCACGACGCCGCCCATTCGGCATCAGTGGCGTCGAGGCCGAAGCCACGGAAGATCCCGGCGTTGGCGACGAAGAGGTCGACAGGGGCGGGCGCGGCGGCGAGCAGCGCGGCGACTCCCTCGTCGCCGCTGACGTCGCCCGCCCACACGGCTACCCGGTCCTCGCCGAACTCGGCGGCGAGCGTCTGCCGGGTCTGGTCGAGCCGGGCGGCGTCGAGGTCGCCGAGCACGACCGTCGCGCCGCGGTCGAGCAGCGCCTGCGCGAAGGCCGCGCCGATGCCGCCCGCGGCTCCTGTGACGACCGCCGTCGCCCCGTCGATCCTCGTCATCGTGTCTCCCTCAGGCCTCGGCCGGAGCGTGCTTGCGCAGCTCGGCGCGAGCCAGCGAGTTCTTGTGCACCTCGTCGGGGCCGTCGGCGAAGCGCAGCGTGCGGATGCCCGCCCACATCTCGGCCAGCGGGAAGTCCTGGCTGATACCGGCCGCGCCGTGCGCCTGGATCGCCTTGTCGATGATCCAGTTGACGGTCTCGGGGGTGGCGATCTTGATGGCCTGGATCTCGGTGTGCGCGCCCCGGTTGCCGACGGTGTCCATCAGCCAGGCGGTCTTGAGCGTCAGCAGGCGCAGCTGCTCGATCTTGACCCGCGACTCCGCGATCCACTCGCGCACGACCCCCTGACGGGCCAGCGGCTTGCCGAAGGCGACGCGCTGCTGCACCCGCTCGCACATCATCTCGACGGCGCGCTCGGCGATGCCGATGGAGCGCATGCAGTGGTGGATACGGCCCGGCCCGAGGCGCGCCTGGGCGATGGCGAAGCCCATGCCCTCCTCGCCGATCAAGTTCTCAGCGGGCACCCGGACGTCGTTGAAGACGACTTCGGCGTGTCCGCCGTGGTCGCGGTCGTGGTAGCCGAAGACATGCATGCCGCGCACGACCTCCAGGCCGGGGGTGTCGCGGTCGACGAGGATCATCGACTGCTGACGGTGCCGCTCGGCGCTCGGGTCGGTCTTACCCATGACGATGAACACCTGGCAGTTCGGGTTCATCGCGCCGGTGATGTAGAACTTGCGGCCGTTGACGACGTAGTCGCCGCCGTCGCGCGTGATCGACAGCTCGACGTTGGTGGCGTCGGAGCTGGCGACGTCGGGCTCGGTCATGGCGAAGGCCGAGCGGATCTCGCCGTCGAGCAGCGGGCGCAGGTAGCGACGCTTCTGCTCGTCGGTGCCGAACATCGTCAGCACCTCCATGTTGCCGGTGTCCGGCGCGGCGCAGTTGAAGGCCTGCGGGGCGAGCTGGATGCTGCGGCCGGACAGTTCGGCGATGGGCGCGTACTGAAGGTTGGTCAGGCCGGCGCCGCTGTACTCGCCGTGGTCGCCGGGCTGGAAGAAGTTCCAGAGTCCGGCCGCTTTGCCCTGACGGCGCACCTCGGCGATGGCGTCGGGGATGTCCCAGCTGTCGTCGCGGGTGGCCTGCGCGAGCTGCGCGGTGAGCGTCTCCTCGGCGGGGTAGACGTGCTCGTCCATGAACGCCCCGACGCGCTCGAGCAGGTCGGTGGTGGTCTGGTCGTAGCCGAAGTGCATGTCAGCCCGCCGCCATCACGTAGACGACCTCGGCGACGACGGCCGGCTTGGCGGCGCCCTCGCGCTCGACGACGAAGGAGATGGTCGCCTGGGTGCCGATGGGAATGTCGGCGGTCTCCTTGAGCGTGGCGGTGGCGCGCAGGCGGGAGCCGACCGGGACGGGATCGGGGAAGCGGACCTTGTTGGCGCCGTAGTTGACGCCCATCGCGAGGCCCTGCACGTCGTAGATCTGCTCGGCGAAGGTCGGCAGCAGGCTGAGCGTCAGGTAGCCGTGGGCGATGGTCGTGCCGAAGGGGCCCTGCGCGGCCTTCTCCGGGTCGCAGTGGATCCACTGGTGGTCGCCGGTGGCGTCGGCGAAGGTGTTGATCCGCTCCTGGGTGACGGTGAGCCAGCCGCTGGTGCCGAGCTCGGTGCCGACAGCGGCCTTGAACTCGTCGAGGCTGGCGAAAACGCGGGGCATAGGGACTCCTCCGTAAGAAAACTAAGCGCTTGCTTAGTTCGCACTCTAGCCCGTTCGCGGCTCAGTGACCAGAGCCACATCCTTCTTCCCAGATTTGCTCCCTTATCCACCCTTTGCCCACCGTCAAACGGTGGATAACTCAGCAAATCTGGGACTCGGGCGAGCCGTCAGAGGAGGTGGGACAGGAGCGCGGGGAGGGCGGCGAGGGTGAGGGCGAGCAGGAGGGCGGCGGTGTCGAGGCGGGTCCAGGTCGCCGGGACGAGCCAGGTGCGGCGGTGGGCGGCGGCGAAACCCCGGGCGTCCATCGCCACCGCCGAGCGCGACGCCCCCCGCATCGCGTCGACCAGCAGCCCGAAGGCGAGCGGGCCGGGGTGGGCGCGCAGGCCCCGCGCCCGCCGCGTGCGCGTCAGCGTCGTCCACGTCGAGGCGAGGTGGGAGAAGCGCTGCAACGCCGCCGAGAAGGCGACCACGCCGCGCGCCGGCAGCCGGACGACCTGGCCGAGGTAGTCGGCGAGCCGCGCCGGGTCGACGTACCCCGCCGCCACCGAGCCGGGCCACGCCAGCACGACGATGCGCAGGCCCGCCGTCGCCCCCAGCGCCACGTCGTGGCCGCCGAGCCGCCACGTCGAGTACACGACGCTCAACCCCGCGACGCCCGTGAACGCCAGGCACACCGCCGGGTACCGCCACGACGGCACGAACAGCGCCACGGCGACCACGTACGCCGCCAGCGTCGCCAGCGCGACCGGCAGGCTCCGCACGAACAGCGAGCCGAACAGCGCGCACAGGCCCACCGCGACGAGGACGAGCGGGTTCACCCGCGTGACGAGCCCGGTCATGCCCGCGCCGCCAACGCGACCTCGACGTCGCGCGGGAGGTCGGCGTCGTGGGTGCTGGCCAGGACCGTCGCGCCGTGACGCGCGGCGCTGGTCATCCAGCCGGCGACGAGCGCCCACGCGTCGGGGTCCTGCCCGACGGTCGGCTCGTCGAGCACCACGAGGCCGGGACGGTGCGCGAGCGCGGCGGCCAGCGCGAGCCGACGCTGCTCGCCGCCGGACAGCCGGAAGGGGTGCGCCTCGGCCAGTCCGGACAGCCCGACCGCCTCCAACACCGCGCCCGCGTCCACCTCCCGGCCGACGACCGCCGCCGTCCGCTCGACCTCGTCGCGCGCCCGCGTGGTGACGAAGCCGTGCTCCGGATTCTGCGGCGACCAGCCGAGCCCGGCCGCCAACGCGCGGGGACGCAGCCGGGACCGGTCCGGCGTCACCGTGCCCGCGACCGGACGGACCAGCCCCGAGGCGGCGAGCAGCGCCGTGCTCTTGCCCGACCCGCTCGGCCCCGTCATCGCGCTCACCCGCCCCGGCGCGAACCGGGCGGTGAGGCCGTCCAGCGCGCGGGTCCGTCGTGACCCGCGCAGCGTCCGCGTGGTCAGCTCGACGACGACCTCGTCCAAGGCCACCGGCTCTCCCTCCGCCCCGACCAGCTCCGCTGGCAGTTCCACCGGCGCGGGGGCGGGCCGACCCGGCAGCCACAGACCAGGCGGCTCCGCGGCCGGCAGCGCCGTCGACGGACCGTCGAAGACGACCTGTCCGCGATCGAGCGCGACCATCCGGTCCACGTGCTCCAACCAACCGTCGAAGCGGTGCTCGACGACGATCAACGTCCGCTCCCCCACGACGTCGAGCACCGCCGAGCGCACCTCGGCGGCGGTGGCCGCGTCGAGCATGGACGTCGGCTCGTCGAGCGCCATGACGTCGGGGCGCATCGCCAGAACCCCGGCGAGCACGAGCCGTTGTTGCTCGCCGCCGGACAGCGCCGAGGTCGGGTGGTCGAGACCGTACGGCAGACCCACCGCCGCCACCGTCTCGGCGATGCGGCGGCGGATCTCCTCGCGCGGCAGTCCGAGGTTCTCCGGTCCGAAGGCGACCTCCCGGTCGATCCGGTCCGCGACGATCCCGTCGACGGGGCTCTGCGGGACCAGTCCGAGACATCCGCCGACCTCGGCACGACCGTCGAGGTCGCCCGCGACGGTCGTGCCGAGCGCCCCGGCGAGGGCCTGCAGGAGCGTGGACTTCCCGCTGCCGCTCGGCCCGACGAGCAGCACCCGCTCGCCGGGCTCGACGCGCAGATCGAGGTCGCGGATCGTCGGCTCGCGACGTCCGATGGGACGCCAGGTGAGCCGGGCCCGGACCTCGCCCGCGCGCGTCGGCATCAGACCCGCGTGGCGGCCTCGCGCCCGACCGGGAAGGCGTCGAGCGCCCCGGCCCGCGCGAGCGCCCGCGTCAGGAACCACCCGCCGATTCCGGCGATCACCGCGCCGGAGACGAGGAAGAAACCGAGGTGGGCCAGCTTGTGGCCGAAGCCCCAGTCGGCGTACCAGGCCCCCCACTCGTAGACGGCCTCGAAGGCGCCCGCGAGCGCGCCCGCCGCCATCGCCACGGACGGCGTGAACACCTTGTAGAGGAACACCAGCAGGACCAGCTCGGCGCCGAGGCCCTGGAGCAGGCCCGAGACCAGGACCGAGGAGCCCCACTCGTTGCCGGGCATGAGCGCCGACACGCTGGCGGCGATCGTCTCGGTGACCAGCGCCGCGCCGAACTTGCGGACGATCAGCCCGCCGACGACGCCGGCGATCAGCCAGCCGCCGCCCATCAGGCCCGCAGCGGGCGGGAAGCCGAGCTTGGCGGCGACGTCGAACAGGGCGTACAGCTTGCCCCACCCCCAGAAGACGACGCCGAACGCGACGCCCAGGGTCGCGATGGTCACTAGGTCGATGGTGCGGTACCTCGCAAGGTCACGCGGGGACGCAGAACTCGTCATGATGGACTCCCTTCGCCGGTGCTAACCGGAGCAGGTTCGGAGGGTCTGCGGCGTGCCCGCACTCTCAGCGCCCCTGTCCGTCCGCGGCGGACCCGGCGCTCCCCTGTCTGTTCGCGAGCCAGGCTAACAACGTCGGATATGCGTGGTCCACGGGGCCTGATAGGCGAGAATGAGCCCATGACCGTGCGCACGCCCGATCCGAATCCCGGCTGGCTGTCGGAGCTGGCCCTCGACGAGACGCGTTCGCGCGTGCCGATCCTCTACGTCGAGGCGGTGCCGGTGCGGGTCGACGCGCTGGGGCAGGTCGAGCACGTCGGGCTGCTGTTGCGCGGCTCGGCCATGACCGGCGTGATGACCCGCACCATCGTGTCGGGCCGGGTGATGCACGGCGAGTCGGTGCGCGACGCGCTCGTGCGCAACCTCGAGAAGGATCTGGGCCCGACCGCCTTTCCTCAGGTCCCGGCGAGCATCGCGCCGTTCACGGTCGCGGAGTACTTCCCGCTGCCGGGCGTCACGCCGCTGCACGACCCGCGTCAGCACGCGGTCGCGCTGGTCTACGTCGTGCCGGTCACCGGCGAGTGCGACCCGCGCCAGGACGCCTTGGAGCTGACCTGGCTGACCCCCGAGGAGATCCTCGACCCCCGGGTCACCGACGAGTTGGAGGGCGGTCGCGGCCACCTGGTCCGCCAAGCCCTCGCCCACCTGGGAGCGTTGTCGTAAACCGTCGTCCCAGCCCCTGGCTCATGCTCGCCGTGAGCATGGCGGCGCAGGTCGCGGGGACGGTCGCCAACGGCGTCGCGCCCTTCCTCATCCCCTATCTGCATCTGGAGCAGGGGTTGAGCCTGGCCGACGCCGGGTTGATCGCGGCCGCGCCGCTGGCGGGGACGACCGTCTCGCTGGTCGCGTGGGGCGCGATCGTCGACCGGCTCGGCGAGCGCTTCGCGATGACGGCGGGCCTCGCCGGCATCACCGCCGCCTGTCTGCTGGCCGCCGCCTCGTCCGACCGCTACCTGACCCTCGGCGCGGCCTTCTTCGTGCTGGGCCTGTTCGCCGCGTCCACGAACTCGGCGAGCGGACGGCTGATCGTCGGCTGGTTCCCCGCCCACCGCCGCGGCACGGCGATGGGGATCCGGCAGACAGGACTCCCGCTCGGCGTCGGCGCGACGGCGCTGCTCGTGCCACCGCTGGCGAGCGCCCACGGCATCGCGACGACGATGCTGGTGGTGTCGGCGATCTGCGCGGCGGCCACGCTCGCCTGCGGGCTGCTCATCGTCGACCCGCCGCGCACGCCCCGAGCGACGACCGCCGACGACCGGCGCGCGGAGAACCCGTACCGCCGCGACCGGCGCCTCGTCCGCATCCACGCGGCGTCGGCACTGCTCGTCGTGCCGCAGTTCACCGTGTGGACGTTCATGCTGGTCTGGCTGGTCGACGCCAAGGAGTTGTCGGCGGCGTGGGCGGGCGCGATCGTCGCGGCGTCACAACTGGTCGGGGCCGGGGCGCGGATCGGCGTCGGCTGGTGGTCCGACCGGGTCGGGAGTCGGCTGGGACCGCTGCGCCAGGTGGCGGTCGCGGCGGCGGCGACCATGCTGCTGCTCGGCCTGACCGAACCGACATGGTTCGCCGTGGCCGTGATGGTCGCGGCCACCGGGATCACCGTCGCCGACAACGGCCTGGCCTTCACCGCCGTCGCCGAGATCGGCGGCTCGACGTGGGCCGGGAAGGCGATGGGCTGGCAGAACACCGGCCAGTACCTGGTGAGCGTCGCGGTGCCCCCGGCGATCGGCCTCGCGGTCACCGAGTTCGGCTACGCGGCCGCCTTCGCCGCCGTCGCCGTCACCCCGCTCCTGGCCCTCCCGCTCGTCCCTCGCGAGGCCGTCCAAGCTCCGTAGTTCAGACGCGGTTCATGTACTTCTGCCGAGCCGCCTGTGGGCTGACGCCCAGCGCGGAGGCGATCTCCACCCACGTGAGCCCGTCGAGCCGCGCTCGGATCACCGTGTCGTCGACACGACGCTGGCTGACCTCGCGATCTTCGACAGCGGCTCGAATACCAGCCGTCGCGCCTCGGTCCCGAATCAACTCCGCCCGCGACTCGACACCTTCCTCGAACCGCCGCAGCGCCTCTGCGTCGCTGATCTTCTTCTTCGTCCCCATCCTCGTCACCTCCTCTCCTCTCAGGGCCAGTACTTACGCCGCACCGGCATCGCGTGGATCGCTCGCGGGTCCTCGTCATCCACGACGCCGACCTCCAGCATGCTCCCGTCGCGACCCGGACCGATGAACATCACCAACTCGGCGTCGCCTTGGTCGACGATCACCCTCACATAGTGAGCGAGGGCGTGGAGGATGTCAGCCTCAGAGATTCCCCGCTTCCTCGCGCTCGCCGTGATCCTCACACAGAACAACTTAAGTTGTTTTCCGCCCGAGAACAAGCGAAGTTGTCGGCTCGACGCCCCCGTGAGAGCATGCCGTTAGCTACTTGCGAGTAAGGCGAGCAGGCCGCTGACCAGGCTGTTTGGCTTGCCTTAGTGTTTTTCCCGCGATTTCAACCGTTAATCTCAGCTTCAACTGTTCAGTGGAGATTGGGGCCTTTATGCAGGTCGTCGCCATCGTCATCTCGTTCGTCCTGACCGCCATCGCCGTGCCGATGGTGAGCCTGACGGTCGCCAAGATGCTCAAGGTGTTGCGGGCCGGTCAGCCCGCCGTCGGTCGCACCGACCAGCCGGTCGCGCGTGCGATCACCGTGGTCAAGGAGACCCTGGTCCACACGCGCATGCTGCAGTGGACCTGGGTCGGCGTCCTCCACTGGTTCGCCTTCGCGGCCTTCCTGGTGCTGTCGACCGCCGTCGCCGCCGCGTTCCCGCAACTCTTCAACCCCGAGTGGACGATTCCGTGGCTCGGCACTTTCTTCCTCTACGAGTGGGTCGCCGAGGTCCTGGGCCTGCTCGGCACGCTGGCGATCATCCCGCTGATCGTCTACCGACTCCGCAACCTGCCGTCCAAGAAGGGCCGCCAGAGCCGCTTCTTCGGCTCGCGCATGTGGCAGGCCTTCTTCGTCGAGGCGATGGTGCTGCTGGAGAGCGCCGCCATCTTGTTCATCCGCGGCGCGGAGTACAACCTGGCGCAGGCGCACGGCGGCCACCACGCCGACCACGCGACCGGCTTCCACTTCCCCGTCTCGCAGTTCTTCGGCAACCTCTACCCGACCGGGCACGACTCGATCGGCACGCTCGAGAACATCATCTTCGCCATCGCCGCGTTCAAGATCAGCTCGGCGATGATCTGGCTGATCGTCATCGCCACGAACATCACGATGGGCGTCGCCTGGCACCGCTTCACGGCGTGGTTCAACATCTTCTTCAAGCGCGAGTCCGACGGCTCGACCGCGCTCGGCGGCCTGACCCCGCTGTACCTCAACGGCGAGCCCATCGACATGGAGAAGATGGAGGACCTCGAAGAAGAGGACTTCATGAAGCTCGGCGTGGGCAAGGTCGAGGACTTCTCCTGGAAGGGCCTGCTCGACTTCACCACCTGCACCGAGTGCGGCCGCTGCCAGAGCCAGTGTCCGGCGTGGAACACCGAGAAGCCGCTGAGCCCGAAGCTCGTCATGATGGGCCTGCGCGAGCACGCCTACACGAAGATCCCGCTGCTCGACATCCCCGAGGACCAGCGGACCGAGGAGCAGACCGCCGAGATCGAGCGTCCGCTGATCGGCGACGAGTCGATGTACGGCGTCATCGACCCCGACGTCCTGTGGTCGTGCACCAACTGCGGCGCGTGCGTCCAGCAGTGCCCGGTCGACATCGAGCACGTCGACCACATCGACAACATGCGCCGCTACCAGGTGCTCGTCGAGTCGAACTTCCCCGCCGAGCTGAACAACATCTTCAAGGGCCTGGAGCGCAAGGGCAACCCGTGGAACATGGCCCCCCGCGACCGCATGAAGTGGGCCGACGGCCTCGACTTCGAGGTCAAGCAGGTCGGCGCCGACATCGAGGACTTCGACGAGGTCGAGTGGCTGTTCTGGGTCGGCTGCGCCGGCGCCTACGAGGACCGCGCGAAGAAGACCACGCAGGCGGTCGCCGAGCTGCTCAACATGGCCGGGGTGACCTTCGGCGTGCTGGGCGACGGCGAGACCTGCACCGGCGACTCCGCTCGCCGCTCGGGCAACGAGATCCTGTTCCAGCAGTTGGCCATGCAGAACACCGAGGTGTTCAAGGAGATGAAGGTCAAGAAGGTCGTCTCCACCTGCGCCCACTGCTTCAACACGCTCAAGAACGAGTACAAGGAGTTCGGCATCGAGCTCGAGGTCGTGCACCACACGCAGCTGCTCAACCGCCTGGTGCGCGAGGGCAAGCTGACGCCGGTCGCACCGACCGACGGTCAGGCCGCAGGCAAGACGATCACCTACCACGACCCGTGCTTCCTCGGCCGTCACAACCAGGTCTACGAGGCGCCGCGTGAGCTGCTGAACGTCATCCCGGGCGCGTCGTTTGCCGAGATGCCGCGCAGCAAGGAGCGGTCCTTCTGCTGTGGCGCCGGCGGCGCGCGCATGTGGATGGAGGAGACCATCGGCTCGCGGATCAACGTCAACCGCACCGAGGAGGCGGTGGCGACCGGCGCGGACCAGATCGCCACCGGCTGCCCGTTCTGCCGGGTCATGCTGTCGGACGGCCTGACGCTCAAGCAGTCCGAGGGCGAGGCGCGCGAGGAGGTCGAGGTCATCGACGTCGCGCAGATGCTGCTGGCCGCGGTCAAGCGTGAGCCCGAGCCCGAGCCCGAGAAGAGTGTCGAGGAGGCCGCGCCCGCCGAGGAGCCGAAGGTCGAGGAGAAGACCCCGGCCGACGACGCCACCGAGTCCAACGGCTGACACGCACCACACGAGCGGGCCCCGGTAGGAGCAATCCTCCGGGGCCCGCTCACATGTCGACAAGAAGACTCGACCGCCTGGCGATCCTCCCGGTACGCTCGACGCATTGGGTTGGCGGCGACGTCGAGACCCACATGGAGGCGGGGGAAGTCCCCCGCCATTCCATTTCCGGGGGGATCAGTTGACAGTGGTGGGAGGCCTGACCACCCGCCATCCCATCACCCGGAGGCATGGGCGTGACTCCCGTCACTCCGAATCGTTGAACTGGTGCAACTGTCTCAGTTCTCAGGAGCCCCTGTGCGAGCCCGGTATCTCATCGCGAGCGCCTCGACTCTGGTCGCGGCCGTCCTTCCCGTCCTCTCGGCGGCACCCGCGCAGGCCGCGCCGGGGCACAGCGTCACCCCGCTGTGGTTCACCACCCACGTGGGCGCCGACGGCACACAGGAGTGCATGGTCGTCGGCGACCTCTACCTGCCCGACGACGCCAGCCCGGCGCATCGCGTCCCGGCGATCCTGACCACCAACGGCTTCGGCGGGTCGAAGGACGACCAGGCGGGCATGGCCGCGTCCTACGCCGACCGCGGCTACGCCGTGCTCAGCTACTCCGGCCTCGGCTTCGGCGGGTCGGGCTGCAGCATCGAGCTCGACAACCCCGAGATCGACGGCAAGGCGGCCCAGCAGCTCATCGACTACCTCGCCGGCGAGACGGGCGTCGCCTTCACCGACGCCGACCGCACGCAGGCCGCCCCGGCGCTCGACGCGATCGTCCTCGACGCGCCGAGCGACCCGCGCGTCGGCATGGTCGGAGTGTCCTACGGCGGGTCGATCCAGTTCGCCACCGCCGCCGTCGACCAGCGGGTCGACGCGATCGTCCCCATCGCCACCTGGCACGACCTGCGGTACTCCCTGTCGCCGAACAACCTGGTGCCCAGCGCGACCCAGCCCGAGACGCCGGGAGCAGCCAAGCTCTTCTGGGCGCTCGGCTTCAGCGCGAAGGGCATCACGGGCGGCGTCGAGGACGTCCCGGCCGATCCCGGACGGGTCGACAGCTGCCTGAACTTCGCCGATTTCGTCTGCCCGGCCCTGGTCACCGCAGGCGCGACCGGATTCATCGACGACGGCGCCGCCGAGGAGCTGGTCGAACGCTCGACCGTCGGCTACGGCAGCACGATCACCGCGCCCACGCTCATCGTCCAGGGCCAGGCCGACACCCTGTTCAACCTCAACGAGGCGCTCGACGGCTACCGCATGCTCAGCGAGCAGGGAACCGAGGTGAAGATGATCTGGGCGCACGGCGGCCACTCGGCCCCGGTCGCCCCCGGCGAGCTCGACCTCGCCGCCGACCCCGCCGCGACCTACGCCGGAGGACGGATCGCGGACTGGTTCGACCACTACCTCAAGGACCTGCCGGTCGACACCGGCGCGGAGTTCGCCTACTTCCGCGACTGGGTCGCCTACGAGGGCAACGCGGCACCCGCCTTCGCCGAGTCCGACACGGTCGACGTGGGCGTCCCCGGCCGGCTCTACCTGTCAGGTTCGGAGCTGACCCCCGACGTCGACGCCATCGCCGACGGCACGGCCAGCTTCGTCACCCCGGCCGCAGGGGCACCGACCTCCACCGACCCGGCCGACGTCGTCAGCAGCCTGATGGCGGACTACTACTCCGTGCCCGAGGCCGACCTGCCCGGCACCTTCACCACGTACACGACGCCGACGCTGGCCTCCGACCTCGCCGTCGTGGGCACGCCGACGCTCGACCTCCAGGTGTCGGCGCCGGCCGCGGCGGCCACGCAGGCGCTCGGCCCGGCCGGGCAGCTCGTGCTGTTCCTCAAGATCTCCGAGGTGGCCGCCGACGGATCGGTCGAGATCGTCCGCAACCTCGTCGCGCCGGTGCGGGTGCCCGACGTGAACGCGCCGTTCACCGTGCGCATGCCCGCCTTCGCGCATCGTTTCGAGGCGGGGAACCAGGTCCGGCTGACGGTGTCGGGCGGTTCGTTGAACTATCGCGGCGGCGTCACGCCGACGCCGGTGTCGATCACGACCGGCAGCGCCGAGCAGGTGCTGACGCTGCCGGTGCTGACGCCCGTGGAAATCACGACGCCGACGGAGCAGCCAGCCAGCCAGACCGACGCGTCCGCCGACAACGCGACAGAGACCCGCACCTTGGGCGGGGGCGGCGGCATCGCCGGGACCTCCTCCGCCGCCCTGCCCCGCGCGGGCGCCTCGGCCACGCTGACGGTGCTGCTGCTCGGCACCGGCCTCATCGCCGCCGGGTCGGTCGCCTTCGCCCGCCGCTTCGGCTCGGCGACGACCCGCGACCTCGTCCGCGCCCGCTTCTGACTACGGAACCGGCGAGTCGCAGCGACCGGAGCCGAGCTCGGCGAGGCCTGCGAGGTCGCCCGGACCCCAGCCCGGGCGGTCGCCGTAGGGGTGCATCAACTCGTTGTGGTCGTCGACGTGCGCGAGGCCGAGCACATGGCCCAGCTCGTGTATCAGCACGTGCACGGCGGTCTCGGTCCCGAGCCGTTCGAGGTCGGGAGCGTCGAGGGCGACCTCGCCGGTCACATACCAGCGGTGGCCGTCGTCCTCCAGCCACGTGCTGCCGCCGAGCCCGACGACGTCGCCCGCGAGGTCGGGGGCCTCCTCGGAGTCGGTCCAACTGATCTGGACCGGCCGCCAGTCGTCGCCGTCACGGATCTCGTCGCTGACGAGCGGCTGCTCGTCGGTCGTGCCGACCACCGTGAAGCGCAGCCCGGTGGCCTCCTCCGTCGCGGCGAGCGCGCGGTCGAGGATCTCGTCGGCGTCGCCAGGCGCCTCGCGCTCGTTGACGACCACGCGGATCGTCTCGCAGGAGTCGTAGGCGACCGGTTCGTCGGAGCCCTGCTGGGTCGCCATGAAGGCATAGGAGCCGCCGCCCTCGGCCTCGAAGGTCGGCGACTGCTCCGCGTTCTCCTCCGTCGAGTACGCCCGCCCGGTCATCTCGTCGGTCACCAGCGAGTAGACCATGACACCGCTGAGCAGGACGGACAAGAGCGCTACCGCGAATACTGCTCGAAGCCGCGCCGTCACATCAGATGTCAGTCCGGTGGAAGTTCGCGTGGGAGCGCGAGGCGGTCGGACCGCGCTGGCCCTGGTAGCGCGAGCCGTACTTCGCCGAGCCGTACGGGTGCTCGGCCGGGGAGCTGAGCCGGAAGAAGCAGAGCTGGCCGATCTTCATGCCGGGGTAGAGGACGATCGGCAAGGTCGCGACGTTGGCGAGCTCGAGGGTGACGTGACCGGAGAAGCCGGGGTCGATGAAGCCGGCGGTGGAGTGGGTGAGAAGGCCGAGGCGGCCCAGCGAGCTCTTGCCCTCCAGCCGCGCGGCGATGTCGTCGGGCAGCGTGACCAGCTCGTAGGTGGAGCCGAGCACGAATTCGCCGGGGTGCAGCACGAAGGTCTCGTCGCCGTCGACCTCGACCTCACGGGTCAGCTCGGACTGGTCGGCCGCCGGGTCGATGTGCGGGTACTTGTGGTTGTCGAAGACCCGGAAGAACTTGTCGAGGCGCACGTCGATGCTGGACGGCTGGATCATGCCGCGGTCGAACGGGTCGAGGCCGACCCGCTCAGCGTCGATCTCGGCCAGGATGTCGCGGTCGGAGAGGAGCACAAGGGCACCCTATCTATCACGTGACGCGGCTCCGCTACAGTGAGCCCGTCGCCGATGTAGCTCAATGGCAGAGCGCTTGCTTCCCAAGCAAGACACGCGGGTTCGATTCCCGTCATCGGCTCCACTGAGAAAGGCCCCCTGACCTGCGGAAACGTAGACCCAGGGAGCCTTTCTTTGTGCTTACGTCAACACTACGTCAACTTTCCAGGTCTACGATGACGTGCATGGCGACGATTCGAGAACGCGTCAACAAGGGCGGGACCACCTACGCGGTGCTCTTCCGGGACGGCGGCCGACAGTCCTCCCGATCCTTCGACACCCGCAAGGCCGCTGAGGACTTCGTCGGAACGATCAAAGCCCTCGGCCTCCGTCGCGCCATCATCGAGCTCGACGGGGCCGACGACGAACGAATCACCCTCGACGAGATCGCCGAGCAGTTCTTCGCCCACAAGGCCACCCGCGTGCGCTCGGAGCGCACCGTCGTCGACTACCGCCGCGACTACGACAACTGGATCCGTCCCGAGTTCGGCAACCGCGCCGCGGCGAGCATCAGCGATCTCGACGTACAAGATTGGGTCGACCGGCTCGACCAGATGCGCCGCAAGGACGGCAGCAGGCGGCTCGCTGCTAAGACCATCGTCGGCCACCACTCGCTGCTGCATGGGATCTACGCGTTCGCGTCCGCGCCGGGGCGCGGGATCTTGACCGACACGATCGACCCATGCGCCCACACCGATCTACCCAAGCGTGTGCGCCGACCACCGCAGCCGTTGCAGATTCCCACGTGGCAGGCGATGCATGAGGCGTTGCGTGAGAAGGGCGCTCAGAATCGGATCGGTGACGACGCCGCCGACCTCGGTCACTTCCTGGTCGCGTCGGGGTGGCGGATCAGCGAGGGGATCGCGCTGGACACGACGGCCTGCGACGACGACGGAACGTACATCACCTGCTACATGCTGCAGGTGATGCGGCGTCAGGCTGGCGGGACGTTTCGGATCGTCGAGGACGCGAAGAGCCAGGCGGGTGGCCGGCGGGTCCGGTTGGATATTGACACCTCGGAGATGGTGCGTCGGAGGATCAAGGGCGCGCGGACGGGCGAGCTGGTGTTCCGTCGGGGTGATGAGCGGTGGACGTATTCGACGTTCCGGAACGTCTATTGGGCCGGTGCTGCGAGGCTGGCGGGGATCGACCCGCCGCCGAAGATCCATCGTCTGCGGCATACCGCGGTGGGCGTGTTCCATGATTCGGGGGCGTCGCTGGCGGAGGTGCAGCGGCGGATCGGGCATGAGTCGATTCAGACCACTCTCGATGTGTATGGCGGGATGATCGACGACATGAGTGATGAGAATCTGGATTCGGTGGCAGCGATCCTGCGGGGCGAACGTAAGCGCGGGCGCGGGGGTCGCTGAGGTCTCATCGCTTGTCGGGGAGCCGCCAGACGGTCCTCGCGCGGCGGGCTTTGGCCCGCCGAGTGCGGAGCGTCCGGGCGACGTCGTGGGCGTAGGCGATGGCCTCCTCGCGTTCGATGAGCGCGAGGATCTGCTGCTGGAGCGGGTCGCGGTCATGCCGAAGCAGTCGGAGATGGCTGCTTCGCGGGCGCCGGAGTGTTTCCACCAGGTGCGTTCGAAGTCGAGCATCGCCTGCTCGGTGTCGGTCAACTTGCCCATGCTGGTGAGGCTACGTCCTGGTTCGGACGATTTCAGGGGTGCAGCTCCTCGCCAGGGCCTCGTCAAAGTCGTGGCGAGTGTGTGATCTGAGCAGGTTTGGTGCTGCGACACGCCTACGAATGTGGGGCGCAGGCGTGTGTCCGGTCGGGAGGATGGGAGTTCTCACACCACCGATCTTC
>NZ_JASGEK010000050.1:0-3227 GCF_047606445.1 Aeromicrobium sp. | reverse complement strand
GACGGTCGGGGCGGCCGCGGTCCTCCTCGCGGTCGTCGCCGCCGCGACGGGCCTGGTGGTCCTGCGGGCGAGCCGCCGCCGCACCACCGACTGACGATCCGCTGATCAATGGGCCGATACCGCTCATTGTCCCCGCAGCTGCGCCGACCCGACCGGGGTCGGGCGGCGGCGGTGGCGCAGGGCGTCGAGGGTGAAGAGGGACAGTGCCAGCCAGACGAGCGCGAAGCCGCCCCAGCGCGCGGGCGTCATGTCCTCGCCGAAGACCACCAGGCCGAATAAGAAGTGCAGCGCCGGGGTCAGGTACTGCAGCAGGCCGATGGTCACGAGCGTCAGCCGGGTGGCCGCCGCGCCGAACAGCAGCAGCGGGATCGCGGTGACGAGGCCGGTCCCGGCCAGCAGCAGCGCGTTGCCCCGGCCGTGATGGCCGAAGGCCAGGTCGCCGGTGGCGTGCAGCCAGCCGAGGAAGGCGAGCGCGAACGGGGCCAGCAGCAGCGTCTCGACGCCCAGCGACTCGACGGTCCCGACGTTCGCCTTCTTCTTCACGAAGCCGTACGTGCCGAAGGAGAACGCGAGGGTGAGCGCGACGAGCGGCAGGTGGCCGTAGTCGACGGTGAGCACGGCGACCGCGACCGCGCCGAGTCCGACCGCGCCCCACTGGAGTCCGCGCAGCCGTTCGCCGAGGATCGCCACGCCGAGCATGACGGTCACGAGCGGGTTGATGAAGTAGCCGAGCGAGGTCTCGATGACGCGCTCGTGGGTGACGCCGTAGATGAACACGCCCCAGTTGACCGCGATGACGACCGAGGCCCCCAGGAGCAGCGCGAGCAGTCGCGGCTGGGTGAAGATCGCGCGGAACTGGCTCCAGCGCCCGGTGACGGTGAGCAGGATCGCGACGACGCCGAGCGACCAGACGACCCGGTGCGCCAGCGCCTCCAACGGACTCGCCGGGTCGAGCAGCGGCCAGTACAGCGGGAAGAACCCCCAACACAGGTACGCCGCGAACCCGAACCCGACGCTGCTGCGCTGATCGGTCCCCTTCACCCCGACAGTCAACACCCGACGAGGTCACCGCGTGCCGGGGGAGCCGCTAGGGTCGGGGCATGACCGCGGCGGAGCGCTTCGAGGCCTACGACAGCTCGCATGTGACGGTGCTGGTCCTGTTCGTCGTCGGGGCGATCCTGGTGGTCGTTGCCGGTCGTCGGCTGCGCGGGACCGACGTCGAGCGCACGGCCTCGCGGGTCGGCGCGGTCGCGGTGGCGTCGGTGACGATCCCGCTGCAGATCGCCCAGTTCACCCCCGCCGAGTGGAACCTCGACACCTCGCTGCCGCTGCAACTGTGCGACTTCGCCTGGATGATCGCCGTGCACGCGCTCTGGACCCGCCACCGCACGAGCGTCACGATCACCTGGCTGTGGGGCCTGACGCTGACGATGCAGGGCATGCTCACGCCCGACCTCGCCTCGCCCTTCCCCGAACCCCGCTTCATCATGTTCTGGGCGATGCACGTGCTCATCATCTGGGCGGCCTTCTGGCTCGTGCCCGGCCTCGGGATCGGCCCGACGTGGCGCACCTACCGCCAGACCATCGCCGTCACGTTCGTCTGGCTGGTCGCGACCATGTGCTTCAACGCGGTCGTCGGCACCAACTACGGCTACGTCAACGGCAAGCCGGACCGCGCCTCCGCGCTCGACCTCCTCCCGGCGTGGCCGTGGTACGTGCTCGTCCAGATCGTCGTGCTGACGATCGTCTGGGCCGCGTTGTCGGCGCCGTGGGCGGTGGATCGTCCACGCTATGCGCGCTCATAGGGTGGATGAGCCACCGACGCAGGGCCAAAGGTGGACAACTCACCGCCTCAGGGGGTCGTTAGGGGAGGAGGGGGCCGCGGTGGACCTTGGTGTTGCTGGCCTGGGCGAGCGGGCGCACGACCATGAGGTCGATGTTGACGTGCGGGGGCAGGGTCGCCACCCAGCGGACCGTCTCGGCGACGTCCTCGGCGGTGAGCGGGTGCTCGACCCCGGCGTAGACGGCGTCGGCCTTGGCCTGGTCGCCCAGGCGCACGAGCGAGAACTCCTCGGTGCGGACCATTCCGGGGGCGATCTCGGTGACCCGGATCGGACGGCCGTTCAACTCCAGCCGCAGCGTCTCGGTCATCGCCGCCAGCGCGTGCTTGGCCGCGACGTAGCCGCCGCCGCCCTCGTAGACCCAGTGACCGGCCGTCGAGCCGGTGTTGACGATGGTCCCGGCTCCGCTGGCCTCCAGCGCGGGCACGAGGGCCTGGGTCACCTGGACCGTGCCGACGACGTTCATCTCGTACATGCGGCGCCAGCGGTCGACGTCGCCGCCGGCCACCGGGTCGACGCCGAGCGCCCCTCCGGCGTTGTTGACCAGCAGGTCGAGCGAGCCGCCGACGACCTCGGCCAGCCGCGCGACGTCGCCCGCGTCGGTGACGTCGCAGGCGACCGCCGTGCCGCCGATCCGCTCGGCCAGCTCCTCCAGCCGGTCGAGGCGGCGGGCGGCGCAGAACACGTGGAAGCCCTCGGCGGCGAGAGCGGCGGCGGTGGCGGCGCCGATGCCGCTGCTGGCCCCGGTGACGACGGCGGTACGGGTCGGGCTCATCGGTCGCTTCCTTCCAGGGTGCCGTCCAGGGTCGGATCGGCGGGGTCGTAGACGAGGCAGGAGACTAACCGGTCGTCGAGCAGATCCCACGAGTCGGCGCGGGGATAGAGCCGGTAGACGTCGAGCTCGGAGTCCTCGTAGGGCCGGCCGACGAAGTCCTCGAAGGCGTCCACGCAGGCCGCGCCGCTGGTCTCCCGCGCGACCTCCTCGCCCGGATAGTCGTCGCCGTCCAGCGTCGTCTGGTGGTACGCCTCGGCCTCGTGCGGCTCGTCGCAGGGCACCGCCCGCATCGTGGTGACCGTCGGCGTGTCCCCCGGCAGGTCGTAGCAGTCGCCGACCTGGATCTCGTAGGCGCTGGCCTTGTCGTTGTGCCCGATGATCCGCCCGTCGCCGTCGCGCGCGGTCTCCTTGGAGGAGTCGATGATCGAGCAGCCGCCCACGGCGAGCGCCACGAGGAGGGCGAGGAGGGGGCGCATGCCTGGATGCTAGGGAACCGCTGATCAACTCGTAGGTCTGGGGCGGTGTCGGCTGGCCGGGCTGTCCGGTCAGGGTTGTGGGGTCGAGTTTGGGTCTTTGGAGGGTGATTTTCCTTGTGTTCCTGCCCTTTCCCG
>NZ_JASGEK010000049.1:0-35789 GCF_047606445.1 Aeromicrobium sp. | reverse complement strand
GGCCCGGTGACGTATGTGGTGGAGGACGCGGACGGGAACCCCTACAGCGCGGTGGTGACGCCGAGCGTGGCCGGTCCCGCGGTCGACGACAGCGCGGTGGTGGTGCCGGGCGTGCCGGTGACGGTGGACGTGCTGGCGAACGACGGGATCGCCGACGCCGACCCGGGCACGCTGGCCCTGGTGGACCCGTCCACGGGCGGCCTGGTGACCACGTTGACGGTGGACGGCGGTGTGTGGAGCGTGGTGGACGGGAAGGTGGTGTTCACGCCGGACGACGGCGTGTCCACGACGCCTCCCGGCCCGGTGACGTATGTGGTGGAGGACGGGGACGGGAACCCGTACAGCGCGGTGGTGACGCTGTCGGTGGCCGGCCCGGCGGTCGACGACGCGGTGGCCGGGACGGAGGGGTCGGGTCCGCTGGTGGTCGATCCGCTCGCGAACGACGGCAACCCGGATCTGGATCCGACGAGCGTGCGGCTGGTGGATCCGGCGACGGGCCTGCCGGTCACGAGGGTGGAGTTCCCCGAGGGCGTCTGGACGGTGGACACGACCACCGGGCTGGTCGCGTTCACCCCGGCCGACGGGTACACGGGGGCGGTGCCGCCGGTGGCGTACGTGGTGCAGGACTCCCGGACGCTCGCCTGGTACAGCGGACGGATCACGGGGGAGGTCACGGAGGCCGACACGACCACGACCGCCGACCCCGCCGACACGACGGCCACCGACTCCGTCGGCACGACGGCCGCGGACGCGGCGTCGGGTGCGCTGCCGGGGACCGGGGCGACGGTCGGGGCGGCCGCGGTCCTCCTCGCGGTCGTCGCCGCCGCGACGGGCCTGGTGGTCCTGCGGGCGAGCCGCCGCCGCACCACCGACTGACGATCCGCTGATCCAGCGGGTCAGAGGAGGTCGTCGCGGCCGCGCTCGCGCAGCTCGGCGACGACCTCTCTGACCCGCTGGGACTGGGCGCGGTCGGCGACGAGCAGGGCGTCGCCGGTGTGCAGCACGACCACGTCGCGCAGGCCGACCACGGCGATCGGCAGGCCCTCGGTGCTGTGGACGAGGCCGTCGGCGTCGACCAGCACGGCGCTGTCGTCGTGACGGACCGGCAGCGCGGCGGCGTCGCCGACGTCGCTCCAGCCGAAGTCGCCGGGGACGACCGCCATGGCGCCGGTGAGCGAGACCGGCTCGGCGACGGCGTGGTCGACGGCGATCTTGGTCAGCGTCGGCCAGACCTCGGCCAGCACCGCGTCGGCGTCGGGTCCGTCCCAGGTGTCGGCGATGGCCTGGACGCCCGCGTGGAGGGTCGGCTGGAGGCGGGCCAGATGGTCGAGCAGGACGTCGGCCCGCACGACGAACATCCCGGCGTTCCAGGAGAAGTCGCCGGTCGCGAGATAGTCGGCGGCGGTCGCGGTGTCGGGCTTCTCCACGAACCGCCGGACCGTGCGGGCACGCGGCGCGCCTGGGAGGTCGAGCCGGGCGCCGCGCTCGATGTAGCCGAAGGCGGTCGACGGCTCGGTCGGGGTGACGCCGATGGTCGCCACGAGTCCGGCGCGGGCGGCGGCGACCGCTTGGGCGACCGTGTCGGCGAAGGCCTCCTCGTCGGCGATCACGTGGTCGGCGGCGAAGGAGGCCACGACGGCTCCGGCGTCACGCCGCGCGATGATCGCGGCGGCCAGGCCGATGGCGGGCATGGAGTCGCGCGGGCTCGGCTCGGCGATCAGGTGGGCGAGGGCGGGAAGCTGCGCGCGCACGGCGTCGGCGTGGGCCGCGCCGGTCACCACGTGGATCCGGTCCGGGCCGACGAGGGGCGTCAGCCGGTCCCAGGTCTGCTGGAGCAGTGAGCGTCCGTCGCCGCGCAGGTCGAGCAGGAACTTCGGTCGCGCGGCCCGCGACAGCGGCCACAGCCGCGTGCCGGACCCTCCCGCCGGGACGATGGCGTGCACGTCGGGGGGGAGGAGGCTGCTCACGGCGCACAGCGTAGCGAGACCGGCGCGCCTCTACCCTGGCCTCATGGAACTGCTGGCGGAAGTGGAGCGGTCGGGTCTGGTCGAGAGCCGCCACTACGGGCTCGCCGTCGCGGTCGGACCCGACGGCGACGTGCGCGACGCGGTCGGCGACCCCGAGACGGTCGTCTTCGGCCGGTCGGCGAACAAGCCTGTCCAGGCGATGGGCATGCTCGCCGCCGGCCTCGGCCTCGCGGGCGAGCAACTGGCCCTCGCCGCGGCCAGCCACATGGGCGAGGAGCGGCAGACCGCCGTGGTGTCCTCGATCCTCGCCGACGTCGGGCTGGACGAGTCCGCCCTGCGCTGCCCGGAGGCCTATCCGGACGACGGCCGCGAGCACGCGCGCGTGCTGCGGGCCGGCGGGCGGAAGTCGCGGCTGACGATGGGCTGCTCGGGCAAGCACGCGGCGATGCTGGCGACCTGCGTCCACGCCGGGTGGCCGATCGAGGACTATCTCGACCCCGCCCATCCGTTGCAGCGTCAGATCGCCGCGACCTTCGCCGAGCTGACCGGCGCGGAGGCGAGCGCGACCGGCGTCGACGGCTGCGGCGCCCCGGTGCTCGCGACGACGCTGCGGCGGCTGGCGTGGGCGGTCGGCCGGATCGCGCGGGCCGACACCCCGGCGTCGGCGGCGCTCGTCGCGGCGGTCCGCGCCCACCCGGAGCTGGTCAGCGGCGTGCGACGGTCGGAGCGCCATCTCGTCACCGGCCTGCCCGGCGCCCTCGCGAAGTCGGGGGCCGAGGGGCTGATGGTGGTCGGACTGCCCGACGGCTCCGGCTTCGCGGTGAAGGTCGCCGACGGGACCGAACGCCCCCTGTACGTGGCGACGGCGCGCCTGCTGGAGCGGTCCGGGCACGTCGTGGCGATCCCCGACGGGGCGCCGGCGGTCACCGGGGGAGGCCGGGTCGTCGGCGAGGTGCGGGCGGCGTTCTGAGCGTCCTCCCCGACGTGTGACCGACCTCGCACGCTGAACCGCTTGCGCTTGCTTGCAAAAGCAAGCACCATAGAGGCATGGCCAAGCTGCACGTCACCGACGGAGTCAAGGGCACCGTCAAAGACACCGTGGGGGGACTCGGCGAGTACCTCCGCGAGCAGCGGCGCCAGGCGCAGCTCTCCTTGCGACAGCTGGCCGAGGCCTCGGACGTCTCCAATCCGTACCTCAGCCAGATCGAGCGAGGCGTGCGCCGCCCGTCGGCGGAGGTGTTGCAGCAGATCGCGAAAGCACTGCGCATCTCGGCCGAGTCGCTCTACGTGCGCGCCGGAATCCTCGACGCGGACCAGAGCGGACCTCGGATGGTGGAGGACGCCATCGCCCTCGACCCCCGGCTGACGGAGCGTCAGAAGTCGACCCTGCTCGACATCTACGCCTCGTTCGTCGGCAGCGACACCAGCCCGGTGGCGTCGCCTGATTCCACACCGTCCGGGCAGACCGAGAACCCCGACGTCCAGGAGGACACCCCATGAGCATCACCGACACCGTGAACGAGCAGGTCAAGAACCTCGTCGACGAGCTGAAGAGCCTCACCGAGAAGCTCAAGAGCCTCGATGTCGCCGAGCTGCAGGGCGACGCCAAGGAGAAGGCCGCGTCGCTGCAGGCCGACCTCACCAAGAAGAGCGAGGAGCTCCTCGCCACCCTCAAGGGCCTGTCGGTCGACGACGTCAAGTCCGCCTTCGCCACCTACGTGAGCAAGGGCCAGGACCTGGTCGGCAAGGGCCAGGAGGTCGTCAAGGACGCCGCCGAGGACGTCCAGGAGAAGGCCAAGGAGACCGTCGCCAAGGTGACCGGCAAGGCCGAGGAGGTCGTCGAGGAGGTCCAGGAGAAGGCTGAGAAGAAGGCCCCGGCCAAGAAGCCGGCCGCCAAGAAGACCGCCGCCAAGAAGGCCCCGGCCAAGAAGACCGCCGCCAAGAAGGCCCCGGCCAAGAAGACCGCCGCCAAGAAGGATTGATCTTCCCGATCGTCCACGCGCGCGGGCGGCCGCTCCCTCACGGGGGCGGCCGCCCGTGTCTGCTCTAGGCTGGCGCCCGTGCTCGATTTCGGATCGCCGCAGCTGACGCTCGCCTTCGCGATGACGGTGGTGCTGTTCCTCGTCAAGGTCTTCGCCGCGGGCGACTGCCTGGTGCGGCGGCCGGGCGACTTCGTCCTGGCCGAGTCGCTGTCGAAGGGCGCCTGGCTGCTGATCCTGGGCCTGGCGGTGGCCGCGCACCTGGTGTGGTGGTACCCCATGTCGCTGCTGAACCTCGTCGGAACGGTGGCGGCGCTGGTCTACCTCGCGCAGTTGCGCGGTTCCCGCTACTAGTCCTGGAACATATGTTCGATCATCGGTTATAGTGCCGGTGTGTACTTCCAAGGCTCCCTGCTCGACGCCGACACGGGCGTGTCGCTGGCGGGGCTGGGCGCGGCCGTGCAGCGCCGCGAGCTGGCCCACGGCGCCTGGGTCGATCTCCGGCCCGGGTGGGTGCGCGGCTCCGACCCGCTCTTCCTGCGGTTGCAGACCGAGGTGCGCTGGCGGGCCGAGCGGCGCGAGATGTACGACTCGGTCGTCGACGTGCCGCGCCTGCTGGCCTCCTTCGGCCCGCACGACGACTGGCCCGACCCGGCCCTCGTGGCGATGCGCGAGGCGCTGGAGGATCACTACGCCGCCGAGCTCGGCGAGCCCTTCGTCTCGGCGGGCCTGTGCTATTACCGCGACGGCCGCGACAGCGTCGCCTGGCACGGCGACCGCATCGGCCGGGGCCGGGCCGAGGACACCGTGGTCGCCATCGTCTCGCTCGGCTCGCCGCGTCGGCTGAGCCTGCGTCCCCGCCCCGACCTGTTCGGCCCGGGCGGGGAGGCCGTCGGCTTCCGGGTCGGCCACGGCGACCTGCTGGTCATGGGCGGCAGCTGCCAGCGCACCTGGGACCACGCGGTGCTCAAGACCGCCAAGCCCGCCGGTCCGCGCATCTCCGTCCAGTTCCGGCCGCGCGGGGTGCTGTGAGCACGGCGGAGAAGTCGCCTGTGGCTCAGGCCGCGAGGCCCCGGCGGCGCAGGACCGGGAGGACGCCCTCGGCGAACCAGTACGCCTCCTCGACGTGCGGGTAGCCCGACAGCACGAACTCGTCGACGCCGACCGCCGCGTACTCGGCGATCAGGTCCGCGACCTCCGTGTGGCTGCCGACGAGCGCCGTGCCCGCGCCGCTGCGCATCAGGCCGACGCCCGACCACAGGCCCGGATGGACCTCCAACGACCGCGCGTCGGAGGCGTCGAAGCGGCCGTCGTGCAGCGCGCGCATGCGCCGCTGCCCCTCGGACTCGCTGGCCGCCAGCACCGCCTGCGCCCGCTCCACCTCGGCCGGGTCGAGCTGGGCGAGCATCGCGTCGGCCACCGCCCAGGCCTCCTCGGAACGGTCGCGGCTGATCGTGTGCAGCCGCACGCCGAAGCGCACCGTGCGGCCCTGCTCGGCGGCCAGCCCACGGATCCACGCGATCTTCTCGGCCACCGCGGCCGGCGGCTCGCCCCAGGTCAGGTAGACGTCGGTGTGGGCCGCCGTCACGGGTCCGGCGGCCGCCGACGACCCGCCGAGGTAGATCGGGGGAGCGGTCGCCGCCTGCCGGGTGCGGGCGTCCTCGACGTCGTAGTGCTCGCCGGTGAAGGAGCTCCCCGAGTCGGTGAGCGCCTGCCGGAACACCTGGATGAACTCCGCCGCCCGCGCGTACCGGTCGTCCTTGCCGATCCGGTCGCCGAAGCGTCGCTGCTCGGCGGGGTCGCCGCCGACCACGACGTTCAGCGCGAGCCGGTCGCCCGAGAGCCGCTGGAAGGTCGAGGCCATCTGCGCCAGCAGCGTCGGGCTGACGAGTCCCGGCCGCAGAGCCAGGAGGAACTTCAGCCGGGACGTCTGCGGGATCAGCGCCGACGCCACGACCCAGGCGTCCTCGCAGGGCGTTCCGGTCGGGGTCAGCACGGCGTCGAAGCCGAGGTCCTCGGCGGTGCGCGCGACGTGCGCGAGGTAGCGCAGGTCGGGCTCGCGGAAGCGCCCGGCGGTGTCGGCGGGCCCGCCCGCGCGGCCGAGGTCGGCCGGGATGATGTGCCCGCCCCCGACGAGCGCCCGGCTGTCGCCGGTGGTGGGCAGGAACCAGTCGAAGGTCAGGGTCATGGGGCGAGTGTGGGGCGAACCGCCCGTTCCGGGAACACGGTGGCCGCATCGTGAGACGGCCCTGCGGTCGGGCGGCGCCGGTAGCGTGGAGGCATGAAGGCCACCTTGTTCGTCGACGTCACCGATCCGTGGTCGTTCATCGGGGCGACCCGGTTCACGCGGGCGGCGGCCACGTACACGATCGTCACCGGGGAGCCGGTCCGCACGACCTTGCGCGCCCATCTGCTCGACCCCGACGTCGTCTCCGCCGGACGCCCGCTCATGGCGGCGCTCGCCGAACGCCTCGGCGGATCCGACCAGGCCGAGCTGCTGAACGTCCGGGTGCAGGGGGCGGCGCGGATCAGCGGCATCGACCTCAACTTCGCCGACGCCGTCGAGGCCAACTCCTTCGACTCCTGGCGGCTGCTCACCTGGGCCGACGAGGCCGGGCCGGGCGTCCAGTACGACCTGGCCCAGCAGCTGTGGCGCGCGCATCTGCTGGAGGGCGCCGACATCGCCGACCACGGCGTGCTCGCCACCCGCGCGGCGCTCGTCGGCCTCGACCTGGAGACCGCCGAGGCCCTGTTGGCCAGCGACGAGTACGCCGACGCGGTGCGCGCCCAGCATGAGGCCTCGCTCGCCGTCGACGCCCTCGACCTCGGCTCGGGCCAGCTGCCCGGGGTCGTGATCGACGACGCCTGGTCGGTGTCGGGGCTGCACTCCCAGCACGAGTACCTGCGCACGCTGGAGCGCGTGGCCGACGAGCGGGGCCGCTGAGTCGCTAGGCTCGGCCCATGACCTACACGCTCGTCCTGCTGCGCCACGGGCACAGCGAATGGAACGCCAAGAACCTCTTCACCGGCTGGGTCGACGTCGACCTCAACGAGCAGGGCGTCGCCGAGGCCGGTCGCGGCGCGGAGCTGCTGGCCGAGGCCGGCGTCCTGCCCGACGTCCTGCACACCTCGCTGCTGCGCCGCGCGATCCGCACCGCGCAGATCGTGCTCGACGGCGTCGACCGCCACTGGATCCCCGTCCGTCGCTCCTGGCGGCTCAACGAGCGCCACTACGGCGCGCTGCAGGGCAAGGACAAGAAGGCCACGCTGGCGGAGTTCGGCGAGGAGCAGTTCATGACCTGGCGCCGCTCCTACACCACGCCGCCGCCGCCGCTGCCCGACGACTCGGAGTTCAGCCAGGCCGCCGACGCCCGCTACGCCGACCTGCCCGACGAGCTGCTGCCGCGCACCGAGTGCCTCTCCGACGTGCTGACGCGCATGCTGCCGTACTGGTACGACCAGATCGTCCCCGACCTGCTCGGCGGCAAGACGGTGCTGGTCACCGCGCACGGCAACTCGCTGCGCGCCCTCGTCAAGCACCTCGACGGACTCGGCGAGGACGAGGTCGTGGGCCTCAACATCCCCACCGGCATCCCGCTGGTCTACGAGCTCGACGAGAACTTGAGGCCGACCGTCAAGGGCGGTCAGTACCTCGACCCCGAGGCCGCCGCCGACGCCATCGCCGCCGTCGCCAACCAAGGCCGCTGAGGCTCGCGTTCTTCCCAGATTTGCTGACTTATCCACCGAATCCTTCCCAGGAAATGGTGGATAAGTCAGCAAATCTCGTAGGAAGGCGACCCAGGTCAGTCGTCGAGTTTGTAGCCGAGGCCGCGGACGGTGGTGAGGACGACGGGGTGGGCGGGGTCGGGCTCGATCTTGGCGCGCAGCCGCTTCACGTGCACGTCGAGGGTCTTGGTGTCGCCGACGTAGTCCGACCCCCACACGCGGTCGATCAGCTGGCCGCGGGTCAGCACCCGGCCGGGATTGCGCAGGAAGAACTCCAGCAGCTCGAACTCCTTGAGCGGCAGCCGGACCTCCTGCCCGTCGATCGTGACGAGGTGCCGCTCGACGTCCATGCGCACCCGTCCGGCCTCCAACGAGGTGGGCGAGTCGAGGTCGTCGACCGCCCCGCGCCGCAGCACCGCCCGGATGCGCGCGACCAGCTCGCGCGGCGAGTAGGGCTTGGTGACGTAGTCGTCGGCGCCCAGCTCCAGGCCGACGACCTTGTCGATCTCGGTGTCCTTCGCGGTCACCATGATGATCGGCACCGAGGAGATCTGCCGCAGTTGGCGGCACACCTCGGTGCCCGACAGGCCGGGCAGCATCAGGTCGAGCAGCACGATGTCGGCGCCGCCCCGGTCGAACTCGGTCAGCGCGTCCGGGCCGGTCTCGGCGACCGCGACGTCGAAGCCCTCCTTGCGCAGCACGTACGACAGGGCCTCGCTGTAGCTGGCCTCGTCCTCGACCACCAGAATCTTCGTCAACTCACTTCTCCTCTTCGGTGTCCGGGTCGAAGGCCGGGAGCGTCAGCGTGAAGGTCGACCCGACCCCTGGCTCGCTCCACACCTCGACCGAGCCGCCGTTGCTGGCGGCGACATGCTTCACGATCGACAGCCCCAGGCCGGTGCCGCCGGTGGCGCGCGCCCGCGCGGGGTCGACACGGTAGAACCGCTCGAAAATACGCTCCTGCTCGTCGGCCGGGATGCCGACGCCGTGGTCGGCGACGGTGATCGCGACGTCGTCGCCGCGCCGCGCCGCCGACACCGCCACCTTCGAGCGCTCCGGCGAGTAGGTTACGGCGTTCTCCACCAGATTGCTCACCGCGGCGTGCAGCTCGGCGTGGTCGCCGAGCACGTGGAGGTCGGGCTCCAGCCGCTGGCACACGGTGATCTGCTTGGCCTCGGCCTCGGTGGCGGAGTGCTCGCAGGCCCGCGCGACCAGCTCGTCGACCTTGATGGCCGAGGCGTCGTCGCTGAGCACGTCGTGCTGCAGCCGCGACAGTTCGATGATCTGCTGGACGAGCCGGGTCAGCCGCTCGGCCTCGGCGCTCATCCGGCGGGCGAAGCGCGCGACCGCCTCGGGGTCGTCGGCCGCCTCGCCGACGGCCTCGGCCAGCAGCGTGATCGCGCCGACCGGCGTCTTCAGCTCGTGGCTGACATTGGCGACGAAGTCGCGGCGGATCGTCTCCAGCCGCTGCGCCTGCGTGCGGTCCTCGGCCAGCACCAGCACGAGCTGGGAGGTCAGCGGGGCGACGCGGGCGCGCACGTGCAGGGGGGCCGAGCGGCGCACCGGCACCTCGACGTCGGCCTCGCGGACGCGCCCGTCGCGCCGCACCTGATGGACGAGTTCGACCAGATGGTCGGGGTGGAGGCGGTCCTCGCGCACGATGCCCATCGCGACCGCAGGCGCCGACGACTGACGCACCTGGTCGGCCGAGTCGACGACGACCGCCGACGACGACAGCGCGGTCAGCACCGCGTCCGCGCCCGGCGGCACGAGCGGGGCCGGGGCGGGCGCGGGCATGGCCTGACGGCCCTCGTCGTACCTCCACACGAAGGTGACGAGCGCCCCGAGCACGAGCCCCACGGCTCCGGCCAGCACCAGCGCGACGTCGGTGTCCACACGGTGATCGTACGGTGACGCGTCGGCGCGGCACGGCGCTCGAAACGCCCGGCGCGGGGCTTTCGACGGGCGTTCACGCCTCGTTCACCGGAGGTCGCCCGCCGTTCACCGCCCCCGCCTACCGTCGCTGCCATGCGTGATCTCTATTACGAGCAGCTCGATGCCATCGTCGACGACCTGGTGGGACTCACCGGGTCCGTCCGCAAAGCCGTCGCCGCCGCCACCGCCGCCCTTCTCAACGCCGACGGACCGCTCGCCGAGCAGGTCATCGACGGCGACAAGGCCATTGACGAGACGATCGAGGGCATCGAGGAACGGGCGCTGACGCTGCTCGCCACTCAGCAGCCGGTCGCCACGGATCTGCGCCAGCTCATCGCCACTCTGCGCATGCTCGCCGACTTGGAGAGGATGGGCGACCTCTCAGTCCATGTCGCCAAGGTCGCCCGCATGCGCATGCCCGAGGTCGCCGTGCCGGCCAACATCCAACCGACCATCATGGCGATGGCCTCCGTCGCCGACCAGATGATCCACGCCGCCTCGCGGATCGTCGCCAACCGCGATCTCGTCGCCGCCCAGAAGTTGGAGGACACCGACGACGAGATGGACAAGCTGCGCAAGGAGCTGTTCCGCGTGCTGCTCGGCGACGACTGGTCGCACGGCGTCGAGCCGGCCATCGACCTGGCGCTGCTGGGCCGCTACTACGAGCGCGTCGGCGACCACGCGGTCTCCATGGCGCGCCGCGTCGTCTACCTCGTCACCGGCGAGGCGCCCGTCGTGGAGTGAGCTGGCCCCGACCAACGACCGAGGGCCTGCGACCGCATCGGTCGCAGGCCCTCAACCATGGGCGGAGACGGGCTCAGTGGCCCGAGGAGTGGGCCTCCTCGTCGCCGGATCCCCCGCCGAGCTCGGCCAGGTGACCGCCCGGCTTCTTGTCGTTCTCGGCCGGATCGGCGCCGGGGGGCAGCGCGACGTCTTTGTAGATCGAGTTGCGCACGACCGACGGGATGGAGATCTCGACGGGTCCGGCGTCGGTGAAGTTCAGCGTCAGCGTGTAGTAGCTGCCGACCGGTTCGATGCCGGTGGTCGTGTAGACCTTGCTGCGGTGCCGCTGCGACTCGTCGTCGACCAGGCCCAGCGCGCGGGCCTCGCCCGGCGAGATCGCCAGGACGTCCGACGACGTGCTGGTGAGCGTGTGCTCCTCGCCGTCTGAGTCGGTCAGCGTGGCCGAGGTGAGGCTCTGCTCGGCGTCGGTGGTGTTGACGAGCGTGGCCGAGAGCGTCGCGCTGCCGTCCTCGCCGGTCACCAGCGAGGCGCCGAGCACCTGCACGGGGCCCTGTCGCAGATCGGCCCCGATGGAGGCCTGGTACTGCTGGTTGGTCTGGGCGCTGAAGCTCGTGCCGCAGGCTCCTGCGGTCAGCGCCGCCGCCACGATGGCGGTCGCGGCGAGGGGGCGGCGGTAGCGGTCGAGACGCACGGCGGGGGCCTTTCGCGAAGGAACGGGCAACGCTGTGAATGGTAGCGAGTTTGGCGGCGCGGCGGCGACTGAGGGCGGCCTGGGCGGAATCGCACGGTCCGGCCTGTGGACAACCGGAGGAAAGGCCATCCTCAGTCGTGATATCCTAGTGCCCCTAGGAAAGGTGCTCTCTCCATGACTTTTACGGTCGGCGAAACGGTTGTCTACCCCAATCACGGGGCGGCGGTCATCGAAGACATCGAGATCAGGAAGGTCAAGGGAGAGGATCGCGACTACCTGGTCCTGCGCATCATCGCACAGAACGACCTCATCGTCCGTGTCCCCGCCTGCAACGTCGATCTCGTCGGCGTCCGCGACGTCGTCGACGCCGACGGCCTCGAGCGCGTGTTCAGCGTCCTGCGCGCTCAGGACGTCGAGGAGCCGACCAACTGGTCGCGCCGCTACAAGGCGAACATGGAGAAGCTGCACACCGGTGACATCTTGAAGGTCGCCGAGGTCGTGCGCGATCTGTGGCGCCGTGGCAACGACCGCGGCTTGTCGGCCGGTGAGAAGCGGATGTTCACCAAGGCTCGTGACGTGCTGGTCTCCGAGCTCGCGCTCGCTGAGAACACTCCCGAGGAGAAGGCCGAGGAGCGCCTCGACGAGGTCCTCGCCAGCTGATCCGATCCATCGTCGAAGAGCCCCGAGAGAGATTCTCGGGGCTCTTCGCTGTTCAGGCCTCGACGAGCAGGGCGGTGGCGATGGCGGCGACGCCCTCGCCGCGGCCGGTGAGGCCGAGGCCGTCGGTGGTGGTGCCGGAGACGCTGACAGGGGCCCCGACCGCGTCGCCGAGCGCCCGTTGCGCCTCGTCGCGCCGGGTGCCCACCCGGGGGACGTTGCCGATCACCTGCACCGCGACGTTGGCGATCTCGAAACCGGCCGCCCGCACTCGCGTGGCCGTCTCGCTCAGGAACTCGACCCCGGAGGCGCCGCTGCGGCGCGGGTCGTCGACGCCGAAGACCGAGCCGATGTCGCCGAGTCCTGCCGCGCTCAGCAGCGCGTCGACCATCGCGTGCGCCGCGCAGTCGCCGTCGGAGTGCCCGTCGAGGCCCTGCTCGGCGCCCGGCCACTCCAGTCCGGCCACCCACAGGGGGCGTCCTGTCACGAGGCGGTGGACGTCGGTCCCGATCCCGGTGCGCATGGCCCGATCATGCCGCACCGTGAGAACCGGCGACCGGGACGCTCGAGGCCGATAGGCTGGACCGCGTGACTGCTCTGCGCTTATACGACTCCGCCACCCGCGAGACCACCGAGCTCGTCCCGGTCGTCCCCGGCCGTGTGAGCGTCTACCACTGCGGTCTGACCGTGCAGGGGCCGCCGCACCTGGGGCATATCCGCAAAGAGGTCGTCTTCGACGTGCTGCGCCGCTGGCTGGAGCGCGCCGGCTACGAGGTGACCATCGTCGCCAACGTCACCGACATCGACGACAAGATCCTCGCCAAGGGCGTCGAGCAGGACCGCCCCTGGTACGCCGTCGCCTACGAGAACGAGCGCGCGCTGCACGCCGCCTACGAGGTGCTGGGCTGCCAGCCGCCGAGCTACGAGCCGCGCGCCACCGGCCATGTGCCCGAGATGATCGAGATGATCGCCGACCTGATCGAGCGCGGCCACGCCTACCCGGCCACCGACGACTCCGGCGACGTCTACTTCGACGTGCGCTCCTGGCCCGAGTACGGGGCGCTGAGCAACCAGGACGCCCGCGACATGCAGCCCGCCGAGGACGCGCCGCCGGCCGGCAAGCGCGACCCCCGCGACTTCGCCCTGTGGAAGGGCCGCAAGGAGGGCGAGCCGCTGACCGCGAGCTGGCCGACGCCGTGGGGGCGGGGCCGCCCCGGCTGGCACCTGGAGTGCTCGGCGATGGCCGCGAAGTACCTCGGGAATGAGTTCGACATCCACGGCGGCGGCCTCGACCTGCGCTTCCCGCACCACGAGAACGAGCTCGCCCAGTCGCGCGCGTCCGGGCAGCGTTTCGCCCGCCGCTGGATGCACAACGCGATGCTCAACCTCGGCGGCAAGAAGATGTCCAAGAGCGTCGGCAACACGCTCAGCGTCGCCGAGGTGGTCAAGCGGGTGCCCGCCGTCGCGGTGCGCTACTACCTGCTGTCGGCGCACTACCGGTCGGTGATCGACTACAGCGAGGAGGCGCTGGCCGAGACCGCCGTCGCCTTCGAGCGGATCGAGGGCTTCGTCACCCGTGCGGCCGAGCTGGTCGGGGAGGGCGCGCCGGGCGACGTCCCGGACGAGTTCGCCGAGGCGATGAACGACGACCTCGCCGTGCCCGCCGCCGTCGCGGTGCTCAACGGCGCGGTCACGCGGGGCAACGGCCTGCTGGCGACCGGCGGCGAGGAGCTGCGTGAGACCCTGGCGCAGGTGCGCGGCATGCTCGACGTGCTCGGCGTCGACCCGCTCTCGCCCGTGTGGCGGGGCGACCGTTCGGGCCAGGGTGCCACGGCGGCGCTCGACACACTGGTCGGGACGCTGCTGGAGCAGCGCGCCACGGCCCGGGCGGAGAAGGACTTCGCCACGGCCGACCGGGTCCGCGACCAGTTGAGCGCGGCCGGCATTGACATTGAGGACACCCCGCATGGACCGCGGTGGTCGGTGAAGGGGAGCTAGATGGCAGGCAACAGTCAGCGCCGCGGCGCGGTGAAGAAGTCCGGCAAGGGCAATCCGACCGCCGGGTCGGGCGGCCGTCGCCGTCGCGGCCTGGAGGGCAAGGGCCCGACGCCGCGCGCCGAGGACCGGCCGTACCACAAGGCGCACAAGATGGCCCAGGCCGCCGAGAAGCGCGAGGCGGCCAAGCCGCGCCGCAAGAAGTCCGACGGCGGCCCCGAGTGGGTCGCGGGACGCAACTCGGTGGTCGAGCTGCTGCGCGCCAAAGTGCCGGTGTCCGGCCTGTTCATCGCCGACGGCGTCGAGCGCGACGAGCGGCTGCGCGAGATCCTGCGTCTGTCGTCGGAGCAGCACGTGTCGCTGCAAGGGGTCGGCCGTCACGAGCTCGACCAGCTGACCGGCGGTGCGGTGCACCAGGGCGTCGCGGCCAAGCTCAACGCCTACGACTACGCCGACCCCGACGACCTGCTGGAGATCGCCGCCGAGCGCGGCGAGGACCCGCTCATCGTGATCCTCGACGGCGTCACCGACCCGCGTAACCTCGGCGCGGTGGTGAGGTCGGCCTCGGGCTTCGGCGCGCACGGCGTGGTGATCGCCGAACGGCGGTCGGCCCAGATGACCGCCTCGGCGTGGAAGACCTCGGCGGGCGCGGCGGCGCGGGTGCGGGTGGCGCGGGCGACGAATCTGACCCGGCAGATCCAGGCCTATCAGAAGGCCGGGCTGATGGTGGTCGGGCTGGCCGCCGACGGCGACGTCGCGCTGCCCGACCTCGACCTGGCCGACGGTCCACTGGTGGTCGTGGTCGGCAGCGAGGGCAAGGGCATCTCGCGACTGGTCTCGGAGAACTGCGACCAGATCGTCAGCATCCCGATGGCCTCCGACCTGGAGTCGCTCAACGCGGGCGTCGCGGCGGGCATCGCGCTGTACGCCATCGCGCGGAAGCGCGCCTGACCGTCGTCAGGCGCCCAGCACGCGGTCGAGGTACTCGTTGGTGAACCGGCGCTTCGGGTCGGCCTCGTCGCGCACGGCGACGAAGTCGGCGAAACGGCGGTACTGTCCGGCGAAGTACTCGGCGTCGAGGGTGTGCATCTTGCCCCAGTGGGGGCGGCCCTCGTGCGCGACGAAGATGTCCTGCGCCGCCGCGAAGTACGACGTCGGGTCGATGCGGTGGTACTGGTGCACCGCGACGTAGGCGTTGTCCCGCTCGAAACCGGTCGACATCCACAGGTCGTCGGCGGCCGCGAAGCGCACCTCGATCGGGAAGGACACCAGCTCGTGCTTGGCCGCGAACCACGACTGCAACTCCCCGATCACATCGGCCAGGGCCTCACGCGGCACGGCGAACTCCGACTCGCGGAAGCGCACCCGGCGCGGCGACACGAACACGTCGAAGGAGTCCGAGACATAGGTGCGCGCGCCGAGCAGCGACCCGGAGATCGCGTTGATGCGAGGGATCAGCCGGGGCTGGCTCTCGGCGATCCGCTGCACCCGCTCGTAGACGGTGTTCGACAGGAACTCGTCGTCCCACCAGTGACGCAGCTTGCCGAGCGGCGCGGGCCTCGTGCCCCCTGACACCCGGTTGTTGCGCTTGAGCAGCGCCTTCTCTGTGTGCGGGAACCAGTAGAACTCGGCGTGGTCGTGGTCGTTCGCGAGCTCGTCGAGGCGGTCCACGAGATCGGGCAGCCGTGCGGGCTCCTCGCGCGCCTCCAACAGGAAGGACGGCACGCAGCGCAGCGTCACCTCGGTGATGACGCCGAGCGCGCCGAGGCTGACCGGGGCCGCGCCGAACCACGGGTGGTCCTCGTCGACCTCGACCACGTCGCCGTCGGCGGTGACCAGTTGCACCGCCGCGACCGCGCCCGCGATGCCCTGGAGCTGGCCGCCGGTGCCGTGGGTGCCGGTGGAGACGGCCCCGGCGAGCGACTGCGGGTCGACGTCGCCCAGATTCGGCAGCGCCAGGCCGAGCCGGTGGAGCTTCACGTTCAACTCGTTCAGGCTGATGCCCGCCTGCACCCGCACGTGCCCGGTGGCGGCGTCGTGGCCGAGCACCTGCTTCATCTGGTCGAGACGCACGCACACGCCGTCGGTCTGCGCGATGGGCGTGAAGGAATGGCCCGCGCCGTAGACCTTGACCCGCAGGTCCTCACGCGCCGCCCGCGAGAGCAGGTCTTGGACGTCGGCGACGGACTCGGGGTGGTCGCGCGCCGCCGGTCGCGACTGGACGTTGCCGGCCCAGTTGCTCCAGATGGTCTTGCTGCGGGTCATCATCCGAAGTTCTTCCCTTCACCGCGGTAGGTGGGAGTGGTGGCGACGGTGTCGCCGTCGGTGAGGTGGACGGCGTCGAAGCGCTCGCACATCTCGCCGGCCTTGGCGTGCCGGAACAGGACGCGGTCGCCGGGCGCCAGGTGTCGGGCGGCCTTGCCCGAGACGGGGGTCTGCACCTCGCCGGCGCCCTCGGTCCCGACGAGTGACAGGCCCTCGGGGAACACCGGCGTCGGCACGCGCGAGTCGCCCGCCGCGCCGGAGGCGATGTAGCCGCCGCTGAAGCAGGTGGCGATGGTTTTCGCTGGACGGCGCACGACGTCGAGCGCGAAGAAGGACGCCGGACGCGCCTCGAAGGCGTCGTAGCCGTCGAAGAGCGTCGGGCAGAACAGGCCCGACCCGGCGGTCAGCTCGGTCAGCGCGGGGTCGGCCCCCGTGACCTCCAGGCTGCCGGTGCCGCCGCCGTTGACGATCTCCAGGTCGGCGAGCCCGCGGACGGCCGCGACGACCTCGCCGCGCCGGGTCGCCAACTCGTCGGCGGACTTTTTCTTCACCAGGCGGACGGCGGGCGAGGAGTCGGGCAGGCCGGCGATCTGCGCGTCGTAGAACATCACCCCGACCAGGTGGAAGCCGCGACGTCGCACGATCTTCTCGGCCGCCTTTCGCGCCTGGCGGACGGTGTGGACGGGGGAGCGGCGCACGCCGAGATGCACCGGTCCGAGCCGCAGCGAGGCGTCGACGTCGAGGCAGACACGGATGGTCGGATGGTCGTGGCCGAGCACTCCGTCGATGGCGTCGAGCGAGTCCACGCTGTCGATCATGAGAGTGATCGCGGCGCGACGCTGCTCGGTGGCGACGAGGTCGGCCAGGGCGGGCGCGTTGACCGTCGGATAGGCCAGCAGGACGTCGTCGTGGCCGAGGTCGGCCAGCCAGACGCTCTCGGCCAGCGAGTACGTCATCAGCCCGGAGAACGCCTCGTGCGCGGCGGCCTGGTCGATGATCGAGCGGACCCGCACCGACTTCGTCGCGACCCGGATCGGAACGCCGTGCGCGCGCCGGGCGAGGTCGGCGAGATTGGCCTCCAGCGCGGGACGGTCGATGATGGCGAGCGGCGCGGGGAGGTGCCGGGTGGCGGACAGCAGGCGCGCGGGATCGGTCACCGGCCCAGTATGGCGCACACCACAGCGAGGTCAAGGCTACGATGGCCCGGTTGCCCCTGTAGCTCAGTTGGTAGAGCGCTTCACTTGTAATGAAGATGTCGCGGGTTCGACTCCTGTCGGGGGCTCTGACTCTTCCGGATTTGCTCGGAGGCGGGTGAGTCGGGTCGTCATCGTGTAGTCCTTGGCGGGGCCGGAGACGGTCCAGACGATCGACCACGCGTCGCGGCCGACGGTGACCAGGCCGCGGTAGGTGTCGCGGCCGCAGGGATGCACGACCTGGTCGCCGGTGCGCCAGGGGTGGAAGTCGCGGCCGTCGTCGAAGGTGACCTGCCAGCCGTCCTCGCGCGGCTCGACGAACAGCGTCCGCTCGACGGGCGTCGACCCGCCCTCCCACGTCATCTCGCCAGTCTCGGACCACCGCACCCGGCCGTCGTCGGTCAGCTCCAGCGTCGTCGTGCCGGTGACGCGGCGCGCCGGGCCGAGCCGGTCGTCGATGTCGCGCTCGAAGGACCAGGTCCCGACGAGCTCGCGCGGGTCGTCCATGTTCCTCCATACCCTCGGGCGGTATCTCAGCAACCTTACGTCGAGCCCAGGGGTAAGCCAGTAACCCTACGAGGTGTGGATGAGGTTGCTGCGCTACCTCCCCGGCGGGGGAAGGGTTGCTGACGTACCTCCCACCGTTCGGAAGGGTTGCTGACGCACCTCCCCGGGCTCAGCGCACAAGAGAACGGGCGGACTCCCCGAAGGGAGCCCGCCCGTTCAGAGCGTCAGCGAGACGTCACTCGGCGGCGTCGAGGGCGGCGGCCACGCGGCGGTGGGCCTCCCAGATCTCCTCCGGCAGACGGTCGAACTGGTTCAGGTGCTCCTCGCGGTAGCCGATCTCCTGCTTCCAGCGCTCGACGTCGATGGTCAAGATCGTGTCGAGGTCGGCGAGGGCCTGCTCGTCGAGGCCCTCCAGCAGCAGCTCCTCGCGCTTGGGCAGCACGCCGACGGGCGTCTCGACGCCCTCGACCTCGCCGTTCTTGTACTGCATGAGCCACACCAGCGGACGCAGGTTCTCGCGGTAGCCCGGCCACAGGAAGCGGCCGTCCTCGCCGCGCTGGAACCAGTTGACGTGCGCGAAGATCGGCTTGGTCGTGGTGCGGCTGAAGACCTCCAGCCAGTGCGCGGCGTAGTCGCCCTCGCCGTAGGCCATGAACGGACGCATCGACATCGGGTCGTAGCGCAGCACGCCCTCCAGGCCGTCGGCCGCGGCGGTGGCCTCGGCGCCCAGCGTGAGGCCGTCGTAGACGCCCTCGGCGACGTCGTTGATCGCGCGGATCAGCGGCTCGCGGTCACGCGTGCGGCCGCCGAAGATGACGCCGTGGATCTCCACGCCCGCCGGCTCCTCGTAGTCGGCCGCCACGTTCGGGACGTGGTCGAGCGTCGTGGTGAAGCGGCTGTTCGGGTGCGCCCACGGGTCGTCCGCCTCCTCGGGGGAGCGGTCGGCGACAGCCTCGCCCTTCCAGTCGAGCCAGCCGTCGAGGTCGGCCGGCTTCTCGCCGCGGCCCTCCCACCAGACCTCCTGGGTCTTGGCGTTGTAGGCGACGTTCGTGAAGATGGCGCCGGTGCCCGGGACGATCGAGTCGATCGCGGTCGGGTTGGTCAGCTCGTTGGTGTCCTTCGCGACGCCGAAGACGCCGTTCTCCGGGTTCATGCCGTAGAGCTTGCCGTCGTCGCCGACCCACAGCCACGCGATGTCGTCGCCGTAGAACTCGACGTGGTAGCGGTCGCCCAGCGCGTCGGGGGCCAGCGTCATCGCCAGGTTCGTCTTGCCCGAGGCCGACGGGAAGCCGCCGCAGATGTGGTACTTCTCGCCGGTCTCCTTGTCGACGACGCCCAGCAGCATGAACTGCTCGACGAGGAAGCCGTTCTTCCAGCCGTCGTAGGCGCCCTGGCGCAGGCCGTGGGCGATCTTGCCCAGCAGCGCGTTGCCGCCGTAGGAGGAGCCGTAGTGCAAGATCGTGCGCTCGTCGGCGACGGTCACGAAGTAGCGCTGGTCGTCGGGGGTGCCCTGGCCGAGGTTCGGCAGGTCGCCGGTGACGTGCACGGCGCGGACGAAGGAGTCGCCCAGGTCGTTGATGAAGTCGACGCCGACGCGCGCCATGCGGATCATCTGCAGCACGACGCTGCGGTTGTCGGTCAGCTCCACGCCCGCGGCGAACTTCTCCAGCGGCGAGCCCTTCGGCGCCATCAGGTAGGGGATGACGTACATCGTCTTGCCGGCCGACGCGCCGGTCATCAGCTCGGTGAGCTTCGCGGTCATCTCCGCAGCCGGGCGCCAGTTGTTGTAGACGCCCTTGTCGGCCTCGTCGCTCGTGGCGACGATGGTGCGCTCCTCGGCGCGGGCGGTGTCCTTGTGGTAGCTGCGCGAGTAGTAGCGGCCCTCGCCTGCGGGGAGCAGCTCGCCGGCCTCGAGGGCCTCGGCGATCAAGCGGTCGTCGTCACTGGCGTTGACCACCTCGACGCGCTCCGCGCCGGTGACTCCGGCCCAGTGCTTGACGTACTCGCGGACGTGCGGGTTGGTGAGCCCTGCGGCGTCCAGTGTCTCGTCGATGTCAGTCATCGCCCGTGGGATTCCTCTCCATTGAAAGACAGGCGTCATTCTCCAGCGGACGCCCATGCCAGGGCATCGTGCCATATCCGTCCGATATACGGACAGGCGGTCGGACGGCCCGGCGGCTCACCGGTCGCCGAAGACGGGTCGGCGCTTCTCCCGGAAGGCCGTGACGCCCTCGGCGAAGTCGTCGGCGGCGAGCAGACCGAGCTGGCCCTTGCGCTCCAGAACGAAGCCGCGGTCGAAGGCGCCGAGGGTGACGGCGTTGACGGCGGCTTTGGTGTGGGCGAAGGCGGCGCTCGGGCCGTGGGCGAGCCGGTCGACCGTCGTGGTGACGTGGTCCTCGAAGGCGTCCGAACGGGTGACGGTGGCGATCAGCCCCTGCGTGTGCGCCTCGTCGGCCGAGAGCCGCTCGGCCAGCAGCGCCATGCGCATCGCCGTCGCACGGCCGACCGACGCGGCGACCAGCGCAGTCGCGCCGCCGTCGGGCATCAGGCCGATCTTGGTGAAGGCGAGCATGAAGAAGGCGGCGTCGCTGGCGAGCGTGAGGTCGGCGGCCAGCGCGATCGGCACGCCCATTCCGGCGCACGGACCCTGGACCGCCGTCACGACCGGCAGCGGCGTGGCGACCATGGCGCGGACCAGCCGCTCGCCGGCGTGCAGCGTCGCGTGGTCGTCGTCGTCCTCGACGGACTCCAGATCGGCGCCGGAGCAGAAGCCGCGCCCCTCGGCGCGCAGCGCGATCACCCGCGCGTCGGTGGCGGCGGCCCCCTCCACCAGGTCGGCGAGGTCGTCCAGCAGATCGGCGTTGATCGAGTTGAGGCTGTCGGGGCGCCGCAGCCACAACGTCAGGACGCCGCCGACGTTCCGCCAGCCGACGTCCTCACCTGACCGGGTTCCGGGAGTGAGGTCGCTCATATCGGCGACTGTACGAAGCGAGCGGGTCGCCGACGTGTCGCCGCGTCCCTCTAGGGTGAGGGAGTGAGCGTGAGCACATCGGGGGACTCGACGCTGCGGCTCGTCCACGGGCCGGGCCAACCGGGACAGGAGTTGACGGCCGACGAGGTCGTCGGTGCCTATCCGTGGCCGGACGACCGCCCGTGGGTGCGTGCCATGATGGTCACGACGCTCGACGGCGCCGCCGCCGGAGCCGACGGACTCAGCGGCTCGGTGTCGTCGGTCGCCGACAAGGCGGTCTTCGACGCGGTCCGCCGTTACGCCGACGCCGTGCTGATCGGCAGCGGCACGATGCGCGCCGAGCAGTACTCGCCGATGCGCGCCAAGCCCGAGGACGCCGAACGTCGCGCCGCCGCCGGACAGTCGCCAGCTCCGGTGATCGCGGTCGTCAGCAGTTCCCTCGACCTCCCCTGGGACCTCCCGGTCTGGTCGGAGTCGACCCACCGCCCGTTGGTCGTCACCGACGAGGGCGGCGACGAGCAGTGGCTGGAACGCGCGCGGGAGCACGCCGAAGTGGTCGAGCTGCCGCAGGCCACGCCGCGCGCGATCGTCGAGGCGTTGGTCGGGCGAGGGCTGCGCCGGATCGTCTGCGAGGGCGGGCCGACGCTGTTGCGCGAACTCGTCGCCGAGGGTCTGGTCGACGAGGCCGACATCACGATCGCGCCGCTGTTCGCCGGCACCGGCGCCACGCCGACCACCGCCGTCCTGCCGGAGGCCGCGCGCGGACGGCTCGCCCATCTGCTGACCGGCGACGGCTTCGTCATGGCCCGCTACCTGATGGGCGAGGCATGATCCGTCTGACGGACCTGGCCCGGCTGGCCGCCGAGCACGCCGGCGACCTCGCGCACGAGGTCGCGCCGCTGCGGATCGGCGACCGGGTGATCGACACCGACCGCGAGCCGGTCCTGATGAGCGTGGTCAACCTGTCGCGCGACTCGGCGTACCGCGAGAGCGTCGCGGTGAGCGCCCGGGCGGCGCTGCGCATGGCCCGCACACAGGTCGCCCAAGGCGCCGACGTGGTCGACCTCGGCGCGGAGTCGAGCCGGGCCGCGGCTGCCGAGGTGTCCGCCGACGAGCAGATCCGCGCCCTGATGCCGGTGATCGAGCCGCTGGCCGACGAGGGGGTCGCGCTGTCGCTGGAGAGCTACGACGCGCGGGTGGTGCGCGTCGGCCTCGCCGCAGGCGTCTCGGTGCTCAACCTCACCGGATCGCAGGACGACGACGAGATGTTCGCCCTCGCCGCCGAGCACGGCGCGACGGTCGTGCTCTGCCACGTGCTCGGCCGTCACGCCCGGGCGCTCGACGGCCGCGACGTCGACGCCGACCCCGTGCCGCGCATGCTCGACGGCTTCGGCGCGCGGATCGAACGGGCCAGGGAGCTGGGCGTGACCGATCTGGTGATCGACCCCGGCGTCGGCTTCAGCTTCCGCATGGACGACATGACCTCACGGGCGCGTTACCAGGCGACGACGTTGCTCCACTCGTTCCGGCTGCGACGCCTCGGAGTGCCGGTCTGCCACGCGCTGCCGCACGCGTTCGAGGTGTTCGGCGACCAGTTCCGCAGCGGCGAGGGCTACTTCACCGTCCTCGCCCACCTCGGCGGCACCGGCGTCTACCGCACCCACGAGGTGCCGCTGGTGCGCGCCGTGCTCGACGCGCTCGCGATGACGAGCGCCGAGGTCTAGGCGGTCGACGTCTCCCCGGAGGCTTCTCCGGCGGGCTCGGGTTCGAGCGCCGGCGGCTCCTCCTCGCCGACCTCGTCTTTGATCTGCTCGTTGATGTAGCGCAGCACCTCGGCGACCGTCGCGGCCACCGGCACCGCGAGGAAGGCGCCGGTGATGCCGAACAGCGAGCCGCCCGCGGTGACCGACAGCAGCACCACGGCGGCGTGCAGGTTCATGCTCTTGCCTTGCAGCCACGGCGACAGGAAGTTGCCCTCGAGTTGTTGCACGGCGACCACGATGAGCAGGACGATCAGCGCGTCGCGGGGCGAGTTGGTCACCAGGGTCACCAAAACGGCCAGCGCGCCGGAGACGAAGGCGCCGACGATCGGGATGAAGCCGCCGAGGAAGGTGACGACGGCGAGCGGCAGCCACAGCGGCACGCCGACGAAGAACATGCCCGCGCCGATGATGACCGCGTCGATGAGCGCGACCAGGGTCTGGGTGCGGATGAAGCCGCCGAGGGTGTCCCACGCCCGGCCGAGCACCTCCACGGTGTGCTGCGCCGCCGGGCGCCCGCCGATGGTCGCGACCCATGGCAGGAAGCGGTGGCCGTCCTTGACGAACAGGAAGGTGAGGATCAAGATGACCACGAAGTTGACCACGATGGAGGTGGCCGCGCCGATGGTGGTGAACACGCCGGCGCTGATCGTCGCGGCGCTCTCCCGCAGCTTCTCCTGGACGGCGGTGATCGCCGTGGTCATCTGTCCGTCGCTGACCTTGAGCGGACCGTCGGTCAGCCAGTCGCGCACTTCGAGCAGGCCGTTGCTGGCCTTCTCCGCGATGGTCGGAGCCTGGCCGACGACCTGTGGCGCGAGGATCGCGACGATGCCGACGATGGCGCCGACGAAGCTGAGCATCACGATCGCCGCAGCCAACGCGTCGGGCAGGCCACGTCCGCGCAGCCAGGCGACCGGCGGGCCGAGCACCGTGGCCACGACGAGCGCGATGGCGACCGGGAACCACACCATCCAGGTGCGTCCGACGACCCAGCCGAGCACGAAGGCGGCTGCCGCGATGAGGACGATGCGCAGCGCCCACCGCTGCATCGTGGCGAAGCCGCGGTCGATGACGGCCGCGCGGTCGAGGGGCTGAGCGCTCATGGCGTCAGACTAGTCCGCGGGTGAGACGGCCGGACCGAGCCGCCAGTCGACCGGCGCGGCGCCCTGCGCGACGAGCAGTTCGTTGGCGCGGCTGAACGGGCGGGAGCCGAAGAAACCGCGTGAGGCCGACAGCGGGCTCGGGTGCGGCGAGGCGATCCGCGGGACGTCGCCGAGCAGCGGGCCGAGGTTCTGCGCGTCGCGCCCCCAGAGGATCGCGACGAGCGGTCCGCCGCGGGCGACGAGCGCCCGGATCGCCTGCTCGGTGACCTTCTCCCAGCCCTTGCCGCGATGGCTGCCCGGATTTCCCGGACGCACGGTGAGCACGCGGTTGAGCAGCAGCACGCCCTGGTCGGCCCACGCGGACAGGTCGCCGTGCGCGGCCGGCTCGATGCCGAGGTCGCTCTGGAGTTCGGCGTAGATGTTCTGCAGGCTGCGCGGGACCGGACGGACGTCGGGCGCGACGGAGAAGCTCAGGCCGACGGGATGGCCGGGCGTCGGGTAGGGGTCCTGGCCGGTGATGAGCACGCGCACGTCGGCGAGCGGACGGGTGAAGGCGCGCAGCACGTGCTCGCCGTCGGGCAGATAGCGGCGGCCCTGGGCGATCTCGGCGCGCAGGAAGTCGCCGAGCGCTGCGATGTCGGGGGCGACGGGCGCGAGGGCGTCGGCCCAGTCGGGGGCGATGATCTCGGCGAGGGGTCGAGGCACCCTCGCAGCGTAGTCTCGCCGGGTGAGCGCGGTGCAGTCCTATCGGCGGTTGGCGGAGGTCGTGGGTCCGGCCTATGTGGGCGTGGCCTTTCTCGGGCGGGTGCCGTTGGCGATGAGCCAGATGGGGACGCTGCTGTTGGTCAGCCACACCTCGGGCAGCTATGCGGTCGGCGGCGGTGCGGCCGGGGCGCTCGCGGTGCTCAACGCGGTCGGCGCGCCGTGGTTCGGCTCGCTGGCCGACCGGATCGGGCAGCGTCCGGTGGTCCTCGTCCAGTCACTCGCCGGCGCGGTGGGCCTGGTGGGCCTGGTGGTCGTCGCCGACGCGGGAGCCTCGGCGTGGGCGGTGGTCGCGACGGCGGGCCTGGCGGGCCTGGCGATCCCGCAGATCGGCCCGATGGCGCGGGTGCGGTGGGGGCCGGTGCTGGCGGGGGAGCCGCAGCGGCGACGGCTGCTCGACACCGCCTTCTCCTATGAGGGGGCCGCCGACGAATTGTCGTTCGTGCTGGGTCCGGCGACCGTGGGCGCGTTGGCGGTGCCGGTCGCGCCGCAGGGCGCCTTGATCGTGGCCGGCGTCGTGCTGGGGGTGTTCGGGTCGGCCTTCGCCGTGCATCCGACCGCAGAGCTCACGCGTCCGGAGTCGGACGCGGCGACGTCGACGGGGCGGGTGCTGACCGTGACGCTCGCACTGCTCGTGGGAGCCCAGCTGCTCATCGGCATGCTGTTCGGCGCGACCCAGACCGGCGCGACGGTGCTGGCCACGGAGGCGGGCCAGGCGGGGCTCGCCGGGCTGATCCACGCCACGCTCGGCGTCGGCAGCGTGATCGCGGGCCTGGCGGTCGCGGCGCTGCCCGAGCGGATCGGCTATCGCCGTCGCGCGCTGGTCGCCGCATGTGGACTTGTCGTCTTATCGACTCCCTTGCTGTGGGTGCAGACGGTCGGCCAGTTGATCGCGGTGATCGTGCTGCTCGGTTTCGCGGTCGCGCCGTACATGATCAGCAGCTTCGCGATGGCCGGTCAGATCGTCGCCGCCGACCGGGTGGGCACGGCGATGACGCTGCTGGCCGGCGCGACCGGCTGCGGCTACGCCATCGGTTCCTCGGTCGCCGGACGCCTCGCCGACGGCGTGCCCGGCCTCGTCCCCGACGGCGGTCACACGGCCGCCTTCGCCGTCACGGTGGCCGCCACCGTCCTGGCGTTGGCGGTTTCCCTGTGTCTCGCGAGGGGAAGAGGCGGGAGATGAGTTGGGGTGAGGCGGTCCCGTTGGCGGGCGAGCGCGTCCGTCTGGAGCCGATGACCCGCGACCACGCGGCGGGGATCACGGCGGCGGCCGACGACGACGCGGTCTTCGAGCACTTGCGCATCCCGCGTCCGGTCGGGGTCGACGGAGCCCGGGAGATGATCGACGGCTACCTGGCGATGCGGCCCGGCCTGTCGCCGTGGGTCCAGGTGGTCGACGGCGAGGTCGCGGGCATGACCACCTATTACGACCTCGACGAGAGCCTGCGCACGGTCGCCATCGGCCACACCTGGCTGGGCCGCCGCTTCTGGCGCACCCGCGCCAACACCGAGGCGAAACTGTTGCTGCTCGCCCACGCCTTCGAGGCGTTGGACTGTGTGCGGGTCGTCTGGCACGTCGACCTCCGCAACGCGCGCTCCCAGGCGGCGGTGCTGCGCCTCGGCGCCACCCGCGAGGGGGTCCTGCGCAAACACAAACAGCGCCGCGACGGCTCCTGGCGCGACACCGTCGTCTTCTCGATGACCGACGACGACTGGCCCGAGGCGCAGGAAGCTCTCGTCGCCCGCCTCGCCGACGGCTAGCGCCAGAGACGCCTCACACCGGACGCACGCGCATCGTGTGGGTCTCGGGCTCCAGCTCGCCGAGGAAGTCGTTGGCCCACTGGTCGATGTCGTTCTCCATGACCTGCTTGCGCAGCGCCTTCATGCGGCGGGCCTGTTCCTTCGGCGAGGCGCGGATGGCGTCGAGCATGGCCTGCTTCATGCCGTTGATGTCGTAGGGGTTGACCAGATACGACTGCTTCAACTCGCCGGCCGCGCCCGCGAACTCGCTCAGCACGAGCGTGCCGGTGTCGTCGTAGCGACAGGCGATGTACTCCTTGGCGACGAGGTTCATGCCGTCGCGCAGCGGCGTCACGACCATGACGTCGGCGGCCAGGTAGAACGCCGCCATCTCCTCGCGCGGATACGACGCGTGCAGATAGGTGATGGGCTGCGGACCGATCCGGCCGATGTCGCCGTTGATGCGTCCGACCAGCCGGTCGATGTCGTCGCGCAGTGTCTTGTACGAAGCGACCCGCTCGCGCGACGGTGTGGCGACCTGCAGGAACACCGCGTCGTCGAGGTGCAGCGCGCCGGAGCTCATCAGCTCGCCGAAGGCGCGGATGCGCTGCCGCAGCCCCTTGGTGTAGTCGAGCCGGTCGATGCCGAGCACCAGCTTCTTCGGATTGCCGAGGCTCTCGCGGATCTCGGCCGCCCGGGCCACGACCGACGGCGTGCGGGCCAGCTCCTCGAAGCCCTTCGCGTCGATGGAGATGGGGAAGGCCTTCGCCCGCACGACCCGCCCGTCGGGCAGGAACACCTGGTCGCGGTGGGTCTTGTGGCCGGTGTGCTTGCGCACGAGGCGGATGAAGTTCTGCGCCGCGCCGGGCAGCTGGAAGCCGACGAGGTCGGCGCCCAGCAGACCCTCCAGGTTCTCCCTGCGCCACGGCAACTGCTGGAACAGCTCGGTCGGCGGGAAGGGGATGTGCAGGAAGAAGCCGATGCGCACGTCGGGCCGCAGCTCGCGCAGCATGCGGGGCACCAGTTGCAGCTGGTAGTCCTGCACCCACACGACCGCGTCCTCGGCGGCGACTTTCGCGGCCCGTTCGGCGAAGCGCCGGTTGACCGTCACATAGGCGTCCCACCACTCGCGGTGGAAGGCCGGCGGTGCGATGACGTCGTGGTAGAGCGGCCACAGCGTGCCGTTGGAGAAGCCCTCGTAGTACTCGACGACCTCGGTCTCGCTCAGCGGCACCGGCACGAGCTTCACGCCGTCGTGGGTGAACGGGCGCAGCTTCTCGTCGGGGGCGCCGTGCCAGCCGATCCACGCACCTCCCTTGCGGCGCATCACCGGCTCCAGCGCGGTGACCAGGCCGCCGGGGGAGGTGCGCCAGGTGGTGGTCCCGTCGGGCGCCACCACCCGGTCGACGGGCAGGCGGTTGGCGATGACGACGAACTCGGCGCCACCAGACGTCTTCGTGCCGGAGGAGGCCATGGCCGGCAGCCTAGTGGAGCCGTGTTACCGCGGTGTTGAATGACCGTCGTGTGATTCGAGGGATAGGGTGGGGCGCATGAGCGCCGTGCCCGAGCCCCGAGAGACGCCCGACGCCGCCGTTGGCGCCCTGCCGGAGCGAGAACGCCAGATCCTCGACTTCGAGCGCACCTGGTGGAAGTACGCTGGGGCGAAGGAACAAGCCATTCGGGAGAAGTTCGACATGTCGGCGACCCGCTACTACCAGATGCTCAACGCGCTGATCGACCGTGAGGAAGCCCTCGCGGTCGACCCGCTGCTGGTCAAGCGCCTGCGCCGGCTCCGCACTGACCGCGCCCGCGCCCGTTCGGCGCGTCGGCTGAGCACCCCTGTGTGAGGACGGCATGGATCACCGCAGAACGATCACCATGAAAGCCTTCGTCCCGCCGATCTGGCTGATCGCCGGAGCCGTGGCGGCCGTGGCGCTCGGCGTCGTCGGTTTGGGAGCGCTGGCGCTGACGGGAGGCTCGGACTCCGACGACGTCACGGCCAAACCGACGCCGACCGCCACGGCGACCGAGGGCGAGGGCGGTGACGAAGGAGAGGGCGACGACACCGCGACCCCGACGCCCACGCCGACCCCCACCGAGGAGGTCGTCCCGGCGCCCGACTCGATCCCGGTCGAGCCGCCTCCGTCGCCGCGCAGCTACGGCGTCTCGGTGCTGAGCAAGTCCACGACCGACGACCAGCTCGCGGCCGACGGCTATGTGCATCTGGCGCACCGTGGATGGGGCGACCTGAAGTCGGGCAACTGCAGCAACGCCTGCGCCTCGGTCACCGGCAACGGCGTGTTCTACCCGCCGGGCATGGAGGAGGCGGCGCGTGAGGCTGCCGCCGACCTCGGCCTGTCCACCGTGCAGCCGAGCCTGCCGTCGATGCGGTCCGACCGCGTCTCGGTGGTCTTGGTGAACCGTCCGGCCGTGCTGAAGCCGTCGTGACGGCGGACGCCGCGCTGCGCGACCTTCTCGTCTCCGACCCTGCGGGCGTCCTGCTCGCCCTCGACTTCGACGGCACGCTCGCGCCGATCGTCGACGATCCGGCCGCGGCTGCGGTGCATCCGCGCTCGCTCGCCGCGCTCGACCGGCTTGCGCCGCGTCTGGGCGGTGTCGCGATCATCACCGGTCGCCCGGTGGCGCAGGTGCTCGCTCTGGGCCGTTTCGCCGAGCGACCCGGCCTGTCGGGGCTGGAGGTGCGGGGACAGTACGGGGCCGAGCGGTGGTCGGCCGCGACCGGCGCCCACAGCGGCGGCGAGCGGCACGAGGTGGTCGAACGGCTGGTGGCCGAGTTGCCCGGCCTGCTCGACGCGTGGGGGGCTCCGGGCGCGCGCGTGGAGGACAAAGGCCTCGCCGTCGCGGTGCACACCCGTGGTCTCGATCCGGTGGCGTCGGAGTTGATCGACGCGCCGTTGGCCGCGCTGGCGGCGGAGTTCGATCTGACGGTCGAGCCGGGGCGTCAGGTCGTGGAGTTGCGGGCCGCCTCGGTGACCAAGGGCGACGCGCTGCGCGAGGTGGTCGCGGCGGCGGCCGTGCATACGGTGGTCTTCGCCGGCGACGACCTCGGCGACCTTCCGGCCTTCGACGCCCTCGACGACCTGGCCAGCCGGGGGCTGGGGGCGGTCAAGGTCTGCTCGGCCTCGGCAGAGCAGGACGCGCTCGTGTCCCGCGCCGACCTCGTGCTCGACGGCCCCGACGGGGTGGCCGACTGGCTGACCGAACTCGCCGACCTCGTCGAAGGACGTTGAATGCTGTCGCACACCCCTTGGACCCGTGTCCGCACGGTCGTCAACTGGGTGAACCTGTCGACGCCGCTCGGCCTGCTCGTCGCGTGGGCGGGCGGCGCGACCATCGTCAAGCGCGGCCGGGGCACTTATGTCGCAGGCGGCTACCGCTGGAGGTTCCCGGTGGCGAGCGCCTTCACGGTCGGCAGCGTCATCGTCAGCACCCGTGAGACGGAGCGGTTGATCGGCCGGGAGCGGCTGCTGCGCCACGAGGACCGGCACGTCACGCAGTACGCCTGGTGCGTCGGCCCGGTCATGCTGCTGTTGTACGTGCTGTGCGCCGGGTACTCCTACGTCGTGGCCGGCGACCACTCCTCCTACAACCCCTTCGAACGCCTCGCCGGCCTCGCCGAGGGCGGCTACCCCGAGCCGAGGACCCGCTGGGCTGAGAACGCCGGCCGCGAGGGCTGAGTCAGTCGTCGAGCAGTTCGGCGGGGGTGACGGTGACGGGGAAGGGGAGCGTCGCGGTCCAGGACGCGTCGGCGGCGACTCTCGCCTCCTCGACGTAGACGCCGCCGGCCAGGGCCCAGACGGTCAACTCCGGGCCGTCGGGCTCGATGGTCCAGTAGGACGGGCAGCCCGCCTGGGCGAGGAGCTCACGCTTTCGGCCGAGGTCGATCAGACGCGTCGACGGTGACGCGATCTCCACGGCGAGCAATGGTGCGGTCGGCAGTCGAGCGGCTGTGATGTCAGCGCGTCGAGCGACGATGAGGTCGGGCTCGAGCGATATGCGAGGGCCGAGACGCACGTCGAACGGCGCGATCATCACTTTGTGGTCTGCCGGGGCGTGTGCTCGCAAGAGGATGCCGAGGCTGAGCGCGATGTCCTGGTGCCGCGTGTTCGGCGCGGGGCTCATGACCAGCACCCCGTCGAGCAGCTCATGCCGGTACCCGTCGTCGGGCAGCGTGTCGAGGTCGTCGACCGTGAACGGTCCCCCGTAGACGATCAGGTCGCCGCGCGGGGCCTCGGAGATGGGCGCGATGGTCATAGTCACTATGGTGCCTCCTTCGAGTCATACGGGCCACTGTCAGTTCAGGAGGGCTTTCTGTCGAGCGGGATATCCACAGCCGAGCCTCGAAGGGCGCACCTCAGCCAGCGGCACCCATCAGCGGATCCTCAGTTCAGGTAGCCGTCGTCGGTGGCGAGCCGGGTCAGGTGATGGGAGTTGCCGACCTTGATGCCGACGCTGCGGTACTTCTCGCGGATGCGGGTCAGATGCGTCTTGACGACGCCCTCGCTGACGCCGAGCACGCGGGCCGTTGCCCGGTAGTCGAGTCCCTCGTCGATGGCGCGGAGCACCTGGACCTGGCGTTCGGACAGATTCGCGACGATCTGGGGATCGGTCAGCAGTGCGTTGGCCAGCGGCCCGGACACGCAGAACTCTCCGTCCGCAGCCTGATGGATCGCGGTCACGACCGTTCTCAGCGGATCGCTCTTCAGCAGCACCCCGGACGCGCCGGCGGCCACGGCGCGCCGCAGCGGCACCGCACGCTCTTCGGTCGTGTACATCAGCACGAGCGCACCGGTGTCGAGCAACGCGGGAATGTGCCCGAGGGAGTCGCCTTCGGACAGCAGGAGGTCCAGGAGGACGACATCGGCACGATGCTCGCCGTCCAGATACTCCTCGACGGTGGTGGCAGAGGACACCACCTGGATCTCCGGATCGTTGCGCTGCAGGTGCTCGGCGAGTCCTTCACGCACGACTGGATGATTATCGATGGTCGCTACGGTGATCACGCCGTCACTCTCCTAGCCGCGACGCGGCACGACGAGTCGGCTGATCGGTAGACACCGGGGCGCGGCCGTCCAGCGAGATGACGGTGCGGAACTCGTCGTCGATCACCCGCGCCGGCACCCGGCCCAGGATGTCGCCGAGATCCCCGAGCGGCGGCAGGACCGAGACCCGGAGGGAGTCGTCGGGTCCGGTCGGCGGGATGACGGTCAGGGTGTGCCGCCCGTCGCTGCGTTCGAGCAGTCCGCGGAGCAGGTCGCCGATCCGTTGGTCGCCGCCGGACGGCGAGACTCCGGGCCGCAGCCGGAGCCGTCCGCCGCGCGCGCGAAAAGCCGCTGCGGCCGAGCGCAGCGTCGCGTCGAAGAAACCAGGGGCGTAGAGGTCGTCGCGCACCTCGGCGGCATAGCGGGCGGCCAGCTCGGCGACCTCCGGGTCGTCCAGATCCTCACGCCCGTCGGCGATCTCGAGCAGCCACGGCATGACCACGTGGTGCGTGTGTGCCAGGTGACGATCCGAGATCAGGGCGGCGGAGCGGCGGACCACACGCTCCAAGGAGGCCGCGGCGAGGGCGGCCTCCTCGCGGCGGATATCGGTACCGATGGCGCGCAGCATGAGGCCCAGCCCGACGCCGATGAGCGGGAGGAGTACGGCGGCCTGCATCGCTCCGACGGGCACCTGTCCGTGACTCAACGCCGGGTCGATCCGCCACGCGACGACCACGGCCAGCGGACACAGGAGCGAGGTGGCCACGCCGAGCAGCGGCGGAACGGTGAGGACGAGCATCATCACCGGAACCGCGAGGTAGCCGACGGTCCAGCCTCGTCCGTCGAGCAGCCCGCCCGAGGGCATCTGGGCGAGGCCGACGACCTCGCAGGCCAGGATCGCTACGGTCATCGCGGCGTACCACCGGCCGGTGGGCGGCCGGTGGCGGAGCCGGTCGATGAGCACGATGGTGAGCCCGGTGAGCAGGACCGCCAGCAGGAGCGAGACGGCCGGACGCGACCACGTGAACGAATGCCGCAGGCCCATGGCCGTGAACGTGGCGGTGATCGGCGCGGCGATGAGGGCGACCGGCGGTGCCGAGCCGGTGGCCCGCAGGGTCAGGTCGTAGCTGTGCTCCAGGGGGCCGGACGAACGCTGGGAGGTCAGGGGGAGACGGAGACGGAGGGTCAGCCCTCCTCCGGGGGTCTCGGCGAATTCGACGTCACCGCCCAGGTCCGTGATCGGTGAGATGAGCGAGCGGGTCATGCCGAATCCGGGCCGATGCGCCGGGTCGACGCCCCGGCCGTGGTCGGTGATCGTGGTCACGAGCGAGTCCGGTTCGGCCGCGACGATCAGTTCGGCCTCGTCGGTGCCGCTGTGCCGCGCGACATTGCGCAGCGCCTCGCCGACGGCTCGGGCCAAGGCGGCCTGTTCGCGGGAGGTGAGCCGGATCGACCGCGCGCTCTCGCTGATCGTCGTTGTCACGGACAGGGGGGGGGGAATCGCCGATGGCCATAGCGACGGCTGAGGGAACGTCGCTCATGCCCGGCGGGGGCACGACCGCGGAGGCGAGCCGGGTCGGCGAGGCTGCCTCGTTGACGGCGCGGGATGCTTCGCGGCAGGCGAGGCGGACGGCCTCGTCGTGAGGGCGGTTGCGGGCGGCCACGAGGCGAAGCGCGTGGAGCACGTCGTCGTGCAGGGTCCGTTCGGCTTCGATGACGGCCCGCCGTTCGCTCTCCTCGCGCTGCAGCGCCAAACGCTGCTCGCGCCGGGTGGCGTCCACGGCCTCGGCGCGGATCGCCGCGTGTTCGAGGGCGTCGGCGAAGGCCACGGCGGCCAGCGACATCGACGCGGCGATGAGCGCCTCGTCGGCTCCGGCGGACCATTCCCCGCCCAGGGCACCTCGGCCGAGGACCCACACCGCGCCGACGGCGATCATCACCGTGACGAGCCACGGCAGCCGCAAGAGGCGTGCCGCGCTCAGGCCCGTCGCCGCGACGCAGAACCCGCTCGCTCCGTAACTCCACACCGGCTGGATGTCCTGCGCGACGACGAGGAACGGCGGAATCGCAGCGAGTACGCACAGGTGGCCCATGCGCTCGCCGTGGACCTGTAGGTCGGCGGCCACGCCGAGGCAGACGGCGACGGGCAGCGTGATGACGGCGACCGCGGCGACGGAGTGCGGGGCGGTCGTGAACAACGGAACCAGGTTGACTGCGGCCATGCCGAGGAGGATGAGTCCGTGGAAGCGGAGGATCCAGCGCTCCAGCCGGGCGACCCGGTCCGAAGGCGTCTCCGCGCTGTTCATGGGTCCTATGGTGCTTCCCCGGCTTCGTGCGGGTCAAAAGGCACCCGGCCCCTGAGGTGTGAGGCCGCCTGCGGCCGAGCCTCGAAGGGTGCGACGAGCCGGGTCCTGAGGTGCCGCGAGGAACGAGCGGCCTCGAAGGGCGAAGAGCGCACCTCAGGGACCGGATTCCGCCTTCCGTGGCATTGCTCAGGACCCCGCGCGTCCAATATCCGGACCGATTGGACATAGGGCGAGACGCCTTCGTAGGCTTGAACCACTCATCACGAGGGGTGGAGGGACACGGCCCGGCGAAGCCCCAGCAACCAGTCGGACCTCGACCAGGTGCTCCGTCCGTCTCGGAAATCAGTCCGGGAAAGATGACGCAGGAGGCTTGCGTGACCATCACCGCTGTTCCCCCGACCACCTCTCTCCGCGAGGGCGCTTTCGGCCCCGCCACCGGCCTCGTCTGTCGCGAGTGCGGCACGACCCGCGAACTCGGCCCGCACTACGCCTGTCACGAGTGTTTCGGGCCGCTGGAGATCGGCTACGAGTTCGGCACGGTCACCCGTGAGCAGATCGAGGCCGGACCGGCCAACATCTGGCGCTACAAGGCGCTCCTCCCGGTGCCCGAGGACATCGAGTCCAGCCCGAACCTCGAACCCGGCTTCACGCGGCTCCTCGACGCCCGCAACCTCGCCGCCGAACTCGGCCTGACGCAGCTCTGGGTCAAGGACGACAGCACCAACCCCACCAACTCCTTCAAGGACCGCGTCGTCGCCTGCGCGCTGAGCGCCGCCCGCGAGTTCGGCTCCAAGGTTTTCGCCTGCCCCTCGACGGGCAACCTCGCCAACGCCGTCGCCGCAGCCGGTGCCCGCGCGGGCATCCGCACCGTGGTCTTCATCCCGAGCAACCTCGAGACGCCCAAGCAGGTCAACTCGGCGGTCTTCACCGACAACCTGGTCGCGGTCGACGGCACCTACGACGACGTCAACAAGCTCGCCAGCGAGATCGCCGGCGAGGAGGACGGCTGGGCGTTCGTCAACGTCAACGTCCGTCCCTTCTACGCCGAGGGCTCCAAGACGCTCGGCTACGAGATCGCCGAGCAGCTCGGCTGGCGCCTGCCCGACCAGATCGTCATCCCGGTCGCCTCCGGCTCGCAGCTGACCAAGGTGCACAAGGCGTTCCAGGAGCTCATCAAGCTCGGCCTCGTCGAGGACAAGCCGTACAAGGTCTTCGGCGCCCAGGCCGAGGGCTGCTCGCCGGTCGCCGCCGCCTACGAGGCCGGCGTCGACGCGATCCGTCCGGTCAAGCCCGACACCATCGCCAAGTCGCTGGCCATCGGCAACCCCGCCGACGGCATCTACGTGCTCGACATCGCGCGTCAGACGGGCGGCGCGGTGGAGAAGGTCACCGACGACGAGATCCGCTCGGCGATCGTGCTGCTCGCCCGCACCGAGGGCGTGTTCACCGAGACCGCCGGCGGCACGACCGTCGCCGTCTTGAAGAAGCTCGCCCGGACCGGCCAGCTCGACCCGAGCGCCGAGACCGTCGTCATCAACACCGGCCACGGCCTCAAGACCCTCGACGCGGTGTCGTCGTCGGTCGGCCCGGCCGCCACCATCGCCCCGACGTACGACGCCTTCGTCGCCGCCGACCTGGCCTGAGCGCCACCCACCCCTCGTCCTTCCCTAGGAGCTTCGACATGTCCGTCTCCGTCCGCATCCCCACCATCCTGCGCGCCTACACCGGCGATTCCTCCCAGGTCAGCGCCGAGGGCGCCACCGTCGCCGAGGTGCTCGACTCGCTGGAGTCGGCCTACCCGGGCATCAAGGCCCGTGTCGTCGACGAGGACGGCTCGCTGCGCCGCTTCGTCAACATCTACGTCGCCGAGGAGGACGTGCGCTTCGAGCAGGGCCTGGAGACCGCGACTCCCGACGGCACGCAGATCTCGATCATCCCCGCCGTCGCCGGAGGCTGTTGAGCCTTCCCGCCCCGCCCACGGCGCCCGTCACCGACCCGGTGGCGGGCGCCGTGTCGTTTCTAGGACGGGCGACGCCGGCGGTCCGCTGCCGGGGTTGTGAACTGTTCTGGGGTGAGCCCGTCGAGGAGGTCGCCGGCGGGGACGTCGAGGGCCTGGGCGATGCGCACCAGGGTGAAGACGCTGGGCATGGCGCGCCCGTGCTCGTAGGCGCGGATGTTCGACGAGTCGATCGAGGTGCGCACCGCGACCTCGTCCTGGGTGAGCCCCTGGCGGACGCGATGTTCGGCGATGCGCGCGCCGATATGAGCGGCGGCGTTCGAGGCGACCCTGGGCACGCCCCCAGCCTGAGGGCGCGAGGTAGCGAGTGCCAGGTTGCTTGTCACCGGGTACTTGTACCCGCTAGGGAACCGCTGATCAACTCGTAGGTCTGGGGCGGTGTCGGCTGGCCGGGCTGTCCGGTCAGGGTTGTGGGGTCGAGTTTGGGTCTTTGGAGGGTGATTTTCCTTGTGTTCCTGCCCTTTCCCG
>NZ_JASGEK010000048.1:0-6066 GCF_047606445.1 Aeromicrobium sp. | reverse complement strand
CTGCTTGGAAGGCAGCGCACTGCCACAAACGGCGCTCTGCTCACCCTGGTCGTCGACCACGGCGTCGCACCTGCGGTCGCGACGTCGCGTGATGGTCGGGAGTTTGCAGCATGAACACACGCACTGACCGACAGGAAGCCGGCCTCATCGAGCAGATCGCTCGTGACCGGCTCGACCGCGCGGCCTACCACCTCGCCTGCTGCGTCGCGGACGGGCTGACTCACGACGTCGTCACAGGGAAACCCGTCGACCAGGCCGAGCTCATCGGACAGTTCAAGGCCCGCCGAGCGGAATGGCTCGCAGCGCTCGACACGCTGAAGGCCACTGCCTCAGAGGCAAAGCTGCCGTCCTCCACGCCGACTTGTGACGGTTGGAACGACCAACACGATTGCGGTCTTCCCACCGGACATGTCGGCGACCATGAATGTGTCGGCTGCGGTGATGTTTGGAATCGTGGTGAGTGGGACGAGGATGCCGACGAGTGGCTCCACGAGCGGCCGGAGCAGCGTTGCATGGAACCGACTGATTCGGAGCGTGTGTCCCAGCTGCGGAGGAACTGATCGAGTGGCTGAGCGAACGGGTGTGTTCGTCACCTGAACCAGCGATTCACGTCTCTCAGCCATGACGATCTCTACGCACCCTCCATCATCGTCCGTTGTCCAGACCCCGATCGAGGCCTGGCGCGACTGGATGGTCGACCAGTACTGGTCCGAAGACACCATCCGGGAACGAACCCGGTACATCGACTACGTGCAGCGCACCGTCGACGTCGACGCCGTCAGCCTCGACGAGCACCACATCCGAGCGATGCTGCGTCATGACCTCGCGCCGACATCACGAGCCAAGTACTTCAGCCACTTCCACTCCTGGTTCGGCTGGCTGGAGGACAACGGGCTCCGACCCGACAACCCGATCCGGCATATCGCGCGGCCGCGAGCGAACCGTCAGGAACTCCAGATCCCGACCGCCGAGCATGTGCGCGCGCTCTTCGCGTCCGGCCTCTACCGGCGAACCCGCTGGATGGTGACCCTCGCGGCCTACCAAGGGCTGCGCGTCTCCGAGATCGCCCGTGTCCACGACCGGGACATCGACATCATCGGCAACGCGATGACAGTGCTCGGCAAAGGCCAAGTCAAAGCGGTACTTCCGCTACACCCGATGATCGCCCTGATCGTCGACGAACGCATCGAGCTCGGCCTTGACGGCTGGTGGTTCCCCCAATACGTCCCCAACCGCCTCCACGCCGAAGGCGGCCCGATCCTCGGGAACTCGGTCAGCGGGACACTCTCGGCCGCGATGCGCCGTGCGAGGTGCCCCGGTTCCGGCCACAGCCTGCGGCACTGGTTCGCCACCGAAATGCTGCGCCGTGGTGTCGACGTCGCCGTCATCCAGAAGCTCATGCGACACCAAAGCCTCGGCACCACCGAGCAGTACCTACACGTCGATCACCGACTCCGCCGAGACGCGATCATGGTCCTGCCGGATCTCACCCGTCCGATGCCGCTCATCGAACCGGAACCGGCCACCGAACGACCGGCCTCGCTCCAACCCGCCGGCGCCTGCTGCAGATGCGGGCGAGAGTGCTCCTGGTGTTAGCCACCGCCAAGGTTCGACCTGGCGAGCAAGCTATCCTGGCTAGGCAGGTGGCAGGGATGAAATAGCTCCCCGAGCGCCGATTCGAGAAGCCCACGCCTCGTGCGTGGGCTTCTGCGTTCCGTCGCCTTCGAGCCGACCAGCGAAGTTCGTCAGATCGCTATAGCAGTGCGTAAGCTTGATCGTAGAGAGGAGGCCTGACGATGAGCACCACCAACGTACGGCTGCGCTACAGCCAGATCCACCCGTATGACGTTCCCGAATCACTCGACGATCTACAAGGACCTGCGTCTGGACTCCTCGACGTCCCCCGTAGCATCCACTGGGGCCCGCAATCGGTCTTCGACTTATGCAACGAATCGCATCTCGTCAGGGCCTACAGCGCCATCGTCCGGGAGGGCCGCCGTGACCAGCAGCAGCGCCTCCTAAACCCGCGACTCCTACGAGGAGTGTGGGCGGCCTTGGCCTTGCCTACCGAGTGCAGCAGCCAATGGGAAGAACGTTTCGGATCGTTGCGGAACGCACGTGAGACGTGGAATCTCGACAACGCTGATTGGTGGTTAGCGTGGGCATAGACCCACGGACACAGTTCCAAGACGACATCGCTCGGATCGTGCTCAACGAACTAGGCGATGAAGGATTCGCACTCGCCGGAGGCGGAGCAGTCCGAGCCCACGGGCTGAGCGACCGACCAACCGACGACGTCGATATCTTCCGCGACACGCCAGCGGACGAAGAAGCGTTCGCTCACGATGTTGAACGCGCGATCGCTGCGCTACGCGCCCACGGCTACACAGTCACCCCAGACATCACCGCGCCACTGTTCACCCGCGTCAGCGTCGAACGCGATGACGGGCTCAGCGTTCATCTGGACTTGTCTGCGAACTGGCGCGCTGAGCCGCCTGTCCTTCTTGAGGTCGGACCTGTCCTGTCCCTGCGAGACTCCGTCGCCGGTAAGATCAGCGCCCTCTATTCACGCGCAGAGGCCCGAGACTTCCTGGACGTTGACCGTGCGCGCCTCCACTACACCGACGAGCAACTACTGGCCATCGGACGTGAGGACGACAACGGTTTCGTCCCCGCGATATTCGCCGCACGGCTCGCAGACATCCGGAACCTCACTGCCTCTGACGTTGCCGAGTATGGCGTTGACGCAGTCGAGTTCGGGCAAATCCAACAGCGAACAATCAGCTGGGCGCTAGCGATCATCGCTGAACACGACCCGAGAGCCGCAGCCCGGCTCCGCCGCCTCCACGCTGACCGGACAACGCCGGAGGCCCAACCGGCAACACCCCCACCGGCACCGAGACCAGACCCGCCGACCCGCTGACCGGCCGGCCGGGCCTCGACTAGTGACTTCCCCCACCACATAGACGAGACCGCCCGCTCGCGGCCGATGCCGGGGTGGTGAGGCGGAGGTATGGGATATAGAGGGGCTGGCCGTCGAGCAGGTGGGTCAGCCGGTCGCTGAACTCGGGTTGGGACATGAGGTCTCCGGGGTCTCGTGGTGGCGGTGGTCAGGCGACGAGGTCGGCGGCGTCGACGACGAGGCGGACGGGCCCGCGGTTGCCTCGGACCTCGAAGGCGGTCGAGATCATGGAGCCGGGCTCGACCCGGGCGAGGACGTCGGCCTGGCGCTGCCAGACGTGCGCGCAGCGGCGGCAGGTCTCGTCGTGGGCGAGCCGATGCGTTGGGACGGCGTAGACGGGCTGGGAGCCGCCTGTGGGCGGCTCGTCGAGTCGCACCGCGACGACCATGCCGCCGTTGAACGGGTGCGGGGTGTCGAACTCGCCGAGGTAATGGGTGACACGCGGCGACGCCTCGCCGTCGTCCGGCGCTATACGGCCGGCGGACGGGTCGGCGCGGTCGACGGTCCGGCCGGCGCGGAGATAGGGGACGTAGACCGTCTCGCGGGCTTTGAGGAGGTGGTCGAGGTGCTTGTTCTTCTTCACGGGTGGTGCTCCTAGCGGGTCGGCTGGGGGTGGCGGGACGGGTGTGGGCCTCCTGGCAGGTCATGCCGGGAGGCCCACACACGGTCATCAGTCGGTCAGTGGATCACAGGCTGAAGGTGCTGCTGCCCGTGAACGCGATGACCGGGGCGTCGTCGTCCCTGCGGCGACGTTGGACGGCCAGGGCGGCGCCGCCGGCCCCGAGGAGGCCGAGCGCGATCGCGAGCAGCGACTTGTCGAGCGGGAGGCCCGTGCCGGGCAGGGTCGGCTCGTCGGCGCCGCGGACGAGGGTCTCGGCGGGGACGCCCGGCCCGTCGACGACCTTCAACGCGGGTTTGCCGCCGTCGGAGGTCCAGGTGATCACCCAGGTGCCGCACTGGTCCTTGTGGGACGAGCGCAGCTCGACGCCGGTCGTCTCGAGCTGTGCGAGGTCGTCGTCGGTCTCGACCGGGTCGATCCGGCCGACCTCGGTCGCCTGCGTCCAGTCGACGCCGTCGCACTTGCCGTCGACCGCGTCGGCCTGCAGGAGCACGCCGGTCAGGGTGCCGTGGACGCCCTGCGTGCCGGTCAGGTCGACCTTGTCGGCCATGACCTTGTCCCCGGCCCAGAACGCGGTCGTGGCGAGCCGCAGGTCGGCGACGAGGCCGGTCTCGGTCTCCTCGCCCGGAGGCGTGTCGAACGGGTGGTCGACGTCGTCGAACACGGCGTGCTCGGCGAACGTGTAGCAGCCGGGCTCGTCGACGGCGATCTCCGAGGTGGTGACGGGGCCGTCGCCGGTGAACGCGACGTCCTCGCTGTGGTGCAGGGGGGCCTCCCCGGACTCGACCAGGCGGGTCCACTCCTCGACGCCGAGGTCGCAGACCTCCTCGGGGTCGGGGGCGACGGGCCCGTACAGGGACGCGGTGACCGTGCCGCCGTTGCCGGCGGTGCCCTCGACGAGGATCAGGTCGCTGAACGACTCGCCCGGCTCGACCAGGTGGGCGTTGATCTGGGTGCGCATCTTCGGCTCGACGACGAGGGCGGTCTGCTCGGTCTCGCCCGCCTCGTGCTCGACGGTCCAGATCACCTCGCCCTGGCTGTTGGTCGCGGTGAGGGTGTACCCGTAGCTGTAGCAGCCGCCCTCGGCCGGCGTGAACGCGCCGACGCCGGGGAAGTACTGCTGGCTCCGGGTGACGTTCAGCTCGACGGCCTGCGCCAGCGGCGCGCCGTCGAAGTCGGCGTCGGCGCAGGAGCCGTCGACCGGCTCGACGGGGCCGTAGGCGCCGCCGGTCAGGACGTTGGCGATCGGGCCGAGGCCGTCGGCGTCGCGGATCGTCCCGAGGACGGTCACGTCGTCGGACAGCCCCGTGCCGGTCATCGCGGTCTGCGACGACGCCTTCGACGTCATCGCGGGCTTCGGGTAGATCAGGGTGGTCTCGGTCGGCTGTCCGAACTTCCCCTGGAAGCCCCGGTTCCTGGGCGACTCGCCCTCGTCCTCGAACAGCTCCTCGACCCACACGTAGTAGCCCTCGGCCGGCGCCGCGACCGTGCCGGTGGTGACGGTCGCGTCGCCGTTCGCGTCGAGCCGCGCCTCGAACTCCACCCGGCCGACGATCGGGGCGTCCGCCGGGGCGGTGTCCGTCACGGCCTGCGGCGAATCGAAACGCCCGTACAGGACGGACTCGCCCCGGATGGTCGAGTTCGGCTTGCCGCCGGTGATCTTGACCGTGTCGGCGACCTGCTGGCCGGCGTCGGTCGCGGTGATCACCGTGGTGTCGGTCGTGGCCTCGGGGAAGTAGTCGAAGACCATCGGGAAGGCGGCCGATCCGCCCGTCGACGTCGACGCCGATCCCCACGTCACGGTGTCCTGCGCGGAGCCGTTGCGGTACAGGACCACCTCGGTCGCGGGAAGCCCGCCGACGCTCTGCGAGACGGTGGCGTCGCCGTTGCCGGTGGCCCGGAACCCCAGGCTCAACGGCCCCGAGCCCGTCGTGCCCGACCAGGAGTTGGTGCCGGTGTCGGTGAACACCGCCGGCCCGTCGATGGTCACCGTGATCGGCCGGCCGCTCATCCAGTTGCCGGCCGCGCTCCGCGCCCCGACGCCGTCCACCGTGCCCTGCGTGGGCGCGTCGACCGTCACGTTCCACGCCATCGCGTCCGCGGAGTACGGACCCATGAACGCGGCCGTCTCCGACGCGATCGAGTCCAACGCGGCCGCCGCGCCCGGATGCTCCGCCATCGCCTCCGCGATGTTCCCGTCGACCTGGTCCTGCACCGCCTCCCGCTGGGACAGGTTCCCGCCCGGGGCGATCCCGGTCCCGTTCACGTACGCGTAGACCGCGGCGGACAGGTCGTTCGCGGCCGAGTCCGACCCGGACCCGTGCGACTGCGTGCCCGTCGTGCCGGGAAGCCACCGCGACAGCGCGTAGCCGATCGCCGGATGGCTCACCGTCTCGCCGCCCGACAACGAGTCCGGCGTGTCCGTGAACGCCTCCACGCACACCACCCGCTGACCGCCGACCGCGAACGTGCTCACCGTGCCCGT
>NZ_JASGEK010000047.1:0-6296 GCF_047606445.1 Aeromicrobium sp. | reverse complement strand
TCGATGAACGCGACACCTTGACCAACACCTCACGCTGGGAGGCGGAGACCTTCAAGGGGGCTGCCGGAGAACGCATGCTCCATCCTACAACACAAACAGATACCTATTTGCGAGCCACACCACTAGATCGAGTGCGGTGTGAGAGGCGCCACCGCGCTCTGGGGAATGGGTGCGGTCAGCAACGTCTTGAACTGAGGGTGACGAGTAGCGACGCCCTCCCGGAGACCACGCCCCGTGCCCACCACCTCGGATGGGCGCTGCTGGCGCTGGCGATGGGCGGGTTCGCCATCGGGACGACCGAGTTCATGACGATGGGGCTGCTGTCGCAGATCGCCGACGGCATCGACGAGTCCATCCCGACCACCGGCCATATCATCACCGCCTATGCCGCCGGCGTGGTCGTCGGCGCGCCGTTGCTCGTGGCGCTCGCCGCCCGGCTGCCGCGCCGCGGACTCGCCGTCGCGCTCGTGCTGGCGCTGGGCGTCGGCAACGCCCTCACCGCGCTGGCCAGCAGCTACGCGCCCGTCATGCTCGCCCGCTTCGTCGCCGGGCTGCCGCACGGCGCCTACTTCGGCGTCGCCTCGCTCATCGCCGCGTCCCTGGTCGTGCCCGAACGACGCGGCCGCGCGGTCAGCTCGGTCATGCTCGGACTCTCGGTGGCGACCGTCGCGGGCGTCCCGGCGAGCACCTGGCTCGGCCAAGGGCTCGGCTGGCGCAGCGCCTATTGGGTCGTCCTGGCCGTCTCAGCGCTCGCCGCGTTGCTCATCGTGGCCTTCGTCCCCGCGACCCCCGGCAATCCGCGCGCGACCGTCCGCCAGGAGCTTTCCGCGCTCGCCTGTCCACACGTGCTGATCGCGGCCGCCACGGGCATGATCGGCTTCGGTGGCGTCTTCGCCATGTACAGCTACGTCGCGCCGCTGGTGACCGACGAGGCCGGAGCGCCCGAGCGCGCCGTCCCGCTGTTCCTGCTGTCGTTCGGCGTCGGCTCGGTCGTCGGCACCTGGGCCGCCGGACGCATGGCCGACTGGGACGTCTGGCGCTCGGTCGTCATCGGCTTCGCCGTGTCCGTCGTGACGCTGCTGCTCGTCGTGCCACTGGCCGGATCGGCGTGGGCGCTCGGCGGACTCGTCTTCGTCGTCGGCCTCCTCGGCTCCCTGCTCGCCATCAACCTGCAGATCCGGTTGATGCAAGAGGCCGGGGACGCCGAGATGCTGGGCGCGGCGCTCAACCACTCCGCGCTCAACGTCGCCAACGGCCTCGGCGCCTGGCTCGGATCGATCGTCATCGCCGCAGGGCAGGGCTACCGGGCGCCCAGCCTCGTCGGCGCGGGCTTGGCGCTGGGGGGTCTGCTGATCTTCGTCGCCGGGACACGACAGTCGCGATAACCGCTGGTCACGGCCCGCCTCGGTAGAATTCCCTCCGTCCACCGTCGTCGGGGTGAGGAAGGGGCATGTGGGTCTTTCGCCGCCGGGAACGTCCGGGTAAGCACCGCAAGAGCCGTCACGAGCCGGTCGTGCTCGTGCGCGACGGCGCCTTCGACGTGATCCTCGACGGCTACGCCCCGCCGACCTCGCGCCCCGACATCACCTGGCGGGTCTGCGCGCTGACCGGCTACGGCCCCGCGCTCGCGGTGAACGTCGTCGACCATCTGCCGGCGGTCGTGACGCGCCGCGCCGACCGCTATCAGGCCGAGGCCGCCCGTCGCGCGTTGGAGCGCAAGGGCGGCGACGTCCGGCTGCGACGGGTCGGCTCGGGGCCGTTGGAGACGCGTCAGCCCGCGACCGTCTGAGCGCCCGCCTGCGGACGCAGCCAGACCCGGTCGCCGACGTGCAGGCCGAGGGCGTTCGCCTCGGTCCGGGTCAGCGACACCAGGACCGGCTCGGGGCTCGTGGCGTCGTCCGGCGTGACCTCCAGGCGCACCTCGAAGCCCACCCGCGTCCACCGGGTGATCTCGCCGGTCGCCGTCGCGGCCTGCTCGTGGCGGGAGATCTCGATGTCGTGCGGGCGGATCAGCTCGCCGCCGAGCCGGGTGACGGGGCCGAGGAAGCTCAGCACGAACTCGCTGGCCGGACGGTCGTAGAGGTCGTCGGGGGAACCGATCTGCTCGATCTTGCCGTTGTTGATGACGACGATCTGGTCGGCGACCTCCAGAGCCTCCTCCTGGTCGTGGGTGACGAACACGGTCGTCACGTGGACCTCGTCGTGCAGGCGGCGCAGCCAGTCGCGCAGTTCCTTGCGGACCTTCGCGTCGAGCGCGCCGAAGGGCTCGTCGAGCAGCAGCACGCTCGGCTCGATGGCGAGCGCGCGGGCGAGCGCCATGCGTTGACGCTGACCGCCTGACAGCTGGGACGGCAGCCGCTGCGCGAACTGGGTCAGGTGCACCAGTTCCAACAGCTCGGTCACCTTCGCGGCCACCTCGGGCCGCGGCTTCTTGCGGATCTCCAGACCGAAGGCGACGTTGCGCGCCACCGTCAGGTGCTTGAAGGCCGCGTAGTGCTGGAAGACGAAGCCGACGTTGCGCTTCTGCACCGGCAGGTGGGTCGCCTCCTGGCCCTCGATCACGACCGAGCCGCTGTCGGCGCTCTCCAATCCGGCGATGATGCGCAGCAGGGTCGTCTTGCCGCCGCCGCTCGGGCCGAGCAGAGCGGTCAGCTGGCCGCTCGGGATGGACAGGTTGATGTCGTCGAGGGCGACGAAGTCGCCGAAGCGCTTGTTGACGCTGGACACCTCAATGCTCATGGCGGTATTCCGATCAGTGGTGACGCTGCGCACGGGCGCGCAGGATGGAGACGACGATGATGCTGACCACCGAGATGCTGGCCAGGATGAAACTGATGGCGTAGGCGGCCTCGTGGTCGAAGTTGAGGTAGCGCTCCTCGACCACGAGCGTGGCGGTACGGGTCTGCTCGGAGATGTTGCCCGAGACGATCTTGACCGCGCCGAACTCGCCGAGCGAGCGGGCGAGCGTCAGCACGACGCCGTAGACCACGCCCCACTTGATCGCCGGGAGGGTGATCCGCCAGAAGGCCTGCCAGCTGCTCGCGCCGAGGCTGAACGCGGCCTGCTCCTGCTCGGTGCCGATCTCTTTGAGCACCGGGACCACCTCGCGGATCACCAGCGGCAGCGAGACGAAGGCGGTCGCCAGGACGATGCCGGGCAGCGCCCAGATGATCTGGACTCCGGCGCCCGCCAGACCCTCGCCGAGCCAGCCGTCGCGGCTGCCGTAGACGAGGACGAGCGCGAGGCCGACGACGATCGGCGAGACCGACAGGGGGATGTCGAGCAGCGCGTTGAGCAGCCGTTTGCCGGGGAACTCGTAGCGCACGATCAGCAGCGACACGGAGATGCCGAAGACCGTGTTGACCACGACGGCGGCGATGGCGGCGATCACCGTCAACTGGAGGGCGTGGGTGAACTCGGGGTCGCCTGCCAGGCCGACGAAGGCGGTGAATCCGTTCTCGAAGGCGTTCGTCGCCACGAGCGCGACCGGCCAGGCGACGAGCAGCAGCACGTAGCCGAGGGCGATCGTGCGCAGCGCCACCCGCACCGCCGAGCCGCGCTGGGCGGCGACGAAGCGGTGGGCCGGGACCGGGACGCCGCTCGCCACGACACTGGACACGGCCTTGTCGGGCAGACTCCGGCCGCCCTTGTCCCACAGCGGCCACAACAGCAGCACGCCTGCGGAGAGGCCGCCGACGGCCGACTTCACGAGGAAGCGGACTGCTCCGGCGCGCGTGCCGAGCGGTGCCTGCGTGGCCGGGTCGACGGTGGTGAGGTCGAGCAGCCGCTTGCCGACCGACTGGCCGGAGCGGCCCTCGCGCACGCCGCCGTTCCAGACGGCCCAGGTGAGGGTCGCGACGACGGCAACGACCCGCAGGACGCCGCCGACCGGGCTCTGGCCGGTGGGGTTGTCGGCGCTGAGGTCGTCGATGAGCGCCGCGAGCGCGGCGATGGCGCCGAACAGGACGGCCGCGAGGGCGGTGTCGACGGCGAAGGCCGCCGCGCGCCGGCCGAACGGGGCGGGGGAGACGTCAGCCACGGCGGGCCACCCTTCGCTGGATGATGTCGAGGATCACGATGACGGCGAAGGAGACCACGAGCAGCACGGTCGCGGTGGCGGCCGCGCCGGCCGGGTTGTCGTTCTCGATCGCCGACAGGATGCGCACGCTGGTCACCTCGGAGCGGAACGGGAGGTTGCCCGACAGCAGCACGAGCGAGCCGTACTCGCTGACGCCGCGGGCGAAGGACAGCGCCGCCCCGGCCGCGATGGCCGGCGCGAGGCTCGGCAGCAGGATGCGGCGGAAGGTGGTCAGCCGGCTCGCGCCGAGCGAGGCGGCCGCCTCCTCGACGTCGGTGTCGAGCTCCTCGAGCACCGGCTGCACGGCCCGCACCACGAACGGCAGCGTCACGAAGGCGAAGGCCAGGTAGACCGACGCCGCGCTGTTCGACAGCTGGAGGCCGAGCGGGCTGTTCGCACCGTAGAGCGAGACGAGCACGAGGCCCGCGACGATCGTCGGCAGCGCGAAGGGCACGTCGATGAGGACGTTGAGGACGTTCTTGCCGGGGAAGTCGTCGCGCACCAGCACCCAGGCGATGACCGTGCCGGTGACGACGTTGAGCAGTGTGACGGCGGCCGACGCGGTGACGGTGAGCCGGATGGCGTGGGCGGTCTGCGGGCTGGTCACCTCGCGCCAGAAGCCCTCCCAGCCGCCCGCCGCGGCCGTCGCGATGACGGCCGCGAGCGGGATCAGCACCAGCAGGCTGAACCACAGCATGGTCACGCCGAGCCCGAGTCCGGAGGCGCCGGTCAGGGTGGTCGACAGGATCGGCCGGGACCGTCTGGGTTGGTCGTCGGTCGTCGTGGGGGAACTCACGCGTCTCTCCTGTCGGTGGCGGGTGGCGCGGGTGGCGCGGGCGGTGGGGCTGGGGCTGGGGTTACTGGGTGGCCTTGCCGGACTTCTCGATGGACAAGGTCACGATGCCCTTCGGGACGCCCTCCTTGCTGCCGTCGGCGAAGAGCTTGTCGCCGATGCCGTCCCAGCCCGGCCCGCCGAAGTTCTTCTCCAGGGTCAGCAGGTTCTCGATCTCGGGGTAGGGGTCGGAGGCGTCGCGCGCGCCCTCGATGTCGGACGGCTCGAGGCCGTACTCCTCCAGGTCCACGACGCCGGGGTGGGCGGTGTTCACGGGGCGGAATCCCTTGAGCGCGAACTCCTTCTGGCCGTCCTCGCTGAGCACGAAGTCGAGCCAGTCGCTCGCGGCGGGCGTGGCGTCGGTGAGCACGGCGCCGGGATTCTCGATGAGCAGGGTCGTCTCGGGGATGACGTACTCGAAGCCCTCGCCGCTCTGCTCGGCCAGGATCGCCTCGTTCTCATAGGCGAGCAGCACGTCGCCGGTGCCGTCGAGGAAGCTCGTGGTGGCGTCGCGCCCGCTGTTGGTCAGCACCTCGACGTTGGCGAAGAGCGCGTCGAGGAAGGCCGTGGCCTCGGCCTCGCTGCCGCCGTTCTCGGTGATGTGGCCCCACGCGGCCAGGGCGTTCCAGCGGGCCGCGCCGGAGGAGGCCGGGTTCGGGGTGACGATCTTGACGCCGGGCTTGACGAGGTCGTCCCAGCCCTGGATGTTCTTCGGGTTGCCCTCGCGCACGCCGAGCACGACGACCGAGGTGGACACGATGCCCTTGTTCTCGCCGTCGTCCCAGGTCTCGTCGACGAGGCCGGCCTTGACGAGGCGGTCGACGTCGCTGGCGACCGAGAAATGCACGTAGTCGGCCTTCTGCCCGGCCTCGACGTTGCGGCTCTGCTCGCCCGAGGCGCCGTAGGAGGTCTTGAAGCTGACGCCCTTGCCCTCGTCGGTCTTGTTGAAGGCCTCGCCGATGGCTTTGTTGGCGGCTTCCGGGACGGCGAAGCCGACGATGTTGATGGTCTCGTCGGAGCCCTCGTCGCCGCCGCGCAGGAAGAAGTATCCCGCGACCAGGGCGGCGACGACCAGGGCGATGACGGCGTAGAGCCCGGTGCGGGACTGTCTGCCGAGGATGTCGTCGGACATGGTGGGTGGTCCTGTTCTCTGGTCGAGGCCAGTTCGCCTCGGGTGAGCCACCAACTTAGGGACGCCACGACGCTCTTCCCGCAGTTCTCGAAATATGAGACGGTGTGACGGATGGTGAGATGAGCGGCTAAGAAGTTCCGCCAGTAGGTCACGGTCGTCGGGCTGGCCGGCTATCCCAGCGGTGGGTGGTCCAGGCGATGCGGATGAGGCGGCGGATGATGATGATCGTGTTGGCGAGGGCGATGAACGCTTCG
>NZ_JASGEK010000046.1:0-9357 GCF_047606445.1 Aeromicrobium sp. | reverse complement strand
GCGCCGCGCGCGAGGCCGAGGCCGCCAAGCGCGCCGCCGCCCCCGGCGGCAACCGTCGCGCCGGTCGTGGCGGCGGTCGTCGCCCCGAGCGCCCCGCCCGTAACAACGCCGAGGCTCCTGCCGCCGCCGAGGCCCCTGCGGCCGAGCCGGTGGCCGCCGCCGCTGCTCCCGCCGAAGGAGGCGAAGCCTGATGTTGATGCCCCGACGGGTCAAGTACCGCAAGCAGCACCACCCCAAGCGCCGCGGCATGGCCAAGGGCGGCACCACGCTCGCCTTCGGCGACTACGGCATCCAGGCGGTCGAGGGTCACTACGTGACCAACCGGCAGATCGAGTCGGCTCGTATCGCCATGACGCGCCACATCAAGCGCGGCGGCAAGGTCTGGATCAACATCTACCCGGACCGCCCGCTGACCAAGAAGCCCGCCGAGACCCGCATGGGCTCCGGCAAGGGCTCGCCCGAGTGGTGGGTCGCCAACGTCAAGCCCGGACGCGTCATGTTCGAGCTGTCCGGCGTGTCCGAGGACGTCGCCCGTGAGGCGATGCGCCGCGCGATCCACAAACTGCCGATGAAGGCGCGCTTCATCAGCCGCGAGACCGAAGGGGGTCTGTGATGTCGAAGACGACCGCCGTCGAGCTGCGTACGCTCGCCGCCGACGAGCTCGCCGAGAAGCTGCGCGACGCCAAGGAAGAGCTGTTCAACCTGCGCTTCCAGAACGCCACCGGCCAGCTCGACAACACCGCGCGGCTGCGCACCGTCCGCAAGGACATCGCCCGGATCTACACGGTGCTGCGCGAGCGCGAGCTCGGCATCATCGAGTCCGCCGACGACAACGCCGAGGTGGACGCATGAGCGAGAAGGATCAGACTGTGACCGAAGAGCGCAGCACCCGCAAGGTGCGCGAAGGCCTCGTCGTCAGCGACAAGATGGACAAGACCATCGTCGTCGATGTCGAGGAGCGCTTCAAGCACCCGCTGTACGGCAAGGTGCAGCGGCGCAATATCAAGTTCAAGGCCCACGACGAGGAGAACACCGCCGGCGTCGGCGACCGCGTGCGGATCATGGAGACCCGCCCGTTGTCGGCCACCAAGCGCTGGCGCCTCATCGAGGTCCTCGAGAAGGCGAAGTGACGACATGATCCAGCAGGAGTCCAGGCTCAAGGTTGCCGACAACACCGGCGCCAAGGAGATCCTCTGCATCCGCGTCCTCGGCGGCTCGGGCCGGCGCTACGCCGGCATCGGCGACACGATCGTCGCCACCGTCAAGGACGCGATCCCCGGCGGCGGCGTGAAGAAGGGCGACGTCGTCAAGGCGGTCGTCGTGCGCACCGTCAAGGAGCGGCGCCGTCCGGACGGCTCGTACATCAAGTTCGACGAGAACGCGGCCGTCATCCTCAAGAACGACGGCGACCCGCGCGGCACGCGCATCTTCGGTCCCGTCGGCCGTGAGCTTCGCGACAAGAAGTTCATGCGCATCATCTCGCTCGCACCGGAGGTGCTGTGATGGCAGGCATCAAGAAGGGTGACCAGGTCAAGGTCATCGCCGGCGCCGACAAGGGCGTCACCGGCAAGGTGATCGAGGTCCTGACCGACGCCGACCGCGTCGTCGTCGAGGGCGTCAACCGGGTCAAGAAGCACACGCGGGCCGCGCAGGCCGGCGGCGCGGAGACCGGCGGCATCGTCACGGTCGAGGCCCCGATCCACATCTCGAACGTGGCCCTCGTCGTCGACGGCGGCAAGGGCAAGACCACGACGCGTATCGGCTACCGCCGCGACGACGTCACCAAGACCCGTCCCGACGGTTCGACCTACGCCGCGAAGCGCAGCGTGCGGATCGCTCGCAAGACCGGAGAGGAGATCTGAGCATGACCGACACCGTCACCGCTCCGCGTCTCAAGGCCAAGTACCGCGAGGAGATCGTTCCCGCGCTGCGCGAGCAGTTCGAGTTCGAGAACGTCATGCAGGTGCCCGGCCTGACCAAGATCGTCGTGAACATGGGCGTCGGCGAGGCGGCCCGCGACGGCAAGCTGATCGAGGGCGCCGTGCGCGACCTCACCGCGATCACCGGCCAGAAGCCGCAGGTCACCAAGGCCCGCAAGTCGATCGCGCAGTTCAAGCTGCGCGAGGGCATGCCGATCGGCGCGCACGTCACGCTGCGCGGCGACCGCATGTGGGAGTTCCTCGACCGTCTGCTGACGCTCGCCCTCCCGCGCATCCGCGACTTCCGCGGCCTGAGCCCCAAGCAGTTCGACGGCCGGGGCAACTACACCTTCGGTCTGACCGAGCAGGTCATGTTCCACGAGATCGATCAGGACAAGATCGACCGCTCGCGCGGCATGGACATCACGGTCGTCACGACCGCGACGAACGACGACGAGGGCCGTGCGCTGCTCAAGCTGCTCGGCTTCCCGTACAAGGAGAACTGACATGGCGAAGACTGGCCTCAAGGTCAAGGCGTCCCGTACGCCGAAGTTCGCGGTGCGCGGCTACACCCGTTGCCAGCGCTGCGGCCGTCCCAAGAGCGTGTACCGCAAGTTCGGCCTGTGCCGGATCTGCCTGCGCGAGATGGCCCACCGCGGCGAACTGCCGGGCGTCACCAAGAGCTCCTGGTAACCACACCCACCAACCGGCGCAGGTCCTCTCCGACAGCTCGACTGGACGAGACGAGAAACCGCGGCGAGAAACGGATTCACCCCTTATGACGATGACCGATCCCATTGCGGACCTGCTGACGCGGATCCGCAACGGCAACCAGGCGTACCACGATCAGGTGAGCGCCCCCTACAGCAAGCTGAAGGAGGGTGTGGTCGCGCTGCTCAAGCAGGAGGGCTACATCACCGACTTCTCGGTGGCCGAGCCGGCCGAGGGCGAGGTCGGCAAGACGCTGACCGTCACGCTCAAGTACGGCCCGCACCGCGAGCGCTCCATCGCGGGCATCCGGCGCATCAGCAAGCCGGGTCTGCGCGTGTACGCCAAGAGCAGCAACCTGCCGAAGGTCCTCGGCGGCCTCGGCGTGGCGATCATCTCCACGAGCCAGGGTCTGTTGACGGACCGTCAGGCGCACAACAAGGGTGTAGGCGGAGAAGTCCTCGCCTACGTCTGGTGAGGGTGGTCTGACATGTCACGCATTGGCAAGATTCCCGTCGCGGTCCCGGCCAACGTCGAGGTCACCCTCGACGGCCAGGACGTGCGCGTCAAGGGCCCCAAGGGCGAGCTCAGCCACACCGTCGCCGAGCCGATCACGGTCAGCAAGGCCGAGGACGGCTCGCTGAACGTCGAGCGTCCCGACGACGAGCGCCGCAGCAAGGCCCTCCATGGTCTCTCCCGCACGCTGATCCACAACATGGTCCTCGGCGTCACCGAGGGCTACGAGAAGAAGCTCGAGATCGTGGGCGTCGGCTACCGCGTCCTCGCCAAGGGCCCGAACGCGGTCGAGCTGAGCCTGGGCTTCAGCCACCCGGTGCCCTTCGAGGCGCCCGAGGGCATCACCTTCCAGGTGGAGTCGGCGACGAAGTTCTCGGTGCACGGCATCGACAAGCAGCTCGTCGGCGAGGTCGCCGCGAACATCCGTAAGATCCGCAAGCCCGAGCCGTACAAGGGCAAGGGCGTGCGCTACGCCGGCGAGCGGGTCCTCCGCAAGGCCGGAAAGGCTGGTAAGTGATGGCCATCTCGATCAAGCACAACAAGAAGCTGGCCGGTCGCGCCGCCTCGCGCGCGCGTCGCCAGATCCGCGGTCGCAAGAAGCTCGCGGGCTCGGCCGAGCGTCCCCGTCTGGTGGTGACCCGCTCCTCGAAGCACATCGTGGCGCAGGTCGTCAACGACCTCGAGGGACACACGCTCGCGTCGGCGTCGACCATGGAGGCCGACCTGCGCGCCCTCGACGGCGACAAGACGGCCAAGGCCAAGCGCGTCGGCGAGCTGGTGGCCGACCGCGCCAAGGCCGCCGGCATCGAGACGGTCGTCTTCGACCGCGCCGGCAACAAGTACGCCGGTCGTGTCGCGGCCCTGGCCGACGGCGCCCGCGAGGGCGGACTGGAGTTCTGATGATGACCACGATCCACACCAACAACTTTGGGAGCGTTGCATGAGCCAGCGTCGAGGCGGCGGAGATCGTCGCGGCCGCGGCGGCGACCGCGGCGAGAAGTCCAACTACATCGAGAAGGTCGTCACGATCAACCGTGTCGCCAAGGTGGTCAAGGGCGGCCGCCGGTTCAGCTTCACCGCCCTGGTGATCGTCGGCGACGGCGACGGCCAGGTGGGTGTGGGCTACGGCAAGGCCAAGGAGGTCCCCACGGCGATCTCCAAGGGCGTCGAGGAGGCGAAGAAGAACTTCTTCCGCGTCCCCCGCATCCAGGGCACCATCCCGCACCCGATCCAGGGCGAGAAGGCCGCCGGCGTGGTCTTCCTGCGTCCGGCCGCCCCCGGCACCGGCGTCATCGCCGGCGGCCCGGTGCGCGCCGTGCTGGAGGCCGCGGGCATCCACGACGTGCTGAGCAAGTCGCTCGGCTCGTCGAACTCGATCAACATCGTCCACGCGACGGTCGAGGCGCTCCGCAACCTGGAGTCGCCGGAGATGGTGGCGCAGCGTCGCGGCCTGCGTGTCGAGGACGTCGCCCCGGCGGCGCTGCTCAAGGCCGACCAGGAGGCTCCGGCCGCCGCGCCCGAGACCGCGGAGGCGAGCGTCTGATGGCCCAGCTCAAGATCACCCAGGTCAAGTCCGCGATCGGCCGTCAGGACAACCAGCGCCAGACCCTGCGCTCGCTCGGTCTCAAGCGCATCGGCGACAGCGTCGTCCGTTCCGACGACCCGGTCACCCTCGGCTACGTCAACACCATCCCGCACCTGCTGGATGTTCAGGCCGTTTCTGATGAGGAGGCTGGTGAGTGACATGACGCTCAAACTGCACCACCTGCGCCCGGCCCCGGGCGCGAAGAAGGCCAAGACCCGTGTGGGTCGCGGCGAGGGGTCCAAGGGCAAGACCGCCGGTCGCGGCACCAAGGGCACCAAGGCCCGCTACCAGGTCCCGTTGGGCTTCGAAGGCGGCCAGGTCCCGATCCACATGCGCCTGCCGAAGCTCAAGGGCTTCACGAACCCCAACCGGGTCGAGTTCCAGGTCGTGAACCTCGACCGGCTCGGCGAGCTGTTCCCCGAGGGCGGGGCCGTCGACGTCGACGCGCTCGTCGCCAAGGGCGCAGTCCGCAAGGGCCGTCCGGTCAAGGTGCTCGGCGACGGCGAGATCGGCGTGGCCGTCCAGGTCACCGTCGACAAGTTCTCGGCCAGCGCCAAGTCCAAGATCGAAGCGGCCGGTGGCAGCGTCACCGAGCGCTGAGGCCCACGGCTAGCGGGCGGCGAGGTTCTCATGAGCCTCGCCGCCTTCGCGCGCTCTATGGAACGTAGAGGCGCGAGAACCGACTGTTAGGCTCGCCTGGGCGCGTCTCGCCCCTGGCACCCGAGGAGGAACGAAGAGTGCTCAGCGCTTTCGTGAACGCATTCCGCACGCCCGACCTACGGCGCAAGCTGCTGTTCGTGCTGGGCATCATCGTCTTGTTCCGACTCGGATCGATGACGCCGGCGCCGGGCGTCAACGTCTCGAACGTCCGTGAGTGCATCGACATCGCGACTGCGGCCGACACCGAGGGCAGCAACCTGTTCTCGCTCATCAACGTCTTCTCCGGCGGTGCGCTGCTGCAGCTGACCATCTTCGCGCTCGGCATCATGCCGTACATCACCGCGAGCATCATCTTGCAGCTGCTCGTCGTGGTCATCCCGCGGTTGGACTCCCTCAAGAAGGAGGGTCAGGCGGGTCAGGCGAAGATCACCCAGTACACCCGCTACCTGACGCTGGGGCTGGCGATCCTGCAGGCCACCGGCATCGTGGCGCTGGCCCGCAGCGGCAGCCTCTTCGGCGGCGCCTGCAACTCCGACCTCCTGTACCACAAGGACAGCATCCCGTCGTTCCTGCTGATCGTCCTCGTGATGGTCGCGGGCACCGCCGTCATCATGTGGTTCGGCGAGCTCATCACCGACCGCGGCATCGGCAACGGCATGTCGATCATGATCTTCTGCCAGGTCATCGCGACCTTCCCGGGCGCCATGTGGCAGATCAAGGTCCAGCGCGCCGACGAGCGCGGCGACGGCTGGGTCACCTTCGCGCTGGTGCTGGCCGTCGGCCTGCTGGTGGTGGCCGGCGTCATCTTCATCGAGCAGGCGCAGCGCCGCATCCCGGTGCAGTACGCCAAGCGCATGGTGGGACGCCGTCAGTTCGGCGGCTCGTCGACCTACATCCCGCTCAAGGTCAACCAGGCCGGCATCATCCCGGTCATCTTCGCCTCCAGCCTCATGTACCTCCCGGCGCTGCTCGCGCAGTTCAACCCGGAGGAGAAGTGGGCGGTCTGGGTCAACGACCACCTCGTGCTCGGCGATCACCCGTACTACATGATCTCCTTCTTCGTGCTGATCGTCTTCTTCACGTACTTCTACGTCGCGATCACCTTCAATCCCGAAGAGGTCGCCGACAACATGAAGAAGTACGGCGGCTTCATCCCGGGCATCCGCGCCGGCAAGCCGACTCAGGACTACCTGGCGTACGTCCTGAGCCGCATCACCGCCCCCGGCGCGCTGTACCTTGGCCTCATCGCACTGATCCCGATGTTCGCGATCGCGTTGCTCAAGGCGAGCCAGAACTTCCCGTTCGGCGGCACGACGCTCCTCATCATCGTCGGCGTCGGCCTCGACACGGTCAAGCAGATCGAGAGCCAGCTGCAGCAGCGCAACTACGAAGGATTCCTCAAGTGACACGACTTCTCATCATGGGCCCGCCGGGCGCGGGCAAGGGGACGCAGGCGGTGGGCCTGGCCTCGCTGATCGGTGGAGCCCACATCTCGACCGGCGACATCTTCCGCGCCAACGTCGCCGAGGGCACCCCGCTCGGCGTGAAGGCCAAGGAGTACATGGACGCCGGGCAGTACGTGCCCGACGAGGTCACCAACGCGATGGTCCGCGACCGGCTGGCCGACGACGACGCGCAGTCGTTCGTGCTCGACGGCTACCCGCGCACCCTCGACCAGGTGGCCACCCTCGACGGCATCCTCGCCGAGCTCGGCGCCTCGCTCGACGCGGTGCTGGTGCTGACCGTCGACCACGAGGAGCTCATCGCGCGGCTGCTCAAGCGCGCCGAGACCAGCGGTCGCTCCGACGACACCGAAGAGGTCATCCGGGGCCGCCAGGAGGTCTACATCGCCGAGACCGCGCCGCTGCTGCCGGTCTACCGCGAGCGCGGCCTGCTGCGCGAGGTCGACGGCATGGGCTCCATCGAGGAAGTCACCGCACGGATCAACGAAGCCCTCGGGCTCTGAGTCCGACGGTGTTCGGTCCGAAGATCGAGTACAAGACACCCGCCCAGATCGCGATCATGCGACGGGCGGGTGTCGTCGTCGCGGACGTCTTGGCGACGGTCCGCGAGGCGGCCGTGCCGGGTGTGACCACCGGCGACCTCGACCAGCTGGCCCGCGAGGTGATCGCGCGACACGGGGCGACGTCGAACTTCCTCGGCTACCACGGCTTCCCCGGCGTCATCTGCACGTCGGTGAACGAGGAGGTCGTGCACACGATCCCCGGGTCGCGGGAGCTGCGCGAGGGCGACCTGCTGTCGGTCGACGCGGGCGCGGTGGTCGACGGATGGCACGGCGACGCGGCGGTGACGGTCGAGGTCGGCGAGGTCGACCCGGCCGACGCGGAGCTGTCGCGGGTGACCGAGGCGGCGCTGTGGGCCGGGATCGAGGCCGCCCAGGTGGGCGCGCGGCTGGGCGACGTCGGGCACGCGATCGAGTCGGTGGTCCGCGCGGCCGGCGACTACGGCATCGTGCAGGGCTTCACGGGCCACGGCATCGGCACGGCCATGCACCAGGACCCCGACGTCCCGAACGAGGGTCAGAGGGGCAAGGGCCTGCGTCTGAAGCCGGGTCTGGTGATCGCCGTCGAGCCGATGGTCAGCCGCGGCTCGCCCCACACGCGCATCCTCGACGACGAGTGGACCGCGGTCACCGTCGACGGCAGCCGCGCCGCCCACTGGGAGCACACCGTCGCCCTCACCCCCGACGGCCCCCAGGTCCTGACCCTCCCCGCCTGACCCCGTACCGACTCCCTGAGGCGGTGAGTTGTCCACCTTTGCCCTGGCGTTGGTGAATGGTCCACCCTATGAGGCCGAATAGGGTGGATGAGCCACCGACGAAAGCGGAAAGGTGGACAACTCACCGCTCTCGGGGGTCGGTGGGGAGCGGGGTGTGGAAGAGCCAGTGCCAGTCGGCTCCGAAAACGGGCTCCGGTCCGTCGTAGCCCTGCCTGAGCAGCGCGCGATAGATCCGGGTCACGAGCGCGCGAGGACGGGCGAGCAGACGCGCGGTGATCTGGACGTAGTTCCACCCGAGTTCGCGGAGCCGTCGGTACCGCTCGATGTCCCACTCGAACTGCCGGACGTCCTCGGCGTGCTGTCGGCCCTCGTACTCGGCGACGAGCCGCCACCTCCGGAAGACGAGGTCGCCGACGGCCACGGCGTCGGGCCCGTCGGTGATCGGGGCGTTGACCTCGGGCGGCTCCAGACCCGCCGCGACGACGACCACCCGACTCTGGCTCTCCGGGATCGACGCGCTCGCGCCGTCGAGCCAGGGGAGCACCCGTTCGACCTCGGCCGCCCCGGGACGCCACGGATCGCGCGCGGCGACTTCCGCGAACGACCGGGTGTCGCACTGTTCGGTGGCGAGAAGGCGGTCGGCGGCGGCGATGGCGCGGATGGGCGGGAGGAGGGAGAGCGACTGCACCCAGGCGGCCGACAGGCGCACGCCGCCGGAGTCGAGAGGCGGCATGCGGACGGTGCGATGCAGCATCACACCGTCGTGGTCGAGGTGGAGGTCGCGTCCGATGGTGAAGTGGACGAGGTCGTCGCCGACGTCGACCCCGGCCGCGGCGAGCCTGCTCATGTGGCTCAGCGCGGCGTCGTCGGGCAGGGCGAGCCGCGCGGCGTGAATCCAGCCGAGTCGGTCGAGTTCGGTGGTCGCGAGCCGGTAGACGCAGGGCAGCACACGGACGAATCGCGCGTGTTCGAGCATGCGGTCGGTCAGGCCCGCGTCGAGGGCCTCACGTCGGTGGAAGGCACGATGGGCGAGATGGTCGGGGACGGGAGTCAACTGGCGCATGGGGCCAGGCTCGTTCTCACGTCACACGGGCGCAACCAGCGTTTCGCGGCTTGTGGACAGTGGGACGACGGACCTCAGCAAGACTGTGGATAACGTCCGAGTGCCGGTGTCTCATCCACCCGATGAGCGCTCATAGGGTGGATGAGAAACCGCGACCGAGGCAAAGG
>NZ_JASGEK010000045.1:0-4512 GCF_047606445.1 Aeromicrobium sp. | reverse complement strand
TGGTCGTGTTGGACGCGTCGGCGTCGATGTTGGCCGACGACGCGCCGGGTGTGCGTTTCGAGGCGGCTCGGGCGGCGGTGACGTCGTTGGTGGAGGCGTTGCCGGAGTCCCATGAGCTGGGTCTGGTGGTGTACGGGACGGGGACGGGCACGTCGGACGGGGAGTTGGAGGCGGGTTGTGAGGACGTGTCGACGCTGGTCGAGCTTGGTCCGTTGGACAAGGACGACTACGTCTCGACGGTCGGCGAGGTGGAGCCGCGTGGTTTCACGCCGATGGGCAAGGCGTTGCGGACGGCCGCCGCTGAGCTTCCGGACGAGGGCGATCGGGCGATCGTGATCGTGTCCGACGGCGAGGATCATTGCGGTGCTCAGGGTCTGGGCGAGGACCCGTGCGAGGTGGCCGAGTCCTTGAAGGGGGTCACGGTGCACACGGTGGGGTTCAAGACGGCGGGGAACGCGGTCGCGACGGAGCAGCTTGATTGTGTGGCGGAGAAGACCGGTGGGTTGGCGTTGGATGCGGCGAATCCGGCTCAGTTGGAGGCGCGGTTGCCGGCGGTGTTGGATCCGGAGTGGGCGGCGTCGACGATGCAGCCGTCGGGGTATCGGGGTGTGAGGCCGGGGATGACGGTGGTGGAGGCGACGTTGGCGGCGGAGGCGGCGGGCGAGGAACTGGGCGAGGTGGCCGCGTCGGGGACGGTGGAGGTGGTCTATGTGGACTGCACGCTGGTGTTCACCGATGGTGTGCTCACTCAGGTGGTCTCCGATAGTGAGGATATGCGGACGATCGATGGTGTGGGGATCGGCGACGACATCGCCGAGGCGGAGGCCTTGTACGGGCTGGCCGACAGCCCGTCGGTGCCGACGGAGGAGGACACGGTGGTGTACGAGGTCGACGCGGATCTCGGGACGGGTTATGAGATCGCCTACAAGCCCAAGGCTGCGGGGGAGTTGGCGGGTGAGATCACCCGGATCATCCTCTGCCTCTGCCTGCCCGAACGGGAGGGAGAGGAGTACCTCTTCGACCCGCCTGTCGATGTCTACGACCGGAACGACGCTGAGCAGATCACGGGTGCTTCTCAGGACTTCAAGGATTTCGTTATTGAATTGGTTGAGGCAGGTCTTGAAGATGCAGCCGGTAACGGTAGTGAAGGTCAATCAGCAGAAATTAGTCTGTCGGTCAAGGGCTACTACTCAGATGGCTACGCAATCGTCGACTATTCTTTTTTTAACGACGGCGGAGAATGGTTCTTGTCCAATGCCTCGGGTGCGTGGGAGATATTGCCGAGCGGCGGGCAGATCCCGATCGAATGCCAGGACCTGCGGGACGTCCGTTGGCCACCCGGAGCGTTGGGTGTTGATGAGTGCTGGAATCCGGAGGACTCGAACGGCGCTGAGTGGGATCCGGTCCCGTACGTCGGGTGAATTCTTCCCCGCCGTTATGCGCCTTGGGGTACCCCGGCCGCAGGGCGAGAGCCGGGGACACCGCCGCGTGTCCGTTGGGCACGCGTGAGAGCGCGACGCGGGACATGTCGAGCCGGTCGGCCGCTTCGGAGACGGTGCCCGTGGCTGCTGCCGTTCAGCGCACCACGGTGATCGACGCGGAGGAGACCGACGATCTCAGCGACACCTTTCTGATCTCCGCGACCGAGGACGCCGAACTCGTGCTGGCTGTCGACGGCCGTGAGCTGACGGCCTCGCTCGGTGACGACGGTCGAGGAGAGGTCGATGAGGACAGTCGATTGACCGAGCTGACCCAGGACCTCGCCCTCTCGCTCTTGTTCGACCGGTCGACGGTCTCGGTCGGTGGAGGCGTCTCCGACGACCCGACGATCGAGTCGGTCCGCTTCACCCAGCACCTGTCCGAAGAACTCGCCGACGGCGATCGATGGCGCGGCCGTCGAGACAGTCGTCGATCCGAGCGAGAAAGGCCAGGCGGTGCTGGAGGTCCCTGCCGACCTGCGGGAGTTCTCCTTGACGGCCGCGGCCTCGGGAGCGGTCAAGAACATGGGCGACAGCAAGCCCGCCGACCTCGGCACGCAGACGTTCGACGTGGAGTTCGCCGACTGACCCTTCTACGATGACGCCATGACAGGCCGTGTCGCCACCCGTGAGAACGACGTCATCGGCGTGGTCGACGCCTGTACGAACAACCTGCGCCACGTGTCCGTCGAGGCGCCGAAACAGGCGCTGACGGTGGTGACCGGGGTGTCCGGGTCGGGCAAGTCGTCGCTCGTGCTCGACACCATCGCCGCCGAGGCGCAACGGCTCGTCAACGACTCCTACCCGGTGTTCGTGCGCAACCGGCTGCCGCAGATGCCCGCGCCGGACGTCGCGTCGATGTCGGGGCTGACCTTCACCGCGCTCATCGACCAGCGGCGCTTCACCGGCAACGCCCGCTCGACGGTCGCCACCGCCTCCGACCTCGCCCCGCTGCTGCGGCTCGTCTTCTCGCGGATCGGCGAGCCGTCGGCCGGGTACTCGCCGGCCTACTCCTTCAACGACCCGTCGGGCATGTGCCCGCGCTGCGAGGGGCTCGGCACGGTCGTCGACATCGACGTCGAGGAGCTGATCGACCTCGACAAGAGCATCGACGAGGGGCCGGTGCGGTTCAGCCAGTTCCGGCCCGGCGTCTACCGGTGGAAGCGTTTCGCCTACTGCGGCCTGTTCGACCGTTCGAAGCCGCTGCGCGACTACACGCCGGAGGAGATGGACTCCTTCCTCTACGCCGACCAACTGAAGTTGCCGAACCCCGACCCGCGCTTCCCGAAGACCGCCCGCTTCGACGGGGTCGTCACCCGCATGCGCGACGTCTACATCAAGAACCGGCCGTCGAAGATCTCCCCGCCGGTGCGCGCCGAGCTCGACCGGCTGCTGTCGGAGCGCGAATGCCCCGACTGCCACGGCGCGCGGGTCAACGAGGCGGCCCGGGCGAGCCTGATCGACGGACGCTCCATCGTCGACTGGTCGGCCCTGTCGGTCGCGAGGCTGCGGGAGGTCGTCGCGGCGATGGACGACCCGCGGGTCGCGCCCGCGCTCGACGGGATCACTCGCACGCTCGACGCCTTGCGGTCGGTGGGCCTCGGCTACCTCTCGCTCGACCGGCAGTCCGGCACGCTGTCCGGCGGCGAGGCGCAGCGGGTCAAGATCGTCCGGCATCTCGGCAGCGCGCTCACCGACGTCACCTATGTCTTCGACGAGCCGTCCACGGGTCTGCATCCGGTCGACGTGCACCGGCTCAACCAGCTGCTCTTACGGCTGCGCGACGCGGGCAACACGGTGCTGGTGGTCGAGCATCATCCGCAGGTGATCGGGGTCGCCGACCATGTGATCGACATGGGGCCCGGCGCGGGCGCCCGGGGCGGACGGGTGTGCTTCGAAGGCACCCCGGAGGAGTTGCGCGGCGGCGACACTCTGACCGGACGGCTGCTGGCGCGGCCGCTGGTCGTGCGGACCGACGTCCGCGCGGCCCGGGGGACGGTGCGCGTCGAGCACGCCACCGCGCACAACCTCACCGGCTTCGACGTCGAGGTGCCGCTCGGCGTGCTGACGGCGGTGACGGGCGTGGCCGGGTCGGGCAAGAGCTCGCTGGCGACCGTCGAGCTGCCGCGCCAGCACCCCGGGTTCGCCGTCGTCGGGCAGGACCCCCTGCGCGGCGGCGTCCGGTCGACCTCGCTCAGCGTGCTCGGCGTCGCCGACGAGGTGCGGGAGGCCTTCGCGGCGGCCACCGGGCTCGCGCCGTCGTGGTTCAGCTTCAACTCCGCCGGAGCCTGCCCGGCCTGCAAGGGCAAGGGCCACATCACCACCGAGCTGGCCTTCCTCGACGACGTCGCCACCCCCTGCGACGAGTGCGGCGGCGAGCGGTTCAACGAGACGACCCTCGCCGCCACCCTCGACGGCCGGTCCGTCGCCGACGTGCTGCGCATGCCGCCGGCCCAGGTGCGCGAGGTCTTCTCCGACGGCCACCCCGACATCGCGCGACGCATGGACTGGCTGGAGCGCGTCGGCCTCGACTACATCGCCGTCGGCCAGTCGCTCGACACCTTCTCCGGCGGCGAGCGGCAGCGGCTCCTGCTAGCCCGTCACCTCAGCCAGGCGGGCGACCTCAGCGCCGAGAGGATCGTGCTCGACGAGCCGACGACCGGCCTGCACCCGAACGACGTCGACCGGATCACCACGCTCTTCGCCGAACTGGTCGACGCCGGCGCCACGCTCGTCGTGGTCGAGCACAACCTGCGGGTCGTCGCGCGCTGCGACCACGTCATCGACATCGGCCCCGGCGCGGGCAGCGACGGCGGGCGCCTCGTCGTCGCCGGACCGCCCGCCGAGGTCATGGCCTGCGACCAGTCGCTGACTGGCCAAGCGCTGTCCGTCGCGACCGAGCGAGGCGCTAGTGGTGTGGCTCGCAAATAGGTATCTGTTTGTGTTGTAGGATGGAGCATGCGTTCTCCGGCAGCCCCCTTGAAGGTCTCCGCCTCCCAGCGTGAGGTGTTGGTCAAGGTGTCGCGTTCATCGA
>NZ_JASGEK010000044.1:0-8404 GCF_047606445.1 Aeromicrobium sp. | reverse complement strand
GGGCCTGCCAGTCGCGGGCGAGCCGGTCGGCGCGGGCGCGCAGGTCGCGCGGCGCCCGGTCGAGGCCGGAGGCGGCGGCGACGATGGCGGCGCCGGCCGGGATCGCGCCCCACGCCGAGACGACCGAGGCCGCGGCCGAGTCGACGTGGTCCACGATCAACACCGTCAACGCCTGCTCGATCGACACGGCGACGTCGTCGGCCTTGGACCGCTTGCCGGTCACGCCGTCGACGAGGCGCTCGCGGAGGCGCCCGACCTTGCCCTCGCCCTTGAGCATCTCCTTGGATCCGACGAAGTGCTGCCAGCGCACCGCGACGTCGCCGGTGATGAGGCCGCCGGTGGCGATCGCCTCGTCCAGCGCCTCGGCGGAGGCGTTGAAGCTGTCGCGCACGGCCCGGCTCAGCTGTTCGGCGGCCTCGACCTGCCCGTCGAAGGAGTCGGCGAGGTCGTGGCTGCGCAGCACGTTGTGCCGCACCGCGCCGTCGAGGGTGGAGCGCACGATCAGAGCCCGGGTCTCGTCGTCGGCGGCGAGGTCGTGCAGCCAGTCGACGATCGGCTCCACAGCGGCCTTGGGCAGCAGTCCGTCGGGTCCGACGACGGTCTCCGGGACGGTGAACAGCGGCGAGTCCGACAGGCCTCGCGAGGTCATCTTGCGGGCCAGATGGCCGCGCACCTCGACCACGCCGGCCGGGGAGGTGCGGTCGAGCACGACGGCGACAGACGTGCTGCGCTCGGCGGCGCGGCGCAGGTAGTCCCACGGGATCTGGTCGGCGTAGCGGGCCGCGGAGGTGACGAACAGCCACAGGTCGGCGGCGGCCAACAACTGCGCGGCGAGGTTGCGGTTGCCCTCGTCGATGGAGTCGACGTCGGGCGCGTCGAGCACGGCCAGCCCGTGCGGGACGTGCTCGCTGGCGCGCAGCCGCAGTCCGTAGGTCTCGTTGCCGGGGCGGTCGGTGCGCGGCAGGTCGGGCAGGATGCGGTCGGGCTGGAACCAGTGCGCGTCGTCGGGATGGTGCGCGAGCACGGGCGAGCGCGTGGTGGGCCGCAGCACGCCCGACTCGGTGACGACCTCGCCGACGATGGAGTTCACCAGCGTCGACTTGCCCGCGCCGGTGGAGCCGCCGACCACGACGAGCAGCGGGGCGTCGATCTGCACCAGACGCGGCACGACGTAGTCGGAGAGCTGGTCGGCGATGGCGGCCCGCAGCTCGCGGGCCGCGCCGACGCCCTCGGCCTCCAGCGGAAGCTCCGAAGCGCGCACGCTGACGAGCAGGGCGCCGAGCGCGCCGAGGAGCCCTCCGGGGGCTGTTGGATCCGACACCGGCCGCTCCTCTCAACGTCGCGTGCGCCGCAGGGTCTGCCGAAAGCCTAGTGGACGAAGGTCCGATGCGCGCGGAGGCGACGGCCTCAACGCCACACGGGCGTCATCGTCGGCCTCGACGGCGGCGTAGGCGGCGCGACCTGCGACAACGCGTCGATCGGCGCCGGCCAGAGCACCTGCTCGCGGAGTCCGTCCATCTCGGCCCGCAGCGCGGCGGTGCGCTCGACGCCGCGCCACACCGGCCGCCGCAGCATGACCTCGTCGTGGATGAAGGCGAGGTCGGCGGCGAGCCGCTGGTAGCGCCGCATCCGCTCGGCCGCCTCGCGCCCGGCCCGGCGCCGCGCCTCCTCGCGCGCTTGGACCCGGTACCCGTGGTAAGTCACCCACGGAATCTCCTCGGGCGGGATCCAGCCGCGCTGCGCCATGTACGACAGCGACCGGCGCATCGCCGCGAACCGCCGATGGCGCAGGAACACCGCGAACACGAGGAAGGCGATGAACACGACGGAGAGCACGAGGTAGATCAGAACGAAGCCGACGCCGCCGCCGTAGCTGGCCGAGCCGTTCCAGAGCAGGTGGAGCAGCACGCTGCCGCACCATCCGCCCAGGACGACGAACGGACGGGCCCACCAGGACTTCGTCATCACCGCGAGGCCGACGGCCAGTCCCAGCGACGTGCAGAACATCGGGTGGGCGAAGGGGCTCAGCACGCCCCGCATGACGAAGATCGTCGTCGCGCCGCTCACTCCGCTCAGCCCGGTCTCGTCGTCGCCGATGTAGCCGCCGGTGTAGTAGAGGATGTTCTCGACGAAGGCGAAGCCCAGGCCGACGATCCCGGCGTAGAAGAGGCCGTCGAGCAGGCCGCGGACCACCCGGCGGCCGCGCAGGAAGGTGGCGAGCAGGAAGACGCCCTTGGCGGACTCCTCCACCACGGGGGCGACGAAGGTGGCCGCCTGGCGCTCGTCGGCGTCGAACAGCCCGACGGCGGCGAGGCTCAGCGCGACCGCGATGGCCACCGCTCCGACGGCGCCCCACACGAAGGCGGCGGCGACGTAGCGGGCCGGCTGCGGGTGGACACGGTCGACCCACCCGTAGAACCCTCCGACGAACGGGACCGACACCAGCGCCAAGGCGATGGCCAGCGCCGCTCCCTCAGGGCTGCCGGAGCGCCAGACGAAGAAGCCGACCATGACGACGCCCGCGACGGCGAGCAGGCCGACCCCGACGACCAGCAGCCGCCGCGTCGTCCGCCGACCAGACGTCTCCCCCGGATCGACGGGCTGAGCGGTCGCAGGAGTCACAGGTCGCATGGTAGGCGAACCCAACCACTACGCTGGGACGCCGAGCGCCTGTAGCTCAGCTGGATAGAGCAGGAGCCTTCTAATCTTCAGGTCGGGGGTTCGAGTCCCTCCAGGCGCGCGAGATGTCGCAGGCCCCGCAGAACGGTGTTCCGCGGGGCCTGCGACGTCTACGTCAGGAGGCAGGCGTGGTCGCCGTGGGGGCGCTGGTGGCCGGGGCGCTCGTCTCCGGGGCCGGTTCGCCCTTGCGCTCGGCGACAGCGGCCTGGATCGCGGCGATCAAGGTCGGGCCGCCCTCGGTCGCCTCGAACTGCTCGCCGTCGATATAGGTGGTCGGGGTGCCGCTGACTCCACGCTCCGAGCCCGCGTCCTTGGCCCGTCGGATGCGCTGGAAGTACTTCTCGTCCTTGACGCAGTCCTCGACGCCGGTGAAGCCCATCGACTCGGCGGCCTCGGCCAAGGCGTCGTTCTCCGGCCCTGGCTCGCCCTCGGTCGGCTGCGTGGTGAAGAGGTAGTCGTGGAAGTCGACGTACGCCTGCGCCCCGTGCTCCTCGTAGACGCAGATGGCCGCGTTCGTGGCGCGCTTGGAGTAGTCGTTGGGACTGCCGCCCATGTCGTCGAGGAAGGAGAAGGGGTGGTACTCGATGGTGATGTCGCCGGAGGCCACCATCTGTTTGAGGTCGGCGCCGTAGGCGGTCTCCAGCTGAGCGCACATCGGGCACTGGAAATCCTCGTAGATCTCCACGACGACCGGCTCGTAGCCGACGGTCGCCTCGCCGCCGGCGTCCTCGACGGTGTAGGCGACGGACCACTCCTGAGGCTGGTTCTTCTTGTTCATGGAGTGGATGCCGTAGGCGGCCAGGCCGACGAGCACCACGACGATCACGACGATGGCGGCGGTGATGAGGTTGCGCTGGCGCTTGGCGGCCTTCTCGCGCTCCTTGCGCATCTGCTCGGCGCGGGCGGCGCGCTGCTGACGGTCTTTGCTCACGAGTTCTCCTGCGAAAGGCCGGCACTGGATTCCGGCGGTCGTCCGACGCGGGTCAGCGTAGCGGTCCGGCCCATGCCGGCCCGGAGCGACATGCGGCGGGGACGCCGCAGCGTAGGGTGGACGACCGTGAACGACACGCTGGTGTGGATCGACTGCGAGATGACGGGCCTGAGCCTGGAGGCCGACGCGCTGATCGAGGTGGCGGTGCTCGTCACCGACTTCGACCTCAACGTCGTCGGCGAGGGCGTCGACCTGGTCGTCAAGCCCCCGCAGGCGGCACTCGACCAGATGAACGACTTCGTCCGCGAGATGCACACGAAGTCGGGCCTGATCGAGGAGTTGGACGGCGGGCTGTCCCTGCCCGACGCGACCGAGCAGGTGCTCGACCACATCCGAGGGTTCGTCCCCGAGCCGCGCAAGGCCCCGCTCGCGGGCAACTCCGTCGGCACCGACCGGGCGTTCCTCGCGCGCGACATGCCGGAGGTCGAGGCCTGGCTGCACTACCGGATCGTCGACGTGTCGAGCGTGAAGCAGCTGGCCCGCCACTGGTTCCCACGGGCGTATTTCGCCGCGCCGGAGAAGGCCGGCCACCACCGCGCGCTGGCCGACATCGCCGAGAGCATCGAGGAGCTGCGCTACTACCGACGCACCGTGTTCACCCCCGATCCGGGCGTCGACACCGAGACCGCGCGGGCTGTCGCCGCGGAGGTGTCCGGATCGGTCACCGGAGCCCTCTGACCCGCTGAGCCGCCTCGACGGGCATGGGGTATGCTCGTCGGGCTGCGCTGGCCCCCGAGGGTCGGCGTACATGGTGGGCGTAGCTCAGTTGGTAGAGCCCCGGCTTGTGGTGCCGGTGGTCGCGGGTTCAAGTCCCGTCGTCCACCCCGTGTCCAGTGGGAGGCGAGGTCGCCAGACTTCGCCTCCCATCTGTGTTTCTCACGCGAGGCGGGACGCGGAACCCGCGAAGCGGTGGGGGTACCCCCTGCTCGAAGCGAGGAACGAGCGGAGAGCTCGGGGGATCAAGTCCCGTCGTCCACCCCGTGTCCAGTGGGAGGCGAGGTCGTCGGACTTCGCCTCCCATCTGCATTGCCCGCAGATGCGCCTGTGAGACTTTTCCACAGCCTTCTGTCCATCGCTGTCACACTGTCCACAGGCGGGAAACTCATCTTGGCGTCGCGGCGAGCTGACCACTTTGCTGGTCGTATCGCTTTCCGTCGACGCACACTAAGAGTGTGAGCATCATGAGTTTCGGGACGTGGGCGCCGGTCGTCCCCGTCATCGTGGCGCTGTTCGGGTTCGCCGCCTACTTCCATCGCCTCATCGACAAGTCCCACCAGCACCTCGTCCAGGCGCTGGAGACGAACCGCGTGTCCGACGAGGCCACCGCACAGCAGATCCGGCAGGAGGCCCGTGAGGACAAGCGGGAGATCCTGACCAAACTCGCGGGCGAGACCTCGCAGATTCGCGCCACCGTCGAGAAGCACCGCGAAGAAGCCCAGACAGGTCAGCAGGAGATCCTCGCCATCGTCGAACGCAACCGGCAAGAGGCCCGTGGCGACCACCAGGACGCTCTAGCCAAGATGGAGCAGAACCGTCGGGAAACGCGGGAGGACAGCCAGCAGAGCCGCGAGGAGATGCTGCGGCTGTTCGACGCCTATGCGCGGCCCACGCGCGAGACTCGAAAGGCCTGAGGCTCAGACGCCCTCGACGACGCGCATGTCACGGACGGCGCCGTCGCCCAAAGCCTCCAACGCCGCTTGGTAGGCGGGGCTGGCGTGGGCGGCCTCGGCGGACTCCACCGACGCGAACCGGATCACCACCGAGCGCTCCATCTGGCCCGCCTCGTAGCAGGCCGACGGCAGGCCGCGCACCAGGAACTCGCCGCCGGCCTCGGCGATGGCGGGAGCGGCCAGCCGGGCGTAGGCCGCCACTTTCTCCGGGTCGTCGATCTGGCGGTACAGGGCGATCCAGTAGGCACTCATGGCCTCATTGTGCCGCCCCGACCCGGCCTTGAGATCGTGGACGGGTGGCACAACAGATCGACAGCGCTCACACGAGACGCGCCTGGGTGATCTGGCTCGTCGCCGTCGCGGTCTACGTGCTCGCCGTCTTCCATCGCAGCTCGCTCGGCGTCGCCGGGCTGCTCGCGGCCGAACGCTTCCACATCACCGCCTCCGAGCTCGCCGCCTTCACGGTCCTGCAACTGTTCGTCTACGCCGGGCTCCAGGTGCCGAACGGCATCATGATCGACCGGTTCGGCCCACGCGCCATGCTCGTGAGCGGCGCCGTGCTGATGACCGCCGGACAGTTCGCCTTCGCCCTCGCCGACTCCTACCCGGCCGCGCTCGCCGCCCGGGCGCTGATCGGCGCGGGCGACGCCGTCGTGTTCACCAGCGTCCTGCGGCTCGTCGTGGCGTGGTTCCGCGGCTCTCAAGCGCCCTTCCTCACGCAGCTGACCGGGCAACTCGGCCAGCTCGGAGCCGTCGCGGCCGCCGGCCCGCTCGCCTTCGCGCTGCACCACCTCGGCTGGACCCGTGCTTTCGGCGCGGCCTCGGCGCTCGGCGTCTTCCTGCTGATCGCCGTGCTCCTGGCCGTCAGAGACTCCCCCGACGAGGACCGCGCCGCGCCGCCGAGACTGGCGGTCCTGCTCGGCTCGATGCGCGGCGTCTGGTCCCATCCCGGCGTACGGCTCGGCCTGTGGATCCACTTCACCGCGCAGCTGTCGATGCACACCTTCGCGATGCTGTGGGGCTATCCGTTCCTCGTCGCCGGGCAAGGCCTCTCCCCCGCCGTCGCCAGCACGATCCTCATGGCGATGACCGGCTGGGTCGTGGTCTCCGGACTCGCGCTCGCCCGCCTGACCACGCGCTTCCCCTTCCAACGCTCCTGGCTGGCCGTGGTCGTCGTGTCCGCCATCGCCGCGACGTGGACCGTCGTGCTGCTGTGGCCCGGACGCGCCCCGCTGTCGCTGCTGGTCCTGCTCGCGCTCGTCACCGCGACCGGCGGTCCGGCGTCGATGATCGGCTTCGACGTCGCCCGCACTTTCATGCCGTCCGCGGCCATCGGACGGGCCAACGGCGTCATCAACATCGGCGGGTTCCTCGCCGCGCTGCTCCTGATGGGCGCGGTCGGCTGGATCCTCGACCTGCGCGCGGACGGTCCGGCGGCGACGTACCGGCTGGCCGACTTCAAGGTCGCGATGGCCGCCCAATACCCCTTCTGGGCCGTCGGCGTCTGGCAGATACTGCGCTGCCGTCGACGTGCGATCAACCACCTCCGACAGTCCGATCCGAGCGGCCTGGAACGGCTGCGACGCGGCGAGAGCGTCGAGTTCGGGTGACCATTCGGTGACGATCGGAAATCCCTGACATATCCATGGCGTCTTTCGCGTGCGTGCGTCCGTCTCCTCCCCTACTGTGTCCTCAGACCTACTCGGGACACTCGGAGGAAGCATGGGACTCATCAAGGCCGCAGTCGGAGCCATCGGCGGCTCGATGGCCGACCAGTGGAAAGACTTCTTCACCGTCCCGAACGGGCTGGCCCCCACCGCCGCCCTCTTCGCGGCCGTGCCGCAGGGCACGAACGCCGGACGCGGTTCCAACACCAAGGCCTCCGACGGCGTCATCACCAACGGCAGCAAGATCATGGTCCCCGAGGGCTACGGCCTGATCCTCATGCAGGACGGCGCGATCACCGGCTTCGCCGCCGAGGCCGGCGCCTACGAGTGGAACTCCGACGCCCAGGACCCCGAGTCGATCTTCGCCGGCGACGGCATCGTCAGCCCGCTCGTCAAGACCTCGTGGGAGCGCTTCAAGTTCGGCGGACGGCCCGCCGCCCAGCAGCGCGCCTACTTCGTCTCGCTCAAGGAGCTGCCCAACAACCGCTTCGGCACGCAGTCGGAGATCTACTGGGACGACGCGTACATGAACGCCCAGGTCGGCGCGGTCACCCGTGGCACCTACACGCTCAAGATCATCGACCCGATCCTGTTCGTCAAGGGCTACGTCCCGGCCTCCTACCTCGAGCCGGGCACGGTCTTCGACTTCACCGACCTCGACAACGACGCCGCCGCGCAGCTGTTCAACGAGGTCGTCGGCTCGCTGGCCCCCGCCTTCTCGATGTACACCAACGACCCCAGCAAGGGGAACCGGATCACCAAGATCCAGCAGGACTCCGTCGGCTTCGCGCAGAGCCTGTCGGCGGCCGTCGAGCAGAACTACCACTGGAGCTCGGCCCGCGGTCTGCAGATCATCTCCACCGCGATCGTCTCCATCGAGTACGACGAGAACACCCGTGAGCTGCTGCGCAACGTCCAGCGCGCCGACGCGCTCTCCGGCGCCCGGGGCAACTCGAACCTGCAGGCGTCGGTCGCGGCCGGCTTCGAGGCGGCCGGCGAGAACGCGGGCGCGGGCGGGCTGATCGGCATGGGCATGGCCGCCGGCGGCGTCGGGATCGGCGGACTGCAGCAGCCCGTCCCGGGCGTCGGCGCCCAGTCCGCTCCCCCGCCGCCGACCACTGCGGCTCCGGCCCCGCCGGCGACCCCCGCCCCGGCGCCCCCGGCCGCCGAGGACCCGATGGCGATGCTGACCAAGGCCAAGCAGATGCTCGACGCCGGACTCATCACCCAAGCCGACTACGACGCCGCGAAGGCCAAAGCCCTCGGTCTCTGACCGGCGGCGAGACCCATGACCGACGCGCCGTTCAGCCCGCCACCACCGCCGGGACCGGCGGGGCCACCCGCCCCGCCTCCCGGAGCGCCCGCGCCGCCTCCCCCGGCTCCCGCCCCGCCGCCGG